>CASFSL010000022.1 GCA_949297365.1 uncultured Bacteroidales bacterium | reverse complement strand
GGGCTGTCGGCGGTGGCGGAGTCCCTGCTTACGGTGCTCATAGGCCCCCAGTGGAAGGAGGCGGCGCACTACCTGCAGATAATCTGCTTCGCCGCGTCACTGTATCCGCTTCACGCAATCAATCTGAACATGCTTCAGGTTCAGGGCCGGTCGGACCTGTTCCTGAAGCTGGAGATAGTGAAGAAGATAATAGCCGTCGGACCGCTGCTGCTGGGAATATTCATCGGCATCGACTGGATGCTGTGGGGCTCGCTGGTCACAAGCATCATCGCGTATTTCCTCAACGCCAGATATTCCGGCACCCTCATAGGCTACCCGATAAAGGCCCAGATAAGGGACATCCTGCCGTCTTTCGGCGTAGCCGCCGTGATGGCCGCATGCGTGTTTCCCATCTCCCTGCTGGACCTGCGTCCTATATGGATGCTGCTCGTGCAGCTGTGCGCCGGAGCCGTTGTCGCCATAGGCCTCTGCGAGGCTTTCTGGCTGCCGGAATATGCTGAGATCAAGGACACCGCACTCGGATTCCTCAGACGAAACAAGAAATAAAAAGATGGACAATACTCAGATCACAGTCACGTCCCCGCTCCTCCCGGAGCTGGACGAACTCGACGCATACCTGCAGGACATCTGGTCCCGCAAGTGGATAACCAACAACGGACATTACCACAAGGAACTGGAGGCCGCCCTGTGCGAGTACCTGAAAGTGCCCTACATCAGCCTCTTCACAAACGGCACGCTGCCGCTGATAACGGCCCTCCAGGCCCTGCGCATAACCGGTGAGGTGATAACTACCCCGTTCAGCTTCGTGGCCACCACCCACTCTATCTGGTGGAACGGCATCAAGCCGGTGTTCGTGGACATCGACCCGTCAAACTGCGGCATCAACCCAGACTGCATCGAGGCGGCCATCACCCCTCGGACCACGGCAATCATGCCGGTACACTGCTACGGCAAGCCGTGCGATACCAAGCGGATACAAGAAATAGCTGACAAGTACGGCCTTAAGGTCATCTACGATGCAGCGCACGCCTTCGGAGTGGAGGTAGACGGCCGCGGCATCCTCAACGAGGGAGACATGTCCACGCTCAGCTTCCACGCCACGAAGGTGTACAACACCATCGAGGGCGGGGCACTTGTGATGCACGACGAGAAGACCAAGCAACGGATAGACTATCTGAAGAACTTCGGGTTCGCCGGAGAGACCACCGTCGTAGCCCCGGGCATCAACGGGAAGATGGACGAAGTGCGCTCCGCAGTGGGACTGATCAACCTCAAGCATGTGGACGATGCCATCGAGGCAAGACACAAAGTGGCCATCACTTACCGCGAGGGCCTGCGGGACATCCCCGGCATAACGTACTTCGAAGACATGCCGGGCGTAAGGCACAACTACTCCTATTTCCCCATCTTCGTGGATGCGGAGCAGTACGGCATGACGAGGGACGAGCTATACGAGAAACTGAAATCCAGGAACATCTACGGCCGCAGATACTTCTATCCCCTCATCAGCGAGTTCTCGACGTACAGGGGCCTGGAGTCCGCCACGAGGGAGAACCTGCCGGTGGCGCACCGCATCGCGGAGCAGGTCATCTGCCTGCCCATGCACCATGAACTGGGCGCGGAGGATGTGGAAAGAGTGATAGACGCGATAAGGAGGTGAAGTTTTTACGTTTGGGACATAACTGTTCCAGATAAAATTCATAGTTTTGTACCAAATCTCATGTATATGGAAAATCGGCATGTAGCAGAGTGGAAAGCAAACGGCACTGACTCAATAGGCGAGCCCGAAATTACGTATGCCCGTCAGAGCAGGAGGTCAAACACACGTAAGGGTGTCTCACAGCCTTACGGTGTAAACCAGTCCATCGAGGAGTCAGCCGCTGCGTGGAGGAAGCAGCTGGACGATTTTATCGCTGAGAGTAACCGGATACATGAAACCGGAGACACGGCGGCCCGAAAGGATTTATCTCGGCGCATGGAAGCGTTCATGAGGGAAAACAGCACAAGAGAGCGTCTCATGGAACGTATCGCAATATCAGAGCAGCAGATTCAGAGAGGAGAAGTGATGACGGCCGAAGAGGCCGACGAGGCGGTGAGGAGGGCTCTGCCATGGCTGAGGTGATATGG
>CASFSL010000021.1 GCA_949297365.1 uncultured Bacteroidales bacterium | reverse complement strand
TGAGAAAGAAGATAGACAGTCTTTCAGCCGAGTTGCGGAAAGTGGATTTGAAGATTCAGGAAAGCAACTGGATGTTCGAGCTTGAACCATTGACTTAAACTATAAGGAGTAGTATCATTTTCAGGGCGAGTATAATTCTGTAGCAGGGAGACCTTGCAAACGGAAAAGAACATGGGGTAAAGGAGCTACCGGCTGGAACCGGGAGCAGTGCCGTTCAATCGTCATTCCAGCATTATCACCCTAACCGGTGGCATAGATGCAAGACGCATGGCCGACGATGCCGTTTTAAGATTTATCACCATATACTGACTGCTTATGGTACGAGGGTGGGAACGGGGAATTTTATTATTGCGTGTTGTGCTGTGTTGCGGCACAACCAAGAGAGACATTTGCGAAAAATTAAAAATTATGGAACAATATCCTAATGTTGTAGTGCCGCAGTGCGGACGGGGCTTTTTCGGTATCGGTATCGAGTATCCGCGCACGGCTAAGAATGTCGGAACATTGTGGCGGACGGCCCATATCATGAAGGCCGATTTCATGTTTGTGATAGGTCATTATAAACCGGTAGCGACAGATACGTTGAAGAGTTGGAGGCATGTCCCTCTGTTTGAGTATGAGAGTTTCGGGCAATTTTATAGTTCGCTACCCAAGGATGCGCGATTAGTGGGCATTGAATTGGATGAGCGCAGTGTCCCGCTCGCCGGATACAGGCATCCGGAGCGTGCGGTATATCTGCTCGGTTCGGAAACGGACGGCCTGTCGCAGGAGGCACTGGAGCATTGTGCGGATGTGGTGCAGATTCCCGGAGAGTTCTCTCTCAACGTGTCGGTGGCCGGAAGCATTGTCCTCTACGACCGGCTGTTGAAAAACGGCGGTTTCGGCGTAAGTTTTTGATTCATACGCAAGGCAGCAAGCGGTCCAAAGTTCCCGTAGCACATCCAATATATTCTGCTATAACGACTTGGTGGAATAATTTATAAACAATATAAAGTAAAGAGAGGATTCACCGTATTGTGTCATGATAAAAATCCTCTCTCAGTTTTTAGTAATATCGGACTATCTACCAATTTCAGAAGTGAGCTGTTCCATGTATTCAAAAGTCTCTTTTAAATGATTGACAACACGCTCTTTTTTCTCGCTCCAGGATGTTAAATCATCGCCAATTGAGATTACGGGTAAATGTAAATAAACTCTTTTGCCTTTCTTGTCTATGTGTTGATTGGGATATCTTTCTTTTAATAATTTTTCATAGATGTCCCAGTTATATGCTTGCCATACGGTAATATAGCTTCTGAATTCAATTTTGCTGTCGGTGTTGACAGCAAAAGAACCTTCGATTCCTATTTGGTGTGTTTCTTTATTAAAGTCTGTAACAAGATCCCATGCGCAGTCATGGTCTGGCCACTTATGCCATTGATAACTTGTGAGTTCTGGCAGTGAACGGCAGAGCTCGTTAATGATATTATTTTCTCCGTCGAATTTATGAAAAGTATTTTCAATAATTTCTTTAAGTGCGTTTACTTCATCGTAGCATTCTCTTAAAAAAGTTAGTCTATCAAGTTCGTTGAGTGCAGCAAAGGGTGTATTGTTTGGGGTTGAGTATTCCTTAAAGATAGCGTCAACACCTCTTCCCTCGTCAAAAGGAAGAAAGAATTCGTATTCTTCTGCTTTATTACGCAATTCATCTATTCTAGCCAATTTCAGCATGTTTAAATTATTTGAATCTCCTTCAACATGCAGCGCCATGCGGTAATGGGATTGATTAAAAAGATAGTTTTTAGATATAGGATACCATTCAAAATGGATATTCCGATCAATACCATTAAGGAATATTTGATAATATCCACTGTTTTCTTGAATCTGATTGTTTGTCGGTGTGTCGCTGAAAGAATTCTTGGTAATAGTGTCCCAACTGTCAATTACGGGCTTTGTTATCTCCTCAGATACATTACGAAAATCTTGTATAAGATTCTCAAGATTTTTTGTGCAGTTATTCAGTATTTGCCATTGCTCACAAGCAGTTTTGCCTTGGAGTAATTTTTCGTTAATGGTTTTATTCATGATAATTTTTATTGGTTCTTCTGATTTCCTTAAACAAAGCCGTCCTTCAAGATAATCAATGTATTGCCTAATGCCGCTTTCTATTAGATGCTCTTTTATTTTTATTTCAGGAAGAATAGTGTGTTTTAGCCAAGGCAGTATATCATCCCTATAATTCATTTCTATAAAACGGTTGCCGTTTTTAAGTTCATCGCTTAGTGAATTAGGCAAACTGTTAGAAGAAACTTTTTTTGAGCCATCCAGTGTCAAGTAAATTACAAATATGTTGCGGTCTGGAATTCCGTGTCGCTTCACAGTGTTAAAATATCTGACAAGTTGCAGCTCCTGATCTGTGGCCCAATTTATTTTATTCTCAATAATAATAGCGTAATCTTTGGATGGTTCTTCAATGAGTCCATCGATGTTCTCCTTATTGAAATCTATCGAAGGTTTATGTACGCTAGTGATGGGAAATGTCAAGTTCGGATTATGTTCACACATCATGAAGAGGAAGGATTTTAAAAATGCATATTCCTCTGAAATATTGTAGTTTAATAATTTAAGTAGAATACGGGTGTGTGCATTCTCGTTAGCGTGAAGCTCGTCAATAAGATTGAAATTATATGGTAATTTCTGGCGTTCTTTTTCTCTAATTTTTGACAGTTCTTCGGCAAAGTTAATCCAAAATATATCATCTTTTACTGTGGTATTATTCATGGTAAAATAAGTTTAATCATTTACTACAAAGTAATAAATAATTCATAGTAAATCCAAATTTTGCCTGTGCTGTGTTTCGGCATAAGTCAGCGGTAATATTGCAGCCTGAAAGTACCGATTTATTAACCGGCCCTTCCGAAAGGTTGGGCACAAGACAAAGCACTATGTACACTTTAATTTTCCAAATGGCAATGTCCAGACTTATTTGAGTCTGAGTGATTTACAAAATGCGGCAAAACTTTTAGGCTGTGAAGCCAAGCAGCTCCGCATAGGTAGCAAGGAGTATGTTTTTATTCCTAAGAATGATTATCCGCAAAAATGCCCCTTATAGCTGTTCCTCCTCTGCCAGGCCCTAGGCTCAAGGCTGGGGAAGGGCCGCCGGGTAGGGACTCCCGGCCTTTCCCGGCGGCTTTCATCCAGGTCCATGGCCGTATCCGAGACACCTATCCTGCACAAAGTAACGACAAATCGCTAGTGCTCAGGTATATATGCGAACAGGCCCGAGGATAGGGGTGACCGAAAACCGTCAAAATGTCCGGAATCCGCCACCCCTATCCTCCGCACTGTTTTACATTCGCCTAGTTATCAAGAACTTTCAAAAAGCGACAGAGGACAGGTCTCGGCAGACACTGGAGTGCCTCCACGCTACCCCGTCACCTGCGACATCTTGCACCGGTGCATTTACGGAATGTGCGGGCATACATTCTCCTTGACTGTCCTAGGGGTATCTTTGCGGATAATCATTTCCTAAGAAGATACTTTTGCTATTAATTACTAAGTATCACATTGTCAGTGCTTTGGTTAAAATACTGCATGGTAGGGTGCAGAATGGTAAAGAATTTACTATTTTTGAAATATGGAAAAGGCGACTATAGCGATAGGCGACGTGCACGGGCTGGACCTGTGGCGGGATGTAGTGGAGGCGCATCCGGAGTGCAGGGTGGTCTTTCTCGGGGACTATCTGGATCCGTACGGGTATGTCCATAAGGGAAAACTTTTGGACAATCTTCGGGCGATCATGCAGTTGAAGCGGGACAGACCGGAGGATGTGGTGTTGCTGTTGGGAAATCACGACCTGCACTATTTCTGTGATGAGGCTTGTGTCGGTACTCGCTTTGATATGGAGATAGCGGAGGCGGCCTCATGGATGTTCCTGAATAATATTGCCCTGTTCCAGTATGCGTTTCAGGACGGAGAATATCTGTTTACCCATGCCGGGGTGTCGCAGGAGTGGTTCGATAATGATTTTCGTGGAGATGCTTCGCGGTCTATTGTGGAACAACTCAATAATCCGGCGGCAGACCAGGTCCCGGCGTTGCTTCGTGTCGGCTATGCCCGTGGTGGTCATCGCGGTGATACAGGGGGCATATTCTGGGCAGATAAAAGCGAGCTGGAAGATCCGCTGCACGGCTTCACCCAGATAGTCGGGCACAGCCGGGTGGAGGAGGTGACCGAGCGTACCGGCCCGGGCGGCGGCAAGATAGTGTTCTGCGACTGCCTGCGCAACGGCCTTTATCTTTATATTTGAGCCCATGAAAGATTTTGCAGCCATAGATTTCGAGACAGCCAATGAACAGCGTACCAGTGTGTGCAGCGTGGGGGTGGTCGTGGTGCGGGGCGGAGAGATAATAGACCGCTTCTACAGCCTCATACGGCCCGAGCCTGAGTATTACAGTTACTGGAATACCCGGGTACACGGCCTTGCCTTGGAGGATACTGCCGGTGCGCCGGTATTTCCCCACGTGTGGGAGAAGGTGGCTCCGCTGATAGAAGGGCTGCCGTTAGTGGCCCACAACAGTCCTTTCGACGAGAGTTGTCTGCGGGCTGTGTTCCAGATGTACCGCATGGATTACCCGGAGTATGCGTTCCATTGTACCTGCAGGGCTTCCCGCCGTGTTTTCGGGCCGCAGCTACCGAATCATCAGCTCCAGACCGTTGCAGCCCGCTGCGGCTACGACCTCACGCAGCACCACCACGCCCTGGCCGACGCCGAGGCCTGCGCCGCCATTGCCCTGAGGATTTTGTAAAAGTGTTTGATAGTTATAGATATTGCGAGGTGAGCCAGAGGCGGAGTACGGGGTCGGCGATGACGGTACGGCCGTCTATTTTATCAATGAGTTCTTTGTCTGTCAAGCTTTTCTGGATACGGGCGATGTTGGATTTGGAGCCGAGGTCGAAACGGTCTGTGACTTCCTTGTGCCAGAAGCCGGAATGGATGCCGGAGCAGACTGCCTTGAGGAAATTCATTTGGTAGGATGAAAGGGATTCTGTCTGCTGGGTGAATAGAGAGGAGCACTGGTTTAGGAGTTCTTCGACAGCATCTTTCAGATTTTGTTCTGTCGCATTGCTGTCAGTCTGCAGCAGGACGTTCCAGGCGAGCTGCTGGACGTAGGAAGAGTGATTGTCTACGGTGCTGCAGATCTTTTCGGCAAGTTCTGCTGCAATGAATTTCCCCTTTGAGGCGAATCTGGACTGTATGAACGGAATCCATTCACAGGTCGGAATGGGCTTCAGGTAGAATGTGTCTCCGAACATGTAAAACGGCATGCGCCTGCTCTGAAAGATGTTCTCCATCATATGCTTTTTGCTTCCGAAGAGGCAGTATGAGGTGGACTGCTGGTGCTGCCATGAGCCGCGCAGGCGTTTCTGGACGGTGAGCGAATCTGGGAATTCTCCTATCTGTTGGAATTCGTCTATGCAGATGACGATGTGCGCTCGCTTTTTCCGGGCTATTTTTTCCGGAAGGGACAATATAGTTTCCGGCTCGATGTCCTTTGGCTTTATTCCCAAGGATATTGAGAATTCGTGTGAAGGGGCGGGGGATACGGATATTGCCGGTGCCAGTCTGCCGAGGAATTCCTTGGCAGACTCCAGTGCATGCTCGATTCTTGACGAGGTTCCTTGCAGTACAGAGGTGGCGAAGCGGGTATAGAAATCGTATTCGTTCCTGCAGTCATAAATGTCCATGTAAATGGTTTTTATGCTGGACTCTGTAATCGAGGAACATACTTTTTTGACCAAGGACGTTTTTCCTATGCGCCTTGGTGATATAAGAATCGTATTTACTCCGTTCTCAAAGTTAGACCTGATTCTTTTGGTCTCCTGTGTTCTGTCGGTAAAATTGTCGCCTTCTACAGATACTCCAAATACGAATGTTTTTTCCATAAATCATTGTTTTGCCGACAAATGTAGTGAAAATTGTGAAAGTTCACAATTTTGTGGTCCACAAAATTGTGAACTTTTTTATTGCGGTAGCACTTTTGCAAAAGTGTTTCGGGGCGGCTGGGGTTATTTGAGGATCTGGGCGGTGTGGTTCTTGGTGTCCACCTTGGAGATGATGTCGGTGATGGTGCCCTGCTCATCTATGATGTAGGTCTTGCGCAGGGTGCCCATGCTGACCTTGCCGTAGTTCTTCTTCTCGCCCCAGGCCTCGTAGGCCTGCAGGATGACCGTGTCAGGATCGGATATCAGGGGGAAGGGCAGGGAGTATTTTTCTATGAATTTCCGGTGCGAGGCCACGCTGTCCTTGCTGACTCCCACCACGGCGTAGCCCTGGCTGAGGAATCTTTCATAGTTGTCCCTGAGGTCACAGGCCTCGGCGGTGCAGCCGGGGGTGCTGTCCTTGGGATAGAAGTAGAGGACGAGTCTTCGTCCTGCAAAATCACTCAGGCGGATGATGTTGCCGTCCTGGTCCGTGCCCTCGAAGTACGGGGCTTTGTCTCCTTTCTGAAGCATAGTTCTTTAATTGAATATATTATTTTTCAATACCTTGTTTTATATCTTCTATTTTGGAAACAGCATACATTGGACAGATTCGGACATGCCTTACTTCGGCATTGTCCTCGTTATCCACATAGTCGAATTTTCCAAAATTCTCCATTGAGCATCGAATGGCATAATGAAGTTTTTTATCACGCATAAACGACCACAGGCTCTTCATCCCGCCTTGTGTGTCAGCTTTGACCTCGATAGGAACAACTACCTGCAAATAACTGGATATATAGTCTACCTCTGCTTGGGAATTTTTTGCATGTCTTACCCAATAGTATAGATCGTGACGGATATTCGGACTCATATTATGCAGCATTTCAAGTCCTGTCACCAGTTCTGCCATCGGTCCTTTATTTACTAAATCAGCAGCACTCGCTGTCAGAATCTGCGTTGTCAGTTCAGATATATCGCCTAACGACATGTTCAATAGGCGAAGCAATAGTCCTGTGTCAAGTAACAGCATCTTTTGATACGACTTATCTTCCTCGCTGCCCAAAGGCAGACCATTGGCGTCTGTATGTGTTACGGGATGCAGGATTCCTGCAAGAGCCAGCAGCTCTACTGCTTTCTTCACTTCTACAGTCTTATAACCGGGACCGACTTTTGAGTATATGAACTTTTTAGTAGCCTGAACTGCCGCACTCCGCAATGTCTGGCGCAGCAATACCGGATCTGCACTTTTCTTGTATTTCGGGAAATCATCCTCATATGTGACGACAATGTCATCCTGCACTTCCTGGCATCTTATATAATCGTGATACTCAACCCAAGTCTTGACGGATTCAGGCATTCCTCCGACAAGCATGTAGGTACGGAGAAATTCTACCAATTTGTCATGCAAAGGCTCAGGGAGAGGATTTTCTATAGAGGCTTGATTGCGGGCTTCAATGAGCAGCTGCTGACCATTTGCTTCAAGAAATTCATCAAAAGTCATTGGATACATGAACATTGAATGTATTCTTCCGACTCCGAATGTGGGAAGTTCTTTTAATGCAAACTCAAGGAGAGAACCGGCAGCAATAACATGAAGATCAGGCATATCCTCCTTGAAAAAGCGTAAAGCCATAATGGCCTGCGGGCATTCCTGAACCTCATCAAGGAATAAGAGCGTTTTACCTGGTTCAATAGATGTTCCGTGCATGGCGGATATTTGTGGTACAATGCGCTTGACATCCAAGTCATCTTTGAACAGGGCTTTGTATTTAGGCTGCTTCTCAAAGTTTATCTCGACAAAATTCTCAAACTTTTTAGATAGTTCCTGAACGGCCGTGGATTTTCCTACCTGTCTGGCGCCTCTAAGCAACAATGGCTTGTGGATATCTCTTGATGCCCATTCCGATAGATATTTGTCGATAAGCCTTTTGCAATACATATAAAAGCGTTTTGTTTCGGTGTGTAAAAATAGCAAAATGAAATTATCCAAACAAATAAATCGCTGAAAAAGGAAAAAATCCAAGGAAATAAATTATTTATACCGGGCGGCCATTTCCCGGATGTCGCTGGCTATGCTCTCGCGCAGCCATAGCGGAGAGAGGACTTCCAGCTGACTTCCGTGCTTGAGCAGCTCGAAGACGAAGTCGGTGGCCGGGCGGAGGCGGTATTCGAAGACGGCCCATTCTCCGGCGGGGTCTTTCTCGGTCTCTTTCTGGCTGTGATGCAGCGGCAGTGACCGCAGATAGTTGACTTGCAGGCCGTAGGCCTTGATACGGATAGTCTCCTTGCCTATTTCCGAGGAGGTGATGATGCCGAAGAAGTCGGCGAAGTACTCTTCAGCGTTGAAGTCCCTGGGGTATTCGAAAACGGTGTCCAGTACGGTCAGCTCCTGTATCCTGTCAAGGGCAAATGTCCTGAATCCGTTTCTCTCGTGGCAGTGACCTGAGACATACCATCTCTGGTTGAATATCTTCAGGCACCACGGCTGCACGGTGTAGGCGGAGGGGCCGTCGTGCCAGTAGCTTTCGTGTACCAGCCGGATCTCCAGGTTCTTCTGCATGGCCTCGATGATGGAGGTCAGGTATTTCTGCCCGGAAGGGACGTTCTCGAAGAGAATCCGCCTGCTCAGGCTGCGGCTCTCGTTGATGATGTTGTTTACCGTGAATGTATTGAGAAGCCAGGTGCGCATGGCTCCGTTGGTCATGTCCTCCGGGTGCTCGATGTAGTAGCGGTATCCGCTGCGCCGGTCGCACTCGATGTTGATGTCAAATGTGTCCTGAATCGCGTTCTTCCAGTTGTGGAATGTCCTCCGCGGGATGTCGCAGCCGTCGCAGATAGGTGATCTGTGCCACTTTTCGTTGATCTCGGCCAGGGTGATGCGGCCGGCCTGGTGAATGGTGTCCACCAGCCAGATGTACTTGTCCAGAATGTCCTTTGTCATGGCTTTTGAAATTTTTTACAAAAATAACAAAAACTTATGCCATAATATAGCATATGTTTAAAATGTTCAGCAGAGGGAGATATTTTCTTTAAAATCCCTATCTTTACGGCTCAAATTTCAAGAAAGATGAGCAGTAACGAGATGAGTTCCAGGCAGGCCAAGCTGGAGGCTTTCGGCCGCCTTCTGGATATTATGGACGAGCTCAGGGAGAAATGTCCCTGGGATCACAAGCAGACCACTGAGTCCCTGCGCCCCCAGACGATAGAGGAGACCTATGAGTTGAGCGACGCCATCCTGCGCGGAGACGACAAGGAAGTCTCCAAAGAGCTGGGGGACGTGCTTCTGCACATAGTATTCTATGCTAAGATAGGTTCGGAAAAGGGCGAATTTGATATCGTGGATGTAATCAACCGCCTGTGCGACAAGTTGATCTACCGTCATCCCCACGTCTTCGGAGAGGTCCATGTGGACGGGGCGGACCAGGTGGTGCAGAACTGGGAGGAACTCAAGACCAAGGAGAAGGACGGCAACAAGCGGGTGCTCTCGGGAGTGCCGGTGTCGCTGCCGCCGCTCCTGAAGGCCTATCGGATGCAGGACAAGGCCAGGGCCGTGGGATTCGACTGGGAGGAACGCTCTCAGGTCTGGGACAAGGTGGCCGAGGAACTCGGGGAGTTCCGCACGGAGCTGGACCGGATGGACAAGGCTGATCCCGGGTCGGTCAAGAGGGCCGAGGGCGAGCTCGGAGACTTTCTGTTCTCTGTCGTCAATGCCGCCCGTCTGTATGACCTGAATCCTGATACGGCACTGGAGATGACCTGCGCCAAGTTCCGCCGCCGCTTTACCTATCTGGAGGAGCACACCATACGTCAGGGCCGTTCGCTCAAGGATATGACTCTGGCCGAGATGGATGCCATCTGGGACGAGGCCAAGGCTCTGGAGCGGGATGGTGAGTCCCTGGAAAAGTAATAGATAAGACAGGAGGCAGCCGGCAATGGAATTGGACATGGATATCAAGGACGGTCGTAACGCAGCGGAAGTGGCGGATGCCCGGCAGGAGCAGTACCGCCCTTTGTGGCAGGAGAGGACAGCCCTGCTGTTGGGAGATGAGGCTTTGGGCAGACTCCGCTCGTCTACAGTGGTGGTGGCAGGCCTGGGCGGAGTGGGAGCATACGCCGCAGAGATGACGGCCCGTGCCGGAGTCGGGCGGATGATCATCATCGACTCGGACCGGGTCAGTGAGAGCAATAAGAACAGGCAGCTGCTGGCACTGGACTCTACTGAAGGGCAGTTGAAAGTAGATGTCATGGCCGGCCGTCTGCTGGACATCAATCCGGAGCTGCATATCGTGAAAGTTCCCGAGTACCTTACCGAAGACAATATATCTGCTGTGCTGGACAGTGCCCTGAAGGAGATGGCATCTGCCTGTACAGTCGTCAGGCCGGATTTCGTTATAGATGCCATAGATACGCTTTCGCCCAAGATAGCCCTTATCGCCCACTGCGTCCACAACGGCATCCCCCTGGTGTCCTCTATGGGCTCGGGAGCGAAGCTGGACGCCACGAAAGTCCGTCTGGCGGACATCTCCAAGTCGTACAACTGTCCGCTGGCATTCATCCTGCGCAAGCGTCTGCGCAAGATCGGCATCAGCAAGGGCTTCCAGGCCGTGTTCTCCGAGGAGCTGCCGGAGCGTGAGGCCATAGTCCCCACGGAGGGCGAGCGCAACAAGAAGTCTCAGGTAGGCACAGTCTCTTATCTGCCCGCTGTCTTCGGCTGTATCTGTGCCCAGGCTGCCGTCCGTCACCTCTGCGGCAAATAAAAACTTTCTGTCAGTAGGGGCGGGATGCGGTTGTTTGGGGAAAATTTTGTAACTTGCCGGAGTTTTTATTGACCATGATTTAACAAATGAGACAACTATGACTATAGGTGAAATAGTAGACGCTGTTCAAGGCGAGGTGATGTGCGGTGAAGACCGTATGTCTGAGGTTGTGGAATACGCATTCGCGTCCGACCTCATGAGCGACGTACTTACCATAAAGATAGATAATTTCCTGCTGGTTACTGGGCTGGCCAATGTCCAGTCCATCCGTACGGCGGAGATGTCCGACGTGAGGTACATCATCTTCGTTCGCGGCAAGGCCGTGACGGACGAGATGATAGATCTGGCCGACGAGAACGGCATGGTGGTGATCCGCACGGATTATTCGATGTTCAAAACCTCCGGCATACTGTACAGTGCCGGCCTGAAACCCGTTTATTGATATGAGACTTGAATACGACGTGGCTGCCGGGGACTTTACCCGGGCCGGCTTTGCCTCATCATCGATAAAGAAGGCGCTCAAGCAGCTGGGTGTCTCTCCGGCCGTGGTAAAACGGGTGGTGATAGCCGTCTACGAGGCCGAGGTCAATATAGTGGCCCATGCCAACGGCGGCAGGATAACGGCGGACATAGAACCGGACGGCATCAATGTGGTTCTGGCCGATACAGGGCCGGGTATACCTGATGTGGAGAAGGCTATGCAGAAAGGATTCTCGACGGCTTCGAAGGAAGTCCGGGAGATGGGGTTCGGGGCCGGCATGGGACTGCCGAACATAAAGGAGAATGCGGACAGCCTGAGGATAGAGACGGAAGTCGGGAAGGGCACCACGCTCTATATTTACATAAAGTTTTAACATCCCGGATATGGAACACGATACTTTTCATAAGGCCCTGGAGATACAGGATGATTTCTGTATCGGCTGCTCGCATTGTATAAAGGTGTGTCCGACCGAGGCGCTGAGAGTCTCCGGCGGCAAGGCGCTCCTGTACGCTGAATGGTGTATCGACTGCGGCCGGTGTTTCAGGGTCTGCCCCAGCAGGGCGATCAGGGTAGTGGATGACGACCTGGACGATATCCTCTCCTATAAATACCGGGTGCTGCTAGTCCCGGCCGTATTTTATGCCCAGTTTGAGAAGAAAGTCCCGCCCGTGGTCATCAACGATATCCTGGGCGATATGGGTTTCTCGGAGATATGCACCGTGGAGCAGAGTGCCGACACGCTGGTTGAGGAGATCAACTCCTATGTCCGTAAAGCTCCGGCCAAACCGGTGATATCGTCGTTCTGTCCGGCAGTCATCCGGCTTATACAGGTACGTTTCCCGTCGCTTATCGACCACATCATGCTGCTTCTGCCGCCGATAGAAGTGACGGCCCAGTATTATGTCAAGAAATGGCAGAACAGCGGTGGGGACCCGTCGGAACTGGGGGTGTTCTATCTGACTCCGTGCATCGCCAAGATAGCTGCTGTGAAGTCTCCCGTGGGTGGATACGAGTCGCCCATCAACGGTGTGATCAATATGGATTATGTCTACAACCGGGTACTGCATGCCTTCAAGAACAAGAAATATCCCGAGCGGGGCAAAGGTACGGAGGCGGTCAATGATGCCATCTCGTCCAGGGGACTGCGCTGGCCGCTGACCGGAGGCGAGGCATCGCAGGTAGAGGGCCGCGCTCTGGCGATAGACGGGATGACCAATGTGATGGATTTTCTGGAGAAGCTGGAGGATGAGGAGATAGAGGAGCCGATAGACTATCTGGAACTCCGTGGCTGCGATGAGTCTTGTGCGGGCGGCATACTGGTGCAGGGCAACCGCTTCCTGGTGGCCGACAATCTCAGGGCGGAGGCTGCGGCGGCAAAAGACACGCACCCGCTTACCGGACAGTACAAGCAGTATTGTTCCGCTTCTATTAAGATGGATGCGGTTGAGCCCCGCTCCATGGTCAAGTACGATAAGGACATCAATGTGGCCATCAAGAAGATGGAGGCGGCCCGGATGCTGAGAAAGATACTGCCGGACATAGACTGCGGGGCCTGCGGGGCCCCCAGCTGCGAGGCTCTGGCAGCTGACATCGTGCGGGACGACGCATCGCTCAACAACTGCATCTTCATGCAGGCCCGCTTCGAGAAGGAGGGCTCGCTGCTGGTGGGTGAGGCCATAGACCTGATGGAGAAAGTGTGGGGAAAAGACAGGTTTGTCAATAAGGAAAAAGATAATTAACAGTATACAATCATGACAGTAAGAGAAATAGCTGAAAAATTGAATCTCAAGGTGTTTTCCGGGGCGGAAGGCCTGGACAGGGAGGTGTCCGGGGGATATGTGTCCGATCTGCTGTCGGACGTGATGGGCTTCGCCAAGGACGGCTCCGTATGGGTGACTCTCCAGACTCACAAGAACGTGATGGCCATCGCCACTCTCAAGGAACTGGCGGCGGTGATTATCGTCAAGGGATTTGAGCCCGAGGACGATGCGAAGGAGGTGTCCGACGAGGAAGGCATCCCGATTCTAGGCTCCGGCGAGCAGACTTTCGAACTGGCCGGCAGGATATACAACCTTCTCAACCCCTGAGCCGATGAACCGGTTCAGGGCTGATCTTCACACGCATACCTTCCTGTCTCCCTGCGGGGATATCGGGATGGTGCCCTCGTTTATAGTGGAGACGGCCCTGAGAAAAGGCTATGATATAATAGGTATCACCGACCATAATACTACGGTCCAGGCCAGGGAGATACGCCGAATGGTCGGAGACGGTGAGCCGTATATCCTCTGCGGTGCGGAGATAACCACCAGGGAGGAGGCGCACTGTCTGGCATTCGCCGATTCGGAGGAGAGCCTGGACGCCCTGCAGCGGTTCCTGGACGACAATCTGCCTCAGGTTCCGAACGACGAGGAGATGTTCGGGTATCAGCTGGCTGTCAATGCTGACGAGGAAGTAATCTACGAAGCTCCGTATCTTCTGATATCGGCTCTGGACAAAGGCATAGACGAGGTGGCGGCATTTGTCTCGTCCATAGGGGGATTGTTTATCCCGGCCCATATTGACAAGCAGCAGAACTCGGTTATCTCGCAGCTGGGCTTCATCCCTCCGGACCTGCAGTACGATGCCCTGGAGATTTCCGTCCGCTGCGACCTGGAGCAGCTGCTGGAGCGCAACCGCTACCTGCGGAAGCTCAGTCCGTCATTTATCCGCTCGTCGGATGCCCATTACCCCGAAGACTACTGCCGTGCCGTCACATATTTCAATATGCCCTGCCGTTCCTTCGCTGAGATCCGCAAGGCTCTTCATGGGGAGGACGGCCGGAGCGTCTCACTTCAATAAACCGACACCTGTATGAACGACCTGTCAATGCACATACTGGACATAGTCCAGAATTCGATAAGCGCCGGGGCGACCCGGGTGACACTGACCGTGGACGAGGCTCCCGGGGCCGACCTGCTGACCATCGTGATCGGCGACAACGGCAAGGGGATGACTCCGGAACAGGTCAGCCGTCTGTCCGATCCCTTCTTCACTTCCCGCACTACCCGGAAAGTCGGCATGGGCATACCTCTGCTGATGGACTCCGCCAGGCAGAGCGGGGGAGACGTGCGGATAGAGTCGGAGCCGGGAAAGGGCACGGAGGTGACGGCCGTATTCGGATATTCCAACATAGACCGGCCTCCTCTCGGGGATGTGGCCAACGCCCTGATGCTGCTGGTCTCCTCCAACCCGGCTCTGGATTTTCTTTTCACGTACCGCTACAACGGAGAGGAGTATCTCTTCGACACGGTGGATGTCAGGGAAATCCTCGGCGACGATGCTTTGAAAGATTTAACAATTATTAGAAATTTGGAAGAAATGATTAAAGATAATATGCGGGAGATTAGGAATTGTTAAATATTTTCATAAAATTTGCATAATCAACACTACATTATAATATTAACCGAACCTTATGAGTAAGATTAAGTCTCTTGACGAACTTCGTCAAATGAAGGCCAGACTCGAGAGCGAGATGGACATCCGGGAGAAGAGCAACAATCCCGACAAACTGGTCCAGATCCGCGTAGCCATGGCCACATGCGGTATCGCCGCAGGAGCGCGTGCCGTGATGAATTCCATCATAGAGCGGGTTGAGAGAGAAAAACTACCCGTAATCGTAACACAGGGCGGATGCATGGGTTACTGCTATGCCGAGCCGACTATCGAGGTAAAGCGTCCCGGAGAGGATCCGGTCGTATTCGGCCATGTCAATGCCGACAAGGCCATGGAGATCATTGACAAGTATGTGCTTCACGGCGAGCTTGTCGACGGTATCCTTCCGGTCAATTATCAAACAATCCAGGAAAAAATCTAGTCTGCCATGCCGAACTACAAGATGAGTTTACTGTGCTGCGGAGGTACGGGCTGCCGTGCGTCCGAGAGCGTGAGAATCGTGGAGAGACTGAGAGAGGAGATAGCCGCCGCCGGTATGGACAACGATGTCCAGGTGGTGGTGACCGGCTGTTTCGGTTTCTGCGAGCAGGGTCCCATCGTCAAGGTCATACCTGACAATACATTCTACACCAATGTGAAGCCTGAGGATGCCGAGGAGATCGTCAAGGAGCATGTGGTAAAGGGCCGTAAGGTGACCCGCCTGCTCTACGAGGATCCCGACACCAAAAAGCATATCAGCGACTCGAAGCATATGGGCTTCTATCAGAAGCAGCTCCGTATCGCTTTGCGTAACTGCGGATTCATCAATCCCGAGAACATAGACGAATACATAGCCCGTGACGGATACGAGGCTCTGGCAAAGGTGCTTCAGGGTACTCCCCAGGAGGCCATAGAGACAGTCAAGAAGTCCGGCCTGAGAGGACGCGGCGGCGGAGGATTCCCCACCGGTCTGAAGTGGGAGATCGCCTCCAAGAGTCCCGGCCCGGAGAAATACGTGGTCTGCAACGCCGACGAGGGTGACCCCGGAGCGTTCATGGACCGCTCCATCCTGGAGAGTGACCCCAACTCGGTGATCGAGGCCATGGCCATCTGCGGTTACTGTATCGGTGCATCCAAGGGTCTGGTGTATATCCGCGCCGAGTACCCTCTGGCGGTGAAGCGTCTCCAGATAGCCATGAGGCAGGCCCGCGACTACGGTCTGCTCGGAGACGACATCCTCGGCTCGGGATTCAATTTCGACATCGAGATACGCTATGGAGCCGGTGCGTTCGTCTGCGGTGAGGAGACAGCCCTGATTCACTCCATGGAGGGCAAGAGGGGCGAGCCTACAGTGAAGCCTCCTTTCCCGGCGGAGAGCGGTTATCTCGGCAAGCCTACCAATGTCAACAACGTCGAGACCTTCGCCAACATCCCCGTGATCTTCCTCAAGGGGCCCGAGTGGTTTGCGTCCATCGGTACCGAGAAGTCCAAGGGTACCAAGGTATTTGCCCTGGCCGGCAAGATCAACAACGTGGGTCTTATCGAGGTGCCTATGGGGACGACCCTGCGCGAGGTCATCTACGACATCGGAGGCGGCATCAAGGGCGGCAAGGAGTTCAAGGCCGTCCAGACAGGAGGCCCCTCGGGCGGCTGTCTGACCAAGAAACATCTCGACACACCTATAGATTACGACAACCTTACCGCCGCCGGCTCGATGATGGGCTCGGGAGGTATGATCGTCATGGACGAGGATGACTGCATGGTCTCCGTGGCCAAGTTCTATCTTCAGTTCACCGTCGATGAGTCCTGCGGAAAGTGCGCTCCCTGCCGTATCGGCAACAAGCGTCTGGAGGAGATTCTCGACAAGATTACCAAAGGCAAGGGTACGATGGAGGATCTGGATTACCTCAAGAACCTCAGCAAGGTCATCAAGGACACCGCTCTCTGCGGTCTCGGACAGACCTCGCCCAATCCCGTGCTCTCCACTCTCGACAACTTCTACGATGAGTATGTGGCCCACATCGTGGACAAGAGATGTCCGGCCCATAAGTGCCGTGCCCTGAGAGTGTACGCTATCGACCCTGACCGTTGCAAGGGATGCACGGCCTGTGCCCGGGCATGTCCCGCCGGAGCGATCAAGGGTGAGGTCAAGCAGGCGCATGTCATCGACACGGAGAAGTGTATACGCTGCGGCGCATGCTTCGACAAATGTAAATTCAATGCGGTAATCGTTCAATAATCGTAACTGAGATGGATACAATTAAACTTACAATAGACAATAGAGAGATCGAGGTTGAGAAGGGAACGACTATCTTCCAGGCTGCCAAGCAGATGGGGATAGACATTCCGGCTCTCTGCTATATGAAACTGGACAACCTCGGAGTAGAGAACCGTCCCGGCGGCTGCCGCATCTGTGTGGTGGAGGTAGAGGGGCGCAGGAACCTGGCTCCTTCCTGCTCTACGGTATGTACCCCCGGCATGGTGGTGCATACTCACACCATGAGAGTCATCAACGCGCGCAGGACAGTGCTGGAACTGATTCTCTCGGATCATCCCAAGGACTGCCTCGTCTGCCCCAAGAACGGCAGGTGCGAGCTTCAGGATCTTGCAGCCCGTCTGGGTATCAGAGAGATACATTCTGTAGAGAATGCAGCTGTCTCCACATACAAGAAAGACACATCGCCTTCCCTGAAGAGGGATATGGACAAATGCGTCATGTGCCGCCGCTGCGAGACCATGTGCAATGACGTGCAGAGCGTGGGCGCCCTGAGTGCCGTAAACCGCGGATTCATGGCGGTGGTCGCTCCCGCCTTCGAGCAGAGGCTGGTGGACAGCAACTGTACATTCTGCGGTCAGTGTGTAGCGGTATGTCCTACCGGTGCCCTGACTGAGGTGGATCACACTGGCAGGATCATACAGGCCTTGATGGATCCCACCAAGAAAGTGGTCGTACAGACAGCGCCGGCTGTCCGTGCCGCCCTCGGTGAGGAGTTCGGCATGGAACCCGGAACTTTAGTGACAGGCAAGATGGTAGCCGCCCTGCGCAGACTGGGCTTTGACGAGGTCTTCGACACTGACTTCGCCGCTGACCTCACCATCATGGAGGAGGGTACCGAACTGCTGGACCGTCTGGGACGTTTTCTCGGAGGCGACAAGACAGTCAAGCTGCCCATCCTGACTTCGTGCTGTCCGGCATGGGTCAATTTCTTCGAGCACAACTATCCCGACATGCTGGACGTGCCTTCGTCCGCCAAGTCGCCTCAGCAGATGTTCGGAGCCATAGCCAAGACATATTTCGCCGAGAAGATAGGAGTGGACCGTAAGGACCTCGTGGTAGTGTCCGTAATGCCCTGTCTGGCCAAGAAATACGAGTGCCAGAGAGACGAGTTCAAGGTGGACGGCAATCCTGACGTGGATTTCTCCATCTCCACCCGCGAGCTGGCCTCGCTGATCAAGTCGGCCAACATCGACTTCCTGTCGCTGCCCGACGAGGAGTTTGACGCTCCGCTGGGCGAGTCCACCGGAGCCGCTGTCATCTTCGGCGCGACCGGAGGTGTAATCGAGGCCGCAGTCCGTACAGCTTACGAGATATACACCGGCAAGAAGCTGGACCGTATCGATTTCAAGGAACTCAGAGGGCTTGACGGCATCCGTCATGCTACGATAGACTTCAACGGTACGCCCATCAACATCGGTATCGCCCATACTCTCGGCAATGCCCGCAAACTGCTTGACGGCATGCGCGCCGGCATGTACAATTTCCACGCGATAGAGATTATGGCCTGCCCTGGCGGCTGTATCGGAGGTGCCGGTCAGCCTTTCCACCATGGAGACAGCAGTGTCATCAAGGCACGCATGGACGCCATCTACCGCGAGGATGCCGGCAAGAAGATCCGCAAGTCGCACGAGAATCCCTACATCATCAGGCTGTACGAGGAGTTCCTCGGTCATCCTATGAGCGAGAAGGCGCATCATCTGCTGCATACACATTATTTCGACAAACACGATTAACAAGAAGGAGAGCAATATATGGATAAGATAGAATTGAACAAATGTCAGAAGGACAAGATCGCCGAGATCTGCGCGGAGTTCGGCAACGCTCCCGGCGAGCTGATCAACGTCCTGCATAAGTGCCAGGGTCACTTCGGTTATCTGCCGGAGGAGGTGCAGCGCGAGATTGCCCGCAATCTGCACATTCCCGTGGCCAAGGTCTATGGAGTCGTTACATTCTACTCCTTCTTCACCATGCAGCCCAAGGGCCGCCACTCCATCTCGGTATGTATGGGTACGGCCTGCTATGTGCGTGGAGCCGAGAGCGTACTGGAAGAGCTCAAGAAAGAGCTCAAGATCGACGTTGGCGGAGTCACCCCCGACGGGAAGTTCTCCCTGGAGTGCCTGCGCTGCGTGGGTGCCTGCGGTCTGGCACCCGTGATGCTGGTGGACGAGAAGGTCTACGGCCGTCTGGAACCCAAGCAGATCAAGGGTATCCTCGCCCAGTACGAATGACGTTTTGACACATAAGGAGACAGGATAGGGCGGAACCGTTTCGGCGGGCCCGCCCTTTTTGTTTCGGCAAACATATTTTATTATAACTTTGCGGCTCTGGAGAAATGCAAATGCCGGACACTTATGATATGACCATGAAGTTGCACCGATATATCCTGATCACAGCCCTGCTGGTCCTGCTGGAGGCCGTGGCAGCACCGTCCGCAGTTTCTAAGGAAGATGGGGAAGACGGCATACGGGAGCAGTTGTCCGCAATCAAGGGGGCCGATATGACGATCTATTCCCTGTACTGCAATGAGGATGACTACAGTAAGAAGATGAGATGCGCCGGGATATTCCTCTCGGGGCTTGATTCTGCTGCCGCAAACACTGCCCTGGCCGTGATGAACACGGAGCTGGCTGACTGGTATGAGAACGAGAAGTTTCTGTTTTCCAAGGCTATACACTACCGCGAACAGTCCCTCAGAATATACACCGCACTGGACAGTCTGGACAAGATTGCCGACACGAAGTACTGCCTGGCCAGACTTTACTACAAAAAGGGCCTGTACCACAATGCGCTGAAATACATCTACGATGCCCTGGACGATTACACCGCGCTCGGAGACAAGGTCGGACGAGCCGAATGCTACAACATCATGGGTATCCTGTACCACATCTGCAAGGACTACGAAAAGTCCAAGGCCTGCTTCAGCAAATATGCGGAAAACGCCAGCGAACTGAACGACAGCCTGAGAATGGTACTGGCACTGAACAACTCCGCTGCGTTTGAGCACGCCATGAGTGATTCCGTCAAATCCGAGACCCTTATCGCCGAGTCCCTGGAGCTCTGCCGCAACCTGAAGGATACTGCCCGGTTGTGTACAGTACTTCAGAATCTTATCGGCATATCTGTCGCTCAGGGCAAATACGAGGAGGCCGAACAGTATTTCAGCAGAATACGGCCGCTGCTCAACAACATAGAACTGAAAGCCAACTACAACCTGTCGCGCGGCAACCTGTACCGCCTCAAGGGACAATACGACTCGGCGGCAATCCTCATTGAGAAAGCCATAACATACTATGAACAGGGAGAGTTCGACAGGAAACGGATGCAGTGCTACCTGCTGCTGGAGAACGTCTACAGCATGAGCGGCGATACGGACAAAGCCTACAAGGCACTGAGGAACTATTACGGCATAGAGAACAGCGCTGACAGGAATGATGTGTTCCTGGAACTTTTCCGGGCACAGAACGACATTATCCTGCAGCACGACAGGGAGAATCTGCTCAGACAGCAGAACAAGTGGAGAACACTAACCCTGACAGCGATATTCATAGTCCTTGTCACGGCTCTCGTCATCTACATATACTACTACAGGAAATCCGAGCAGATCAAGAAGAACGAACGGGAGCTGCGCTCAAAGACCGAAATGCTGGAGTTGAAGAAGATGCAGAACTACCAGATGGAGCAGATGGCGAAGGGCATAGTGGACAAACTCAAAAAACTGTGCTCCGGGATAAAAGAGCAGGCTGTCCGCAACAGGATTCAGGATATCTGCAACGAACTTTCCAGCACCAAGGACGAAAAGCAGTGGAAAGAGCTCAGCCAGTATATACCCGAATTCAACTCCGACTTCTACAACGCGCTCATCAAGGACTTCCCCAACCTGACCATAAACGAGAGGCGGTTGTGCTCGCTGCTGAACATGAACCTTACGACAAAGGAGATATCCGAGATTACACGTCAGTCGCCCAAGAGCATCAATATGGCCAGAACCCGCCTGCGGGGCAAACTCGGACTCACTGACAGCGGTATCTCCATCCACGAATTTCTGGCCAAATACAATTAGTCCGAACATAGCCTATACTCTTAATGCTCTGTTTATAAGTCTACTGGGTGCTGCTGTAGTAATTTTGTAGCACTGGTATTCCTGTATGTAGTTCCGTTGTTTCCGCGATATTTTGACGGAAGATTTCCTGTGAATTACTTTTGAGCCGTAAACAAAACATTAACTCAATAAATTCACAACACTATGAATCAACATCTCAAACATCTAATCGGACTGTCCGCCGGCATATTTGCCTGCGCGGCTATTATCTCCAGCTGCAGCAAAACCGAGACCATCGAGCCGCCCATTACTGACGGTGAGGACTCTACTACGGTGACAACGCCTGAGGAGCCCTCTGTCATACTTACGGAAGGCCCTGTCTCCCAGACATCCATCAGCTTCACCATCATCCCTGAGAATGCCGAGGAATGCGCATACCTTATTACTGAGAAAGAAGACGGTGCCGAGGTTCCCGATGCAGAGACCATTTTCAAGGACGGAGAACTTTTGGAAGAGATAAAGTCCCAGCTCATCGAGAAGGACGGAATGGAAGCCGGAACTGAATACGTGGTGACCGCTGCCGTAAGGAATCAGGACCTGACGGCCGTATCGGAGCAGCTTATACTGAAGACCGACAGTATCGCCCAGGGTACGACCATGGAAGTGACTATCTCCGATGTATCCGCAACTACCAGCACCATCACATTTACCGTTACCTGCGCCAACGCCGGTAAAGCGGCTTACGATGTGGTTGAGAAGGGTGTAGAGGAGCATACGCCTGCCGATGTAATGTACAAAGGCAACGAGATCCCTACTCAAGAACCTCAGACCATAACAGTAGAGGGCAAGAAGGACAATACCACATACGTCATCTATGCTGTAGTCGAAGCGACCGACTCCTATAAGAGAGTGATGGATACTTACGAGATTACTACCGAAAAACTGCCGGAACCGGAGGAGACCGATGTGGAAAAATTCGCTGACGGAACCATCAAAATGTACGGTGCCGGCGGACGCAACTATACGATAACCACATTGAATGAGGACTACGAGATCTATCTGGATTTTTACTGCGACGAGGCCAACGCGTATATGCCGTACATAGCATCGCACGAGTATACATACGAGAAAGCCGGATCTACTTCCGACTGGGCTATAGGAACTATGAGTTATGTGAAAGAGATCTCTTCCGGAAACAGACTTTCTTTTGAAAAGGGTTCCTTCACATCCTCTATATCAGACGGGGAATACACCATTGAAGGTATGTTTGTCACAACCGACAACATAGAGTTCAAGTTCAATATAACCGGACAGCTTGACTTCATCATCAGTCCATACTATCCTTCTGCCGAATCCAGCAAGACGGACAACGGAATGAATATAACCATCAATATGGACTCATTCATACTGTCCCTTATGATGCAGTCCGATAAAATAGGCGGAACCCATACTGTAGGACAGGACATCGCTTCTGAATCCGAATTCTCCCTCTACTACAAATCCGGCTCCTTTGGACTCCAGAGCGGAACAGTGACATTCGAGGACAAAGGAGACGACTATTATGTCTTCTCTGCCGATCTTATACTGGAAGGAGGATATCCGGTCAAGATAAATTCCGACTCATATATGCACATCACTGCTCCGGAAGTCATTGAGGATGATGTAATCATCTTCACATCAGCAGAGGCATACGGACTGCCTGACAATACCGGATATGGAGTACTCTACACTCTCGATCTTGACAGCGACGAATGGGATGTCTCCATAGAGTTCTGTGAATACGGTGAATACGATGAGCTTCCCACTGGAAAAATACTGTTCGCATCATGGCTTATGGGCGGTGAAGGCGGTGGCGCAGGTGAGATTACCGGATACAGAATTACCAACAAGTCCACGAACGAGACTATTGAGGATCTGGACGAAGGAGAGATGGTCATCAGCCTGAACGGCAGCACCTATGAGGTCGCAATCGACATCGTCAGAACAAACGGAGAAAGCTTTATGGGCAAATATACCGGTCCCATAGTATGCGAGGACGCAAGTGAATATGGATATTAAAATAATCATAGACCATGAACTTTAGACATTTTGGAACGATGTCGTCGTTATTTATGCTGTTGGCTGCTGTCAGCTGCAGCAAGGACACCGACAAGACTCCGGAGGAACCGGCACAGGAACCTTTTGCGGCCATAAGCATCACAGAGACAGGCATTGACTTCGCAAAGGCCACAGTTGAAACCGAGAATACTGCGGAGCTGACATGGCTGTGCATCCCGGCCTCCGAGAAAGCCGATGCAGACAGGGTACGGACTGAAGGCACTGAAGCGGCTGAGGTATCTGAGACAGTACTGCTGGACATAACCGGACTCACACAGAACACAGACTACACTCTTTACGTCCTCGCCGCAAACGGCGACATGCAGTTTCTGGCCTCTGCCCCTTTCAAGACAGAGGAAGACGTAACTGCGGACGCACTGGTCCTGGCGGACGGCTTTATGGCCTACGACGGTCTGGATGAAGCTTCAGGCATGTACAGGACCAATATAATGATGTGCAGCCAGGAGATGGGCTCGGACAATTATCCTTATTACGACGTGCTTATCTACGTCTACACGGCCGAGCCGTTGGAAAAGGTCGATGACTATTATCGGGCAGTTCCTTTCGGTGATGTGACGCCTTTCTATACAAACGGACAGGGACTCACCGACATGATGTACTATATCGGCGAGCATGTGACCGACTCGGAAGGAGAACCCAATATGTCGGGTTCGGGATGGGTTTATTACAATGAGAACGGAGGTGTTGAATACTATGTCGCTGACGATACCGACAACACCCGGATATCCATAGCCGACAACGGAGACGGCACATACACCGTAAGCGGGACACTCGTGGACAAGACCATGGGCGAAGAACTTAAGTTCGTCTATACCGATGACAAGCTGGTGTTCAGCATCGACCAGTCATACGCTTCCAATCAGTAATGGTACTATATATATTGCAGAAAACGGAGCCCGAATCCACGGACTCCGTTTTTTATATGTGTCAGTTGTCTGATAGGTCGTCTTATTCGGCGGACTTCAGACGCTCTGCGTTCTCGGCTATGGTCAGCTGGTCGATGACCTCCTGGATGTCGCCGTCCATGAAGACCGGCAGGTTGTACATCGTGTAGTTGATGCGGTGGTCGGTCACGCGGGACTGAGGGTAGTTGTAGGTGCGGATCTTGGCGGAGCGGTCACCGGTGGACACCATAGTCTTGCGCTTCTTGGACATCTCGTTGAGATACTTCTCGTACTCCATGTTGTAGATACGGGTACGCAGCTCGGCGAGGGCCTTGTCGAAGTTCTTGAGCTGGGATTTCTCGTCCTGGCACTGCACCACGATGCCGGTGGGGATGTGGGTCAGACGGATGGCCGAATAGGTAGTGTTCACCGACTGGCCGCCAGGTCCTGACGAGCAGAAAGTATCCTTGCGTATATCGTTCATATTGATCTCCACGTCGAACTCATCGGCCTCAGGCAGCACGACCACCGACGCAGCCGAGGTATGCACCCTGCCCTGGGTCTCGGTCTGGGGCACACGCTGCACACGGTGTACGCCGCTTTCATATTTGAGCGTACCGTAGACGCCCTGGCCGGATACCTTGAAGATAATTTCTTTGTATCCGCCGGCAGCACCCTCTGACTGGCTGTTGATCTCCAGCTTCCAGCCCTTGCGCTCGCAGTACTTGGCGTACATGCGGAAGAGGTCTCCGGCAAAGATGGCCGCCTCGTCGCCGCCTGTACCGCCGCGTATCTCCACGATGGCATTCTTCTCGTCCTGAGGATCCTTGGGAATGAGCAGGAGCTTGATCTCCTCCTCCATGCCCGGAAGCTGTCCCTCGATGGAGGAGACCTCCTCCTTGGCCAGCTCGCGCAGGTCCTCGTCCTTCTCCTTGGCCAGGATATCCTTGGCACCTTCGAGATCGCCGACCATCTTTATGTACTTATCTCCGGCAGCCACGATAGGCTCCAGCTCCTTGTACTCGCGGTTAAGCTGTATGTATTTCTTCATGTCGGACATCACGTCCGGCTCGGAAAGCTGTCCTGAGAGAGTCTCGTACTTCTTCTTAAGTTCCTGTAATTTCTCTGTTAAAGGATATTCACTCATATACTGTTTTCAATAGAGCGGCAAAGATACAACAATTTTAATGAATATCCGCAAAAGTATCCCCACTCCATGCGAAGGTCTGTGCCTTCAGTGAGATCCGTAAAGCCTATGTGATACCACCGATATGGTGGTGCCGCTCAGTCTGTTTAACTTTTTGCGTATTTCCCTGTCTTATAGAAACTTGCGCAAAGTGTACGGTTTGCAGATTGAAGGTAGTTACCACATATCTGTTATCCTGTACTTTGCGTATGTCGCTGTTTGATAACATTATGTGCAAATTATCGGATTACAGACTCGTCTTGGACAAAATGTGTTGCCCGCATTTATCCCCTGCCGCAGTGCTCTCCAGGCGCGTTTAAAGAAGTGTGTGCCCTTGGCATACTGCTCAGTCTGTTGTCTGCAGGACTCTGTAATCGTGTGTTGTCCAGCCGGATAACCAAAACGGTAAATTACAGACTGCAGGCACTGATGTAGGCACTGCAGGCACTGATGTGGGTGATACGGTGATATAGATATAGGTGATGCAGGTGGTGGAATGAGAATAGTGCAAATGGAATCAGGAAGACAGTTTGTGATAGATACTTTGTAATAAAAAGGGAGGCTGGACTGTCCGGCCTCCCTTGTGCATAATATGCAGATGGTGTTACCTTGTGCCGAATCCGGAGACATCGTCCTGTTCTACATCTTCCCACTCATCGGTGTTGTATGTCGCAGAAGGCGCAGTTACTGAAGATATGCGCCTAAGTCCTTTGTCTGCGGCAAAATTCTCGTCACTTCCGATTGTTCCTAGAATATCAACAATCTCACCGTTATAAGTAATCGCGATGACATCATTGCCGTTGAATGAGATACTTCCGTGTGAAATAGTCTCTACTCCTGATAATTCTGCAGATTGGGAACCTCTGTATACAATTACTTTACCGGAATCAAGAGTTCCGCTGAGACTGATGTTTGTGGCTGTTGTCTTTCCGTTTGCATAGATACTTATCTTGTAATTGGTCAAGTCTACAGTTTCTGTGGATATGTTGGCCAGTTCTAGATACTTATTCTGGCCAGAACCATCCATGTATTCGGAAATGATAAGTGCGTTCTCTGCTCCGACAACAGGATCATCCGGGTTGGGGTCTTCGCTGCCGAAACGCTCGCCGGTAAGGCCAGCGTAGTCATCGGTGGAGGCCAGCATTATCTGGATGTTGGAGTTGAAACGCTGGGCAATGCCTTTCAGAGTACCGCTGCCTTCGGGAACCGTTGCCTCGGCAAGTATGTCAGAGTACCTTGCGCTGTAGACTACGAATGTCTCGCCTGTGGCGGATTCAATGGTGATGGAGGTGTTGTTTCCGCCAGTCACCCATGTCTTGCCCAGGTCGGCCTCTACGACCTGTACGTTCTCAACAGCTACGTACTGGGACTCATAGTCACCGGTGAGAAGCTGTGCGGCTGAGATGACCTTTGCCTCGGGAAGAGTTCCCTGGGCGATCTCGATCACATTCTCATTGGGAAGATTGTTAATCTGAAGGAGTCCGTTGTATTGTTCAAGGGACTTGCCCTGTATCTTGACCTCAACGACATCACCGGAGAGGAAGTCCGTATTGTTTGAGGTGAGACGGACCATTATGCCGGCTGTCTCGTCCTGGATGATGATGTTCTTCAGGGAAGAGCCGTTGTTCAGCTCAAGATTGCTGATGACAGTGCCGCGGATAGTCCAGTCCTCTGAGATAGTCACATTGCCGTCAACATAAAGGGCTCTGACATCGGCGATTGGAGTGTACTCTGGCTCGCTGGTGCCTTCGGCTGTGGTGAAGTATCCGGGAGAGCTCAGGAATCTGTCTTCAGCGCCTTCGAGTATGAAATAGCATACGTACTCGTATTCAGTGGAGGCTTTAAGGCCGGCGAGAGTTACGCTTGCGCTCTCGGTGCTTCTGGTGGCGACATAGGCTACATAAGTGTATTCGTCCTGAGTGTCCTTTACGCGGTATCCGATACCTGACTCCGTCAAGGTGCTTTCTCCGTCGTAAGTGTAGGTGTAGCTGATGTCTACTCCGTCAGCTGTGGGCTCGCCAAGAGTGCTGGACTCGAGTACGAGGCCGTCAGTGATGACCTCGCGGTCAATGTCACCGTCCTCGAAACCGGGATTGATGTCAACGTCGATATCCACGTCGGTGCCGCTCTGGCTGAGGAACCTGCCTTTTACATTGGTACGGTAGTTCTGGCGCACGGGGATGTTGTCAGTGGAGAAGTCAGAGCAGAGAGTCTGTCCGTTTGCCTCGACGTTGAGGGTGAACTGGACAAGCGTCTCACCGTTGTTCTCGGATGCGAAGATGTAGTCGTAGCTCAGTTGTGTCTCTGTCGCACCGGCTGCGGGTACCTCAAATATACCTGCTGCCTGTCCGGGAATCAGGTCAATCTGTTCGGAACTTACAGTCTTGCTCAGAGCGTTGAATCCTGCGGGAACCTTTGCATAGCTGACTTTAACGACAGCTCCGCTCAGGTCTGCTTCCGTGCTCTGGATGTCAGTGGTGAACATCTGCACTCTTCCGAAAGGACGGGTCAGGTTGTAGTCGTAGTTCATGCCGCTTTCAACAGTCACGTTATAGCTGCCGTAGAAGGCATCGCGGGTGTCGTCATTGTTAAGATAGCCGTCGGTAATCACTGTGATGGCAGTCAGGCCGTCGGCGGTGTTGTAGTTGACATCCTGGAAGCCGTCGGCGGCGTTGCCTTCCGCGTAGTCAGCCCAGAATACGAAGTCATAGGTGTGTCCGGCTATCAGATTGGCCTTGAAGGCGGCGCTTCCTGCGAAGTCAACGGCCTGACGCTCGCCGTACAGAACACCATCCTCGTAGATCTCGAGGATACAGCGGTTGATCATGTCTCCGGCTCCCGGGTTTTCATTACTTTTAACCAGGGAGGTATAGGGAGCGGCTACCGAGATGGTCACATCCTGGGGCGTGCCGTTTCCGGACAGTCTCTCCTCTCTCTGACAGGAGGAAAGGCTGAGTACCAAGGCTGTCATGGACAGCAGAAAGAACAATAATTTGTTTCTCATAACTATTGGTTTTGATTAGAATTTGTATGATTTATATTTCTTATTGTCAAATGTTAATGTTTATGTCTCCGTCAAATTCAGTGTCTATGTTGACTCCAGGTTCGCGGTCAACGGTGAGAAAATTGCCGCGCAGGGTGGTGGTCTCCCCTTTGAATATCTCTGCTTCGATGCCGCCGTATGTGTTGAGTGTTTCTCCTGTCGTCTTGTCGTACAGATTCAATGAGAAATTGACCGTGGTGGCATCCCCGTTCACGAAGATGTAGTCGTAACCGAGCAGCATCTCCCCATCGTCCAGCGGAGTCAGGTCAGTGACGAATCCGACACCGGTCTCAGCCTTGTTGGGCAATCCGGTGACGGCGTTGAAGCCGACAGGGCTGTAGAGGTCGTAGGCCCATCGGATCCCGTAGTTGCTCAAGTCTTCATCGCTCAGGGCCGGGGCTGAGCTCAGTCCACTGATGTAAGTCCTGACAAATTCAGCGGCATCTTCAGATATCACCTCCACTTTGCCGACGGGAGCCGTCAGCTCTTCCCGTAACGTGTCTGAGGCAAACCATACCTCGTAAGGAAGATTGACAGGCATTGTCAGGCTGTAGCATTCCTTGAGAGTTGTCGGACCGGGATATTCCCCGTCTTTGAAAGTGATGTTTCTTAGGTCGGACAGCTCGTAGACGCTGTCATCTCCGGTACTGTCGTTGCAACTTACCGCAAATGCCGCCAGGATGTATTCGCCGGCGTGAAGCGATGTGCTGACGCTGACGGCAGCAGTGCCGGAACTGTTTCTCGCCGCACCTGTCTCATAGTGAAATACAGGCTCGGGATCGGCCTGGTCTTCGTACAGCTCTATGATGAAATAGACATGGCTGGAGGCAGCCGAGGCCGAGATGGGAGGAGCAGTATTCAGATCAAAGGTAAGTTGTATCTCAGTGGGGTCCACTTCCTTGCCCTCTTCCGGATATTCGCGTACGCAGGCAGTGGACAGCAGCATGACGGTCAATATGATGCAGGACATCAATGCCGATGTGGTCTGTATGTATTTGATTGCATTCATATCGTTCGCTCCTATAGTTTATAAGTCAGTGATATGCCGAGGCGCGTAATGCCCAGGTAGTTCAGCGTCGAAGTGTCGTAGCGAGCTCCGTTATCGATGTTGTAGAAGGTGTCGTAGCGGGCCCACAGGTAGCCGACACCGAGGTTGAACTCCATTCCCCAGTGCTCGTTGAAGTTGAGAGCGTAACCGTAGTCTATGCCGGCTCCCCATGCACCGTCAGTGTCCTGGAAACGCTGGGTGTCGTTGACGGAGATGTTGAACATGCCTCCGGTCAGATGTACGCCGAAAAAGTGTCCTTTCATGCCCGGCTTGAGCCAGTACCGGACACCAGGCTGCAGGGCCAGGACTCTGAACCGATAGGTGTCGGCTGTCGTGAAAGGGCTGTAGAATACCGGGATGTCCAGAGACCAGTGGTCTGCGAGCCGTACTTCCACTCCCAGATTCGGTACCACAAGGGCCCAGTAGGGAATGTTGGTCTTTATGGCCACGCGCGGCATCTTTGAGGGAGTGCATCCGCCGGTCCCGACCGTTGCAGCAGTGTCGCTTGCTGTCGGTTCATCTATCTCAGATGCCGTTACTGTGTCTGATGTCTCAGCAGCCGGTTGTGCTGTGTCCGGAGTGTCATCCACGTCCTCCTGCCATACTGCGGATGCAGACACTGATGAAGCAGTGTCGGTGTCCGCTGTCTGCTTGACGGAAGTATGTACGATGATACCGGCTTCAGCATATCTCAGTTTCGGAAACGTATGCTCCATCATGTATCTGAACGAGCGGCCTGCGCTTACTTCCATAAGCTGCTTCTTGCGACCGTCCACTATGGCACCGTCGGCGTTGTATATCCATTCTGGAGTGTTTTTCAGAATCCTGAGTACGTTCTCCCTGTCCGGTATGCCGCTGTCATCCTCGACAAGCTGTATGAGACCGCTCCAGGCGATGCCCGTCTCCTTGATTATGATCATGTCGGAGGGGATGCCGGAGTGCTCCGTGATGTATGCGGCCAGATTGGCGGCTCTTTTAGCAGCCACCCTGGTGCAGCTTCTGTAGTCTCCGGCAGGGCAGGAGTAAGCGTATATCTCCACACTGTCCAGAGTCCCTTCCCTGTAGGCGTCCTTCAGACTTCCGATAAAACCGTCCATCGCCGCGGAGTTCTCCTCCAGGTAGGACTGGAAAGTGGTGTAGCCCATCTTGAAGTGTACCAGTATCTGATTGGAAGTACTTGCTGGACTGCTGACATCGGTCTGTGCCGCAGCGATGGAAGAGAACAGCATGGAAAATGCGACCGCTGCGGCAAATCTGAGAATTATGCCAGAACTTTTCATAGATTTTAAATTTTTACAAATATCGCAATAATAAAGTAACACTGTAGAAAATATCTGTTAAAAAATCATTAAAATTTAAAAATATCTCTACAGTCTCGTAGGCAAGCAAGAGTGTGCGGAGTCGCCACTGTCCGTGGTTCAGTGTTTTCTCCTGCCGCCTTTTCTACCTGAGCGGAGGCGGGTGGAGGCCATTACCAGTGCCTCGTCACGGGCGATGTATCTCATGCCGATGAATGTAAGTATGGCCGCGCATATGGGGAAGATGCACGGAACGGTGAACAGCGCGTCCTCTCCCAATTTGGATGCCCTCTGGAAGAAATATACGGCCAGGATAATCTGGTAGCCTATCAGGATGATGGTGTTGAGGTTGCACAGGCGGATCTGTCGGATGCGGTTCTTGTACAAGAATATTACGGTGACGCTGAGAACAGTGCAGACGATCTGGAATATGGTGGTCAGGGTGAATCCCTTGGCCATGGCGACCGCTACGAATGGGATGGTGGTGGCGGAATCACCCACGAAGCGAACCATCGGAGTGAAGAACATGGATATCAGCAGCCCTGCCGCTATGGTCAAAAACAATGTCTGTATTCTCTGTATCATATTGTATCTGTTTGTCCGGAGGCAAAAGTACGCAAAATAGTTGTTATTGATTAAAATTATAGTTAAATTTGTTCCGTTAATTCACACACATAACGTAAAATTTAATTTATGAACCCAAAGTTTATCTGGCTCATGGCCGTTCTGGTCATGTTTGTTTTTTCTTGCCGACAAGATGAGCGGAGATCGTCCGAATCATCATTGACGGCTGTGACAGAAGGAGATATCCTTTCGCCGTGGCAAGGTGGGGAATACTCCTTTGAATATACTCTACGCAATCCTCCCGAGGGTGGTACTCTTTGTGTGTCCGTTCCGGACACTGCGACTTGGATTACGGATATCGACTGGAGTAAGGACGGTGTCGTGAAATTCAATATCGCTGCCAATTATGCTTATTCGCAGCGGTATACCGTCATGACCATATCCTACTCAATGATGGCTCTCTCTTTCAGTGTTGTACAGGAGGCGTATGAAATGTCCTCTTCTGATGCACCGTTTACAATCAATGTCAAGGATGTGACTGCATCGACAGCAAAGGCGGAGATAGACCCGTTGGATGACGGTATGACCTATGTCGCGCTTAATTCGCCAAAGTCCTATGTGGATGGTTTTGATAATGATGATGACCTTTTTGCGGCGGTAATAGAACACTATGTAAGCCAGGGAGAGTCTGTGGGCATGACTCTGGAGGAACTTCTGGAGTCGTCCGGCAGCCTTGTCTCAGGAAATTCCGTCAAGGAAATGCTCTATCTTCCGGCTGATATGGAGCAATATGTGTATGCTGTAGGGTGCTCGCGGACCGGGGAGAGGCTGTCGTCTATTGTCAAGACTCTCTTTAAGACAGATGCCGTGGATATGATAGACAGAACTTTCAAGCTGTGGTATGATATTGCCGGACCGGATGTCACAATGTGGGCGGAGCCGGTGCCTGCGGATGACAGTAGATGGTATTTCTTTGATCTGTTTTCCAAGGAGGAACAGGATGCTTCAGGGCAGACACCGGGGCAGATCCTTCAGTCCTTTATAGATCAGAATATACAATTGGGACTTGCGGTTGGCATCTCGCCGGCTGATATTCTGGAACAGCTGTTGTCGGTTGGAAAAGACAGTTATTTTTATAACCTGGAGGCTGAGACAGACTATATCGGAGCCGCATGCGGTGTGGATATGGACGGTAAAGTCAATTCGGAACCGGTGACGGAACCTTTTCGGACAGGACCGGTGCAGCCTTCCGACAACCGGCTGGAGGTCAAGATTCTACAAGTTAACCTGGATTGGGTGGAGGTGGGCATTACCACGACAAATGACGATCCGTATGTCGTGATAGTCACTCCTGTATCCGAATATGAGGGGATGACTGATGAGCAGATAATGGAGAGGCTGCTGGAGGGAGACCTGACCTCTCTGTCTCTCAAAGGTGACTATGAAGGCAGGATAAGCGGACTTGCTCATGAGACTGAGTACTGGCTGTATGTGTTCGGGTATCGTTCCGGCAAGGCGACCACAGAGCCTGTCAGGACTACGTTCGTTACTCTGGGAGAGGAGGACCCGTCTTTATTGACATTTGATTTTATCGTAGATAATGTCACGGACTGGAGCGCTGATGTCACGGTGTCCGGAACGCCTGCTTCAGCACTTTATTATTGGAGCGTTTGTCCGGCCTCATGGACAGAGGACGATATAAGGGCGTCATTGGATAAAAAACTGGAGGAAAACCGTCCTTGGGTTACGGATATGGCTGATTTGTTCAGACAGTACGGATCGAGAGGAACAGTGGATTTTGGAAAGTACGCGCCTTTGAACAGTGATACGGATTATGTCGTATATGCCTTCGGGGTCAATGAGGATACCGGAGAGTGGGTGACGGATGTCGCCTATAGTGAAAAATTCCATACATTAAAATAACAAAAAACTTGAAAATCATGAAGTCGAAATATTTACTCTTTGTTTTGTCAGTTTCCCTATTTTGCGCACTTATGTCAGGTTGCCGTTCCGAAGAGGCTCCTGCTCAGCCGGTGGTGTTTGAACTTAATGAGCCGGAGATTACAGTGCCGGCGGAAGGGGGTGATATAAGGATAGGCTATATTGAGGAGAATGCTCCGGAGGGAACTGTTCCCGTTCTGGAATATGATGAGGACTGGATTATGGATTATGATGTCTCGACTGGAGGACTGATCATTCTGACGGTGGAAGAGAATGTGGATACGGTGGAAAGGAGTTGTGATGCGCTGGTCAGATTTGCCGATGTGGAGCGTACATTGAAGATTACGCAGCTGGCTGCAGGGCAACAAGGAGAGAAGCCGGGCTCCGGTCTGTTCAATATAACCATAGAAGATGTGGGCGAGGCCTCGGTGACAGTTTCCGTAGAACCTGAGGATATGGAGTCTACATATCTTATAATGGCGATAGAAAAGAAGGATTGGGAATCCATGGGCGGTGGCGAGGCCGTTTTTGAGTATGTCGCTCAGGAATATATATCGACAGCCGCTGAATGGGGCTATTCCCTGCCGGAGTTTCTTGCCGAGATGCAGATACTGTCCGTAGGCAATGTGAAAAACAAGGTTATTGAGCTTCTTGTCCCTTCTTCAGACCATATTCTTTTCTGTGCAGGTATGAATAACGCATGTGAGCGGACAAGCGAGATTTCATACGAGGAGTTCAGAACAAAAGATGTTGAGTGGAAGGATGTAGGTTTCACAATAGTATTTGAAGGCGAGAAAATAAGCGGCAGCATGACAGTTACACCAACGGACATGGAGCAGCGATACTATTACAATCTTCTTAAGCAGTCTGTCATAGACTCGTATGACAGGACTCTGGAGGAAGAGGTTCAGGAGTTCCTGATCGGGCAGATAGAGTTTTTTATCGGGTATATGTCCACAGAGCAGATTCTGTCAGAGTTATGTGATAGAGGGGAGCAGGTTCTAAGTCTTGACGGCAAGGTTGAGGCGGAGACGGAGTACTGCGGTTTTGCCTTTTCCGTATCGGAGTCCGGGTATATCAATTCCAATATGGTGAGAGAGTATTATGTGACAGGTGTCCCGGATCCCTCGGACAACGTTATAAGGCTGGATGTACCTATCAAGTCGGATACAGAGGCTTCATGGGCAACTCAAGTCTCAAATTCCGATCCATATACGGTGGTGGTATTTCCCGCATCGGATGTTTCCGGTATGGACGAGGACGAGATAGTGGGTCATATACTGGATTCGGGCAGATATGATATAGAAATATACAACGGCGCAACATCCCAGGAACTGCAAGGCCTGACATCCGGTACCGAATATTATGCTGTGGCATTTGGAGTGGAGGGCATGTATCCTACAACAGCCGCGACAATAGTCCCTTTCTACACGACATCAAGCTCTGACGGTTTTGCCGACCTGTCTATTGTGGTGGATGAAGTGTCCGGTACTGATGTGTATTATACTGTAACAGGCACACCGGTCTCAGCCGCATATTTCCATGGTCTGGCACCTGCGGATTATACGTCGCAGGATGTTATAGATCTTGTAAAGGCTTATGCCGATGCTACTATGGGATGGGAGACCATTTGTTTGGTAGCAGCTGATAATGGGAAATACTCCACCAGCCGTGATTTCATTTATAACAAAGAAGGAGGTCATGATTATCTGCAATCAGGACAGAGTTGTAAGGTATACGCTTTTGGAGTGAACACCTTGGATATGAGTTATGATGAAAATGTGACATTCAGTGAGGTGCTTACTGTGGAATGAGAAGAATCCTTTTATGTCAGCGGCCTGGATAAGTGAGGATAACCGGCCGGTATCGGATTGAGAGACAGGCATGTTTCGGAGAAAAGTCCCTAGAAGTCATATGCACGCACTTTTAGGGGCTTTTTGTCTCCGATGGGCTTTCTTTTTGCATTTATGGATGCCGGGAATTGAAAACTTTAGTATATTTGGTAGATAAAATATCGGTTTTATGGAAAAAATAGGCGCATCGGAATTGATAATCAACAGCGACGGCTCGGTGTTTCATCTGCACGTCCGTCCTGAGCATCTGGCAGACAAGGTCATATTGGTAGGAGACCCGGGTAGGGTGGACATGATTGGGGCGTATCTCTCGGATATCGAGTCCTCCACTTCCTCCAGGGAGTTCCACAGCATGACCGGAAAATACAAGGGCGTCAGAATGACCGTCCTTTCCACCGGTATAGGCTGTGACAATATAGATATCGTGATGAACGAGCTGGATGCCTTGGCCAACGTGGACTTCAATACGCGGGAAGTGCGTTCTCGGAAAAGAAGCCTGACCATATTGCGTATAGGTACGTGTGGGGTAATCCAGCCGGATATACCGATAGGCTCGTATATTTTCTCCAGGGTTTCGATAGGTTTTGACGGCCTTTTGAACTGGTATGGTGACAGGGATGCCGTGGTGGAGAAGGATATTGAGGAGGCTTTCCTGAAGCATGTGCAGTGGGACAGGTATCTTCCCACACCTTATTTTGTAAAGGCGTCAGAGCGTTTGGCAGATCTTTTTGCGGACAGTACCGTGCAGGGCATGACTGTCTCGGCTCCAGGCTTCTACGGCCCTCAGTGCCGGGTGGTACGGCTTCCGCTCGCTATGCCGGATCTGCTGGACAGGCTGGAGTCTTTCCGCTTCGGAGACATGCGCATCACCAACTTCGAGATGGAGGGCTCTGCTATCGCCTCGCTGGCCCGAAAGCTCGGGCATGAGGGCGCGACGGTCTGTCTGGGTATCGCCCAGAGGTATGCCCAGGATGCCGATGCGGATTACAAGTCCTTGATGAGCGGCCTGATAGAACTGTGTCTGGACAAGCTGGCGCAATGACAGACAGCAGGCTGGACATATCCGAGCTGAACAATCTGCTGATTCTGCTGGAGGACAGGGACGAGGAGACCTTGAATATCGTCCGTGACAGGGCTTTTGCCCTGGGCTGGAAGGCCGTGGACTACTTTTTCAGCAATCTGTATGTGGTGACGGAGCCGTCCCGGCGGGCTTTTGTACTGGAGCGGATACGTCAGATGTCGTCCATGCTGGCTTTCAAGCAGATGCTGGACCTGATGCTTCAGGGGCCGGACTTCTACGTGCCGGACGGGATGTATTTTCTCACCCGGATGCTGGAACCGGAACTCACGCCGGAGATATTCCGGGGCTTCTACGAGGAGATGGCCGGCAGTCTGGTCTGCGAGCTGCGGGACACGATGACGGCGGTGGAGAAGGCAGAGATGCTCAACTACATCATGTACGACAAATATGGTTTTTCGGTCAGTACGCCGTCGGAGGAAGAGGATGAGCCGGACGTGCTGCTGCCGCGTCTGCTTAAGAGACGCAGGGGCGGGACAGTGGGACTGTCATGTGTCTATTTTCTGCTGGCTTCCTATGCAGGGCTGCCGGTGTATCCGATATTCCCGAAGACTCCCGGGTATTTCGTGGGCTGGATAGAGCAGGACCGCTCCTTATTCACTATAGATGTGGGCAATCATGGCCGGATATCCGAGCCCGTACCGCGCAATACCTGGAAGAAGACTCCGCTGATAGGAAAGGACCAGACGATACTTTATATCTACGCAGCCGCATTGAGACGTTTCAGCCCGGCCAACTGCACCCGTCTGACGGATCTTCTGCTGGGCCGGGCCTTGGACGTACTCAGGGTCTGATACAGACTGCTATTCCATGAGTTTCTTGTACTTGAAGCGTTTGGGCTCGTCGGTGCCCAGTCGTTTGCGGCGGTTCTCCTCGTACTCCGAGTAGGAGCCTTCGAAGAAATATACCTGCGAGTCGCCCTCGAAAGCGAGGATGTGGGTTGCGATGCGGTCCAGGAACCAGCGGTCGTGGGAGATGACCACGGCGCAGCCGGCGAAGTTCTCTATACCTTCCTCCAGCGCCCTGATAGTGTTTACATCCACGTCGTTGGTCGGCTCGTCGAGCAGGAGCACGTTGCCCTCGTCCTTGAGGGTCAGAGCCAGGTGGAGACGGTTGCGCTCACCGCCGGAGAGGATGCCGCAGAGCTTTTCCTGGTCGGCTCCCGAGAAGTTGAAGCGGGAGACGTAGGCGCGGGCGTTGATCTCGCGGTTGCCCAGGCGGATGAACTCGGAGTTCTCCGATATGGTCTGGTATACGGTCTTGTCGGGGTCTATGCTCTTGTGCTGCTGGTCCACGTAAGCCAACTTTACGGTGTCGCCTATGGTAATGCTGCCGCTGTCGGGCTGCTCTATGCCCATAATGAGACGGAAGAGGGTGGTCTTGCCCGCTCCGTTGGGGCCGATGACTCCCACGATACCGGCGGGCGGCAGGGAGAAGGTCAGGTGCTCGAAGAGGAGCTTGTCACCGTAGGCCTTGGATACATCGTTGAACTCTATGACCTTGTTGCCCAGACGGGGACCGTTGGGGATGTATATCTCGAGGGCAGCCTCCTTGGCCTTGCCGTCCTGACTGGCCAGTTTCTCGTAGGCACCCAGACGGGCCTTGGACTTGGCCTGACGGGCCTTGGGAGCCATGCGCACCCATTCCAGCTCGCGCTCCAGGGTCTTGCGCCGCTTGCTCTCCTGCTTCTCCTCCATCTCCAGACGCTTGCTCTTCTGCTCCAGCCAGGAGGAATAGTTGCCTTTCCAGGGAATGCCCTCGCCGCGGTCCAGCTCCAGAATCCAGCCGGCTACATTGTCCAGGAAGTAACGGTCGTGGGTGACGGCGATGACCGTACCCTTATACTGGCGCAGATGCTCCTCCAGCCACTGGATACTCTCGGTGTCCAGATGGTTGGTGGGCTCGTCGAGCAGGAGTACGTCAGGCTGGCGCAGCAGAAGGCGGCACAGAGCCACGCGACGGCGCTCGCCCCCGCTGAGAGTCGCGATCCTGGCTTCGGAGGGAGGGCACTGGAGGGCGTCCATGGCTCTTTCGAGCTTGGAGTCCAGCTCCCATCCGTCGCAGTGCTCTATTTTCTCAGTCAGCTCACCCTGACGCTCGATGAGCTTGTTCATCTCGTCGTCCGACATGGGTTCGGCGAACTTCATGTTGATCTCCTCGTATTCGCGCAGCAGATCGGCCACTTCCTGCACACCCTCCTTGACTACCTCGATGACGGTCTTGTCCGGGTCCATCTGAGGCTCCTGCTCCAGATACCCTACGGTATATCCCGGAGCCCATACCACCTCGCCCTGGTAGGATTTCTCCACACCTGCGATGATCTTCATCAGTGTGGACTTTCCCGAGCCGTTCAGACCGATGATGCCGATCTTCGCCCCGTAAAAGAATGAAAGGTAGATATCCTTGAGTATTACTTTGTTATTGTGCGGGAGGACCTTGCCTACACCGTTCATTGAAAAGATGATTTTCTCGTCTGCCATATTATCTCTTGTGAAAATACCCCGCAAGATAGGAACTTTTTCCTAAAAAAGAAATTTACAGTATTTTTGCACAAAATTCACGAGTATGCTTAGAAAGATCCGTATCGTACTTGCACTTATATTCTTCATCGGTATCACCCTCCTGTTTCTGGATTTCACCGGGACGCTTCATGCGTGGCTCGGATGGATGGCAAAGGTGCAGTTCCTGCCGGCGGTGATGGCCCTCAATGCGGGAGTAATCATCGCACTGGTGCTGCTGACCCTGATATTCGGGAGAGTGTACTGCTCGGTCATCTGTCCGCTGGGCGTCATGCAGGACATCATGGCCTGGATGGGCAAGAGACAGAAGAAGAACCGCTATTCGTATTCTCCGGCCAAGTCATGGCTCAGATATGGCGTGCTGGTGCTGTTCATCGTGGCTATGGTGGCTGGCATCGGATCTTTCGTTGCCCTGCTCGCGCCTTACAGCTCCTATGGACGCATCGCCTCCAGCCTTTTCGCTCCGGTGTACGGATGGATTAACAACCTGCTGGCTCTTCTGGCCGAGCGTGCAGACAGCTATGCTTTCTATGAGACCGATGTGTGGCTCAGGAGCCTTCCTACTTTCATTATAGCCGTAGTGACATTCGTTCTGCTTTTTGTCCTGGCATGGAGGAACGGCCGTACTTATTGCAATACGATATGTCCCGTGGGCACGGTGCTCGGCTTCCTGTCCCGTTTCTCATGGCTCAGGCCGGTGATAGATACCGAGAAGTGCGTCAGCTGCCGCAAATGCGAGCGCAACTGCAAGGCCTCGTGCATAGACATCGCGCATCACAAGATAGACTACAGCCGTTGCGTGGCCTGCATGGACTGCATCGGCAACTGTCCTAAGGACGCTATATCATACGCGCATCCCAAGAAGGCGGTGTCTGAGGCTCACTCTGCTGAGGCTGCTCCCAAGGCAGATAAGGCAGAGGCGGTGGACGTTTCCCGCCGCGGATTCCTGACGGCTTCGCTGATGACCGCTGCGGCCGTTACCGTCAAGGCTCAGGAGAAGAAGGTGGACGGCGGTCTGGCTGTCATCGAGGACAAGGTAATACCCGACCGACAGACTCCGATAGTTCCTCCGGGAGCCGTGAGCCTGAGACATTTTGCGCAGCATTGCACCGGCTGTCAGCTCTGCGTGTCGGTCTGCCCCAACGCAGTGCTGCGTCCCGCCACTGACCTGATGCGCCTGATGCAGCCGGAGATGTCCTACGAGAGAGGATACTGCCGTCCGGAGTGCACCAAGTGCTCCGAGGTCTGCCCGGCAGGGGCTATCAGGCCCATCGATGTGGCGGAGAAGTCCGCTACGCATATAGGTCATGCGGTCTGGGTCAAGCACAACTGTATCCCAGTGCGGGACGGTCAATCGTGCGGCAACTGCGCCCGTCATTGTCCGGCCGGTGCGATACAGATGGTACCGCTGAAGGGACACCGCCGTCACCGTGGCGGCCGGGAGGAAGGTAATGACGGTAAGGAACTGATGGTGCCCGCCATCAATACAGAGAGGTGTATCGGCTGCGGGGCCTGCGAGAATCTTTGCCCGGCCCGTCCGTTTACGGCCATCTATGTAGAGGGCAACGAGGTTCACCGTACAATGTAACTGGGTATGGATGAATTCCGTCTAAGGGTGTTTGTCACTGCGGCCAGGACTCTGAGTTTTTCCAAATGCGCCGCTGCTCTCAGTATCACACAGCCTGCCGTGAGCCGTCATATCGGCGAGTTGGAGGGGCGTTTCGGAGTGCCGCTTTTTGTGCGCGGTGCTTCGGGTGTGTCCCTGACCAAGGCCGGAGAGCTCCTGCTGTCTCATGCCGAGCGTCTGCTGTCTGACTATCAGAGGCTGGAATACGATATGGACCTGCTGGCCCAGACCGGGCGTGGCAAGCTCTCGATAGGAGCCAGCACGACCATAGCCATGTACTTGCTGCCGCCGGTGCTTGCCTCGTTTATGGAGATTTCCGGTGGAGTCGAGGTCTCCATGCTGTCGGGTAACAGTGAGAATGTGGAACAGTGGCTGCGTGACGGGACTGTCGATATTGGTTTCGTGGAGAATGCCTCGCGCCGTCCGCTGCTGCATTACGAACATCTAATGGCTGACGAGCTTGTGCTGGTGTCAGGAACTCATGGCAGGTATGCGTCCGTGGACTCGGTCACTGTGGACGAGCTTCGCACTATCCCGCTTGTCCTGCGTGAGAAAGGCTCCGGCACCAGGGAGATTGTCGAAAATGCGCTCGGCCAGCACGGTCTCCGAGTAGATGATCTCAATGTGGTCATTGAACTCAGCAGCACCGAGGCCATCAAGTCCTATGTCCGCAACAGCGACACCATGGCCATTGTCTCGGTCATTGCCCTGCACCGAGAGCTTGCAGACGGCTCCCTGCGTATCGTGGACATAGACGGCATAGATATGCCCCGCGAGTTTGCCACCGTCGTCCGCCCCGGCGAGTTTTCCGGTCTCAACGCCCGCTTCCACCACTTCCTCCTCCGCCAGACCTCTTCCCGATAGTCCTCTTCTAGATAACCCATGCTTCATTCATCGTCTCCAAATATCACTATGCATTTTAGTTGGATAATATATGCTTATGTACCAGTATTATGAAGAATAGCAAAAATGTAAGAAGCTTCGAAAAAGGCTGGTTTTTCAGCAATTTATGGTCTTCTTGCATTTTTGAGGAAAAGAAATAAGCTAATAGTTAAATAGTTATAATATAACGAAAATGCATAGTGGCAATTTTGCGTATTTTGAGGTTGTATGGCTTCTTCAGAGGTGGGGTAGGGGAACGTGCGGACAGAGGGTATAACGGGAGGTTATAGCGTATAAGGAAGTGTGTTGTGACGGGTTGCGGCCGGTGTTGTAGTTTTGCGGCATGAAAACAACAGCAACAACCTTATCAAGCACTGTGACAGTGCGTCAGTGGATGGCCAGGATACTTTTCGCGGCCCTTTTCATCGCATCGTTCTTTCTGCCTACGGCAGTAGCTCTGCTGGCCGGTATCGCTTTGGCCGTGACTCTCGGCTCACCCTTCCCTGTGTTTACTAAAAAGGTATCGAAGTACCTGCTGCAGGCCTCTGTTGTGGGCCTCGGTTTCGGTATGAATCTGTATTCAGCCGTGGAGTCGGGCAAGGACGGAATGCTCTTTACGATAGTCTCGGTAGTGGGCGTGATGGTTATCGGTACTCTGCTGGGCCGGGTATTCAGGCTCTCGCGGAACAATTCCTACCTGATTTCCTCCGGCACGGCTATATGCGGCGGAAGTGCTATAGCGGCGGTGGCACCCATAATAGACGCTGATGACAATGAGACGACTCTGTCCATGGTGACGGTCTTCGTGCTGAACGCCGTGGCCCTGCTGATATTCCCGGCAATCGGTCATCTCGTGGGCCTGTCGCAGGAACAGTTCGGCACATGGGCGGCGATAGCGATTCACGATACCAGTTCGGTGGTAGGTGCCGGTGCGGCCTACGGCGAGGAGGCCCTGAAAGTAGCCACGACCGTCAAGCTGACCCGTGCCCTCTGGATTATCCCCATGGCCATTGCCACCACATTTATTTTCAAGAAAAAAGGCAAGAAGATATCCGTTCCCTGGTTTATCTTTCTGTTCATAGCCGCCATGCTGGCCAATACTTACTTAGGCATACCGGAGAAGATTTCCGCAGGGATTGCCGGCTGCGCCAAACACGCTCTGGGTGCGACACTTTTCCTGATAGGGTGCGGCCTTTCGTTGCAGAGTGTCAAGGAAGTGGGTGTCAGGCCGTTCCTGCTCGGCATCTCCCTCTGGGCTGTCATCTCCGTCTCTTCTCTGGCCGTCATCACCCTGCTTTGATGTCCTATTGACTATCGGCATTCTCTAGCCATAAAGCACGGGCGTGGTGCTTAACTTTCTGTCAATCAGTGATTATTGCGGATATTGGTTGCGGTATGGTCTGTTTTTTCAGGGCATACCGCAACTGCATTAAAGGTATGCATCAGGTTATCAGCGATTTGGCGAATCGTAAGGTGCTTTATGGGTGGTGATATTTCTGGACAGGTGTGTCGCCGGCTCGAAAATTGTTAATTTTACCGAAAAATTATTAATCATGGCGGACAATTATCTGGAGAAGCGATACGACGAGTATGTGGCGCGGAAAGAGGCCGAGCAGAAGGCCCGTCAGCGTGCATGGAAGAAACGCCTGGATGCTTATCGGAGAAAGCTCGCGGAGGAGCAGACGGTAATGAACAAACACGACAACAGCAATGAATAGAAGTAGGATTAGTCTTATTATGTCAGCGATTGCGACTGGTATGCTGTGCATATCTTCATGTGGCGGCATTGGCTCTGATAACGGATGTGTTACGCTGGACTGTTCCAACGTAGCTGATGGCGGTACGCTGGCATTCTCGCAGCTGGCATATGAGCCGGAGTTTGTGGCTCTGGACAGTGACACACTTGCGGCTTTCGGCTCCATGGTGGGAGCTTATCTGATATCCGACAATTACATAGTCAAGGATGCGACATCCATAGTGAACACGGCTGAAGTGAAGGTGTTTGACCGGCATACAGGTAAGTTTGTATGTAACGTGGGGCATATCGGCCGCGGTCCTGGTGAGTATCTGTGTTCGTTTCAGACGTTTGTGGATGAGCCGGGCGGAAAGGTATGGATAATGGACGCTCCGGATCACATCAAGACATACGATATACGGACCGGAAAGTATCTGGGAGATGTGCCGCTGGCGCATGAGGTGATGGCAGAATACGGGACAGCTTCCGCAAGTTATTCGGTGAGTCCGGAAGACGGAACGCTTACGGTTTTCGCGGTCCCGTATGAGGAGGATCCCTGTCCGGCCCTGGCGTGGTGTCAGGATGTGGAGGGCAATGTCCTGTGGGAAATACCCGAGACAGGGAGGGAGCGCAGGCGTGAGCCTTCCAATACTCTGATCTCATCCTCGTTCAATGTCGGCGGGGCCTTTGATGTAGCTCTCAGTTCCGGCGGCAGCTGGCCGGATACGCTCTATGTACTGGATGGAAATGAGCTTAGCTCCGTCTTCACGGTGGATACGCGCACTTTGAAAGACGGGCAAAGTGTGCAGAGCGAGCTTCTTCCCGGGAAAGTGCTCTCGGCTTTGATAGAGCAGAAGGAGTATATGCCCGGTATCTATATAGGTGAATATGTTGCGCGTGTCCTTACGGATCTCAAGACAGGGAAGTCGGTCAGGTATGCGCTGGAATTTGAAAATGACTTTCTCGGCATTACGTTCGAGTGGGCGACTTTCGGTAACGGATGGCTGATACTGCCTGTACCTGCGGTGGATTTTCTGGAGATAGGGCGGAATGCCTTGGATAAGGGACTGCTTTCAGGTGATGCTGCGGCCCAGGTGGAGGCCATACTCTCAGATCTTCGGGACACCGACAACGACATCCTCATGCTCGCCCGCCTCAAATAATGACCTGGCAAGCAATGTGGTAAAAAAAGACCGCCGGCGGGTGTGCTGCGGTCTGTGGTTCTGTATGTTTTTGTGTGAGCGGAAAACGGGGTTCGAACTCACACTGATTTCTCGTCTTCGTACTCGAAATCAGCGCGAGTGTACCCGCGCCTTTTGATATCCACCCCGGCCCTCCAAAGGAGGGAGGAGAAGGTCTTGGCTGAACCCCGTTTCCCGCTAGGGTGCGGGAGGCGGAATAAAAAAGACCGCCGGCGGGTGTGCTGCGGTCTGTGGTTGTGTGTGTTTTTGTGTGAGCGGAAAACGGGGTTCGAACCCGCGACCTTCGGCTTGGGAAGCCGACGCTCTACCAACTGAGCTATTTCCGCGAAAAATGTTTACCTTTGCAGGACTTGGGACTGCAAATATATGAATTTAAATTTATTTATCGCCAAAAAAATAAAGGGCAGCGGGCTGAGCTCGACCAGTAACGGGATAGCCTGTGTGTCCGTGGCCATAAGTATAGCCGTGATACTGGCGGCTGTAGCGATATCGGGCGGTTTCAAGAAAGAGATAGGAAGGCGGGCCGCCGGCTTCACCGGGGAGATACTGATGACCGTTCCCGGCATGGACTATATGAACGATGTGTATCCCCTGCAGGCAGACTTGTCTTATCTGCCGGATATAGAAAGGATTCCAGGTGTCAAGGCTGTAAGTGAGGCGGCGTATAAGCCCGGTATGATAAAGGCGGAGAACGACGTACACGGGGTGATGTTCAAAGGAGTGGACTCGACTTATTCGCTGGATTTTTTCGCGGACTTTCTGACGGAAGGCTCTCTGCCGGACTTTTCGGGGCAGCGTATGAGTGATCAGATGCTGATATCCAAGAGGCTGGCAGCGATGCTGGGCTACGGGGTCGGAGACCGGATATCAGTATATTTTATAGGTGAGCAGGTGAGGGTGAGAAGGCTGGTCATCTCCGGTCTGTACGATATCCAGCTGGAGGACCTGGACGAGAGGCTGGCTTTGATGGACATACGTCAGATACGCCGGCTCAACGGCTGGGATGAGCACGATGTCTCCTGCCTGGAGATATCCCTGGGCGGGGACGGAGGCAAGGCGGCCGCACGCAGGAGGGCCGAGGTGTACGACGCGATAGGGGAGATAATCATGGCAAAGGACCAGCCGCTGGACGCGCCGGTGGTGGTGCGGCAGATCAGCGAGATCTATCCCGGCCTTTTCGACTGGCTGGCGTTGCTGGATCTCAATGTGCTGGTAGTCATGGTACTGATGATGGCTGTAGCCGGTTTCAATATGATCTCTGGACTGCTGATCATCCTCTTTGAGCGCATATCCATGATAGGTCTGCTCAAGGCCCTGGGCATGAGGACGGTCAGTATCTGCAAGGTGTTTATATACAGAGGGGGCGCGATAGTGCTCAGGGGTATGGTATGGGGCAATGTGGTGGCTCTGGTGCTGCTGGCCGTGCAGAAATGGCTCAAGCCGTTCAGGCTCAATCCAGTGAATTATTTTGTGGATTTTATCCCGGTGAATCTCAATCCCCTGCATATATTGCTGGTGGATGCGGCAGCCTTCGTGCTGATGCTGCTCATCATGATCATTCCCTCGCTGTTCATAGCCAGGGTGTCTCCCGACAGGACTATTAAGGTAAGCTGAGCCGGGAAAGTTTGCCGATGTCTGTAATGACGGCTCCGGCAGGGGCATCCGTACAGCGGACAGGATGCCCGGCAGCGATATGGAGGTAGAAGTCTATGATTGAGAACTTCTCGGGCCAGTCGCTCATAAGTCTCATGGCTTCGGGTGTGATGATGTGTATCCCGCTGAATGCGGACGGTGTAAGTCCCGGGATGGAGTGCGGATCAAGGGGGACAGGGTGCCCGGTCGGAACGGAGGCATCCGGGCCGGTACCTTTGAACAAGCCTTTGGCGGGATATATCCAGCCCCGGAGCAGGCTGTCTGAGCCGGCAAGCAGGTAGCGGGAGGAGGTGCGGTCACTCACCAGAAGTGTGGCTGCTACGGGGCTGTCGGCGACTGCATGGGCGTAGAAGGCGTTGAGGTCAATCCCGGAAGTGATGATGTCCACGTTGTGGATTAACACCGGTCCGTCTCCCAGCAGACCTGACAGCCAGGCGTGCCGGATGCCGCCTCCGGTGTCGCGCAGCAGGTCCCGCTCGTCGGAGAAAGCGATGTCCAGGCCGAAGCAGTCCCTTGACCTGACAAAGTCCTCCAGCATGTCGGCGAAATGATGCACGTTGATGACCAGGCGGGAGAATCCGGCCGCCTTCAGCCGGAGGATGAGACTTTCTATCATGGGGGCTCCGTTGTACGGCACCAGGGCTTTGGGCATAGTGTCGGTCAGCGGTCGGAGTCTGGTGCCCAGTCCTGCCGCCAGTATCATCGCCGTTCCGGGTCTGTATGTAGTCATAGCATCTGCCTTTCAAGGTTCTGCTCGCGGTGTACGAGCCTTATTTGTATTGTGTCAGACCGGTCTGCGTATCTTCCGGCCAGATGTTCGGCCAGCCTCTCGGCGAAATATACCGAACGGTGCCGTCCGCCGGTGCAGCCGAAGCAGAACATCAGGTCTGTGAATCCGCGTTCCAGATAATTGTCAATATGCCTGTCCGCCAATGCTGCGGTGTCACGGGCAAAGTCCCCGGTCTCGGAATAGCCCTGCAGATATTCTATGACGGGGACATCGAGGCCTGTGAGGCAGCGGTACTCGGGCAGCCGTCCGGGATTGGGCAGTCCCCGGCAGTCGAACACATAGCCGCCACCGTTGCCGGAGGAGTCCTCCGGTATGCCGTTTTTATATGAGAAACTGAAAATACGCACCAGCAGCCGTCCGTCCTCGCGCGGCTCTCTGTGGCTGTAGAGCGGTATCAGCTGGCCGAGCAGCCGGCACAGGCAGGGATATTCGTCAAACGGTGCGGAGAGCAGCTCGCGGAGATTGTCCATCGCATAGGGTATGCTTTCAAGGAAATGAGGTCGGCGCTCATACAGTCCCCTGAAACCGTATGCTCCGAGCACCTGCAGGGTCCTGAACAGGATGAAATGTCTCAGTTCAGAAAGGAAATTGCGTCTGTTGACCGCCTCGAAGTGCGACTGCGCTTCAAGGTATGCCTCTGTGAGTTCCTGTTTCAGCTCCGGACTGTACCGGGCCCTGGCCTGCCAGATGAAAGAGGCCAGGTCATAATGTACCGGTCCCATGCGGCCGCCCTGAAAGTCGATGAACCGCAGTTCGCCGTTCTCCGGCACCATGATGTTGCGGCTTTGGAAATCCCGGTACATGAAATGCCCGCTGTCGCACGTCAGCAGCCTGTCGCACAGACGGTTGAAATCCTCTTCCAGGTCGGTCTCGCTGAACTCCACACCGGAAGGCTTCAAGAAGCAGTATTTGAAATAATTGAGGTCGAACATTATCGAGGTGCGGTCGAAATACTGTACCGGAAAGCATTTGGAGAAGTCCATCCCCGAAGCTCCGGCGTACTGGAATGCCGGCAGGGTCTCCACCGCCATGCGCAGAAGCCTCCGCTCATCCCCGGAGTATTCTCCGCTTCTCCGGCCTGCCGCCACTGCGTCGAAAAGGGTAGTACTGCCCAGATCCTCCTGCAGATAAGTCATGCCGTCGTCACTCACGGCCAGTATTCCGGGCACCGGCAGTCCCAGTTTTCCGAAGTGCCGGGCCATATACAGAAATGCGGCATTCTCCTCCTTAGTGGTGCCTATGGCGGCAATGCAGCTGCCTCCGCTCCATGTAATCCTGAAATACTGCCGGTTGCCTCCTGATGACGGCAGCGGACAGATATTGTATTCAGCGGCACCTGAATATTTTTCAAATAACGACCTGATTCGTTCCATACGGGGCAAATTTACTCAATCTCCAGGATTGTTTAAGGAAAATCGGAGATTTTTGTTTATGTTTGCACGTTATGAGCAAAAAAGGGTTTAGGGACATATTGTGTGCGTGCGTCATCATCCTGATGCTGCCCTGTTCTGCTTTTATTATACGCGGTATGTCCATGCCCTACGATGTCATGGCCGGTGTGCCGCAGGACTCGCTGTCAGTCCAGGCGGACTCGGTAATCGGTCAGGACTCCATGCTCAAGGACTCTTTGGCTGGGCCGGATTCGCTTGTAATACCAGATTCTCTGTCAGTACCTGATTCTTCGGTTGTGTCAGATTCATTGCTTCTGCCGGACTCGCTGGCTGCTGCGGATTCGCTTACGCAGTCGGACTCAACGGCTGCGGACTCTGTCAAGGTGCTGACCAAAAGAGAACTGAAGCGTATGGCAAAGGACAGTGTGCGGAAAGTGAAGGATGCCTATAAGGACAGCGTGGCCATGGTGAAGCAACATAAGGCTGACAGTATACATCATATAAAGGATCGCATCCGGACCGTCAAGGACAGTATCCGCTGGTCCAGACCCAGGGTGTTGGAAACAGTCTTCCTTCCGGACAGTCTGTATTATGACAGAATCATCTCGTGGACGACCGGTACGCGGGTCAATGAGTACAGACATGCCGATATGGATACCACTTTCAATGACTGGTACACGGAGTATCCTTTCTACAAGGAAGACATAGATGCCGTCTATCTTGGAACAGTTGGCTCGGCCGTGCAGAACGTCAATTTTTTCAAACGGCGTGAATTTGACATATTCAAGGCATACGCTCCTTATATTACTTACTCTCACACGCCTGAGAATATGCCGTTCTTCAATACAAAGGCTCCTTATACCGAACTGGCGTACTGGGGTACTATATTCGCTTTCAAGGACAAGGAGGAGACCAATGTCCGTTTTATGCATACCCAGAATATAACTCCTGCGTGGAATCTCGCGGTGCTTTTCCAGGGCTGGAAAGCGGCCGGTATACTGCAGAAGGAGGCTACTGCCAACAATTCCCTGGAGGTTACGACCAATTATCTGGGCAAGAGATATGTGATGAATGCCGGATTTATCCATCACAATATAGACCGGGAGGAGAACGGCGGAATCCAGGATTCTTATATGGTGCGGGATACTACGGTGGACGCCAAGACGATAGCGGTGAATCTGCAGAATGCGAGGAACAAGCTGTCGAGAAATACGTTTTTCATAAACCACTCATACGATATTCTTCTGGAATCCGATCTGGCCAGAATGACGAAGGCGATGGATGCGGATTCGGCGTTTACTGCGACAGTGGATTCGTTGATAAAAGTGAAAATGGCGGCTTACGAGAGATCGGTAGATGCTGCTGTCGCTGCAGTCAAGGCAAAGGCGGCAGCGGAAGCCAGGGCTGCGGACAGTCTTGCCGCTCTGGCGGATTCGACTGCTGCGATGCTGATGGACACGCTCGGCACTGCTTTGGATTCAACCGGGGCAGTGTTGGATTCAGCCGGTATGTCGTTGGATTCGGCAGGTGTCATGATTGACTCAGCGGAGGCCGTTTCGGATTCTGTGGTGACAGCTGTGGATACGGCATCGGTGGCGGGCATGGCTGCTGATTCTCTGCTGTCTGCCCACGTAAGAGATTCTTTGTCTGCTCAAGTCCCTGATTCGTTGTCCTCGGTAAGTATGTATGCGTCTCCGGAGGACTCGATAGCGGCTGTGAGGGCGGATTCCATCGCGACGGCCGTCGCGGACTCCCTGCTGAGGGCTTCTATTATGGATACTCTCCGTCCGCCTACAGAGGACGAGATAGTAGCGTCACTTGCGGATTCCCTGCTTTTCGGTCAGGCCGGCAACAGTCCGAGACTGACAGTGGGCCATATAGGCGAGGTGTCCAGGTTCTACCGATTCTATACCGATGAGATAACCGACGAAGTGGGTAGGAATTTCTACAACAACATGTTCTATATCAATCCCACTTCCTCGGCCGACTCCATGAGGCTGTTTACCGTAGAGAACAAGCTGTTTTTCAAGCTGCAGCCATGGAAACGGGACGCAATAGTCTCCGAGATATCCGGAGGAGTGGGCTATCAGTGGAACAGTATCTATGCATTCCGTCCCGATATGTTCCTGACCGGCAACCGCAATATCCACCAGCACAATATGTATCTGTATGCGGGAGCATCTGGAGAATATAAGAAATATCTGAACTGGGGTGCTACGGCGCAGTACAGTTTCCTGGGTTATTATCAGAATGATTTCAATGTGGACGCGCATGTGGGCGTGTCGTTCTATCCTTTCAAGGACAAGTCCGAGCCCATAACCCTCAATGGCAGGTTCAGCACCTCGCTTAAGGAACCGGACTGGTTCTCGCAGCATTATTACTCCAACCACTATGTCTGGGACAATGATTTCGGCAAGACCTCCACTACCAAGGTAGAGGCTTCTCTGGATATTCCGAAGTGGAAGATGGAGGCTTATTTCGGATATGCATTGGTCAACAACTATCTCTATAACGACACTCTGGGTATAGCCCGCCAGAACACCGGCCTGATCAACGTGATGAGCGCGTACCTGAGAAAGGACTTCAAGATATGGTGGTTCCATCTGGACAATCAGATACTCTTCCAGTATTCCTCGGACAAGAATACGCTGCCGTTGCCGATGCTTACCTTCCATATGAGGTATTATATCGAAATGGAGGCGGTGAAGAATGTGCTTACAGTCCAGCTTGGAGCTGACGCGCGGATGAACACGCCTTATTATGCTCCTGCCTATAATCCGGCTCTGGGTACTTTCCAGCTTCAGACGCGGGAGCTGATCGGATACAATCCGTATATAGATATCTTCCTGAACCTGCAATGGAAGCGGGTCAATATCTTCCTCAAGGTAATCAATGTCGGTGAGGGCTGGCCTACGGGAGCGTCCAGTTTCTCGGCCTATCATTACATCAGGCCTACTCTCGGATTCAAATTCGGTATTCACTGGCCGTTCTACATCGAGTAATACGGCTGCGCATGAGGACAGTCCGTATAATCCGTATAATAGGAGTACTGCTGGGAATTTTCATACTGGGAAATATTCTCAGGATATGGGAAGGTCCCCGCTGCGGAACCGAATCGCTGGACTTGTCTCCCGGCAGGGATTCACTGACGGCCTATATCAACATCAGAAGCGGAATGTATACGGCCAAGGGATTCCTGACAGGTTTTCAGTATACACTCCTGACGGGGTTCGCTGACAGTATGGACCGGAGTCTGGGCATCATGGGCATGAACCGGCGTCAGGACTGCTGGACCATGCTCTCGGACGGTCTGGTGGACATCGTGGCTGTAGATGTCTCCGATTCCATTCCCGATCCGTATGCCGGTACGGTCAGCCTCAGTATGCCGTTCCGGAGTTATGCCTGGGCGGTCAGGCAGGATGACCATGCGCTTCTGCATCAGGTCAATATGTGGCTGGGACTGATAACCAAGGGGCTGGAGTATTCGGATATGGAACGCCGTTTCTTCCGCTCTTATGATCTTTCATCTTATATTGAGAATGGAACCAGAACCGGCAGAATATCGCCCTATGATGATATCGTAAAGCGGCAGAGCCGGTTGCTGGGCTGGGACTGGAGGCTGCTTTCTGCGGTGATATTCAAGGAGTCCCGTTTCTCGATGGGGGCCAGGTCGCGGCGCGGGGCAGTCGGTCTCATGCAGGTGAAACCCTCGACTGCGGCTGTCTACGGAGTCTACGACCTCTTTGATCCAGAGGAGAATGTCAAGGCAGGTACGATGTTTCTGCGGCAGATACAGAAGCGGTATACCGCGATGGGTCTGGATTCGGTCAATGTGGTGAAATTTACCTTAGCAGCCTACAATGCGGGGGAGAGCCGGATCGGGGACTGCATCAATTTTACCCTGGACCAGGGACTGGACTTCACTGACTGGGAGACCGTCGCTTCGGCTATTCCGCTGATGGCCGAGCCGGAGTATTACGAGGATGCGGAGTACCTGCGGCACGGTAAGTTCCGGGGCGGAGAGACGATACGTTATGTCAGGGACGTGCTGTCCATATATGAGGAATATCTGTCAGTGGTAGAGTGAGCCTACATGTCCTCCATCGGAGTGGGAGCGGTCACGGTGACCGGCTCTTTCCGGGTGGGGTGGAGGAATGTTATCTGTCTGGCGTGCAGACTGATGCTTCCGTCCGGATTGGAACGCCTGGCACCGTATTTAAGGTCGCCCTTGATCGGGCATCCTATCGAGGCGAGTTGACAGCGGATCTGATGATGCCGTCCTGTCAGCAGCTGCACTTCTACGAGAAAATAGCTTTTGGTGGGTCTGAGCAGGCGGTAGCGCAGCAGGGCCTCCTCGGCTCCGGGCTGCGGCTGCGGATGGCTGTAGGACTTGTTCTGCTTCTCGTTGCGAGTGAGCCAGGAACGGATCTCGCCCTGTGGCGGTTCCGGAGACTTTTCCACCAGTGCCCAGTATATTTTGCCCGCGTCGCCTTCCCTGAAGGCACCCGAGAGCCTTTCCAGGGCCTTTGATGTCTTGGCCAGGATAACGGCTCCGCTTACGGGACGGTCCAGGCGGTGGGGTACTCCCATAAAGACTCTGCCGGGCTTGTGGTCCCGGGCGGCGATGAATGCCTTCAACTTCTCAGGCAGGGGCTCGTCTCCGGTCTTGTCTCCCTGGGTTATCTCCCCGGCGCGCTTGTTCAGAACCAGTACATGGTTGTCCTCGTAGAGGATGCGCGAGGCTATGTCATCATATTCCTCTTGGGAGAGTGTCCTGTATGCCGTATCAGTACTGCTCGCTGTCATTGGGGAAATCACAGGATTTGACATCCTCTATATACTGGCGGAATGCATTGAGACTGACATCGTGCAGGTCTGCGTAGCGGCGCAGGAACCTGGGAGAGAACTTGGTGGTCAGCCCGAGCATGTCGTGCATCACGAGCACCTGTCCGTCCACGTATTTGCCCGCGCCTATGCCTATTACCGGAATCTTCAGGGTCTCTGCCACTTTCTTGCCCAGAGCCGCCGGTATCTTCTCCAGTACCAGCGCGAAGCAGCCTGCGTCCTCCAGGGCGATCGCGTCCTGCAGCAGCTTGGCCGCCTCGGCCTCTTCCTTGGCCCTTACAGCGTATGTGCCGAACTTGTGAATCGACTGGGGAGTCAGTCCCAGATGTCCCATGACGGGAATGCCGGAGGAGAGGATGCGCTCGACTGACTCGAGGATCTCCATGCCTCCCTCTATCTTCACCGCATCTGCCTCCGACTCCTTCATGATGCGTATCGCGTTGCTGACGGCCATCTTGGAGTTGCCCTGATATGAGCCGAAGGGCATATCCACCACTACCAGAGGATTTTTCACTGCCCTCATGACACTCTGGGCGTGGTAGATCATCTGGTCTATGGTGATGGGAAGGGTGGTCTCGTGGCCGGCCATCACGTTGGCGGCCGAGTCTCCTACGAGGATGATGTCGATGCCGGCCTCGTCCAGGATGCGGGCCGAAGTGTAGTCGTATGCCGTGAGCATGGCGATCTTCTCGCCGCTCTGCTTCATCTCCAATAGTCTGTGGGTCGTCATGACCCTTACATTGCCTTCTGTAGACATGTCTTTGCCTGTTTTGTGGTTTGATATTTGGACCTGCAAAGGAAGACAATAATTATCACAATTCCAATATGACATGTTGTCAGTTCCGCTCATTTGGCACAATCTTCGTTGAGGAGAGTTACGGCCGCTTGAAAATCAGGCGGCGTCAATTGTAGAAAAAAATTAAAAAATATAGAATTATGGGAAAGATTATTGGAATAGACCTTGGAACCACCAACTCCTGCGTAGCAGTGATGGAAGGTAACGAGCCCGCTGTCATCATCAACAGCGAGGGCAAGAGGACCACTCCTTCGGTAGTGGCATTCACCGACAACGGTGAGAGAAAGATAGGTGACCCGGCCAAGAGGCAGGCTATCACCAACCCTTACAAGACCATCTTCTCTATCAAGAGATTCATGGGCGAGCCTTATGACAGGGTTCAGAACGAGATATCCCGCGTGCCTTATAAGGTAGTGCGCGGTGACAACGGCACTGCACGTGTCGATATCGACGGCCGTCTCTATTCTCCTCAGGAGATATCGGCGATGATTCTTCAGAAGATGAAGAAGACAGCTGAGGATTATCTCGGACAGGAAGTGACTGAGGCTGTCATCACGGTGCCCGCTTACTTCAGCGACTCTCAGAGACAGGCCACGAAAGAAGCCGGTGAGATCGCGGGCCTGAAGGTTAAGCGTATCATCAACGAGCCTACCGCAGCCGCGCTGGCCTACGGTATGGACAAGAAGAAGAACGATATGAAGGTGGCCGTATACGACCTCGGCGGCGGTACATTCGATATATCGATTCTGGAACTCGGTGACGGCGTGTTCGAGGTTAAGTCCACCAACGGTGATACCCACCTCGGCGGCGATGACTTCGACCACAGGATCATCGACTGGATGGCTGCTGAGTTCATGAATGACAATCCCGGCGTGGACCTGAGGAAAGATCCCATGGCCCTGCAGAGACTGAAAGAGGCAGCCGAGAAAGCCAAGATCGAGCTTTCCAGCCAGACCTCCACGGAGATCAACCTGCCTTATATCATGCCTGTGGACGGTGTGCCCAAACACCTGGTAAGGACTCTTACCCGCGCCAAGTTCGAGCAGCTTTGCGATGACCTGATCCAGAGGACTATCGAGCCTTGCCGCAAGGCAGTCGCCGATGCCGGTCTGAAGGTGTCCGACATAGACGAAGTGCTGCTCGTCGGCGGTTCGACCCGTATCCCCGCCATCCAGCAGATCGTCGAGAAGTTCTTCGGAAAGGCTCCCAACAAGGGTGTCAACCCCGATGAGGTAGTAGCTGTAGGCGCTGCCATCCAGGGCGGTGTCCTCGCCGGTGACGTGAAGGATGTCCTCCTGCTGGATGTGACCCCTCTGTCCCTGGGTATCGAGACCCTCGGTGGTGTGATGACCAAGCTGATCGAGGCCAACACCACCATACCTACCCGTAAGTCGGAGGTATTCTCCACCGCATCGGACAACCAGCCTTCGGTAGAGATTCACGTCCTCCAGGGCGAGCGTTCAATGGCCCGTGACAACAAGACCATCGGCCGCTTCCACCTCGACGGCATCACCCCCGCTCCCCGTGGTATCCCTCAGATCGAGGTTACCTTCGATATCGATGCCAACGGTATCCTGAACGTGTCCGCAAAGGACAAGGCTACCGGCAAGGAGCAGAAGATACGTATCGAGGCTTCTTCAGGACTGAGCGAGGACGAGATCAAGAGGATGCGTGACGAGGCCAAGGCCAACGAGGCCGCCGACAAGGCCGAGCGCGAGAAGATAGACAAGATCAACGGTGCCGATGCCCTCATCTTCCAGAGCGAGAAGAACCTCAAGGAGTATGGCGACAAGATCCCCGCTGACAAGAAGGGTGCCATCGAGAATGCTCTCGGTCAGCTCAAGGAGGCTCACAAGTCGCAGAACATCTCCGATATCGACCGTGCCACCGAGGCTCTGAACAACGCATGGCACGCCGCTTCCGAGGATATGGCCCGCGCCGCACAGGCAGGTCCTTCCGCCGGTGCTGGCAGTCAGGCCGGCAGCCAGACAAGCGGCGGATCAACTTCCAACAGCGGTTCCAACTCAGGCTCCGGTGACGACAACGTCCAGGACGTGGACTACGAGGAAGTCAAATAATCCCGAGATTTTCTTACTTATATAGTTTATTGATTAGTGTTGAAAGGCCGTTCCGGATTCATCCCCGGAGCGGCTTTTTGTATGTTCGCCCAGCACGAACATTCTCTAATCGGTGCAAGTCCGTAACACGCCCGATAGCGGGAAGTGTATAGCCAAGGGCAAGGGTGTCCATCGCGAGGTGGAATCTGAAGGAAGCCGGCGGCAAACATCTGGCCTGACGCACAGAAACTTGATATAAGGCTAATGGGCATGGATGAGATTACATAACAAATCAAAGTCCGATAGCTATACGGGAATGCCCTGAGTAAATCAAGCAGGTATAAGATGGAAAGAGAGTGCCCTAAACTGGGGAGGTCTCATGGACGTGCATAGGATGGATTTCCGAAGCGCGGAGTAAAGCTTGCCATGAGAAGTCAGCAGAGGCCATAGTACCCGGTTTTTTTTTTCTACTCAAATCGGGGAAGGGCTGAACCATTAGTCAATTGAGCAGTAAATGAATGTCACTTCATGAAGGAAAGAATGCGGAAAATACCGATGCCAAGCGGTAGCCGCCCTCAAAAGGACAGCACGGAATGCGAAAGCTATGAGGGGGTGCAGACTTTCATGGACATGACTGAAAACAACCTCAAGGAAGTGCAATTTGAACGGGGAAACCTGCTTGAGTTCATCCTCTCGCCGTACAACCTTAACCGTGCATACCTGCAGGTCAAGCGCAATCACGGCAGTGGTGGAGTAGACGGATTGTCAACCGAGGAATTGGGCGGCTATCTGAAAGGACACAAAGATGAACTCGTGGAATCCTTAAAAACGGGCAGATACCGCCCGAATCCCGTCCTCCGTGTGGAAATACCGAAGGAAAACGGCAAGACCCGTCCGCTTGGTATCCCGACGGTGGTGGACAGAGTAATCCAACAAGCCATCAGCCAGATACTGATTCCCATCTATGAACGCCAGTTCAGCGACAACAGCTTCGGCTTCCGTCCCCATCGAAGCTGCCACAAGGCATTGAGGCGGGCGCAGGAATATATCACCCAAGGTTATAAATACTGCGTGTCGCTAGACCTAGAACGCTTCTTCGACACGGTAAACCACAGTATGCTGATAAGGATATTGTCCCGCACCATACGTGACGGACGTGTGATATCGCTTATCCACAAGTACCTTACGGCAGGTGTCATGGTCAGACGCAGCTACGAGGAAAGTGTGGAAGGTGTTCCCCAAGGCGGTCCTTTAAGTCCCCTGTTGGCAAACATCATGCTTAACGAACTCGACAAGGAGCTTGCCCGAAGGGGGCACAAGTTCGTCCGCTATGCTGACGACTGCATGATACTCTGCCGTAGCAAGCGTGCGGCGGAACGTGTGCGTGAGAGCGTCTCCACTTTTATCGAATCACGGCTTCATCTTAAGGTGAACCGTGACAAGACGGAGGTGGCATACGTGGGCAGGGTGAAGTATTTAGGTTACTCTTTCTATATGATGAAAGGTAAATGCCGTCTTCGTCCGCATCCCAAATCAATCATGAAAATGAAGTCAAGATTGAAAGAACTGACATCAAGAAGTAACGGATGGGGGTATGCAAGACTGAAAGACAAGCTGAACCAATACATCAATGGTTGGATGAACTACTTCAAACTGGCAGATATGCGTAACATCCTCCAATCGACGGATGAATGGCTTCGTCACAGGATACGCAGCTATATCTGGAAGAGTTGGAAGAAGGTTTGCACAAGGTTCAAGAACCTCATGAGATGTGGCATAGACAGGTGGCGGGCTTGGCAATGGGCAAATACCCGTGGCGGGTATTGGAACACGGCAGGAAGTCCGATACTATGCCGAGCCATGAATAATGAGCGTCTGAAACTTCAAGGCTACCCTTGCCTTGTGGACTTATACGTCAAATTGCATCGGTACTAAGGAACCGCCGTATGCCGAACGGCACGTACGGTGGTGTGAGAGGTCGGAAAACGAAAGTAGGAAGAAAACTACTTCGTTTTCCTCCTACTCGATTGGGACTACGGCTCAGTCTGCAGATGCCATGGAGGCGATACGGGTATGCAGGCTGTCCTGGTATTCGGTCTGGGCCTCGATCCAAAGCGGCAGGCATACTTCCCGGCAGGTGCTGAATATCTGTGCGGAGTACATGCGCCGCAGGGTGTCGTTGTCCTTGAACGCATCTGCCGCGCACTGCTCGGCCATGTCCCTCATGTCGTCCAGTATCCTCGAGTATTCCTGCATGGCGAACCGGTAGTACTCGTTCATAGTCATCCCTTCTCTTCTGCTGCGGACTGAGTCGCACTTGACGGCAGCGGCATCGGTGCAGTATTTCAGCAGTTCGTGGTACCGCAGAGTCTCGCCGTCCGTCTCTTCGAATGCCGGAGGCTCTGAAATCGCAGCCGGCTGTTCCGCAGTCGGATTCTCAGCCCACGGTCTCCATACCAGGAGTGCCGCTATCAGCAGTGCCGCTGCGGAGATGGACGTGATACTCACCTTCCGTGCTCTGCTCCTTCCTGCCTCCCCGTTTGTCCCGGTCCCTGCTCCGTGTCTTGAGCACCAGTCCGCCCATCCGGCATATCCGCAGTACCGGGCCAGTAAGCCCAAAGTCGCACCGGTGGGAGCATTGCCGTTCTTGATGTAGCCGAAAACTCTTTTCAGGGTAGTCGAACTGATGGACTTACCGGTTTTCTCCAGTATTTCTGCTGCGAGGGCGTCGTAATCCGTAGGAGAGTCGAGGCTTTTCCCGAATATCCTTACCGTTTCTTCCTTCAGAAGTCTTATCTGTTCAGTGCTGTCGCTCTTCATTGGCGGTGTTTTGCGCAAAGATAGTGAAATCCCCTTACAATATGCTGTGGTGCTGTTTGGAATGATTTGGCACGGATTGGACCAAACATAATTTGGCGTTCATTGTCCGTTGTCGTTTCTTTGTCCTGCGAACGAATAAGACAGTCCGCACTTGATGAGTTGCAGTATTTTTTCTACCTTTGCGACAAAGGCCGCGAGGTCTTGTCAAAGTAGAAAATACTGATTGTGAATCTTAGGATTCCCGGGACAACAAAACCGCCAATTTTGTTTCCTTCCCGCGAGGGTAGGAAGAGTACACGGGGAATAATAAGCATCACTGTTGCGCTATTCGTTTGAGTGCGGACTGTTGTTTATTATATGTGTACGCGGTGCTTGGCGGTACCTGTTGCCTGTATGATAAATGACAGTACCGCTTTTTTTATATGAGAAAGACAGTCTGCATTTGAATGAGTGCCGTATTTTTTACTACATTTGCGTGAGGGTCGTGAGATCCGGCAAATAGAAAATACTGAATGTGAATCTTAGGATTCCCGGACGACAAAACCGCCAATTTTGAGCACACGGGGATAATAAGCGTCACAGTCTGCATATCCATTCGAATGCGGGCTGTTGTTTATTATACGTGTGCGTGGTGCTTGGCGGTACCTGTTGTCCGTATACTAGGCGACAGTACCGCATTTTTTATTTGAGTATGATAAACTAAAACAGTAATTTATGAGTAAACATTTAAAGATTTTACTTCTTGTTATTGCAAGTATCTCAGTTGTTTCCTCTTGTGGAAAAGAAGATAAGTCCGAGTGGTATGTGACATCCGACGGAGTTAAACTGTATATGCAGGATTCTTTGAGCACACTCTTTACTAAATTACAATTTGAGTGGATTGGAGGGGAAAAATATGGTTTGGCAGATGGGCGTGGGACACTTGTTGCAGTTGATAAAAAAGGAGAAAAGCACTACTCTAAAGTGCTGGATGCGCGTTATGGCCTGACTTCTCCGGAGGCTGTAAGGACGGTGGAATCGCCTGGCTCAAGTGCATATTATGGATCGTGGAAAAAGGGGAAGCCCCACGGTTTTGGTCTTAAGAAAGAGAAAAGTACGATATACATTGGTAATTTTAAAAAGGGCAGGGGAGAAGGGCATGTTTATGTAATCCAGAACGGCAGGCTGTTTTATGACGGAAAGTGGAAAAACAGTCGTTTTAAGGGTGCGGGAAAGATGTATTATCCAGATGGGATCATGTATGTTGGAAATTTCAAAAAGAACATGTATGATGGAGAAGGTGCCTTATATGCGGAAGACAGTACGCTAATATATAAAGGAAAGTGGAAAAACGGTCAGTATGATGGTCTTGGAACTTTGAATGACAGCACAAATAAATATGCAGGGACTCATGTGTGGAAGAACGGAGATCTGCCGAAAAATATAAAAACAGTTTATGACGTACTTGATGATTTTGACCAGAAGTCAACGGCATCAGAGAGAATAAATTATAAAGCCAGGCTGTTAGTCTGGGAAAGATACAGAGAACTGCTGATAACAGTAGGTGTTGTGTTGGTCCTGGCCTTAGGTATTGCGGTAGTCACAGTAAACATGAGGTCTTACAATTTATGGCCGAAAAGAAAAGAACCATATTCTTTGACGCAGATTTATTTATATTTAATACTCGGAGGTTGGTTTGGTCTTCATCGGGCGAGACTTGATGTAACATCATTCTGGAGCCTGCTTAAGTCGCAGTATCCGCTGTTTGTAATGTTGTTTTTCTTCAGTCTTAGGAATATCGTTGTCTGTGGAATAAATATTGGACTGTGGTCCCAGATGCCATCATGGATATTAATAAATGTTCTGTTTTGGCTACTGATTGCCTGGCTGCTGGTTGATATAGTATGGATCAGGTTCAGGGTATATCAATTGACAGGAATGTACTTCAGAAAAACGCAGGATGAACTGGATATTCTGGAAGGTAAAAAAACTGAAATTGAGACTTTCTGTGAGACAACAGGACAGAGAATAGAAAAAAAATTGCAGGAACTGCCGGATCTGCTTGAAGAGGCAAATAATATCTATTCTGAAAAGTCTTCGGCCAGGTTAGGTTCTTTAAAGTTTGAGGAGGAGAAATTGGATAAACTCATAAAAGTATGCTCTAAGGCCGAGGATGTAGTCTCTTCTGTGAGGTGGTATTATGACAGGATGTTTGCCTATCTGCGGGATTCAAGACTGGCGGCATACCGTAATCTGTATCTCGCCAAGGAACTGATGGCTGTAGCTAGATCAGTACAGGGAAAGAAACAGGAACTAAAGACAGATATCTATCACGAGATGGATATTGACATTACCCTGGATGCTTCTGTATTGGAGCCTATAACTTTTAACTATGGTTCTATGATAAATACTTTCTCCGATACGGCCCAGTTATTTTCCAGTCTGGGTTTCAAGAGCGGGACAAGTATGGCTATTGGAGCAGGCCTTGCAATAGCGGAGGCGGCAATCAGTTATGTGTCGGCAAGAAATGAAAAGAAGATGGAGATCGTAAAGAATCAGGCAAAAGTGATAGACGCATTGAAAAAAATATCCGGCGATCTTTCAAAGATACAGGCCGAAATTCTGAGATCATTGGAAATACTTGCTTCACTATATAAGTGCAACAAGGCATTTGTCAATGCGTATGTGCCTTTGAGAGACGAGGTGTTCGGTGACGCTACATTCACTAATTTTATCCGTGGAGTTAGAAGTGATAATCCTTTGTTTTCGTCTGAAGAATTTATAAAGGATGTGAATCATTTGTGTGTTGTATGCAGTGAATATAACAAGATAAATAAAGCAAAATAATAAGTATGGGACTATTTAAGAAAAAGAAGACAGAGAGTTTGCCGGCTATTGTGGAGGATGTGAATCAGGCAGAACTAGTAGAAAATACAAATGCAGATATGATTGTCAGCCGTATCGAGAATACTGCGCTTGCTGCGGAAAGCATAGTGGACAGGACTGTCGGGCTGGCGGATAAGATAGTTGATGTTTATCAAAGAAGCAAGGAGATAGATTTGCAGGTTCAGGTGCTGCAGGCGGCAAAAGAAGTCGAACTGGCAAGAATCGCAAATCAGTATGAACTGTGCAGAGAGGTAATTCTGGGCACTTTCGGCCAGCGTCAGCAAGGATTGGCAGCTCATTACAAAGTGTTGGATAAGGCTTTGCAGAATAATGACAGGGATATGATAGTGTCGGCATTGAAGGGGATAAGTTCCATTGTAGTTACTAATCCGCTGGAGGATTTTACAAAATTTGTCGAGGCTTGGAATGACAAAAGCAAACCGTTAGAACTGGATTTCTGATGAAAACTGTACTTGCCTGGCTTGTTGCCAATATTGAGACGGCACTGTCCGTCGTGCTCATAGCGGTATTTGTGCCGTTGTTTATGTCCCAGATGGATCTGAGCGCATACACCTCAGCGCAAAGGTGGGGCTTTGCCCTGGTCCTGGCTTTTATGGTGATACTGCCTGTCAGTGTTACATCGAAGAATTTTTCATCGTCATTCATTTTCTTTCTGTTGGCGGCAGTCTGTTATGTATACGCCATAACGCATTTAGGGGACGTGTTGACAGTGTCTACCGGTTACAATCAGGTCAAGGCCATTCTGTGGACCGGAGGTATAGTCAGTCTCGTTCTGTCCGTTATCATCGGGATATTCACGGCTGTCAACATGGACGAGGTGGTCTCGCTCAGGATGCTCTATGTCAACAGTGATGTGTCGATGTTCGACATGACCCTTAAGTACAGCCTGAACCGGGCCATGACCACATTCGGCTACCTGAGCTGGGCCGTGTTCTGCACAGCTGCATACATTGTATTCAGACAACTATTACCATTAATGTAAATAAATTATGCTTTACAATTCAACCAGAACAAATGCCGGAGCAGTAATGCCGCTGCTCATGGGCTGCACTCCGATATCGAGGATAGAGGAGGCCGATGCAAACCAAAAGGCAGTCTACGACCCGCTGTCACAGAGAACTTATGATGCCAGGGTAGTGGGAACATACAGCATGAAAGTCGTCAATACGAAGGCTGTGGGAACAAACGTGTCGCCGGATAAGAAAAACCAGATAGACGACCAGAAGAATGTCCGGTAGATGGTGCTGATATTCACCAATAAGGAGGATTCACATCCGAATTTCGTGATAGAGCATCTGGCTGACGCCGGAGTACCGGTGTTCCGTCTCAACACGGAGGCTCTGCTCACTGACTACGAGTTCAGTTGGTGGGCGGACGCCTCCGGTTGTGATTTTGTCATAAGATGCAAGGCCAACGGTTTGTCCGTCCGTGGCTCGGAAGTCACTGCAGTGTGGGACCGCAGGCCGGAGAAGCCCTCGGAACTGCCGGTACAGAATACGGCTCTGATCAACAAGCACAATCTCGACGAAGCCTTCGGTTTCCTGTACTTCATCCGCTACTATCTGAAGGATGTGCCGTCCATAGGCAGCATCGCCAACGACCGGCCGGCCTCATCCAAGATGCTCCAGCTGCGGTATGCCCTGGAAGTCGGCTTCAAAGTACCGGACACCTGCTTTACCAACACCAAAACGGAGGTAACGGAGCGTCTGACCGATGGCCGGGACTATGTCCTGAAGCCAATCGAAAGCGAAAATGTATGGGACGAGGCGTCCGAATCACAGTGGGTGTTTTTTGCCGCCAGGACCTCCACGCAGAATCTTCGGGAAGCTCCTGACGAGGCCTACTCGCAGACAGTGACCTTTCTTCAGGAGTACGTGGACAAGGCCTTCGAACTCCGTGTGACCGTAGTCGGCGACAGGGCCTTTGCCTGTCGGATAGACTCACAGGCACAGCAGGACGACACCGGGAAGATAGACTGGCGTCAGGGCTACGGCCACGGCATCAGGTGGTCAGTATTCAGCCTACCGGAAGACATCTCACGAAAGTGCTTCGCTTACCTCAGCCGCATGGGACTCAATTTCGGCTGCTTCGACTTCATCGTCACCCCCTCCGGCGAGTACGTTTTCCTCGAGTGCAACCCCAACGGCCAGTGGCTCTGGGTCGAGCTCGAGACCGGTCTGCCCATCTCGCAGGCGATCGCAGAATTTTTGTCAGAAGTAAAAAATCTAAATGATAACGACATCGGTTAATTTTACTGATATAAGAAGATATTTAACATAATAAAAATTAAACAAAATGGGAAAAAGAATGGAAAAAGTAAAGACAGGAGCAGATAAAACTGTCGAGTATGCAGGAAAAGTCGTAACAGTTGTGACAGCTATAGCGTCAGCAGCTAAAATAGTAAAAGAAGTAATAGATGCTACTGGAAAAAGCAAAAAATAGGGAATAGGATAAACAATCATATGGTTTCTCAATTAGATGAAGAATATGGTGAAAAAACTGTTAACAGTAACATTTTGCATTATATGTGCACTGGGATGTTCGAATGAAAATCAAATGTCAAAAAAGAATGAAATAGAGAATAGTCCTACGCAAAAATTATTAAAGTATTTGTATGAAGGTAGTGATGGTGATTTGGAATCGTTGTCAAGAGTGTTAAATGTTACTTCTTCTGAATTGTCAGGAATGATTGAGGGAAATGTTATTCCTTCTATTCAATCCAGGAACAGGATAAAAGAAGTGTCTATTTATTATTCTCAAAATAAGGAATCGTATGCTAGACTTTGTAAGAAATATGATTACGAGTGGAAGTGGTATGATTCATTAATCCATTGGCCCGTGTTAAGCCCTTGGTCATTTTGGATTTTAATGTCGTTTTCATTGCTTTCATCAACTGTATTTTGGTTTAGTAAGTTAAATGTTTAAATAAAATATAATATGGTATTAGCAATTATTTTATCAGTATTGTCGATAGTATGTTTAATTGAACTGATAATTCGTATTATCAGTATGTTCGGAGAAGGAGCCAGTGGCTTCACTTATGGAATATGTCGCCCTTTTGGAATGAGTTTAAATATGTTCTCGGGATTTCTGGTTACACTTCTTGAAGTTGTGATTTCGGTAATGGGAATAATGTATGCAATAAATTATTTCTTTTAATAATAGAATAGACTGAGGCTATGAATAGTGAACAAAAACAGCGGATTAAAGTTGCTGATTCTAAGTTGGAGTCTGCGAAAAGAAGAGTCCTGGAAATAGCAAATCGAGTAGATCAAGAAGTGGCTGAATTTGGTGATTATCGTTATTCAGTATTGCAAGAAACTGTTTCAAGGTTTAAGTCTGATTTGAATATAATAGGTAAAAAATTAAAATCAGGAGATTACGATATCCCATCTGGTTTTGAAATGCCGGATGGAATTAATGTCACTTTAAAAAAAGTAATATTCTCTGTAGAGCAAAAACTGGAAATCACTAATAATGTAGTAAAGGCTGTCTCTATAGGAACTGATAAGATCCTGCAAATGATAGCTAAACGAAAAGGAGTAGTATATAATAATCCTTCTTCGCCTGCAAAAAGTGGTGTTTGGTGGCTGGATTTACTTCAGGTCGGTTTGGATATGGCAGTAGGCTATTCTCAAAAAATGATGGAAGAAGAAAAGGCTGTCGAAGAATACGAGAGTAATGTTGATAAGGTTTGTAGTCAGGCAGACATGCAAATAGAGTTTTGTTATCAGATTTTAGAAAGGTTAGAAGAAATCATAACGGTAACAAATAACCTTAAAGAACGCTGTGTCTGTCAGCTTAATGAACTGGAAGAAATTATAAATATGTTTGATGTTGAAAAAGATAAACATATTGCGGTATATCAAAAGACCGCTATTTTGGTAAAAGGAATAAGTGACCTTGCGAAGATTGAAATTTTAGGGACGGATGAGCAATTGTCAAAGAAAGATGACCAATATATCATAAAAAGTAAAAAATTATTATCAGAAACATTATGAGTGAAAAAGTGGATCCAAATCAAGCAATGAACAATTTATGTGACTTATGTGGAAAATACATGTCATTATCAGAAACAATAGAAAATAATAAAACAGAAAGGGAAAGAATAAGAGCTGAAAAAGAAAAGGCAATAAGGCAAATAGAAGCTACAAAAGAATTATTATTAACCTATTTGAACCGTAGTTTTGATGAAAGAAAAATCGTGTTTGAAAAGGATTTTAAGGCCATAGATGCTGCAATCGCTGCAAATAATATGGAAGCGTTGGCTATGACAGTGCAAAGTGTTAATAAACTCGCTGCGCAGTCTCCGTTTGGCGCATTGATGGATGTGGTCTCAGTTAAGCGCTCCTTAATAGAAGATAAAGAGATAGAATTATAAATTGTATTCAGAATCGCTTAGAAGAAAGTGCATTGCATTGCTCACACCGGAAATGTCGTTAATCGTAACCCTTAATTCACACTCTTCAACACCATTCTACAATGGTGCGAAGGAGGTGCAGGAGGCTTACATGCGCATGTGTGGTTTCGATTATAAGAAAGCATGCTGCTCGGCGAATGATTTTACATTCGAAAAACTTGATTGACAGATAGCGCTTGTGCGGTGATGCGGCACAAGCGGGCTGTATGTTTGCAATGTAAATATAAAATTCACTGAATATGGACAACAACAATGATTTGACTGCTAAGGTGAGCGGATGGCTCCGGCAGTACGGGCTGTGCCCGGGAGAACAGGGCGAGAATGGCTGGACAGAAGTGTACTATGACGGCGTATTGTTTGAATATGACGTCATGGATGATAAAGTGTGTTTTAATGTCAGTGCGCAGATTCCTGATGGTGATATGGAGGATAGGGCGAAGGCTGCATTTGAGTTGATGGAACATTCTGAGAGTGTGCAGATTTATCTTGAGGAAAAAGAAGATGATAGTGATGAGGAAGGCATTATTCTCAGGGTATGGGTACATGAACTGTCGGATTACGGGAGATTCGTGCAGGAGTTCCGGTTCAAGATGGACCAATGTGTGGCCTGCTATCTGAAGATTTGCGGGCTGCCCGTTTTTAATGGGGAGACAGAGGGGGAAGAGGAAAATTGTAATTCTAAGGTTGAAGATGAAGGGCTCAAGGAAAGGATGCGGCAAATAGAAGCATATCTGAAAGAGAAAGAGATTGAATACAAGGTTGTAGATCAATGCAGTATAGCGGTTTTGGTGGATGATGAGGATAGTCAGGCGAGCATTGATATATCAGATGACAGAATGTCTCTTTCTAGGATGAATTATTTCCCGAAAGAGATGAGAGATGCGTTGGCGCACGCGGCTTTCAGTACAATGCGTCAGACTGTGGGCCAGTGGATTGTGCGGGAGGTGGATGATTGTACGGGTGTATTGTACGATGCTGAGTTTCAGTACTATGAGGATGATGATGAACAGACCTTTATTGATAAATTGGCATATCTTCTCATTGCTTATGTAGACAGTACGGATGTTTTTACCGACAATCTGCGGTCGCATTTGGAGGAGATGGAGAATGTCCCGGAAAGTGCGGTAAAGGAAGATGAAGGTGCGGATATCGATGCGGGAATAGATGAAAATGTGAAGACTAAGATTGTAACAGCCTTGCGGGAAGCCGGCTACTCTCCGACAGTAGAAGACGGGATTCATTTTCAATGGCAAGGTAGAAAGTATCTTGTCAGGTATAGTAGCATGTGCTCACTTATTGATATTGGCATGTACTTGCCTAAAGATATCGGTGACTTCCATACGTTGTCCTCTTACCTTTTTGAGGTCATGTCGCAGTACAATCGGATCAGTCTTAGATTGGAAGATGATGATTGTGACAATGACAGGTGGACGGTTGTCTTCAGTGTGGAGATACCGAATTCTGACTTGAATGGGATGTTTATAAATTCATCCTTGTTGGTTATACATGAGGTGGGCGGGGCATTGCTGGAGCATTTTGGACTTTGCGCATACGATGAGGATGAAGAAAAGAGTGCTGCCGTTTGTGATTCTGTGTTCAATTGCCTATCTGAGGGAGGATATTGTCCAGAGGATACAGGTAGGGAAGACGGTGTTGTCGGGCACTTCAGAATCGAGTACGGGGGGTATGATTGCTGGGTATTTGTCTGTCCGGCAGAGGGTATAGCCCATATATCGATTCCATTGTGGAATGAGTCAGGATATGAGTTCGGAAAGGAGGTCCGGGCAGCATTCTCGCTTATGGCGCATAATACTGATGTAACGGTTACCCACCGAGAACCGGATGAAGATGAGTGTGAGATTTTCTGTTTGTCGGAAACGTTAATGCTGTCGGACGATAAGGAAAAGTTCCTGTCCGATCTTAAATTATATCTGGAGGATTTGGATAGATGTACGGACCTTTTCATAGAGCAAGTAAAGCAGCAGTAACCCTGCCGCACGTGCATTTCCAGCCGTGGGTGGGCAGCGGGTATGAGCGCGGCATCGCCGGGCGGAAGGTGCTGGTGCTGGGCGAGAGCCACTACTGTGCCAGGACGGAGGACGATGTGCCGGAGGTGACGGTCAATGTGATCCGGGACCTGCTGGATTCTGAGTCGGAGTTCGAGGCGTACAAGAACACCTATACCAAGTTCGAGCGGGCTCTGGCCGGGGAGGAACTGGACTGGCAGGGCAAGGCGCGGCTGTGGAACTCGGTCGTGTTCTACAACTACGTGCAGACACCGCTCTCCGGTCCGAGGCGGGCTCCGTCTGCGCAGGAGTTCCGCTCTTCGGAAACGGCGTTCTTCGAGGTGCTGGAGCATTTCCGGCCGGACTGTGTGCTGGTCTGGGGCCGCCGGCTCTACAATGCCCTGCCTCAGGCCGGTGCTCAGGGTGAGGACCTGCTGCTCCCGGACAGAGACTACCAGGAGACATGGACATATACCCTCCGCGACGGCTACCCTGTCCGGCTGCTTCCGATAACCCACCCATCCGCAGGCTTCACACCATCTTATTGGCACGAGGCCATCATGTCATTTATTAACCGATAAAATTCATTTTATGGAACATTCTCAAAAAGCAACAGCTGATACATTGGGCCTAAGGAATTGTCTTCGGGAGCAATATGATAAAGGACGGGTTGTTATGGGACATGAGACGGTATATTTGGAAACTGTATATGGATATGTTTATGTGACGTGTGAATCTGTTACTTTCCCTGACGATACTTACAGATTCGAACGCGGTAATAAGTCTTTGCAGGAGTATTGCGATTTTATTATCGATGGCATTGAAAGATACAGTTCTCCGCTACCGCGAGTAAAGGAAGTCCTGCAGAAAATAGTGTCAAGTCAAATAGATGATGGCGCCTTGAGGTTTTGTGTGCAAGACGCTTTGGTGAAGATGCACTGGAAAGATTACGTAAGAATTAGTTCTGAATATGGAGATGTATGTGTAGCATCGGACTATTTTTGCTTTGATATGCTCAATGGTGTGGATGCTAGTTCATTGCCGCTACCTCTTTGGCATTTCTATAGGGGCGACATGGATTTGTCTGAATATTGTAAATATGTTGTCAATAAAATAGAAGAATATACAAAAGGGATTTCTTTCGCAAGTTCAGGAGCGGGGGATGAGATAGATAATTCCTGGCTCAGATGGAAAAATGTAGTTCATAATTATCTTGGAGGTGAAAGGAAGTCGAAAGATATGTATGTTAGTGAGCTGCAAAAGTTTGCCGATGCTGTCAGGCAGTATGCGGTATATTGGGCGGAGTATTTTGGAGTCAAGATTAAGGATGTGACAGTCTCTGTTCTGCACGGTCCTTTGGGGCAATGCGATTATGTAGATAGGCGGATATGGTTAAACCGTAATCTCATTGCTCTTAATCCGATGCACGTAAAGGAGATTGTGCTGCATGAGATATGCCATTGTTATGAACATAATCACCGTTACGCTTTCTGGAAGAAATTGGAGTCAATGTGCTGTGCTGCGGGTATTGTCCGGTCGTGTGATTATGTGGACCGTATTTTCCCGGATAAAAAAGGCAGTAGGTCCGGAATATGCCTGACTCCTTATACGAGGGATGATGAATATAGATTGACGTGTACAAAGAATATGTTGAGAGGTTTTAAGATAGAACTATGAATTTTATATGGCAACAAAAGTAAGTTATTCTCTTTCAGAGATAAGGGACGCTTTGAGAAAGCGTATTCCTGACCGGGTTGGCATGGGCTTGAAGACGGTATTCATGACCACAAAGTACGGAGATGTGACTGTAACGGACAAGTATGTGCAGTATCCAGGGAACGGACATAAGTTTACAAGAGGGAAAAAGTCCTTGGAGGAATACTGTGACTTTGTGGTGGACGGGGTTGAAAAGTACAGTTCTCCGATAGTGCGCATAAGGGAGATGCTGAATGAGATGTCCTCGCACAAGTATGACATTACGGCTATGAAAGTGCTGGACTTTCAGACAGCGCATGGCCGGGTGCTTGTGGACGGAAGTTCTGTGCGCTATCCAGGTAATCCGGAGTGCTATAGGCGGGGAACCATGACTTTGCAGGAATGGTGTGCCTTTGTTTTGGACGGGATAGACCGGTATTCTGGAAAAAGAGCGGAGTTGAAGTTTAGTAAGGTAGATGTCTCCGGCCAGATAGAGAAGTTGTCGGCGCTTCATGCCGAATGGGTGGAGGCAGTGAGAGGTTCATATACAGGCACGAAAAAGTACAGTGCTGTTCTGTCTGACTGGATGCAGTTGTTGCGGGATATCGCACTGATGTATTCGAAGATGTTCGGAGCTGGGGTTGAAAGTGTGCAGATAGAAAAAATACAGTCGGGAGGGGTGGGAAAGTACATGAAGGAAGATAAGACTTTGGTCCTGGATGCCAATCTTATTTCGTGGTCGTCAGAGGCGGTGGCGGAGATAGTGCTCAATCAGATATGCCGCATCTTTCATGCCAGGCTTGATGTTGGGTTTTTGTATGCCTTGGAGCAGATGTGCCTTGCTGCCGGGTTGATAGACGATTATGGAAAGGTGGAGGAGGAGTTGTACGATCAGGTCAGGAATCAGGGACGGGTAGATATTGGCGGCTTCAATAGCTATTGGCGACCGTTTCGAAATGCGCCTTTTTTGTTCTTCCACGAGGGTGATGAGCCGGATATCCGTAGTTCTGTATGGATGTCGGATGACAGGTATTACAAGAGTCACAGACGTCTGATGAATGAGTGCTGGACATATATCATGAATCTCGCCGAGCCGTACCCGTTCATCAACAATGAGGATAGAAAATACCAGCTTAGGATAGGAGGGGTGGAACCGTGTAGTAACGACTATCGGGTATATAGTGCTGTGTGGAAGATGATAGGCATTATCCCGCGGCAAGTGGGAGAGTTGGTCGGGTTCTCAGAACAGATTATCGTATTGCGCAGTGACGACAGCTATGTCTTTTACGATACCTCTGTCAAGGAGTATATGCGGATGGCGGTCGAAGAGGTCGGGACAATAATAGCTGTGCAGCCAAGAGGCTTTGTTGCGATTAAGGACTCTCAGATTATTAGTTATGATGCTAATGGATCAGTGTTATAAATTTTTGGAAGACAATAAAAATCTAAAGATATGGACACACGAATGATATGCGCTTGCCTTGTAATGTTGGCAAGACATTAAAAGATGGTAATTTATGTTTGATCTGGCTGTTTTGCCTCATCTGCTGGTGGCCGGTACGTCTGGCTCGGCAGTGGGTGTTCATCTGGTTATATCAATTCAGCGTCCTGCAAAGTTTGTGATTACTGACGGTATTATAGCCAATTTCCAATGTCGTGCGGCTTTCAGGATGCAGCGTAAGGCGGATTCAAACAGAGTGATAGATAGCCTGAAGGCATTTTCGCTCTTCAAGCCTGGTGAAATGCTGTTCTACCGTTATCCGGACCTTCAGCCGGTGCAGTGCGCCACGATCGAGGACTACGATATAGAGCGGTTGGTAAGCGCTGTGTGATATGTCCGCTGTAGATTACGCTGTCAGATGTCACTATGCATTTTAGGTGTGTGACAATATGCTCAGAATGAATGAAATATGAAATTGAGAAAATGTTAGGACGAGGGAAAAAGAGTGTTATTGGGTAAAATATGGGGCTTCTAACATTTTCGGAAATGAAAAATGAGCTGATAATCAAAAGTCTGAGCTATAACTAAAATGTATAGTGATACTAATGATGCCAGTGTGGGTAGCCAGTAACCTCGCCTACTCTTGGAGCATGAGCGCGCCAGGCCTTAGGGCAGTGACTGCAGGTATTCCCTCCAGATCTCTTCCGCGAGATAGCGGTCACTGCGGCAGTGTAGGTCGGCGACACCTTCCTCGATGAGGCGCGAGGTCTCGGAGTTGTAGAAAATATCGGCGGCCTTTTCCAGGGGGATGGAGTGCAATTCGCTTATGGCGCTGATAATCCGTGCGTATTTGGCGTCAAGAATTGTATTTTTAGCATCGTCTGTCATGACTCCAGCACTCCTTTTTCTTTCATATATGAGATGCGGAATTTTATTTCAATATTTTCGGGAATTTACTTGCCGCAAATTGCGGAAATTTGTAAATTATTACCTGCATCTATGTGGTGCCGGTAAACTGCCTTAAGGATTGAGGAGGAAGATTGTGCCGTTTTTTTGGGTGAAATTACCAAAACTGTAAAAAATTAACTGTCTGTTAGGAGGTTAGGGGTGGAAGTATGGGGAATAATTCATAGCTTTGTCTCCGGTTAATTTAAAAAGTGTAGGAGATATGAAGTATTTAGACCCTAAGGCCGATCTGACTTTCAAGAAAGTGTTCGGCGAGCATCAGGATTTGGTAATCAGCTTTCTCAATGCGCTGTTGCCTTTTGAAAGCGAAGAGGAGGAGATTAAGAGTGTGGAGTATCTGAGCCCCGAACTGGTACCTCTCAATCCTTTGAAAAAGGACAGCATAGTGGATGTGCGTTGCAAGGACGGTCTCGGCCGTCAGTTTATCGTGGAGATGCAGATGATGTGGACTCCGGAATATAAGCAGCGCGTGCTGTTCAATGCATCGAAGGCTTATGTGAGCCAGCTGGGCAAGAGCCGTCATTATGAGCTTCTTCAGCCGGTGTATTCGTTGAATCTGGTGAATGATGTGTTCTGCGACGGAGATGAATATTATCACGATTACCGTATAGTTGAGGTGGCTGAGACAAAGGAGGTGATAGAGGGGCTTCGTTTTATCTTTATCGAGCTGCCAAAGTTCACACCGAAGAGTTACGGTGACAAGCGGATGCAGGTACTTTGGCTGCGTTATCTTACGGAGATAGACGAGGATACCCGTGAGGTGCCGAAGGAATTGCTGGACAATCCGGAGATAGGGAAGGCGCTTGAGGAGGTGGAGGAGTCAGCGTTTACAGAGGAGGAACTGCTCGGTTACGATCATTTTTGGGATATGTTGGGTGCATCAAGACTTCTTATGATAGGCTCTATCCGTAGGGGAATGAAAGAAGGAATGGAGAAAGGAATGAAGAAAGGAATGGAGAAGGGAATGGAGAAGGGAATGGAGAAGGGTTTGAAAGAAGGTTTGGAGAAAGGGATTAAAGAAGGAATGAAGAATGGGTTGGAGAAAGGCCGGGCTGAAGGTATGCGCGAGATGATAGCCAGGATGCGGGAAAGAGGACAGTCCGTATCCCGGATAAGTGAGTTGACAGGAATTCCTGAAAAAGAGATAGACGATATGACTCGGGATAAAGAGAAGTAAGTTAGTGCTAGTTCTGTTGCGCGGTGCGGATGCTGGTTGACGAGATGTCCAGAATGGGGGCTTCAGCGAGGAATCGGATGCCGCGCACACCCGGCATGGCGGAGATTTCGCGGCAGGCGTTTTCTCCGTCGTATCCCTGGCGGGGATAGACCCATACTTCGAATTCTGCCAATATCTCCGATCCTCTGTACCATCGCCGGATGCTTTCTATGTTGTCTCCGCCGATGAGCAGGATCAGGTTGGTGTCCGGCTCTGCCTCTTTTATGCTGTGCAGGGTGCGGATGGTGTACAGGGGCTCCGGCATATGATATTCGATGTCCGATACTGTAATTTTCGGAGACAGGCCCTCGAAGGCTCGGCGTACCTGCTTAAGCCGGACTTTGGGGTCGGCCAGGGATGCTGTATCCTTGAACGGGTTGTGCGGGGACGGTATGATTACCACTGCGTCCACTTCCGGCATGGCGGCAACATAACTTGCAATACCGGTGTGTCCGTAGTGTACGGGATTGAATGAACCGAAATACAGTACTTTATTCATTCTTAGAATGTTTATGCCTTAAGACCGGTGAAATCTTCAATCAGGCTGTCCGCCTCTGCCAGCGTACGTTCCAGACAGTCATTTTCAAGGACTTTGTCGAAGCGGGACTCAAAACCGAGTTCCTCGGCGGCTTTGGCGACCCGACGCTCAATGGCTTCAGGGGTGTCAGTCCCGCGGCCTTCAAGCCTTCTCCGCAGCTCTTCGATCGAAGGCGGCTTGACGAAGACGGACATGGCACTGTCTCCGAATATCCGCTTTAGATTGACTCCGCCCTTGACATCTATATCAAAGAGGATGACATGCCCTTTGGCCCAGATGCGCTCCACCTCTGACCGGAGCGTTCCGTAAAACGAGCCGGGGTATACTTCTTCGTATTCCACGAAAGCGTCTTTGGCTATGAGATCCCTGAACTGCTGCTCGGAGAAGAAATAGTATTCCACTCCGTCCCGCTCAGAACCTCTGGGGGGGCGGGATGTCGCGGATATGGAGAATTCCAGAAACGGGTATTTTTTCAGAAGATGGCCTACGACCGTGCTCTTGCCTGCCCCTGACGGAGCCGAGAATATGATTACTTTTTTGTTCATTCTGCAAAAATATTTAAATTTGCGATAGATAAGAAAGAATATTTAACTCTAAAACAGATATACGCTATGGTATCTTACAAAGATCTCGGCCTGGTGAACTCAAGGGAGCTTTTCAAGAAGGCCATCAACGGCGGTTATGCCATACCCGCATTCAACTTTAACAATATGGAGCAGATGCAGGCGATTATCCAGGCCTGTGTGGAGACCAAGTCTCCCGTTATCCTTCAGGTGTCCAGCGGTGCCAGAAAGTACGCCAACCAGACGATTCTCCGCTATATGGCTCAGGGCGGTGTCGAGTACGCGAAGGAACTGGGCTGCCAGATTCCTATCGTACTTCATCTGGACCACGGCGATACTTTTGAACTCTGCAAGAGCTGTATCGAGTACGGTTTCTCATCGGTAATGATAGACGGTTCGTCCAAGCCCTATGATGAGAATGTGGAACTGACCAGGAAGGTCGTGGAGTATGCCCATAAGTATGACGTTACTGTTGAAGGTGAGCTCGGTGTACTGGCCGGTGTGGAGGATGACGTAAAGGCCGAGAGCCATACATATACACGCCCAGAGGAGGTCGAGGACTTTGTCAGCAAGACAGGCGTGGATTCTCTCGCGATATCAATCGGTACATCACATGGTGCTTACAAGTTCAAGCCGGGGCAGAAGCCGGAGATCCGTCTGGACATCCTGCATGAGATAGAAAAGAGGATTCCCGGATTCCCTATCGTCCTTCACGGCTCCTCATCCGTGCCTCAGGATATCGTGGCGGAGATCAACCATTATGGCGGCCATCTTAAAGACTCTATAGGTATTCCGGAGGATCAGCTCCGCGAGGCCGCAAAATCAGCCGTATGCAAAATCAATATCGACAGCGACGGTCGTCTGGCTATGACTGCGGCTATCCGCAAGGTGTTTGTGGAGCATCCTGAGGAGTTCGATCCCAGAAAGTACTTAGGACCTGCCAGAGAGAAACTTAAAGAGCTTTACAAGCACAAGATATACGACGTGCTCGGCAGCAATGACAAGATGTAATGTGAATTTTTCAAAATTCTTGTCACATTTAACCTTTCAGGCTATTTAATTGTGTGAAATAAATAAAACATTATATTTGCAGTATTAATCATTAATTATTTAAACGTATGAAAACTAAATTCATTTCTTTCGTGTGCGTAGGTCTTGCCGCTATGCTGGCAGTAACTTCCTGCGGTGGTCAGAAACAGGCTGTCAATTCTGGAAAAACAGAAGTCATAATGCCTTTCAGTACTCCCGAGTATAAAACAGACACAGAATATTTCCGTGCGACCGCACAAGGTACAAGCAAGAATATGGAAATGGCCCGCACGGCAGCGGATCTCAATGCCCGCAATGCTCTTGCTGCTCAGGTTGAAGTCATAGTTAAGTCTGTTACAGACAGCTACATGAATCAGTATGAGATGAACGGTGAGTCGGAGGTGCGTGGAAAGATAGAGAGCGGTGTCCGTCAGGTGGTCAATCAGACTCTCAAAGGTGCAACTGTAAAAGATACTAAACTTTACCAGAATCCGGACGGCTCTTATGAGTACTGGATCTGCGTAGAAATGTCCAGAGTGCCTGTCGCTGAGGGAGTTGAGGACGTGCTTATCAGCAATGACGAGAGACTTGCCGTTGATTTCGATCAGTACCGTTTCATGAAGACTTTCGAGGAAGAAATGGCCAATTACGGCAAAGAGAACTAACAACAGTGCTATTCTCCGCTTTTGGAGTTTAGTTTAAAGTATGGAAGCTCCCCCTTGCGATGTCGGCGGGAGCTTTCTTTTAGAATACAGGTTGCGATAAAATATAGAACACTATGAATGTCAAGAAGATAATAGTCCTGATGTTTGCCTTGACGGCAATTCCCATATTCTCATATGCTCAGTCCAAAGATGATTCTTTTCTGGACTTTTACAAGCAGCAGACAGCAGATTTTAAGAACTGGCGGTCAAAAGCCAATGCTGAGTTCTCGGAATATCTGGCGGCCGCTTGGGAGGAGTTTCTGGTTCAACGGGGAAAAGAAGATCCTATAGGTCCTGTATCAGAAGAACCTGTATATTATGATCCGGCAGATGCCGGACAGTCCGTTATGCACGGATTCCCTACGTCCGGTATTATCGCTGTTCCTGCATATCCTTTGCCCGTTCCTGCAGTTGCGGCTGATTATGATGGGAAAGGAAGCGTGTCAGTTGATTTCTTTGGTATACAGGAAATTATACCATTTGTGGAGAATATGCGGCTTTCTCGTATCGGAGCGACCGAACAGGACGCATCCGGCGGTTGGAATACTCTTTCCAGTTCGGATTATATGAAAGTGGTGGATGCTTTCACGGCGATGCAGGAGAAATACTCTTTAAGCGATTGGGCTTTGTATACTGCCGTTAAGAAATACACTGATGCTGTGTATATTGAAGAGTATGTAAATGAGAAAGTGCTGACACAGATGTTCCTGCTTAATCAGATGCAGTATAAGGCCAGGGTCGGGTCCTCGGGCGGCAATCTGATTCTGCTCCTGCCTTTTACCGGGCCAATCTATCAAGTGTCTTATATTACTGACGGAGATGAGGATTTTTACATATTCTCATATACCCGTCTTAATAATCAGGACCCGCTGTATACATTTTCCAGTGATTTCTCGGCTGCAGACCGTAAGATGGACTTGGTTATAGATCATCAGATGGTGGTAGATCTTGATTATTACCGCCTTAAGACCTTGTCTGAGTGGTCTGCCATACTCGGAGAGGAGGTGAAGGTGCCTCTCAATGTCCCATGTGTGAAATTCACACTTGATTATCCTCAGTCCGACTTGCTGATGTATCATAAGTCGGCAGTAGACCCTGCGCTTCAGAAGGCAGTATTCACTCAGGTGAAATATAAGATACTTAAGGACTCCATGAATCCGGAAGAGGCAGTGGCTTTCATCCTGGGACTTATTCAGAAAGGATTTGAATACAAGACCGATTACGAGATGTTCGGACGCTCAAAGCCTCTGTTTGTGGAGGAGTCTTTTTATTACGGCGCGAATAACTGCAAGGACAGGGTACTGCTTTTCTCATGGTTGGTAAAGGATCTGCTGGGAATGGATGTGGCAATGTTCTGCTACAAGGGACATGTCGCCTGCGGGGTTGTTTTCCCGGATGAAGTAACCGGCGACAGTTATACATTTGAGGGCCGGAGATATGTTATGTGCGACCCTACCTATATAGGAGCACCGATAGGAGCCACTATGCCCAAGTATCGCGGTGTGACGCCCCAGATTGTTAGACTTTAACTGACATTTTGTCGTTTTACCCTTTTGGCAGTGTTTTTGTTTATATCTTTGTGCGTTTAGAAATTATGATGTTATGGCAGAGAAAGAAGATATAGATAAAAAAGATGAAGCAGCCCTTCCTGAAGAAGGGAACGGTGATACAGGCCAGAAGAAGAAAAAGGCTGAGAAATCTCATCACAAAGAAGAAAAGGAGAACGGACTCAAGGAACTGCAGGCCAAGATTGACGAGGTCAATGACAAGTACGTCAGGCTTGCCGCTGAGTTTGACAATTACCGCAGGCGTACTGCCCGCGAGCGCCTTGATCTCATCTCTACGGCCGGAGAGGATATTATAAAAGGTATGCTCCCTGTGTTGGACGACTGTGAGAGGGCCTTGCAGGTGCTTAGGGAGTCTGGTTCGGACAAGGCTGCCGTAGAAGGTACGGAACTCATCTACAATAAGCTGATGTCCTATCTGAAAGGACGCGGACTGAGCGTCATAGAGGCCATAGGAAAAGAACTGGATACCGACTTTCACGAGGCGGTGGCCCAGATGCCGGTTCAGGAGGCCGATAAGAAGAATAAGATTATAGATGTCATCCAGCCCGGTTACAAGTTGAATGACAAGGTTATACGTTTTGCAAAAGTAGTAGTGGGGGTGTAACGGACAATGGCTGGGAAAAGAGATTATTATGAAGTGCTCGGGGTATCCAGGGATGCCTCGGCCGAGGATATTAAGAAGGCCTACCGAAAGATGGCCTTGAAGTATCACCCTGACAGGAATCCGGGTGATGCTGCCGCTGAGGAGAAGTTCAAGGAGGCGGCTGAGGCATATGATGTCCTCAGTAATCCGGACAAAAAGGCCAGGTATGACCAGTTCGGCCATGCGGGAATGAGCGGTGCTGCCGGCGGCGGTGGCGGATTTGACGGTTTCGGCGGCTTTACCATGGAGGATATATTCAGCCGTTTCGGAGATATCTTCGGAGGCGGTTTCGGCGGAGGTTTCAGCGGTTTCGGCGGCTCGTCCGGCAGAGGGGGCTCTGCAAGAGTGCAGAAAGGCTCGAATATACGTATCCGTGTCAAATTGTCACTTTCCGAGATAGTCAACGGGGTTACGAAGACCGTTAAGATAAAGAAGGCTGTCAAGTGCTCTCACTGCAATGGCCGTGGAGCGGAATCGGAGGCGGATGTCCATACTTGTGAGACGTGTCACGGTACCGGTGTAGTTACCAGGATAGTACAGTCGTTTATGGGCAGGATGCAGACCACATCTCCTTGTCCGGCATGTGGTGGAGAAGGCAAGGTCATCGCGAAACCATGTCCTAAATGTCATGGAGCCGGTGTTGTGGAGGAGACCGAAGAGGTGTCGTTCAAGATTCCCGCCGGCGTGGTGGAGGGTATGCAGCTGACAGTTCATGGAAAGGGCAATGCGGCGAAGGGCAACGGAGTGAACGGAGATCTGCTGGTACTTATAGAAGAGGAGGAGGACGGAGAACTCCAGAGGGACGGCAATGACCTTATATATACGCTGTTTGTCTCAATGCCGGATCTGGTGCTCGGTACTTCGGCTGAGATACCGGCGGCTGACGGCAAAGTGAGGATCAAGATAGAGCCGGGGACTCAGTCCGGTACATTCCTGCGTGTAAGAGGCAAGGGTATTCCGGATATAAACGGATACGGGCGGGGAGATCTGCTTGTATATATTCAGGTCTGGACACCTAAGAAGATAGACAGGGAAGAGAAGGAAATGTTCGAGAGGATGAAAGTTTCGGGCAATTTTGACCCTAAACCGACAAAGAAAGACCGCAATTTTTTTGACAGGATGAAAAAAATGTTCAGTTAATGTCAAAAAAATTTGGAATGTTTTCTCTTTTATCTATCTTTGCAGTCCCAAAAATCAAGCAACCTCTTGCACAGATATTTTAGAGCGGCAATGTTGCCAAAAAGTTAGAAAGAAATGGATTTAATTAAGATTGCAGAACAGGCTTTTTCACAGGGTGAGAGAAAGTATCCCGATTTCAAGGCAGGTGATACAGTGACTGTGACATACAAGATTAAGGAAGAGAACAAGGAGAGACTCCAGAAGTTCCGTGGTGTAGTGATACAGAGAAAGGGTGCAGGTACTACCCAGACATTCACTGTACGCAAGATTTCCAACGGTATCGGAGTCGAGAGAATATTCCCTCTTTACTCACCTTTCATCTCTGAGATAGACCTCAACAAGAGTGGTAAGGTACGTAGGGCAAGGATTTACTACCTGCGAGATCTCACCGGTAAGAAGGCCCGCATCAAAGAGAAGAGATTTATCGGACTTGCTCCCGGCGCGGAGGCAGTTAATTCTCCTGCGGAGTAGTAAGTTCAACATAACGGCCTCGTAGCTCAACTGAATAGAGCATCTGACTACGGATCAGAAGGTTGTGGGTTTGAATCCCGCCGAGGTCACAGCCATAAAGGCAGTAAGGGACGGCAGCAATGTACGTCCCTTTATATTATATGAGAGCCAGCGGTGAGTTTACTTACCGCTGGCTCTCATATAATATAAAGCATGTGGCGAAGCCACATTGCAGGAACTCTGTTCCTGCGGACGCCTTCATAAGGCCTGCCTCAGTGCGGGAAAAGCCGAGCCTGCGAGGCTAATCCCGCCGGGGCTGGCAGCGCTGAGATGGCATAGTGCGGCATTCCCGCACAGGGATCAACGGTCTAGGCGGCAATTGCCTGCCTTTAGGTATGTGGCTGCATCCATGGATGCTACGGTTGCAAGGTTGACAATCTCCCTGACCGGTGCGTTCACGGATATGAAATGCACCGGTTTGTTGAGACCTATCTGGATAGGGCCTATGGACTCTCCAATGCCCATGCCCATCATCATGTGCCATACGGCGGAGGAGGAGTTCAAATCCGGGAATATCAAGGTATTGACATCCTTTCCAAGCAATTTGTTGAACGGATATGTCCTGTCTCTCAGGCTGCGGTTCAAGGCTATGTCCGTCCTCATCTCTCCGTCGACGGCCATGGAAGGGTACTGTGCGTGCAGCATCTCCACGGCATGACGTACAGTAGATGCTGAGCCGTTGAATTCCTGCCTGTCGCGACAGTCTGAACCGAAATTGCCGTATGAGAGCATTGCTATGACCGGATCAAAGGCGTAATATTCAACGGCTCCTGCCGTCAGTCTTGCTATGTCGGAGAGAGTCTTTGCATCAGTACGCTCATTGATCATTGTGTCGGCCAGGAAAAATGTCCCCCGCTTCGTACTGAGTATGTGCATTGTGGCGAAAGTGCTAAAACCATGGCGGATGCCTATGATGTCACGGGCTATTGATGTCACGGAGTGGTTGTCAGCATAGGTGCCGGCGATGAAGGCATCGGCATCTCCGCTCTCGACCATCATCATGCCGAAGTAATTGCGGTCGAGCATCTTCTCGTATGAGTCCTGATATGTGTACCCGTTTCTGGCCAGTTTGTCAGCGAGCATATGCGCATACCTTTCCCGGCGTCCTTTCTCATCGGGATGCCGAGGGTTGACAATCTCCACACTGTCAAGCCGCAGGCCAAGTGCGTCCGCCCTTGTCTGGATGAGGTCTGCATTGCCGAGCAATATGGGGCGGCACAGCCCTTCCTGACCGGCCTGAACCGCAGCTTCAAGCATATTGTCGGTATTGCCTTCGCCGAATACCACTTTCATGGGCTGACAACGGGCCACATCGGCAAACCGTCTTACGAGGCTGTTGTCGTAGCCCATCATTTTCTCCAGATGCCGGTTGTATCCTTCCCAGTCGGAGATAGGCCTTCTTGCCACCCCTGACTTTATGGCGGCTTTCGCAACTGCCGGAGCCACTGCGGACAGAAGTCTGGGATCCAGTGGTTTGGGTAGAATATAGCTCTTGCCGTAACTGATGCTTTCCAGATTGTAGGCAGCATTGATTACAGACGGAACGGGCTGTTTGGCCAACTCTGCAATGGCATGGACAGCGGCCAGTTTCATCTCCTCATTAATGGCAGTGGCTCTTACGTCCAACGCACCCCGGAAGATATAGGGGAACCCCAGAACGTTGTTGATCTGGTTGGGGTAGTCTGATCGTCCAGTGGCAAAGATGAGATCATCGCGGGAGGCCAAGGCTTCCGAGTATTCTATCTCGGGATCCGGATTGGCCAGGGCAAAGACAATCGGCCGGTCTGCCATTGTCCTTATCATCTCTTTGGTGAGCACGTTCTTGGTGGACAGTCCGAGAAAGACATCCGCCCCTATCAGCGCCTCAGTCAGAGTTGAAACATTACGGTCCGTAGCGAAACTGCGTTTCATCGCGCTGAGGTCTGTCCGTCTGCTTGATATCACCCCCTTGCTGTCGCACATTACTATATTCTCAGGCCTTACACCCAATTCGATATACAGTTTCGTACAGGCGATGGCGGCAGCTCCTGCTCCATTGACAACCAGATAAATGTCACCTATGCGCTTGTTCTGCAGCTCCAGCGCGTTGAGCAGGCCGGCTGCGGATATGATGGCCGTGCCGTGCTGGTCGTCGTGCATCACCGGAATATCGCATTCCTCTTTTAGGCGGCGTTCGATCTCAAAGCACTCGGGGGCCTTTATGTCCTCCAGGTTGATGCCTCCGAAAGTGTGGGATATGGCCTTTACGACGGCTATGAATTTCTCCGGATCTTTTTCGTCTATTTCGATATCAAAGCAGTCAAGGCCGGCGAATATCTTGAACAGCAGGGCTTTGCCTTCCATGACAGGCTTTCCGGCCATGGCTCCGATATTGCCTAGTCCAAGTACAGCAGAACCATTGGATATCACAGCCATAAGATTGCCTTTGTTGGTGTATTCGTAGGCATTTTCAGGATTGTCCTTGATTTCCAGGCACGGCCAAGCCACTCCCGGCGAGTATGCCAGGGAGAGGTCGTGCTGTGACGAGTACGGTTTTGTAGGCACAGTTTCTATCTTGCCCGGTTTGCCCTCGCGGTGATAGTCAAGGGCCGCTTTCTTATTGTTGTTCGTGTCAGCCATATTCCAAATTTTAATACGCGAATATACGCAGAAGCCGAGAGCAATGCAAGTTTACTTGCAATTGCCGAGGCGCCCCAGTATATGTGGACGAAGTCCAAATTGCGCAGAAGCCGAGAGCAATGCAAGTTTACTTGCAATTGCCGAGGCGCCCCAGTATATGTGGACGA
>CASFSL010000020.1 GCA_949297365.1 uncultured Bacteroidales bacterium | reverse complement strand
TTTTTTATAACTTGCCACTGTTTATCAGTCAGGTTGGTTGGGTACTTATGCATAACTTTAATGTCTTGACAACCTTAAAGTTACGAAAAATATTCCAATTAACCTACTGATTTACAATTAATTATAAATAAATTTAAACAGATTCTAAATTGAAGCAAAGTATGAGAACATTATCATCAAGACACATCATAGTCTTATCCGTAGTGGCCTTGCTCTTTGCGAGCGGATGTCAAAAGGACGAGAAAGTCTTTCCTGTAAGCGGTACAGATGTTACAGGGCATTTCATAAACACATATATCATACCTGACAGCATAAGCATCGGTAATGCCTACTTTGACACAGACAGTACCTGGACTCTGATATTCAAGGGCGATGACATCACGCATCAGTACAAGGATTCCGCTATGTTCAGGAAACTCTCGGAGTCATTGGGAGACACATCCTATACAGAAGAGACCACTCCGGATTATGCATGTGCCGTTGCAGGAACCGTATATTCGGTGGACATCGTCTGCGACAGGGATTTTCTCGGCATAGAGGCCGGCAAGAGCCTTGGCGGTGTAGTGGTACTGAGAGCACTGTCGGCGTATGAGTTCATTCAAAGCGGATATACTGCCTTATACGACATGCCTTCATGGATAGACTATCCAAAATCAAATCTTTATCCGATAGAGACCGTAGGGACGGAGATAGATACTGACGGATTGAAAGCCATAGAGCCAAGATGCTGGCTGCATTTCACCGAAATACCCGAAGGTATAGGCAAGTGTACCTTCACCGTGATGGTCAGTGTGGACAGCAGGCAGTTTCAGTGCTCCGTCACACAAAGTTTCTAAGGCACCTTTGTGGAGCATACCGGAGTCGAACCGATTAACCTCGACACTGCCAGTGTCGCGCTCCAGCCAAATGAGCTGATGCCACGTAGCGCACCATGTAGAAGATGACATCGAACAGCCGCCTGACAGGTCCCGGGCTGGAAAAGAAAACAGGCAGTGAAGCCGATGACAGAAGTCAGAAATTAACTTTCGGTCACAATCTGGGAGAGAAGGTGCTTGGCGTAGGCCCGTTCCTCAACCTGTGGATGCGGAATGGTGAGTTCGGGGGTGCTCACCGTACGGTCGCCGTAAAGGGCGATGTCGATGTCGATGATGCGGGGATGGTAGATGCGGCGGGTCCCGTCGAACTCCGGCTCGTGGTCGGGGCGGCCCAGCTTGTGCTCCACCCATTTGCAGACTTTCAGCAGATCCTCGGGCGGGACTGTGGTCTCAAAAGATATCGCCTGGTTCATGAAAGGCTCTGTCCCCTCAGGCATACCCCACGGCTCGGTCTCAAGCACATCGGACTCGCGCACGTCGGAGAAAAGCCAGGGGGCCAGTTCAGTAACGAGCAACGAGACGGCTATGCTGAGGTTGCGGCGCCGGTCCCCCATGTTGCTGCCCAGGATAAGGTAGGCTCTTACCGGCTCTTTCTCAGGTATCATAGCAGTCCCAGTTCCAGTAAGGCCTCGTCACTCATGCGGGACTTGTCCCATGGCGGATCGAATGTTATCTCTATGGCCACGTCTGTAACTCCCGGCGTATCGGCCACAGCCGTATGCACGTCTTCCAGCAGCATGTCCGACATCGGGCAGTTGGGAGCGGTCATGGTCATCTTGATGAAGACCTTATGGTCATCGTCTATAGTGATGTCATAGATGAGGCCGAGATCGTAGATGTTGACCGGTATCTCCGGGTCGTACACCTGTCTGAGGGCCCGCACGACATCGCGGGTAAGCGTTGCTTTGTCCATATCCTTCAGTCTATTGTTCCTTACTGTAGCGGAGAGCGTCCTCCCTTATCTGCTCCATCATGGACACCAGTCCGTTGGCCCGGGTCGGAGAAAGGTTCTCCTTGAGACCGATCCGGTCGATGAAGCTGTTGTCCGCAGCCAGTATCTCCTCTGGAGTCCGTCCGTTGTACACCCTTATAAGCAGGGAGATTATGCCCTTGGTGATGATGGCGTCACTGTCTGCCGTGAAGTACAGCCGTCCGTCACGCAGCTCGGTGTTGAGCCATACCCGGGACTGACAGCCCTTGATGAGCCGGTCCTCCTGCTTGTTTTTCTCGTCTATCACCGGCAGGGACTTGCCCAGCTCGATGAGATATTCGTATTTGTCCATCCAGTCGTCGAATGCGGAGAACTCGTCCACTATCTCCTGCTGGACATCCTGTACTGTTGCTTCCATTATCGTAACATTTTAACGGTTCTTCTAAGTGACTTGATAAGATACTCACACTCCTCCAGGGTATTGTACGGCCCGAGGGATACGCGCACCATGCCGGTCCGGCCGAACTTGTCTATAAGCGGCTCCGAGCACATCAGGCCCGAGCGCACCGCGATGTTCATCTTGTCCAGCAGAGTGGCGATATCGCTGTGATGCGCCCCGTCCACCGTAAAAGACAGCAGAGGGCATTTCCTGCCGCCCGTGCCGTACAGCCTCAGCCCGTCTATAGACTTCATCTCACTGATGAGATAGGAGGTCATCTCTTTCTCATTGGACCTGACTTCAGGTATCCGTATTGAGGTAACGAAATCAATAGCCGGCTTTAAAGTGGCTGCCGATATGAAGTTTGGAGTTCCAGCCTCAAATCTCAGCGGCACCGGAGCATACGTAGTCTTCTGGAAAGTCACGGTATCGACCATCTCCCCTCCCCCCATCCAGGGCGGCAGAGTCTCCAGCAGATCCTTCCGGCCATAGAGCACGCCCGAGCCGGTGGCTGCATACAGCTTGTGTCCCGAAAACGAGTAGAAATCGCACCCTATGCGCCTTACATCCACCTCCTCGTGGACGATCCCCTGCGCTCCGTCCAGATGCACGGCAGCCCCGTGCCTGTGCGCCATCGCCACAAGCTCCTCGACGGGATTGACGATGCCCAGGACGTTGGAGATGTGAGCGGCGGAGACCAGCCGGACCCTGCCTTCGGACAGTATCCGCTCAGCCTCCCGCAGATCCCATTCGCCATTCTCTTCCACAGGGATAAATCTCAGGCGGGCACCGCTGCGCTCACAGAGCATCTGCCAGGGCACCAGGTTGGAATGATGCTCGCCCTCCGAGACCAGGATCTCGTCCCCGGCCTTGATGTATTTTGCTCCGAAAGTATTGGCAAGCAGATTAATCGATGCCGTAGTGCCGGAAGTCAGCACTATCTCGTCCTTCGATGCGGCATTGAGCAGAGAGCGTACAGCCTCGCGGCCGGCCTCGTAATGGTCGGTAGCCTCTGCCGCCAGACCGTATATAGCCCTGTGTACGTTGGCATTGGCCTCAGCCAGCCATGAACTCATGCAGGAGATGACGCTGCGGGGCTTCTGCGAGGTGGCCGCGCTGTCCATATACACCAGCGGCCTGCCGTCCCTCACCGTACTTTCAAGATACGGGAACTGCGCTCTTATATTTTCTATTACTGCGTTCATACCGTCTTTCAAAAATTTCACAAAAGTAATTAATTTTGCAGAATAATATTTACGTATCAGGATTATGTACGACTATATAAGAGGCAGCATCGAAGAGCTCAATCCGGCGGAGGCCGTGATAGAATGCTGCGGCATAGGCTATCTGATGCAGATATCTCTGAATACCTACGAGAGACTCCGGGATGCCCGCGAGGCACGGCTCTACGTATATCATCACGTGAGGGAGGACGAGGAGACGCTGTACGGCTTCTTCGACAAGGAGGAGCGGCGGATATTCACCCTGCTTATCTCGGTATCGGGCATCGGGCCCAACACGGCCAGGATGATGCTCTCGTCCCTCACCCCGGACGAGGTGTCGGCAGCTGTGGCCTCTGGTGACGTCAACCGCATCAAGGCCGTCAAGGGCATCGGACTCAAGACCGCCCAGAAGGTCATAATCGAGCTGAAGGACAAGATTGCCCGCGGCAGCGGAGCGGCACTGGACCTGACATCCGGCGGCACAGGAGCCAATACACAGGAGGCCTGCTCGGCCCTGATAATGCTCGGATTTACCAAAAACGCTGTGGAAAAAGCCGTTGCGTCCATAGTCCGCAAGGAGCCTGGACTGAGTCTGGAGGACATCATCAAAAAAGCCTTAAAAATCTTGTAGGGTCTTTTACTTTTTAATACATTTGCAGCAGTTTAACATTTAATTATAACCGGTTATGAATATACCTAGCAATTTGAAGTACACAAAAGATCACGAATGGGTCAAAGTAGAGGGCGATATCGCTACTGTAGGTATCACTGACTACGCTCAGGACCAGCTCGGAGACATCGTTTTCGTTGACATCCAGACTCAGGGCGAGAATCTTGCCAAAGAAGAAGTATTCGGAGCCATCGAGGCTGTGAAGACCGTTGCGGACGCCTTCATGCCTGTATCAGGTGAGATTATCGAGGTCAACGCAGCTCTGGAGGAGGCTCCCCAGACTGTCAACAGCGATCCCTACGGAGAAGGCTGGATGATCAAGATCAGAATGTCCAACCCCGCCGAGGTTAACGAGCTTATGGACGCTGACGCATACGCAGCCATCCTCTAAGCCATTCGGAACATATACAGATAAAGCCGGACCCGTTGTCAGCTGTCCGGCTTTTTTTATTATCTTTGTCCCAAAACGATGCCTATGATACAAGAAGTTGCCCGCACTTTTGACCTCCTGACGAAGCTGGAGGAGAGATTCCCCGACAAACAGGACATGCTTTGCCGCCGCAGCGGAAAGGACTGGATCAAGTTCAGTGTCAAGGACTATGTCCGGAACTCACACCTTATAGCCTACGCGCTGACCTCACTGGGTTACGGAAACGGTGACAAGGCCATAACGATCTGCAACAACCGCCCGGAATGGAACTTCGTAGATATGGGACTCAATATGGCCGGGATGGTGCATGTGCCGGTCTACCCCACTCTGAGCGCGGACGAGTATCTGTACATTTTCAACCACAGCGATGCCAGGATCATCTTTCTAGGTACTCAGAGCCAGTATAAGAAACTGGAGCCGATCATAGCCAAGATGGATTCTCCTGCCCGCATTATCCTTATGGATGATTCGGATAATATACTGTGTATCAGAGAATTATATCGCATCGGTGAGGCTTCTGAAGAAAAGATGCGACCACTGATTGAGAAGATTAAGGCCGGGACGGATACGGACTCACTTGCGTCCATCATCTACACATCGGGAACTACCGGAACTCCCAAGGGCGTAATGCTCTCCCACCACAATATGATGTTCAATGCTTACGGACATGCTCTAAAGCAGACAGTAGGCCCGGACCAGAAGATGCTCAGTTTCCTGCCTCTCTGCCACATCTACGAGAGGAGCATGAACTACGAATACCAGTATATCGGTATAAGTATCTATTACGCAGAGAGTTTAGGTACTATCGCAAGAGACCTGGCTGACTGTCATGCTGACGGATTCTGCTCAGTACCGAGAGTGCTTGAGATGATGTACTCCAAACTGGAGGCAGCCGGGAAAAACCTGAAAGGTGTCAAAAGAATCATCTATAACCTGGCCTGGAACTTCGCCAACAATTACGACAACTATCATAAAGGCCGGTTCTACAACTGGAGACGCAACCTGTATGACCGCCTCGTATACAGCCGCTGGAGGGAGAATCTGGGCGGCCACGAAATGCTGATTGTATCCGGAGGCTCGTCCATTCAAGCCAGGATCATCCGCTTGTTCAACGCCGCCAGACTGCATATATTCGAGGGATACGGAATGACTGAGACCTCGCCGGTGATAGCCGTAAACAACCCGGCAGGTGGCATCAACGTTATCGGTACAGTAGGCACACCGCTTGAAGGCACGACTCTGAAATTCGCCAAGGACGGTGAGATACTCACCAAAGGCCCTCACGTGATGCTGGGATACTATAAGAATCCGGATGCGACGAAAGAGGTCATCGACAGCGAGGGCTTCATGCACACCGGAGATATCGGTCATCTGGTAGACGGGAAATATCTGAAAATCACCGACCGCAAGAAAGAGATATTCAAACTATCGCTTGGAAAATACGTGGCTCCACAGGTAATTGAGAATATGCTGAAGGAATCCCCGTTCATACAGAACTGTATAGTCATCGGAGAGAATCAGAAATTCGCATCAGCCATCATCGTACCCGACTTTGAAAGGCTGCACTTCTGGGCCGCAAAGCACGGTGTCAACTACACAGACAACAAAGAACTTATCACAGACCCTAAAGTTCTGGCCAAGATACACAGCGTGGTGGAAGAGGTAAACAGCAAGACCTCTCCCCACGAGAATATAAAGAGGGAAAGACTTGTCTGTGATGAATGGACCACAGCGAACAATATGCTTTCCCAGACCCTTAAACTGAAACGGGCCAAGATAATGTCCAGATATGCCGGCATCGTTAACGACATCTACAAATAATGTTCAGGCTTTCCAACGATGATGATGTTCCGGAGTTAAGGACGCTTTGGAGAAAGTGTTTTGATGCAGACAGGGCATTTCTAGACCTGTTTTTTGGGAAGGGATACGGACTGACCAGGACATACGTGATGGAGACAGGGGATGGCATCGTCTCTGCCTTGAGCATATTTCCTGTCAAATATGCAGGACACAGAGGAGGATATGTTTACGGTGTCTGCTCTCACCCTGAACATCGCGGACATAGACACGCAGTGTCCTTGCTGAGACATGCAGAGGAGCAGTTACTTGACAAAGATCTGGACTTTATGATACTAAGGCCAGCCTCACATTCCTTATTTGAGTACTATAGGCAACAGGGCTATGATACGACTTTATATCGTAGTGTCAAAAAAGTAACCTTGCCATTAATTCCCCCGGAAATCATTCTGGAGCCCCTTTCCGACCAGACACTATATACGGCCAGAGCCAGACAGTGCCGCGACGGCCTGCTGTTTGAATCAAGTCGGAATATGTGCGGATACCAGCTCTCATATACCGAATACTGCAACGGCAAAGCATTTGCAATAAACTATGGAGAAGGTTATGTAATCTGTTATCCTGATCCAGAGAACAACGGAACTATTATCTGTGAAGAGCACGGAGAAGCCACGGACAGCGGTTCTTCTCTAACCCCCTACTGGATTAAAGGCATCTATCCGAACTCCAGCACAGCTATTATCACTACTCCAGCAGGAAACGAAAAGGAAGCGCATATGCTATGCAAGACAAGACTGGATCTCTTTTCAAGAAAGCACCCGCTATTTACATTCACAATGGAATAATGTTCCACGTGGAACAACACATTCAACGGCCGAAGTAAACCAAGAGAACTGATATATCAGACGGTGAGACACCCGGTATTCGGGAAGCTTCAGCAATATTGCGCGGTCTGTGCTTAGTCAGCTTCATACGAGCTTCTATTGACAACGACTCCAAAGACGCATAATCAAAATCCTCAGGAATAGAGAGGTTCTCCAGTCGCTTGAGTTTTTGCGCCTGCAGAATCTCGCGGTCAATATAGCCTCTATACTTTAATTCAATCTCACACGAATCAAGCGATTCGTTTAATAGGCAATATTTGTCAGAAAAAAGTATTTTGAAATAATCGGGAAGAGCAGCACGTAAACTTGATGATATTTCTTGCGTAGATACATAAGAGCGCTTCGTGATAGACGTCTTTGTTCCACGTGGAACAAATCGATACAAATCACTTATCGTTACACCAGGGCGCGATATTAAATCAAGTAACGGTCTAGTAGAAGAAAGCGGAGATGATCCGATTGTACCTAAATAGGTGTTAAGGTCATCAAGTGTAGGCCGAGTTGATGAAAGAGCAGAATTTATCCGCGTCTTAATCTTCCTCTTTAACTCCAGAACCCTCATCCTGTAATCGGAAGCCAAGCCTATCTGATGTGAGAGTGGCGTCAGCCGCTCATCAGTGTTGTCTTGACGCAAGAGAATCCGATATTCGGCACGGGATGTAAACATCCTGTAAGGCTCATCCACACCTTTAGTCACCAAATCGTCTATGAGGACTCCGATGTAGGAAGTATCACGCGACAAAGTAAACTCCTGACCTGTCTTAACACGGAGCGCAGCATTGATGCCGGCTATGATACCTTGTGCGCCGGCCTCTTCATAACCGGTCGTACCGTTGACTTGACCTGCGAGGAAAAGATTGGACACTACGCGGGAACGTAGCGTGTGGTCTAACTGCACAGGATCAAAATAGTCGTATTCAATGGCATAAGCAGGACGCAACAAATGAACGTGCTCAAAACCAGGCACATGCACCAAAGCGTTTATCTGAGTCTCAAAAGGGAGCGATGAAGAGAAGCCCTGCAGATAATACTCAGTCGAATTGCGTCCTTCGGGCTCCAGGAATATCTGATGTGAGTCCTTATCAGCGAATGTCCGCAATTTGTCCTCGATACTCGGACAGTAGCGCGGCCCGATACCGGTTATCTTGCCTGAGAACAGGGGCGACTTATCAAAAGCCGACCGCAGAATATCATGCACAGTCGCATTGGTATGGGCGATATAGCAATCCATTTGGGGAATGTCCGAACGCTGCGCAGAGGAAAGATAGGGCAGGAATGAGAATTTTTCCGGCCTCTCATCTCCCTGTTGCAGGATCAACTCAGCAGTATTGACTGAGCGGATATCCACGCGGGGAGGCGTACCTGTCTTCATCCTGGCGGTTGCTATACCCCGCTCGCACAACTGCCGGGAGACGAAATACGACGACGGCTCCGCTACCCTGCCCCCCTCGGTAGTCCTGTCACCGACGAAGATTCTGCCATTGAGAAAAGTACCTGCTGTCAGGATATAATACGACGCTGAAAAATGACCTCCCAGCGAAGTCTCGAGAGAATCTATATCTCCGGAAGGCGAGAAATTGAAATGTGTAACGGTATCCTGCCAGAAAACAAGATTGGGCGTATTCTCCAGTATCCAGCGCCAGTTCATGGAAAAGGCCATACGGTCGCACTGAGCTCTGGGACTCCACATAGCAGGGCCCTTGGAGCGGTTAAGCATCCGAAACTGAAGCGTAGAAGCGTCAGTGACTATTCCTGAAACCCCCCCCAGAGCATCTATCTCTCTGACAATCTGACCTTTAGCTATTCCGCCAATGGAAGGATTACAGGACATCTGGGCAATCTTGTTCATGTCCATCGTGATAAGAAGCACTTTGACACCCAGCCTCGCTGCAGCCGATGCGGCCTCACATCCGGCATGACCGGCACCTATTACTATGACATCGTACCTGAAGTCCATTAACTTTGGGATTTTGCGCGGCAAATATAAACCTGATCACCGAGGATACCAAACTTGGGAAGAAGAGCCAGCGTCTCATCCTCGGCCTTGCGCATCCTGCAGGAGTCCGCCTCATTCAAGTCATCATACCCAACCAGATGCAGGATGCCGTGTATTATGACGCGGTAAAGCTCCTGCGGAAAGTCCGCACCGTAAGTGACTGCATTCGCCGCTACCGTATCCAGACTGATTATGATATCGGCAGAGATTGTATCTACCTTGTTATCTGTTATTTGCTCATCATATTCAGAAGTATCAAACGTTATTATGTCGGTATAGTAATCGTGGCCAAGATATTTACGGTTGACCTCGAGGACATATTCATCGTTTGAGAAAATATAGTTGATATCCCCTACTCTGCGATTTTTGCTCAAAATGATTTCCTTAATCCAATTTTTAATTGCATTTTTGTGGCGCAAATTGAAGGTCGCGTCTATGACTTCAAATCTTATCATGCGGTCTGATTTTTGCTTAAAAATTTTGGTAAATTTAATAACAAATTACAACTATGTCAAAAGTTAGTGTTATCGGCGTCGGCAACGTAGGAGCTACCTGCGCCAACGTACTCGCAGGCTGGAATATTGCAAAGGAAATCGTACTTCTCGATGTAAGAGAGGGTTACGCAGAAGGCAAGGCCATCGACCTCCAGCAGTCAGCTAAAATTATGGGCATCAATTCCCGCATCACAGGCGTAACGAACGACTACAAGGCCACTGCAGGTTCAGATGTAGTGGTTGTGACTTCCGGAATGCCCCGCAAGCCCGGTATGTCCAGGGAAGACCTCATCGGAACAAACGCAAAGATCGTCAGCGAAGTTGTAGGCAATATCGTGAAATTCTCTCCCAACGCCTTTATAGTTATGGTATCCAACCCCATGGACACTATGACCTATCTGGCATACAAGACCTGCAACATCAAGAAGAACCACCTCATCGGTATGGGCGGCGCGCTTGACAGCAGCAGGTTCAACTACTACCTGAGCAAAGCCCTGAACGCCCCGGTATGCGATATCGACGGCATGGTTATCGGAGCTCACGGTGACGCCACCATGGTACCTCTGATGAGCAGCGTAAAGTATAAAGGCGGAGACGTGGAGAAGATCCTCAGCAAAGCCAAGAGAGAGCAGGTAATCGCCGACACGATGGTAGGCGGTGCCACCATCACCAAACTCATGGGTACATCTGCATTCTACGCCCCCGGCGCATGTGCTGCAAGCATCGTAAGGGCCATACTCCACGACGAGAAGAGAATCATCCCCTGCAGCGTTCCCCAGAACGGAGAATACGGTGAGGAGGATATCTGCCTCGGAGTGCCCATCGTAATCGGCAGAAAAGGTGTTGAGAAGATCGTCAGAATCAAACTTTCCGAGGACGAGAAGAAGAGATTCCACGAAGGTGCGGAGAAGCAGAGAAACACCAACAAGATACTCCACGACCTGGGGCTGATTTAAGTTTTTAACAGATTTTTCAACAATTTTTGCTTGTATTTGGGAAATAATATCTAATTTTACAGTTGGAAAATTAGAAAATACTAAAATAGCATGGAAGTTAAAAAATCCGAAAAAGCTAATCTTGAAAACAGGAAGCTGTTTTACAGAGAGTTGGGACTTATCATCGCTCTCGTAATCATACTTGCTGCTTTCGAGTGGAGCACAGAAGAGAAAGCTGAGTCCGTCATACAGGAGGAGACAGCCGTAATAGTAGAAGTTGAAGAAATACCTGTTACAACTGAGGCCCCTCCTCCACCCCCGGAAGCTCCTAAAGTTCCCCAACTGTCAGACATGATTGAGGTCGTTGATGACGATATCGTAGTTGATACAGACCTGTTTATCAGCCTTGAGGACGATGCGGACATGGGTGTTCAGATTATGGACTACGTGGCCGAGGTCGCTGAGGAGACCATCATAGAGGAAGCCGTTCCTTTCGATGCCATCTCATTTGAGCAGCGTCCTACTTTCAATGGCGGTGACGCCAAAGAAGAATTCCCGAAATGGGTGTACTCACAGTTGGAATATCCCGACGTAGCCCGTGAGAACGGTATCTCCGGCCGAGTATTCCTCCAGTTCACCGTAGAGAAAGACGGAACTGTCACAAATGTGAGAGTACTCAGAGGAGTGGATCCCGCTCTTGATCAGGAAGCCATCAGAGTCGTTCAGAGCTCACCCAAATGGACTCCTGCAAAGCAGAGGGACAAGGCGGTGCGCGTATCATTCAGCTTCCCTATCGTATTCCAGCTGAGAAACTAAATCAATTCACAGAAAGATTATGTGAGGCTGTCCCTGAAAAGAGTCAGCCTCATTTTTTTGATTCAAAGAATGAAGAAAGAAGAGCAAGAATTTGAAAGGATAGTCGTCGTATCCGTCATCCCGCAAGGCACAGACGAACGCAGGATAAAGGAGAACCTGGACGAACTGGAGTTCCTGGCCCTGACTGCCGGTGCAAGGAGCGAGAAAAGATTCACGCAGAGACTCGAACGGGCCAATTCCAGAACATACGTAGGCACTGGAAAGCTGGAGGAGATCAAATCCTACATAGAGGAGCATGAGATCAAGCTGGTCATCTTTGACGACGAGCTGTCGCCGTCACAGCTTAGAAACCTGGAAAGAGAGCTGCAGTGCAGGATATTGGACAGGACTAATCTCATACTGGACATATTTGCTCAGAGGGCCAAGACAGCCTATGCGAAAACACAGGTTGAACTGGCTCAGTATCAGTACCTCCTACCCCGCCTGACCCGTATGTGGACTCACCTTGAGAGACAGCGCGGCGGTATCGGCATGAGAGGCCCGGGAGAGAGTCAGATCGAGACTGACCGCCGAATAATCCTCAACAAGATAAGCCTGCTCAAAGAACAGCTGAAGAAGATAGACCGCCAGATGTCCTCCCAGCGCGGAAACAGAGGCTCCCTCGTGCGCGTATCTCTCGTCGGATACACCAACGCAGGCAAAAGCACGCTGATGAACCTGCTTTCGAAGAGCGACGTATTCGCCGAGAACAAGCTGTTCGCCACCCTCGACACTACCGTCAGGAAAGTAGTCATAGACAACGTACCGTTCCTGCTTTCAGATACGGTAGGCTTCATAAGGAAGTTGCCCACGCAGCTGATTGAGTCATTCAAGAGCACTCTGGATGAAGTTCGTGAAGCCGACATACTGCTGCACGTGGTGGACATCTCCCACCCCGACTTTGAAGAGCAGATAAGGGCCGTAAATGAGACACTCATGGATATCGGGGCAAAAGACAAACCCATCTACATGATATTCAATAAGATTGATGCCTATAACTATCGGGAGCAGAGCGAGTTTGACTTTGAGGAGGAGAAGCCGGAGAATGTATCGCTGGAGCGCCTTGAGAAGATGTGGGTGGCGAAGGAGAATACTGCCTGCATATTCATATCGGCCAGGCAGAAAATCAATATTGAGAAACTGCGGAAGGACCTCTATGGGATGGTCCGCTCGATACACGAAGGAAGATACCCTTTCAACAACCTTCTTTATTGAATAAAATCGAGAATTAGAGCGGCTGTAGAGGCCGGTTCCTCGATAAAGGTATTGTGTCCCGTCCGGGGAACAACGACGTGATTAGAGCCGGGTAAATCGGCCTTTATACGGTCTATTTTTGCGATAGGACAATACACATCCGAATCGCCGTAGATAAACATCACGGGTACCTGCGGAGAAGCGAGTATGTCCACATTGTCATCCCTGGAGACCAGGCCCCGGACAACGGCTGCTACTCCCTGAGGGTCATGCATCTCGCATATCTCCAGAGTCTCGGTGATTTTCTCGTCCAGCCTGCGGAGATTGTCCTTGCAGTACATATTGGGCACCGCTATCTGAGCCAGCTGCACCAGTTTGCCGTTGAGAATGAAGTCTATCTCCTTCTGCCGGTCGGACTGCTTGGCCGGATCATCGGCATACGGGACAGAGTTGATATTGACCAGACCTGCGAGGCGTCCCGGATAATCCCTCAGAAAACGCTGACCGACATATCCTCCCATGGAATGCCCGATAATATAAGGACGCATGATGCACAGCCTGTCCAGCAGGTCAAGTAGAACCTTGGCGTCAAACTGCATTGAATTGACATAGGGATCGGAGCCGGTCAGTCCAAGCCCGGGCAGGTCTATGGAAACAATACGGGAAGAGTCCGGAAGAAGACTCCGGAACTCTTCCCATATATACAGTGTCTCCAGATAGCCGTGGAGCAAAATTATAGCCTTGTCACCCTTTCCAGTCTCGGAAACATGAACCGGTATACCGTTGCAGGTGACAAAGTACTCCATAACTAGTCTTTCAGTTTCGCACAGAGGAACTCGCGGTTCAGACGGGCGATATGGCTGACAGTGATACCCTTAGGGCACTCGCTCTGGCAAGCCTGGGTGTTGGTGCAGGCACCGAAGCCGAGCTCGTCCATCTTGGCCACCATGGCCTTTGCCCTGCGTGCAGCCTCGGGACGGCCCTGAGGCAGAAGTGCCAGTGAACTTACACGGGCTGCGACGAAAAGCATGGCTGAACCGTTCTTACATGTAGCCACACAAGCACCGCAACCTACGCAGGCAGCCGCATCCATACTCTCGTCGGCTTTCTGCTTGGGAATAGGTATCGCGTTGGCATCCTGAGCAGAACCGGCATTGACGGAGATGAAACCACCGGCCTGAAGGATCTTGTCAAAGGCTCCGCGGTTTACTACCAGGTCCTTGATGATGGGGAAACCGGCACTTCTCCAGGGCTCTATAGTGATGGTATCGCCGTCCTTGAACTTACGCATATGGAGCTGGCATGTAGTAATCTCACTGTCAGGTCCATGAGGATGGCCGTTGATATAGAGCGAGCACATACCGCAGATACCCTCGCGGCAGTCGTGGTCAAATGCTATAGGTCCTGAATTCTTACAGCCCTTGTTGACAGCAACAGGGTCATTGCCCTCACGTATCAACTGATCGTTGAGGATATCGAGCATCTCGAGAAATGAGGTATCCGGTGAGATATTGGATACCTTGTATGTTTCGAAATGTCCTTTTGCTTTAGCGTTCTGCTGACGCCATACTTTCAAAGTAAAATTCATAATAATACCCCTCCTTAGTCTTTATAGTTACGTGTTGAAGGCTTAACAAATTCAAATACAAGGTCTTCCTTGTGGAATATAGGCTCCTTGCCCTCGCCTGCATATTCCCATGCGCTTACATACTGATAATGCTCGTCGTCGCGGAGGGTCTCTCCGTCCTGAGTCTGCATCTCGACGCGGAAGTGACCGCCGCAGGACTCGTTCCTGTTGAGGGCGTCACGGGCCATCAGCTCACCGATCTCGAAGAAGTCAGCCACACGGAGAGCTTTCTCCAGCTCCTGGTTGAACTCCTCGTTGGTACCGGGTACATATACGTCTTTCATGTACTGTGCACGGAGCTCGTGAATCTCCTTTATAGCCTCCTCAAGACCTTTCTTGTCACGGGCCATGCCGACTTTCTCCCACATGATGTGACCGAGCTTCTTGTGGTAGTAGTCCACAGGCTGAGTACCCTTGTTGTTGAGGAAGTAGTTGATACGCTCCTTGACTGCTTTCTCTGCCTCATCGAACTCAGGAGTGTCGGTATTGACCTTGGGCTCCTGAATCTTGTGAGAAAGGTAATCTCCGATGGTATAAGGAAGGATAAAATATCCGTCTGCAAGACCCTGCATGAGGGCGGATGCACCGAGACGGTTGCCGCCGTGGTCGGAGAAGTTGGCCTCACCGATGGCGTAAAGACCGGGGATGGTGGTCTGGAGGTTGTAGTCTACCCAGATACCGCCCATGGTATAGTGGATGGCGGGATATATCATCATCGGCTCCTCGTAGGGATTGACGCCTGTAATCTTCTCGTACATCTGGAAAAGGTTGCCGTAACGGGCTGTGATGACATCCTTTCCGAGTCTCTGAATGGCTGATGAGAAATCCAGGAACACCGCCAGACCTGTCTCGTTTACACCGTAGCCGGCATCGCATCTCTCCTTTGCGGCGCGGGAAGCCACGTCACGGGGAACGAGATTACCGAAAGCGGGATACCTGCGCTCGAGATAGTAGTCGCGGTCCTCCTCGGGAATCTGAGAGCCCTTGATCTGCTTTGCACGGAGCTTCTTGACATCCTCCATCTTCTTGGGAACCCAGATGCGTCCGTCATTACGGAGGGACTCACTCATAAGGGTCAGCTTGGACTGCTGGTCACCGTGTACGGGGATACAGGTAGGGTGAATCTGGGCGAAGCAGGGATTGGCGAAGTATGCGCCTTTCTTGTAGCAGTGCCATGCGGCTGAGCCGTTGGAGTTCATGGCATTGGTCGAGAGGAAATAAGTATTGCCGTATCCTCCGGAAGCCAGCACTACTGCGTGGGCTCCGAAACGCTCGATCTCACCGGTTACGAGGTTGCGGGTGATGATACCGCGGGCCTCACCGTTGATGACCACGAGCTCGAGCATCTCATGACGGGGATATGACTTGACTGTACCCTTTGCAATCTGACGGTTCAGGGAAGCGTAGGCTCCGAGGAGGAGCTGCTGTCCGGTTTGACCTCGGGCGTAGAATGTACGGCTTACCTGAGCACCGCCGAAGGAGCGGTTGTCGAGCAGTCCGCCGTAATCGCGTGCAAAAGGAACTCCCTGAGCCACGCACTGGTCGATAATCAGATTGCTGACCTCTGCAAGCCTGTAGACATTGGCCTCACGGCTGCGGTAGTCGCCTCCCTTGATGGTGTCATAGAAGAGACGGTACACAGAGTCGTTGTCATTCTGATAGTTCTTGGCTGCGTTGATACCTCCCTGAGCCGCAATAGAGTGCGCACGGCGGGGAGAGTCGCTGATGCAGAAAATCTTGACATTATAACCGAGTTCTCCGAGAGTGGCAGCTGCTGAGGCTCCGCCAAGGCCGGTACCTATGACTATGATGTCCAGCTTTCTCTTATTGGCAGGGCTGACAACACGGATAGCGGCTTTATGCTTAGTCCATTTTTCAGCCAAAGGACCTTCGGGTACTTTGGAAATTAACTTATCCTCCATAATGTATCAATAGAATTAAAATTTGGTGCAATGTTACTTACTTTTCAGCACTTTTGCAAAACTTTTGTATCGCTGTCCTGATATCGCGGTACTCTTCGGAACGGTACACGAACTCGTATATGAATACTACAATCAATGCCCCTGTGGAAATCTGTATTACAAGCAGAAGCCAAGGCTGCAGGTTTATATAATTAAACAGATTGACCACCAATGCCATAAACAGCGATATTAAAAATATCGGAAGTATATCCGCAAGCTGCTGCATTACACTATAGGATATGAGCCTTGATACATACCATGAATGGATCATATACAATACGGCTGAAGTCGCTATCATGCTCAAAAGCATCGCCTCGACGCTGATAAATATACCGAACAGTACCGGTATGACTCCGAAAACAGTCTTGAGTATCTCAAGTCTAAGCGTTATATCCGAACGTCCGTCGGCATTTATAACATTGGCACTGCACATCATCAAAGGCAGAAAAAGGCCTGAGAAACACATTATTCTAAGATAATCTACGGCAGGAAGCCACTGATTACCGAAAACAGTCAGTATAAAGGGACCTGCTACTGCCCATACTCCAAAAACTGCGGTAAAAGATATAAGCACAGTTGTTTTCAAGACTTTTCTGTAGACGTTGACCTGTCTTTTCCCCTCATCCTGAATAGACGCAAGAACAGGATAACTTACTTTCTGCATTACAGAACTCACATTGGAAGTAACCATATTCCTGACCTTATCAGCCCTCGAATACTGACCGAGAACAGAAGAAGAATATATCTTTCCTATTATAAACGAATACATCTCACTCCAAATCGTACTGATTATGGATGTTATCAATAGCCGCCCTCCGAAAGAGAACATGTCCTTGAAGCTCTTTCGTGAAAAACACAGACCCGGATGCCATTTTGATACAGACCACAACAGGACAGTGTTAACGGCCAGCTTGCCGACCTGAAGTATCACCAGACTCCAGACTCCAAGTCCTGAAAAAGCAGCGGTAACAGCCGCAACAGCCGCCGTTAAAGACGATGCCAGAGAAATCCAAGCCTGAGTCCTGAAGTCTATCCTTCGTATCAGAATAATTTTCTGTACTATTCCGAAAGCATTGATTATAAGAGATATACCAAGTATTCTTAAAATAGGTACAAGTATCTTCTCATTGAAAAACGCCGCAATGAAAGGAGCACAGAAAAACAATAACAAATATAAGAGGCAACTTACTGTCAAGTTAAAATAAAAGACCGTATCAAAGTCGGCCTTTACAGCATCTTTTTTTCTTGTAAGGGCGTTTGTAAAACCACTGTCCACCAAAGAAGTAGACAATGTCATGAAAATAGCCGTCATGCCGATGATACCGAAATCGGCAGGTGAGAGTATCCTGGCCAGTATAATATTGGCCGCAGCCGTGATTCCCAGACCGAGTATATTGTCGGCAAATCCCCAGCCCACTCCCTTCGCCGTTTTGGTTTTCAGATCATCAGCCATTGCTCACCTCCGAATATATATCGATCATTAAAGCCACATTGTCTTTCCAGTCATAGAGTCCGGAAACCCTGGCGCGTCCGGCTGCTCCCATTTTTTCCCTCAACCGAGGATTGTCGATAAATTTCTGAATAGCAGCGGCCGCTGCTTCCGGATTGCGCCTTGGAACTATAAATCCGGTAACGCCGTCTTCCACCACCTCGGTAAAACCATCCGCATCCGACACTACTACAGGACATTCACAGGCCATGGCCTCTACCGCAACTACTCCGAAACTCTCGCTGTCAGACAAAGACACAGCCACTGAGAAAGAATTGTAATATTCAGACAGAAGATCATTGCGGACTTTTCCGATGAACTTGACATCCCCGCTTATGCCAAGTCCGGCCGCAAGATCCTCATACTCTTTACGACACGGTCCGTCACCTACTATGACAAGAGACATACGGAGCCGTGGATTGCGCTCCATGACTATCTTGAAAGCCCGTATCAGAACGTCTATACCGTACTTGGGAGAAAGTGTCTTGACATTTCCTACGACAAAATCGCCGGCATGATTTACGGAAAGCTTCCTGAATAAAGAGGTATCTACTCCAAAAGGAGTAACCGAAACCGGCTTGGACGTATACAACGCCGTCCTGCGGGCCATGACATGACTCGTAGAAAGTATCCTGTCAGCACGGCGCATGATGAACTTTACAGACTCACGGTTCAAAAAAGATTTTTCGGGAAATTCATAGACATCACTGCCCCACACGGATATAATAAAAGGATGAAAGCCGCTCAGAGCAGCTATGAGACCGAAACTCGTCGCGTAATGGGCATGAAGAATATCAGGCGATTCCGAATCTATGACAGATCTCAGATAACGGACTGCCTCCCTGTGTCTGCTTATCATTGAGATAACAGACCTTATGCCTTTCAATTGCTTATACGTAAACAGATCGAACACATAAAGCCTTATGCCGTGCTCTTCGAAAAAAGCATCAGGAGACGGAAATATTGAATACAGCACAATATCCACTCCCTCAGCCTTAAGCGAGACTGCCCACCTACGGGTGTGGACACTGCGTGCATCTGCTGTAATCAATACTTTCATAACGTATTGAATAAACTGTCAGGAGCATATTTATCCACACCGAGATGCTGATAGGCCAGGTCAGTGGCCTCACGTCCGCGGGGAGTACGGTGGATAAAACCTTCTTTTATCAGATAAGGCTCATACACCTCTTCCACAGTACCGGGATCCTCACCTATGGCAGTAGCTATCGTACCCAGTCCCACAGGGCCGCCCTTGAACTTGTAGATAATGGTATTGAGTATCTTATTGTCTATAGAGTCCAGTCCGCGCTTGTCGATATTCAGTGCGTCGAGGGCATAGGAGGCTATCTCCAGATCGATGAAACCGGAGCCCTTGACCTGCGCGAAATCCCTGACCCTGCGCAAAAGCGAATTGGCTATACGGGGTGTACCGCGGCTGCGCATCGCTATCTCCATAGCGGCCCTGTCCTCTATCTCTATGTTAAGGATGGAGGCACTGCGCCTGATAATATTCTTCAATACCGGAGCATCGTAATACTCCAGATGGGCGGTTATGCCGAATCTGGCCCTGAGCGGAGAGGTAATAAGGCCGCTGCGGGTAGTGGCTCCGATAAGGGTAAAATGATTGAGACCTATCTGCACGGAACGCGCACCGGGACCCTTGTCTATCATGATGTCGATAGTGAAGTCCTCCATGGCCGAATACAGATATTCCTCCACTACATGCGACAGACGGTGAATCTCGTCTATGAACAGCACGTCCCCGGTCTCCAGTCCAGTCAGCAGACCGGCCAGGTCCCCCGGCTTGTCCAGTATCGGGCCTGAGGTTATCTTCATGTTGACTCCCAGCTCATTGGCTACTATATGAGCAAGAGTGGTCTTTCCCAGTCCCGGAGGCCCGTGCAGAAGAATATGATCCAGGGCCTCTCCCCTGAGCAGGGCGGCCTTTACGAAAATCTTCAGATTCTCGATGATCTTGTCCTGGCCGGAAAACTCTCCGAAGTCCTGTGGCCTGATCTTTCCTTCAAAATCGCTATCTTTGACGGCACTTTGCGTCCTGGCATCAAAATCACCGTTATTCATACCGCTCGTAAACATAAATACAAATATAGATATAGTTTTTTAAAAATTTCTTGATTATGTTTTATGCTTGTCAATATGTTGACAAAATCTGTAATGATGTTCGAAGTTTTGAAAAACCGCTCATAAAATCAGTAATTTTAATAAAACTTGGTATTTTTGTTATGTGAAAAAGCTGTGATGAAAAGTTGTTGATAAAAAATTTTAGCATTTTGATAAAAATTGTTCATTATACAATGTTTTCAAAAACAGAAAAAAATTTGTCATAAGATATTAACAGGGTTATCAATAGGAAATGAACCGTAAAATAGAAGGATTGTTGAAAAGCGAGAGTGTCGGACTGCTCCGTAAATCTTTACAGGATAAGAGTATTAAGTCGGTTAATGTCAATGGGTTGTATTCGTCAGCCAAGGCTTTTGCGATATCTGATACTGTAGAGAGCGGAGTCCATCTGGTAGTGCTCCAGGGAAAGGACGAGGCCGCTGCCTGTGTCAATGACCTGTATAATATAATAGGTGACGGCAATGTTTATTTTTTCCCTACTTCCGATGTCAGGACCGTCAAGGGGACGATGAAGGATATGTCGGCCAAGGTACAGCGTACTGCTGCAATAAGTGCCCTCGCCGATTACAGGGAAGGGACGTACAATGGTGACTTTCTGATAATAGCCGGCTATAAGGATGCGTTTGACGAGTACGTTCCCAGTCAGAAAGAGCTGTCTACGGCAGTGCTTAGGATAGTAAAAGGAACTACGGTTTTGTTTGAGAAACTGCAGGATGATCTGTACGGACTCGGTTTTACCAGAGTTGATTTTGTATCTAGACCTGGCGAGTATGCTGTCAGAGGAGGTATCATAGACCTTTTCTCTTACAACAATGACAAGCCGTACCGTTTGGATTTCTTCGGGGACGAGGTGGATTCGATCCGTATGTTCGATGTCAACACCCAGCATACTGCGGGAGATGAGCTGGAAGTGCTGAATGTCTATCCCAACATCACTTCGACCAAGGCTGACGGAAATGATGATTTCTGTTCCATATACAGTGTTCTTCCCGATAATTCAGTGATATGGATTTCGGGTGTGGAGAACTTTACCGAGGACGGAGATTCAAGGCATAAGAGAGTGTACCTTTCTCCTCTGCACAAGCCTGAAGCGGATGTGGAGATAGACTTCAACACGTCTCCACAGCCGACTTTCAACAAGAATTTCGAGCTTCTGGCTTCCGATATAAAGTCCCGCAGAAGTGACGGCTATGAAGTGTACATCATGAGCGAGAACCGCAGTCAGATAGAACGTCTGCGCAATATCTTCTCGTCTTTTGATCTGAGTCTCAAGTATATGGAGTACACGATACAGGAAGGATTCATAGACCATGACTCTAAGATATGCCTGTATACCGACCATCAGATATTCGACCGTTACCGCCGTATAAGGCTGAAGAGGACAGTCGAGAGAAGCGAGAGACTGACGATGAACGATATCAACTCGTTCAAAGAAGGAGACTATATCGTCCATATCGACCACGGTATAGGACGTTTCGGCGGTCTGGTCAAGAACCGTATCAACGGTAAGGTGCAGGAGGCCATAAAGCTTATCTACAGGGACAATGATGTGCTGTTCGTGTCGGTACACGGGCTGCACCGCATATCCAAGTACCGTTCCGGAGACTCAACCAAGCCTCCCAAGATCAATAAGCTCGGTACGGGCAACTGGGAGAAGCTCAAGAGCAGCGCGAAGTCCAAGGTCAAGGACATAGCCGAGGACCTTATACGGCTTTATTCGCAGCGCAGAGTGGCAAAGGGTTTCGCTTTCAGTGCGGATTCATTTCTGCAGCAGGAGTTCGAGTCCTCGTTCCAGTACGAGGAGACCCCGGACCAGATAAAGGCTGTAGAGGCTGTGAAGAAAGACATGGAGAGCGACTGCCCGATGGACCGTCTGGTATGCGGCGACGTGGGATTCGGTAAGACCGAGGTGGCCATGAGGGCGGCTTTCAAGGCCGTGGCCGACAACAAGCAGGTCGCCGTGCTGGTGCCGACCACCATTCTGGCCCTGCAGCACTACAATACTTTCCGGGACCGGCTGCGTAATTTCCCGTGTACGATCGACTATCTGAGCCGTCTGAGGACTGCCAAGGAAGTGGCGGACATAACGGAGAGACTCAAAAACGGTAAGATAGACATCATAATAGGTACTCACAGGCTTTTGGGCAAGAGCATTGCCTTCAAGGATCTGGGTCTGCTGATTATCGACGAGGAGCAGAAGTTCGGAGTGGCGGCCAAGGAAGCCCTGCGGCGTCTGAAGCTGTCGGTAGATACTCTGACACTGACGGCTACTCCTATACCCAGGACACTTCAGTTCTCCCTGCTCGGTGCCAGGGATCTTTCGATCATCAACACTCCTCCGCCCAACCGGCTTCCGATACAGACGGAGATCATAGACTTCAACGAGGACACTATCCGGGATATCATCAACGAGGAGACCGGAAGGGGAGGACAGGTATTCTTCGTGCACAACCGGGTACAGGACATCTACGAGGTGGAGGATATCATCCGCAGGATAGTGCCAGGCATCAAGACCTGCGTGGCTCACGGTCAGATGGAGCCGAAGGAACTGGAGAACAAGATTATCGAATATATGTCCGGAGACTATGACGTGCTGATAGCCACCACCATCATAGAGAACGGAATAGACATTCCGAATACCAATACGATAATCATCAACCAGGCTCAGAACTACGGTCTGAGCGACCTGCATCAGCTGCGTGGCAGGGTAGGGCGGTCCAGCCGCAAGGCCTACTGCTATCTGATAGTGCCTCCGATGACCAGCCTTTCGGATGACGCGAAACGCAGGCTGGATGCCATAGAGGCTTTCTCTGACCTTGGCAGCGGATTCAACATAGCGATGCGTGACCTGGATATCCGCGGTATGGGCAATATGCTGGGTGCCGAGCAGAGCGGATATATCGCCGAGATGGGCTTCGAGACCTACCAGCGCATCCTGGCCGAGGCCTTTGAGGAGATCAAGGGCACAGTACCGGACCTGCCGGGCATGAAGGAGGAAGACCAGACCTATGTGACAGACTGTGTTGTGGATACAGACCTGGAGATACTGATACCCGATACCTATATTAATATAACGGCGGAGAAGATCAGGCTCTACAAGGAACTTGACTCCATCTCGGACGAGGCCTCGCTGCAGCGTTTCATCGCCGATATAGAGGACCGTTTCGGTCCCATACCGGAGGAGTTCAAGCAGCTCATATTCGTGGTTCGGCTCAGGATGGCCGCCCGTGAGAGAGGATTCGAGAAGATAGTGCTCAAGAATGGTGCGATGGTGATGTATTTTATCTCCAACTCCATGTCTCCGTTCTACCGCAGCAGCAGATTCTCGGATATCATCAAGAATATCCAGCACCGGGATCCGTCCAGGTACATGCTTAAGGAGAACAATGACAAGCTGTACATAACGGTGAAAAATGTGAAAACTATCGAAGGTGCTTATAACCTCATACAGAAATTGTAACTATCTTTGCCGGCCTTAAAGTCATTGTCTGTGAAGAATCTGCTGATAGACATAGGGAACTCTTCCCACTGCAAGCTGGCGGTCTCGGACGGCAGTTCGATTCTGAGTGTGCGCAGGTTGGAAAAGGCAGAGCTGCTGTCTGCCGTAGAGAAAGAGCATACCGGCGGGGAGATAGATGTGGTATGTGTCTCTTCCGTGGCTCAGGACGACCCGGCTCTGGAGGCCGGACTGAGAACGGTGTGCGGAAAGCTCGTAATGGTCAGTGCTTTCACTCCGATGCCGCTGAAAGTGGATTATGAAACTCCGGCTACTCTGGGGGCGGACAGGATTGCGGCCGCCCTGGGTGCTGCTGAGCTTTTTCCGGACGAGAGCTGTCTGATCTTTGATTTCGGAACGGCTATAACAGTGGACCTGGTGACATCGGACAGAAGATTCATGGGGGGCAATATCTCTCCCGGACTCAGTCTCAGGCTGAAGGCTCTGCACGAGCATACAGGGCGGCTTCCGCTTGTGTCTCCTGCAGCTCCTGTAAGGATATACGGCGGAAATACTGAGGAAGCAATCAATAACGGTGTCGTGTTAGGCATAATGTTTGAAGTGGAAAAGTACCTTGAGAACAATCCGCAGTGCAGGATTATTTTTACCGGAGGGGACTCACTTTTTTTTGCAAAGAAGTTAAAATCCCCGATATTTGTAACTTTCAATCTTGTTTTGAAAGGATTGTTTAAAATTGCGCAGTTAAATAATGTTTAAAGGAAATAAGATCCTGATCGTCACGTTAAGTGCGTTGATTCTAGGTCTCAGCGGCTTTCAGGCCGGAGGACAGAACATCGACGCGCTCGGTTCCTATTCTCCTTATTCAGTGTTCGGTATAGGCCGTATGGCTTACGACGGCACGGCCTACAACCAGGCCATGGGCGGCATAGGCATAGGCATGAGGGACAACGGTTACATCAACTATACCAATCCCGCTGCCATAACAGCCAGGGATACACTCGCATTTATGCTGGATTTCGGTATCAATCAGCAGAATCTGTATACCAACGACAATGTGACCAAAGCCGCGTACAATGTATTCAATATGCAGAACGTGGCTTTGACTTTTCCCATATACAAGAAGTCCGCGTTCATAGTAGGCATTGCTCCGTTCAGCAATGTGGGATATAAGTTCCTGTCCACCGAGACGGACCCGGACATAGTTTCTCAGATCGGGGACGTAAAGTATCAGAAATTCGGAACGGGCAGTATATACCAGTTGTTTTTCGGCGGAGCGGTGATGCTGTTTGACCGGATATCCATAGGAGCCGAGGGCATATATTATTTCGGTTATATCAACAAGCACAACGACATTCTGTTCAATTCCTCATCGCTGTACAACACGATATCCACCGGGTGGGATTACAAGGTTCACTGTTTTTCCGGAAAGTTCGGACTCCAGTATATCCAGCCTATAGCCAGGAACAATTCCCAGATAGTGATAGGCGGAACATACCGTATCGGCAACAGCCTTAAGGGCGATGTGGCCAAGTATGCCTTTTCAGCGGCGGATACAGTTCTCTACAGCAGCGGCGGACATGCGTCCATGGACATAGCCGATGAGTTCGGAGTAGGAGTGTCGTACCGGGTCAATGACAAGTGGGCTGTCGGTGCGGATTTCATCCAGCAGAACTGGCGCGGGAGCTCATTCCCCGACAACAGTATGTGGAGCAACTTCTCCGCTGAGAACGCCAGATACTACAGGGCCGGTTTTGAGATAACGCCCAATATGTACGATATAAGGTATTACATGAAAAGAGTGACCTATCGTGTGGGAGCATATTTTGAGGAATCGTATGTCAAGGTAAACGGACACCAGGTCAACTCATTCGGTATTACTTTCGGAGCCTCATTCCCTATATACAGATGGCACAATGCAGTAAGTGTGGCCATTGATATGGGACAGCGCGGAACGCTCCGGCACAATATGGTGAGGGAAAGATACATAAATTTCATAGTCAATATAAACCTTCACGACCTTTGGTTTGTCAAATACAGATATGATTAAAATACGGCAATAAATTATTAATTCTAAACACATGAAACGTATACTCTTAACAGCATTTGCATTATTGGTGTCTGTCCTTGCGTTCGGACAGGGAAGATTCGGTGCGGACAGTGCCGAATGTGTCAAATATCTTTCGTTCTATCAGCAGTATGTAAAGCAGGGAGACCTTGAGGGTGCAGCTCCCAGCTGGCGTAATGCTCTCAAATACTGCCCTCCCACAGCCAGTCAGAACATGCTTCTCGACGGTATGAAGATCATGAGAAAGGAGATAAATCAGTACCGCAACAACCCTATCCGCAAGCAGGAACTGGTGGACACACTGATGATGCTGCATCAGCTGCGAATCGACAACTATCCCAAGTATGCGGTTACGGCTATAACCAATAGGGCCGTGGATATGATGAATTATGCGGAGGCAGGCAGTGAGCAGGTGGTATTCGACGCTCTGGGAGAGGCTATGGACGTAGCTAAGGAGAAGACTTCCACTACCATTGCGGTAAGGTATATGAACTACGCCGTGCAGCTCTACAAGCTCGGCCGTCTCGTTGACCAGGACGTGTTCGCCGCATTTGACAAGAGTATCTCTACCCTTGAGGCTGTCAAGGCTGCAAAGCCCTCCAATATGGTGGACAAGGCCATCAGCGATGTGGAGAGTATCTTCGCACAGAGCGGTGTCGCAAGCTGCGATAACCTCGTGGCCGTATTCCAGCCCCGTTACGATGCTTCAGACGCTGAGCTTCTGAAGAATATGCTGGCTCTGTTCCATTCGGCAGGATGTACCGACCTGGATATGTTCAGCAATGCCCTCGAGGACCTGAACAGACTGGAGCCTTCAGTAGATTACTCATACCAGCTCTTCAGACTTTTCTCATCTCATCCCGATGGAGCCGACAAGGCCATAATGTATATGCAGCAGGCTATTGACTCCGATGAGTCGGATGTCGAGACAGATGCCCAGTATTACTATGAGCTGGCCACCTATCTGTTCTCAAAACTTGACAGAAGACCCGATGCTGTTGCAGCCGCAAAGCAGGCTGCTTCTCTCTCCCAGGCATATGCCGGCAAGGCTTATTTCCTCATCGGAACCATCTGGAGTGTGTCTAAGTGCGACGGCAACGAGATAGAGTCACGTGCCCATTACTGGGTAGCCACCGATTATATGATCAAGGCCAGAAATGCTGATTCTGAGCTCGCAGAGGAGGCCAACAAGCAGATAGCCACTTACAGCCAGTACTATCCCGAGCAGTCTACCGCATTTATGTATGACATGGTTGACGGTAACAGATATGAGGTATCCTGCAACGGCCTGAGTGAATCCACTACAGTAAGGACTCAGAAATAGTAATGGGCTTTAGAAGCGCAATTTACAGATATATGATGATGGCGGCAGTCTTTCCGGCTGCTGCCATTGTCGTATCATGCGGCAATAAGCTGAAGAATATCGATGCCGACAAGATATCCGAGGCTCCCACGCAGGTAGTCCTGGACATGGATGCTGCCCAGACAGAGAACGGACAGGTCCAGATGCGTCTTAAAGCCAAGAGGATGGAGAGGTATGAGAGCGACAAGAATAACTCCCGCGAGGTGTTTCCGGAAGGCTTCCGAGTACTGGCATATAACGAGGAAGGACTGTTGGAGACCAGGATTGTCTCCGATGAGGCCCTGCATACAGTGACCGATGGAAAAGAGCAGTGGTCTGCATACGGAAATGTGGTGATCAACAACTATATAAAGGGAGAGAAGATAGAGACGGACACACTGTATTGGGACCGGGAGAACAAGATGATATATACTGACTGTTACGTCAGGCTGTCATCTCCTCAGGGCTTCATGCAGGGTTATGGACTGGAGTCTGACGAGATGGCCAGGGATGCCCAGCTGCTGCGCCCTTTTGACAGTTACGGCATACTGTCGGACGACTCTACCGGCTCCGGATACGTGGACACTGTTAATTTTATCGGCCCCAGTGTAAGGAGATAAAATAAAATTACTATCTTCGCATCCTATTTTCAGAATGTTATAAATAGATATACAATGGCAGTTTTAGAGAAAATACGAGTCAAGCTCGGTGTTCTTATTACAGTGCTCATCGCAGTGGCGCTGTTATCGTTTATTATAGACCCAGGTACTCTGGAAACCACTCTCAGTTACTTCTCATCCAAGTACGATGTCGGTAAGATAGACGGAAAGAAGGTGCGTTACAATGAGTTCCAGAAAGAAGTGGACTATTACACCAATATCTATACCCTCACTACCGGGTCTCAGTCCGTATCGGAGGAGGCAATGCAGGCCATAAACGAGTCGGCATGGCAGAATCTGATATCTGAGTGGTATGTGATACCTCAGATGCAGAAAGCCGGAATCAGGGTAGGAGACGACGAGCTTGTGGATCTCAGTCAGGGAAAGGAGATCTCCCCGATACTGCAGCAGGATCCCGTTTTCCTCGATGCTACCGGTGAGTTCAGCAGGACTAAACTTCTGGATTTCATACATGCCATTCCCGGAGACGCTTCCGGCAATCTGGCCGCTTACTGGAGTTTTCTGCAGCAGAACATGACCTCGCAGCAGTATTTTACCAAATATACATCCCTGATAACAGCCAGCGATATTATCACACCTGTGGAACTGCGCAGGCAGATAGAGGAGAACAATACTTCTTCAGATGCCGAGTTCGTACTCGTGCCTTTCGGTTTCCAGCGCGATACTACCATCAAGGTCTCCGACAAAGAGGTACAGGACTATTACAATGCCCATAAGGAGAACTACAGGCAGACAGCTTCCCGTGACGTGGAGTTCGTGGCCTATGAGGTAGTGCCTTCCGAGGCTGATATCAAGGCTGCCGAGGAAGAGATAAACTCTCTGTATGATGAGTTCGCGGCTACGGACAATCTCAAGGCATTCCTCTCGTTCAACTCCGATACTCCTCTTCAGGATTACTACTATAAGGAAGGCGAGCTTGCAGGTCAGTTCCCCGAGGTGGACGAGTTTGCATTCAGCCGTAATCCCAAGGTGCTCCCCGTATTCCAGAAAGAGAATACTTTCTATGCGGCCCGCGTCAATGATGTCAAGAATATGTCTGACTCTGCGTATGTGCGCCACATCCTTCTCTCATTTGAGGACGGAACTCTGGCCGACAGTCTGCTCAACGTGCTGAATCACGGTGGAGACTTCTCTGACCTGGCTTCCCGTTTCTCTCTGGATCAGAATCCCAACGTGGCAAATCCCGGTGACATAGGCTGGATGACCCAGACTTCGATGATTCCCGGAATGCAGGATGTCCTGACCATGAGGCCCGGTGCGATAGCCAGGATGGAGACGGACTACGGTCTGCACATCGTTACTGTTACAGACAGGACGACACCGATGAAGAAGGTACAGCTTGCTATCCTTTCCAAGGAGGCTCTTCCGAGCAAGGAGACATTCCAGGACTTCTACGCTCAGGCCAACGATCTGGCCTCACGCTGCGAGGGTAAGATAGAGAACTTTGACAAGATAACCATGGAAGAGGATCTTCCCGTCATCCCTGCCAACAGAGTCGCAGAGAGTGCGCGTCAGCTGTCAAGGTACGACGATGTCAGGGAAGTTATCCGCTGGATCTATGACGACAAGACCAAGGAGGGTGACGTATCTCCCATCATTACTGTCAATAACGACATCTATTTCGTAGTTGCTCTCAAGCAGATACATGAAGAGGGATATACACCTGTGAATACAGTGGCATCTACGATCAGATACCGTCTGACCAATGAGAAAAGGGCGGAGAAAGTCAGAAATGAGGTGGCTGACAAGATAGCCGGACTTACCGACATCAATGTGATAGCCGATACTCTCGGCCAGACAGTGAGCACGAAGACAGGCATTACTTTCGGCTCAATGAGCGGCAACTCTACTGAGCCTGCATTTATAGGTGCTGTGGCAGGTGCCGAGCCCGGTGTGATAGCAGGTCCTGTGGCAGGCAATATCGGAGTGTATGTGCTTCAGGTCGGCAACCGCGAGACAGGAGCCTTCTATACTGAGGATGATGCCAAGATCAAGGCAGCTCAGGTAGAGAGCTATCAGATCAACAACCTCCCCGCCATCTTTACTGAAAGGGCCAAGATTGTGGACAACAGAGCCAGATTCTTCTAGGAGAGCAGGCTTTCCGATACAGCAGCCGGTTTCACTTTGTGGGACCGGCTGTTTTTCGTATGTTTGTATCCAAATTATGTATGATATGAGGCGAAGGATAATTGTGATGATATTTGTGGTATTTCTGACCGCAACCGTGTGCGCCCGGCAGCGGCCCTATATGGTTTTCTGGAATCTGGAGAATTATTTTGATCCCTTTGACGACAGCCTTACCGTGGACGAGGAGTTTACCCCTGGCGGCTACAGGCACTGGACGTGGAGCAAGTTCCTGGACAAGCGCAACCTGATAGCCAAGGCACTGCTGTCCATGCATGACCGGTATGGAGATTTTCCTGTCATGGTGGCCTTTGCCGAAGTTGAGAACCGTATGGTGCTGCGTCAGCTGGTCGAGCGGACTCCGCTGGCCAAGCTCGGATACGGTATAGTGCATCGGGATTCGCCGGACCGCCGGGGAATAGACGTAGCTCTGATCTACAGGCAGGACAGCTTCCGGGTGCTGGATGCCAGGACGCTGGGAGTGCTGACAGGTGGAGACAGGCCCACAAGGGATATTCTGTATGTTGCGGGCGTGCTGACCGGGACCGGGGACACTGTTCATGTGTTTGTCAATCACTGGCCTTCAAAGTTCGGCGGGGAGGAGTATACCCGGCCTTTCCGGCAGGCTGCCTCTGACACCCTGGCGGGGGCCGTGCTGGCGTTAAGGGACAGCCTTACCGGAAAGTTGCCCTCTGTGATAGTCACAGGCGACTTCAATGACACTCCTGATTCTCCGCCGGCATTGTCCCTCGCTTCCGGTACCGGTCTGGTCAATCTGGCTCTTGACCTGCATGAAGCAGGAGAGGGGAGCCTGAAGTACAATGGCAGATGGGAACTGATAGACCATTTTCTCGTGAGCGGGGCTATGGAAGGCTCCGTCATGGAGATATATTCCCATCCCATGCTCCTGGAGGAGGACAGCAAATTCCTGGGAGTCAAGCCGCGCCGCTCTTATTACGGTCCGATGTGGCACGGCGGCGCCAGCGACCATCTGCCCATAGTGCTTCTGCTGCCCTCAATCTCTCAGACATCCGACAGGTACGACTAGGATGCCGTCTTTCGGACGTTTATAGGCATATTGGCCTGTGCCGGTCAGAATCATCATAAATGCCGGGGCAGGCATTTTGACTGTATCTATTTTATTTGCCAGAGCAGATAAAGTCACAGCTCCTTCCTCTATGAGGTCGTGGCCTCCGAGTTTAATCTCTACGAGGCCGTATCTGCCGTTCTTGAGGTGTATGACGGCATCACATTCAAGGTTGTTCTTGTCTCTGTAGTGATATACTTTTCCTCCAATAGCCTCTGCATATACTCTAAGATCTCTGATGCACAGTGTCTCGAACAGCAGCCCGAAAGTATTGAGGTCGTTGAGAAGATCTTCCGGACCGAGGCCCAGAGCGGCTGTGGCAATGGACGGATCGGTGAAATAACGTGTATCCGAAGTACGTACAGCGGTCTTGCTGCGGAGGTTGGGATTCCATGCGAGCGAGTCTTCTATTACGAAAATCTTCTTCAGGGCTTTGATGTAGGAATAGACAGTGTTTTCATTGACAGTGTCGCCCTCATGGGCCTTCAGGTCGGCCAGTATTGTACCGGCACTGGCCTGGCTGCCCTGATTGCGGGCGTAGGACCGCATGAGACGCCGTGCCGTCTCAGGGTCGCGCTCCACATCGTCCACCCTGGAGATATCAAACCGTGTTACAGTCTCGAAATATTCTTCAGCCTGTATCAATGCGGCTTTCCGGCTTTTTTTCAATACTGCCTTCGGCCAGCCGCCCCGGCAGATAATATATGCCAGCTGTTCTATGTCCAGATTACTTGCTCCGTCCACAGTGTCAGCAGATCTGAACAGTGCTCCGAGACTTACATCGCCTGTGGACTCCATGGATTCCCAAAGACTCATCGTCCGTAGTCTCAGCCACGCTATCCTGCCCGTACCGGTATGAAAGATTTCTTCGGTTTTCGGCGGTACAGCCAGCCTGTCAGTATAAATTGTCCGTCGTCTTTTCTTTTATCCACTTCATTTCTGACCGCGTCCCAGAGTTGTGGGGCTATCTGCCATTCATCTATGAGCCTCGGTGCAGTCCCTTGAAGAAGCCTGCTGATATTAGTCTGGGCCATGGTGATATTCTGTTCCCTGGTCTCGGGATCGGCCATATACAGGATGCTGCCGGAATGCTGTTCGGCAAGGGTTGTCTTGCCGCAGTATTTCGGGCCTTCTATCAGGACTGCGCCCATAGCGTCCAGAAGGTCGGTAAGACGGCTGTCGGCAACTCTGGGTTTGTAATCATTCATGTGCTTAGAATTAGTGGAAGCAAAAATAAAGATAATATTTTGAATTTCAAAATATTAACAATATTCATTGTGGCACTTGGCCGGAAATTGATGTGGCACTTGGCCGGAGAAGTGGCGTTTTCAAAGAAATTGCCTATCTTTGAAGGAACTTTAGAATTTTCTCATGAAGCAGTATCTGGAACTTTTGCAGCATATCATGGATAACGGACATATAAAGTCCGATCGGACGGGCACAGGTACGAAATCCGTTTTCGGCTATCAGATGAGGTTTGACCTTTCGGAGGGATTTCCCCTTCTGACGACGAAGAAAGTCCATCTGCGCTCGATTATATACGAATTGCTGTGGTTTATCAAGGGAGACACCAACATCAAGTACCTGCACGACCATAAAGTGACCATCTGGGACGAATGGGCCGATGCCGACGGCAATCTCGGTCCGGTCTACGGTCATCAGTGGCGCTCCTGGCCCGCTCCCGACGGACGGACCATCGACCAGCTCTCGCAGGTCCTGGACTCGCTCAAGCGCAATCCGGATTCCCGCCGCCACATAGTCTCGGCCTGGAATCCTGCGGAAGTGGACCGGATGGCCCTGCCCCCCTGCCACACCCTCTTCCAGTTCTACGTGGCCGATGGCCGGCTCTCCTGCCAGCTCTACCAGCGCAGTGCGGATGTCTTTCTGGGAGTGCCGTTCAACATCGCCTCGTATGCCCTGCTGACCATGATGATCGCTCAGGAATGCGGATATACCCCCGGTGATTTCGTACATACCTTCGGGGACGTGCATATCTACCTCAACCATTTCGACCAGGTGCGTGAGCAGCTTTCCCGCACTCCGAGACCGCTGCCCAGGATGATTCTCAATCCGGACGTACATTCGGTCTTCGACTTTGATTATCCTGACTTCACTCTGGAGGGCTACGACCCCTGGCCGGCGATAAAGGCTCCGGTAGCCGTATAACCTTGAAATAAAACTCTGTCTATGATATCGATAATAGTAGCAAAAGCGCGTAACAACGCTATCGGACGCGGCAATCAGATGCTCTGGCACATATCCGGGGACCTTAAATACTTCAAGCGGGTTACCCTGGGTCATCCTGTCGTCATGGGGTACAATACCTGGCTCTCGATAGGGGAGAGGCCTTTGCCCGGTAGGAAAAATATCGTGGTGAGCCGCCGTCACACTGCTCCGGAAGGCTGTGAGGCGGAGTTCTGCGGCACTTTGGAAGAGGCTCTGGCCAAAGCTCAGGCCTCGGGACCAGGTGCGGAGGAAGTGTTCGTCATAGGCGGAGGACAGCTTTACAGTCAGGCCATGTCGCTGGCGGACAGGCTGTATATTACGGAAGTGGAGGCCGTCATCGGTGATGCCGAGGTGTTCTTCCCCGGGATAGAGCCGGCTCACTGGAGAGAGGAGACCCGCTCTGAGCTCCTGCATGACGACCGCTCCGGCTATGATTATTCATTCGTAACCTATAGCAGATTATGAGAGACAACTTCAAATCCTCTTTCGGAGTTCTGGTCGCCATGGCCGGCTCTGCCATCGGTCTGGGCAATCTGTGGCGTTTCCCTTATCTGATGGGCACCAACGGCGGTGCGGCCTTCATCATCATCTATCTGGTGCTGGTCTTCCTGCTGTGCCTGCCTATCATGATGTCGGAGTTCGTGGTGGGCCGCCGCAGTCAGGTCAATGCTGTCCGGGCCTTCAAGGTGCTTCATCCCAAAGGCCGCTGGGGACTGGTCGGCGTGCTGGGCGTACTGGCATCGGTGGCTCTTATCGCGTTCTACTGCGTGGTGGGAGGCTGGACCATAGACTATCTGGTACATTCGGTGTCGTTCTCTCTGCCTGAGCAGGGGGCTTCTGAGGGCTTCTTCGCCGCTGCCGTCTCATCGCCGTGGCGGACACTCGCCTATACCTGGGTGTTCCTGCTGCTTACTGCCCTCGTGCTGCTGGCCGGCATCAAGGACGGCATAGAGCGGTACACGAAGATCATGATGCCGCTGCTCTTTCTCACGATTATCGTCATCGCAGTCCGCTCTGTCACCCTGCCGGGAGCCGGTGCCGGACTGGAGTTCCTCTTCAGGCCCGATTTCTCCAAGGTGACGGCGGATACCTTCCTCAATGCCCTGGGACAGGCCTTCTTCTCCCTGAGTATCGGGTGTGCCACTATCCTGACTTACGGCTCGTATGTCAAGAAGCACGAGAAGATCGTCAAGCTCTCCTCGCTTACAGCCGTTTCCGATACGTTTTTCGCTATCCTGGCCGGTATCGCCATCATGCCGGCAGTATTTGCCTTCGGCATATCTCCGAGCGAGGGGCCCGGTCTGCTCTTCGTGGTGCTGCCCGATATATTTGACCAGATGGCAGGAGGAGGCGTGATATCGATACTGTTCTTCTTCGTACTCTTCATTGCGGCCATAACCTCATCCATATCCCTGTTGGAGGTGTCGGTGACTTTCCTTATCGAAGAGTGCCGGCTGAGACGGCGTACGGCTGTCCTGCTCTCTTCAGGAGTGTGTCTGGTGCTCTGCACTCTCTGCGCCCTGTCAGGCGGCGTGCTTTCGGACATCCGTATCCTGGGCAGGACATTCTTTGACTTCTTCGACATGATATCGGCCAATTTCCTGATGCCACTGTGCGGGCTTCTGGTGGTGGTCTTCGTCGGCTGGAAGATGAAGCGTCCGGCCTTTGTGGACGAGCTCTCCAACGGAGGGACTCTGCCCAACAGGCGGCTGTACGATGTCATCTTCTATATGGTGCGCTATGTAGCCCCGATAGTCATAGCGGTCATCATGATTTTCGGCTGGCTGTAACAGTGTGGCGGATAAAAGTTTTGTAAATAAAAAAATTGCCTTATCTTTGCAGTCCCACTTAGGAGAGTGGGTGACGGGGCATTAGCTCATTTGGCTAGAGCGCGACACTGGCAGTGTCGAGGTAACCGGTTCGACTCCGGTATGCTCCACTTCTTTTTTAAAGTTTTATCCCGCGCCATAGATTCTCCAGTTCTTTGCCGACGGTTACACCGGGGGTCTGGGGCTTGCGGTATTTTGAGACTATGGACTGCTTGCCCACCATCTCCTTTATGTAGTCGCTGAGTTCTCCCAAAGTAACGTCACCTTTGGTTTCCCGCAGTTTATCCAGTAGGAAATAGGTGAACATTCCGTGTCCCATCTCGTTGTACGGCAGTGCGGTCTCGTCTTTCTGGGCAGCGGAGAACACTATCAGGCGACCGTCGGGAATGTTGTTCCTGACCTTGATGGCCACGCCTCTCACTGACGAGAGCATACCGTCATCGCGGCTGGCTCCGGAGAAACATGCGTCCAGAAAGACCACGGTGCTCTGCGAGGGGATGGATGAGAGTTGGGAGTACAGTTCGCTGAGTCTGTATCCTGTGGCGACATCGCTGCCGTAACCGTCAGAAGGCAGGATGTAAGCCTCTTTTGAGGACTCGTCCGGAATACCGTGACCGGCATAGTAGAATATCAGCCTTGCCTCGCCTTTCCAGGCGTTGCCCACATTGCTGAGCCAGTTGACCTGTGCGCGTATGTTGTTGAGAGTCGCGTCGTAGACTATGTGAATATTGGATTCGGGGATACCCAGGGTCTGTTCGCAGTACTGACTGAATACAGTACCGTCGTTTCCGGCAAACTCTACGCTGGATTCCGTGTCGTAATTCTCATTGGCTATGATGACTGCGAAGGTGTTTTCGGCAACCCTGCCGGTTCTGGGAATGTCCGTATCTACTGCCGAACGGCCTACTGTCAGGGTTCTGGAACCAGTCCTGCGTAAATTGTCTCTGGTGTCCTGTCCTCGGTCCATATTGATGTCCACGGGATCGAACTGATATTCGATATTTACATCAGCATACTGTATGTCAGAGTCGTCGCTGTAAGTGAAAGTGCTTCCGTCGGCCATGAGATAAGTCACTGAAGTGAGTGCCAGATGGCCGTCAGCGATACCGTACTCGCTCTGTTTCCTAAGAGAGGAGAACTGGTGTTCGAACTCGGGTGCTCTGTCAATAGGGACAGGAACGAGAATCTCTCCGAAGCGGGTGTCATTTATCAGGAAGACCTCATTGTCGGCATCGTAGTCGATGAGTTTCTGCGCTGTACGCAGGTTCTTGGTGTTTCTGCTGATAAAACTGTTTCTTACGATGAGCGTAAGGCTGTCGATGAACTTCTGTCTGGTGGAGCTGTTGACTCTTTCGAGATAGTCCTCCGTTTTCTCGTATCTGCCTTTCTGCTGCCATTTGTTGACGTGCGGCTCTATTATGCTTTTGGCATAAAACGGGAAATATTCGCTCTTACTGTTGTAATGGTATCCGCAGCTGTCTATAAAGCTCCACTCGCCGTTCTCCTTTACAGGGGCGAGTCCGTCGATGAACGACCGAATCTCTTCGTATTGGAACGGGATGACCATGGCACCGCTTCGGTTGATAAAGCCCCATTTTCCGTCTTTACATGCGCCCGCAAGTTTTTCTGAAAAATATGTGGCGTCATCGAACTGGCAAGGGATTGCAACTTCTCCCTCTGGGTTGATATACCCCCATTTCCCATTCATGCACACACCGGCAAGACCTTCGGAGAACTGACTGGCAAAGTTGAACTCAGGGGCAATGACCCAGTTGCCGGTGGAGTCCTTGAATCCCCACAATCCGGATGCAGTGTCCTGCTGTCCAATAAGATTCTGTGCAGATAATAAAGTTGTTCCCAGTATGATACCGAGTATTGTCGAAAAAATCCTTCTCATATTTTAAGTTCTTGAGCGTAAACAGCAAAGTTAACTCATTTTTCAAAATAATATAGCCGTAGAGCGGTATTTCTGCGCAGGTGCTCCTGATACAGGGTAAGCTCCTGCAGGTGATAGTTGCCCAGGGGGAATGTCGATGCCAGGGACGGTGAGTAGTAATGCTCCGGGTCAAGGCCGTCCACTATCAGCAGATGACTGACGGTGTCTACAGTGACGGTCACCGAGTCGTTGAGGATCGCAGGGGTGGCGTCAGTGGTCCAGTTCACCGGGTTGATGCAGACATCGCTGGGGGAAAGTACCCCGCAGGCGGCTTCGGGGTAGGCTACGGAGTTGTAGCAGATAATGGTGCCGGTACCGGTCGAGTCCGTGGCCGGAAGCAGCCGGGGGTATTGCGCCAGCTCCTCGTCCGAGATGCGGTAGCCGATGGCGTAGGCTGCGGCCATCCGTTCATAGGCTTCTGCCGGGAGATGCTTGACCAGTTCCACCACTGCCTTGCCGCCCTGACTGAATCCGGCCAGGACGAAGGGCCTGCCGTTATTGTAATGTTCCAGATAATAGTCGAATGCCTCTCTGACATCCTCCATCGACAGCGGGAACAGCTCTTCGACAGCTGCCTCTCCGTCCATCCAGACGTTGAGGGTTATCTGCCGGTAGTAGGGGCAGTAGAAACCGTATTGTCCCTGGGCGAAAATATTCTCCGCCAGCTCGACCGAGGGCATGAACGCCTCTATGTGGTCGGTACGTCTGTAGTCCGAATAGCGGCAGAGCAGTCCGTCCTCAGCGGTCCAGTCCCAGACGCAGGTGGGCAGGATGTAAAAAATGTCCGCTTCCGGGGCCGTTGCAGGTTCTGAGATATACCAGGCCGCTTTGTCCGACCAGTCGGGAGCTGCGGGTATAAAAGTATCAGTCCCGCCGCTTTGGGTGCGGCAGGACGATACTGTAACTGTTGCGAGTGCCGCCAACGTGAGCAGCAGCACTGCGGATCTACTTAGTGCCGAAGAGTACATCGGGGCCCTGTATAAAGAAAATGTCCTTGGGAATACCGGCTGCATTGATGCGGTCAAGGTCGGCCTGGAGGGCGGGGGTGATGCCGCCGTTCTTCTCACGGAACTCGGTGGCGAATGTCACGTCGCCGTTGCCCTGGGTAGTCAGGATCAGGTCGGCCCATGCGTTGATGGCTGCCTTGGACTTCTCGAAGTCGATTACGTAGAGGCCGTCGGCATTGCGGGAGAAGGCTCCCTGCTGCTCCATAAAGTTGAAGCACATCATATTGGCCTTGCCGTGTGACGATGCGGCTCCGAAACGTACCGAGCGGAAGATGCCCGCGATATAGGTGGTGACGGCATCCTCAATGCTGATACCGGTGATCTCGCCTTTCTCTATGAGGTTGCAAACCATGAAGAGTCCGAGGATGTCGGCCTTGGCCTCTTCCCAGGATGTCTTCTCGGTGCCCATGGCCGCGTCTACGCTGCCCTTGCCGTTGATGGTCTCCTTGATGCCCAGGCCGTGAGCTACTTCATGGAAGGTTACGTTCCAGAAGAAGGCGTCGAATTTCAGGTGCTCGTGGTCTTCGGGTGCGAGTACCAGCTCACCGATGGGGAGGAGGATCTTGTCGAACTTGGCCTGCATCGAGTTGCGCAGCTGGAGACGGCGGGTACCCTTCATGGCGTGAACGCGCTCGTCGTTGGGCAGGTTGATGGCGATGGTCTTGCTGCCGGCGTTGCAGTCTCCGGCGTAGTAGACCACGTCATAGACGTTGAGGTCGGAGGAGGTGCCGGGCACGAAGGTCTTGTACTCGGGCTTGCAGGGGAGCTCTTTCTGCAGGGCGGGGAGCATGGCTACGAACTTGGCCAGGTCCTTGCTGCGCTCGGTGTCCTTGAGCAGGATGAAGGCCTCGTAGGAGGTCTTGGTCTCCTGGAACTTGTCGTCGTAGCTCTCGATGGGGCCGATGACGAAGTCTATCCTGCTGTCCTTCATGTCCATCCAGGCCAGGTCGCTGGGGAGGTAATCGTCAGTCCTGAAAGACTCGATGCGTTTGAGCAGATAGTTCTTCAGGCCCGGATCCTCGGCCAGGTCGGCGGCCTGCTGCATGAGCTCACACATACGGTTCACCTGCTCGGCGTACTCCTCGTGGTACCATACGGTCTTCAGCTTGCCGTTCTCATCGCGGCGGAGCACTGTGTACCAGGATGACTTATTCGGGTCATCGTAGGCGTTGAATTCCTCGAGGGTGATGTCCTCGGGGTAGTAGGTGCATACGTCGGGCTTGGCTCCGTAGCCGTCGATGAAGGGCTTGTTGTCATCGAGACGGTCCCAGGGGCCGTAGTTGATGTAGGCGAACTGTCTGGCATAGGGGTCGGCGATCTGGTCCATCAGGCTCTTGTCCCCGAATGTCTGCTGCCAGAAAAGGTCGTCGGCGATCTGGCCGATCTGGAAGAAAAGTTCCACGATCTGACGCTCGTTGTCGCTCAGCTGGGCGGCCAGCGGTGATGTCAGTTCAAAGGGAGCGTACTCCTCTACTTTCTGCTTCATAGTTGATTCTGTCTGGTTTCCTGCGCAGGAGGTCATTCCCGCAACTGTCGCAGCTCCGATCAGGGCTGCGCAGACGGTTTTGGCTGTGGTGTTGATGTTCATTTATCGCAATATTTGAGTTTAGTACTTCCTGCAAATTTAACAATAAATATAGATTATTGATTGTTCTTGTTAATGAGATTGACAATAACCTTGACCATCATGTCCATCTCTTCCATACGGCTCTCTGCTATCATAAGCGTGAGAGCAACGAGTGTTGAGCACCTGATTGGCCCAGATGCGGAACTGTGTGCCGCGCTATTACGGACTGATCTTTTTGAAAAAGTTCAGCCATCTGGCTTTGTGACAGCCATACGGTATCATTCTCCAGTTTCACATCGATTCTAGTCTGCCCGTCGGCAGTCTGATAAATTACAATCTTCTCATTCTGCTCCATGTCTCAAGTAATTTAAAAGTCAGTTCAACAAAGTTAGCAGATATTCTGAAAAATGATGAATAAGGGTGATAATCAATAAAATAAATTTACGAAAATGGTAATCCGGTATAGGAAGAAGATTAACCGGTAGTGACAGCGCTGTATGATTTTGCGTACATTTGCCGCCGGTATGAAAAAGGTGGAATTGAAGTCAGGTACGGAACAGGAGGAGACCGTCGTCGGAAATCTGCAGTGGGACGGGCTGCACCGCCCGAAGATATACTATGCCGTGGCGTCACTCTGGTGCGGTATCTTTCTGTCGGTGATGGACGGCAATATCTGCAACGTGGCCCTGCCCACCATCGCGCAGGAGCTCGGGGTGTCGTCGGCCGATTCTATCTGGGTGGTCAATTCGTTCCAGCTGGTGATCATGATGACCCTGCTGGCATTCTCATCGCTCGGAGAACTTCTGAGCTACAAGCGTGTGTATGTCTCAGGAGTGGTGCTGTTCACCATAGGCTCGTTTTTCTGCTCTTTCTCACATACCCTGCCCCTGCTGGTGGCCTCCAGGGTCTTTCAGGGCATAGGCGCGGCTATGATGATGAGCGTCAATACCACTCTGGTGAAGATCACCTATCCGAAGAAATACCTCGGCCGTGGTGTCGGGCTCAATGCCACGGTGGTGGCCCTGGCCTCGGTTGCCGGCCCGACGGTGGCGGCCGGGATCCTCTCGTTTGCCGAATGGCCCTGGCTCTTCGCCATCAACATCCCGGTGGGGATAGTGACTTTCTTCATGGCATGGAAGCATCTGCCGGACAATCCGACCCATGTCCGGGGCCGGCATTTCAATTTCAAGGACGCGCTGCTCAATGCCGCCGTCTTCGGTCTGCTTATAGGCTGCATCGAGATGTATTCCCACGGAGCAAGGCCCACCGTAGTGCTCATAGGCGTGGCTCTGCTTCTGGTTCTGGGCTATATCTATGTACGGAGCCAGCTTGACCGGAAGTACCCGATGCTGCCTTTCGACCTTCTGCGCATCCCAGTGTTCACGATGTCGGTAGTCACCAGCATCGTCTCCTTTACGGCGCAGATGATGGCGATGGTGGCCATACCCTTCATGCTGCTGCACACTTTCGGAATGAATGCCGTGGAGACCGGGCTGCTGATGACCTCCTGGCCGCTGGTCATCGTGTTCGTGGCCCCGCTGGCCGGCTCGCTTATCGGCAAGGTACATCCGGGACTGCTCGGACTTTTCGGCCTGCTGCTGATGAGTGCGGGCTGTTTCCTGCTCTCGTTCATCCCCGAGGATGCCTCGCATCTGGATATCGCATGGCGGCTGATGATGTGCGGAGCCGGCTTCGGTTTCTTCCAGTCGCCCAACAACCACATGCTGCTCAGCTCCTCTCCCAATCACCGTGCCGGAAGCGCGGGCGGTATGCTGGCTACGGCCCGCCTTGTGGGGCAGTCCACCGGTGCGGCCCTCGTCGCCATGTTCTTCCATCTTTTCGGGGACGGTGCTCCCCATGACGCGATGCTCCTGGCCGGTATTCTGACCATCTGCGGGGCATTGTCCTCGGTCAGCCGTCTAGGCCTCCGCCCACCGGTGAATGAACGGTAGGTACTGCAGCGCCACGAAAATGTAACCACTCGCTGATCAGTGTGTTACCAGACCAAGGCGCGCTTCCGGAGCAGTCCGCACACCCCCAAAAGAGCGCACTGTGTCGCTAAACCATTGACTGTTGGTAGGTTGCAAAAAGAGTATGCTCTCTTGCTTGCCGTTTCTCTATTTTGCGTACATTTGTTGCAGTCAAATGGAAGAGGAAAGAATCACCGGTAATCTGGAGTGGGACGGTCTGCGCCGGCCTCAGCTCATCTATGCGATGATATCCATCTTCTGCGGCATCTTCCTGTCGGTGGTGGACGGCAATATCTGCAATGTGGCCCTGCCGACTATCGCGCAGCAGCTGGGTGTCTCCTCGGCCGACTCTATCTGGGTGGTCAATGCCTTTCAGCTGGTGATCATGATGACCCTGCTGCCATTCTCGACACTGGGGGAGCTGTACAGCTACAAGCGGGTCTACCTGGGCGGTGTGGCGGTCTTTACTGTCGCATCGGTGTTCTGCACGCTCTCGCACAGTCTGCCGATGCTGATAGCTTCCCGCGCATTCCAGGGCCTGGGAGCCTCGATGATGATGAGCGTCAATACCTCCATCGCCAAGCTGGTCTTTCCCAAGCGGCATCTCGGGAAAGGCGTCAGCCTCAACGCTACTGTGGTGGCCCTGTCGGCGGTCTCCGGCCCTTCGATAGCGGCCGCCATACTGTCCGTGGCATCCTGGCCGTGGCTGTTTGCGATCAATATCCCTATGGGCATCGTCACTTTTCTGATGGGCTGGCGTTTCCTGCCGGACAATCCCACTCATGTCCTCGGACGGAAGTTCAACATCAAGGACGCGCTGCTCAATGTGCTCGTATTCGGCCTGCTGATAGGCTGCATAGAGCTGTACTCGCATGACGGTCGGCTCAGTACTGTGCTTATAGGAGCGGCGTTTCTGCTGGTGTCCGGCTGGTTCTACGTCAGGACTCAGCTCCGGCGCAGGTACCCGATGCTGCCGTTCGACCTGCTGCGTATCCCGATGTTCTCGATGTCGGTGATTACCAGCATAGTCTCCTATACAGCCCAGATGCTGGTCCTGGTGGGTATGCCGTTCCTGCTGCTGCACACTTTCGGGATGAATGCGGTGGAGACCGGGGTGGTGATGACCTCCTGGCCGTTCATCGTGATGTTCGTGGCTCCCCTGTCCGGTTCGCTCAGCGGGCGGGTGCATCCGGGACTGCTGGGCGGAATCGGGCTGCTGCTGATGAGCGCCGGCTGCTGCCTGCTCTCGTACATCCCCGAGGATGCCTCTCATATGGACATAGCATGGCGGCTGATGATGTGCGGGGCCGGATTCGGATTCTTCCAGTCTCCCAACAATCATCTGCTGCTCAGTTCGGCTCCCAATCACCGTGCCGGCAGTGCTAGCGGAATGCTCTCCACAGCCCGTCTCACCGGGCAGGCCGTCGGTGCCTCCCTCGTGGCCCTGCTCTTCCATCTCTTCGGGGACAAGGCTCCCCACGATGCCATGCTTCTGGCCGGAATCCTCACTGTCTGCGCCGCCCTCTTCTCATTTCTCCGTCTCCGCACGAAACAGTAAGAGGGTGACTCACAAGGAGGAATTTCAAGGCTTGCGAAGATGAGGAAACCGCAGTGTACTGGCGTACATGAGGATTTCCGAATCAAGCGTAACGCAGAAATTGCCCTTGTGAGTCACCCTCTTGTGTGCATTGTAAGTCAGAGACCTGTCATCTTAGAAGGCAAGTACCGGTCTTATCCGGCACAGGTTCGTGCTTTCATTCTTGAATACCATCTGCGCACTTCCGGCCAGATGATCTATCGCAAAGGCGTTGCTTTGTGCGTCAGCGCATTCTGAACTGCTCCAGTAAGATATGGGGATGGGCATTATCTCGCTTGTCCCGAACGTACCGATGAGCATTGCCCCCGGTACCTGGCCGAGGCTGGCGTTGAGTATGTTCTTGTTCTCGGTCGAGATGCCCGTGGTCATGGTGACGTCACCGAGGTTGCCGTCGTAAGGGCCGGACATCACCAGGGACATCTCTTTGACGGAAGGAAGATACCAGCCGCTGGTGTGTTCCGGAACGGGATGTGTCTCTCTGTAGTCCACGACCCACTGTACGGCATCCACGGGCCACTGACTGTTGGACGGATCGGCGTTGAATGCCTCGATGGCCCTGGTGTTGTGATAGCCCATGGGGATATTGATGTTGTCCGAGGCTTCCGTACCGGTGGCGACGGACTCATATTCACCGGCGTTTTCCGCAATCCAGTCGCTTACAAAACGGTTGTACAGAGTATCGTTCTTCTGCCATGCCACTCCGTTGCCGGTCATTTCGTTGTTGGACTCGGTCAGGGAGATGACCAGACCGTGCCTGCATGAGGGATGCTCCCGGACCAGAACAGGATCGGTGGCCGTGATGTCGCCAGTGTAGGCTACGATTCCGATGCACTCCTTATCGCTTTCAAGCATGGAAGACCATGTGCCGTCGGAATAGTAGAAATCCCCGACCTTGAGAGGAAGGGCCGATACTGTGACGCGGCACTCGTCGGTCATGTTGCCGGCCTTGGCGGTGATGACTGTCTCACCGGCGCACAGGGCGGTCACTTTCCCCGCACCGTTGACCGTGGCCACGCTCTCGTCGGATGAGGTCCAGGTGATGGTCTTGTTGTCAGCGTTCTCAGGCAGGACAGAGGCAGTGAGAGTCCGGGTGTCCAGTTCGTTCATTCCGAAGTCCTCCTGATTGATGGTGATGGATTCGACAGGTGTCTGTACTACTGCGATTCTGCTACTGCCTGTTACACCGCCGGCATCGGCGGTGACGACTACATTGCCTTTGGCCAGGCCGGTTACTGTCCCGTCCTCACTCACAGTGGCGATGCTCTCGTCCGAAGAACTCCACGTCAGAGTGTAATCTGCATCGGACGGCTCTACTGTGGCTGTCAGGGATACAGTCCCTCCGATCAGAATCTCGCCTGTAGCCGGGGTGACGGTGACGGACCTGATGCCGGAGCTTTCTTCTGCTACGGTAACTCTGCATACGGCACTCAGACCGTTGTCTGTTGCAGCTGTGACGACTGTCTCTCCTACTGCGATACCGGTGACAGTGCCGTTGCCGTCCACAGTCGCCACACCCGGTTCTGAGGAACTCCAGGTCAGGGTAAGGTCAGTAATGCCGGCCGGAACAGTCTCTACCGAGAGGGTGTGGATCTGGCCGGGGCTGATAATTATGTTTCCGGGCTTGACGGATATGCTCGAAACCTCCCGGACGGTATCGTCTTTTCCGCTGCATCCGGCCAGAGCTCCGCCCAGCAGCGCGAGTATGCTTAGAAATAGTAATTTCCGTTTCATGATAGATATTGTATGAATGGTTTAATTGTCTTTAGAATGCCAGTATCGGACGGACTTTATTGACAGACACCAGCTTGAACTGATCTGTGGCGATATTGCCAGAAGTGGAGAATGACAGGGCGGTGGTCATGTCGTATTCGGTACTTGACCACAGTGTCGCAGGAATGTTGATAAAGCCCAGATCCATGCCTTCTATCTTTTCAGCACCTGAGATATTTCCCAGCAGTGTGTTGATGATATCCAGGTTGGCTGTCGAGGCGACGGTCATGACATCTCCCTCGAACTGTCCGGCACTGAGCAGCATCCATTCCTTGGCGGAGGGGAGATACCAGTCACTTGTGTTCTCGACCGGATGCGAGCCTCTGAAGTTAACGATCTCCTGCACGGCTTCCACAGGCCATCCGCTGTTCGCGGGGTCGGCGTTGAACGCCTCGATGGCCTTGGTGTTGTTGTAGCCGCTGGCCTTGTCGGCACTATTGACCGGAGTATAGTCAGAATTGCCCTCTACCCACTCGTTCACGGTCTTTCCGTATGCCTCATAGTTCCCCTGCCATGTGATGCCGTCGGCATTGGTGTTGTTCAGGGCAACTGCAAGCCCGTGGGTACATCCGGGGTATTCTGCGGCAAGAGTCTCATCCTCGGCAGTGATGTCCCCGGTGTAGAATACCAGACCGACGGGAGTTTTGTTTTCGTCAAGTTCTGTAGACCAGGTACCGTCGGAGTAGAAATAGTCGCCGATTGCCGGGGCCGCCTGTACTGTGATACTGCACTCGGCAGTCCTGCCGTTGACGGTGGATGCGGTGATGGCCGCTGTTCCGGCACTTAGGGCTGTTACGGTGCCGTTGTCGTCGATACCGGCTATGCTGCTTTCCGAGCTGGTCCAGGTAACAGTCTTATCCGTGGTATTCTCGGGCAGGACTGTTGCGGTCAGGGTCAGGCTTTCTCCGATAAGCATCCCGGCGGATACAGCACTGAGGGTAATGGAATCCGCTTCGATCACGGCAGGCTCCTCCGGGGATACTGTGACCTTGCAGGTGGCGGATACATTCCCGTCCCCGCTTACCGTTATGTCAGCCGTTCCTGCCGAGAGTGCGGTGACAGTGCCGTTGTCCACGGATGCCACATTGCCCTCGGAGGATGTCCACTCGAGAGTGAGTGCCTCCATGTCCGCAGGCTCGGTCGTTACTGTAAAGGTGTATTCTTCTCCGACGGTCAGCTCCAGGGCCGTGACATCCAGGGTGATGGATTCCAGCTGTTCCTGCACCGGCTCTTCCTGACCGGGAGTCTGGGTCTCATGCTCCTCTTTCCCACAGCCCGTGAGTATCATTCCGAGGAGCAGCGGTGCTGTAAGTAAGTAAAAGTGTTTCATATATTAATGTTTTACTGTTAAGGTCTGTGGTCTTAGAACGCAAAGATGGGGCGTACTTTAGTGGTGGCTGTCTGTTTCGGTGTCTCCTGGAGCTGGGATATATTTACCGCAGGCAGGTAGAAATAGCAGAAAGCAGTCTCAAAGTTCTCGGGCTCAGTGCTGGAGTATAAGTAGACCGGCAGCTGTCCCGGGAGACCGGACATATAGGATGTGACGCAGGGTTTGCCCAGGTCTGTCAGCACTTCCTCTATGATATCCAGATTGTCGGTGCTTATGTTGGTGTTGAGGGAGGCTGTCATGTCGCTGCCGCCGACGAGCAGGCTGAGCTCTTTTGCCGAGGGGATATACCATCCGCTGGAGCCTTCCGGAGCCTTATGTGTCTCTTTGAACTTGGTCACTGCCTCTGCCGCCGCCATGGTCCATCCGCTGTTGGCCGGATCGGCGTTGAAGGCTTCCATCGCGCGGGTGTTGTTGTATCCCATGGCTTTGTCGAAGTTGACTCCGTCCGCTGCCGTGGTGGGCGATACATAGTCTCCGGGATTTTCGGCAACCCAGTCTCCCACGGTCCTGCCGTACTCAGTGTAGTTGTTCTGCAGTAATTCAGGCAGAATGAACTCAGCTGTCTCGTCTGCCGATACGGCCAGGCCTCTTACGCAGTCAGGATGCTCCTTTCTGAGGAGTTCATCGTCCCCGGTGATGTCGCCGAGGTAGAATACGATACCGGCCAGTTCCCTTTCAGGGTCAAGGACGGTTGAGTAAGAGCCGTCTGTGTATATAAGGCTTCCGACGGACAGAGGTCTGAGCCTGACGTTGACAGTACACCGGTCTGTCATGCCGTCTACATCCACGGTAATGACTGCCTGCCCTTCCCGTAGGGCCGAAATGACACCGTTGGACACTGATGCGATCTCCGGAGCGGAACTGGTCCACGAGATATTGTCGTAAGCCGCGCCTTCGGGAATTATATTCAGAGTGAGAGAGACTTCGTCACCTTCGGTGAGGTCCAGGCTCTCTTCTTCCAGGTCAATGGATTCAAGCGGCAGACCGACAACGGTGATGCTGCAGGAGCCGGTCTTGCCGCCTGCACTGGCGGATATGGCGGCATAACCGTTGGCGATGCCGGTGACAAGTCCGTTGTCGTCCACGGACGCCACATCCGGGTTGTCGGATGTCCAGACAATCTCGAACCCGGTGTTCGCAGGCTCTACGGCGGCTTCAAGCTGTACGGTCTCTCCGACTTCCACGGATGCCGTTTCCGGAGTTACCGTTACTTTTTCAGCGACGGGGCCGTCGGTCTCTTCTGTAACGGTTATGTTGCAGGTTGCGTTGATATCGCCGCAGCTCACTGTCACGCTGGCGGTTCCTGCAGCGTGAGCGGTTACTGTCGCGCTGTTCTCAGACGTTTCCGCTACGGATGCTATATCCGGATCGGAGGAAGTCCATGTAAGCACGGCTCCGTCTATGTCTTCCGGTTCGGTGGTGACTGTAAGAGTGCAGTTCTCACCTATCTGTAAAGTAACGGAAGAAGTGCTGAGTATGAGTTTCTGCAGCCCGGGTGCTCCAGGCTGCCCGTTATCCTTAGTGCATCCCGTGAGGAGAATGCCGAGGAACATCAGTGTTCCCAGAAAGTATTTTTTCATAAAAGACAACATTTAAGGTTAATATTCTTTTTGCAAATCAAAAATACCTTTGTCCTTAAATTTGCCCAAATTTTACTGTTGATAGTTCGCTAAATTTACAAATTATCCGATTTACGCTTATTTGCTGTTGAGAATCTCCTTTCTGTATATGCTTGGAGAACAGCCGATTTCTCTTAGGAATGCTTTGGAGAACACCGTTACGGAGTTGTAGCCGAGGTCATCCGCCAGCTGTTTGAACAGGATGTTGTCGGGGGACTGTGATATCTGCCTGGTCGCCTCTTCTATGCGGAAGGAGTCCACATATCTGTTGAAGGACATGCCGGCGTATGTGTTGATGGCCTTGGATATGTAGTTCTGATTGGTGTCCAGCTGCTCGGCCAGCATCTCTCTGGAGATATTGTTCCGGTGGTATATCTTTCCGTTACGCATAAGGTCCTCGATGCGGTCGAAAAGTTCTCTCCTGCTGTTGTCCTTGTCTGTGCCGGCACTGCTCTTCCGGTCCAGCTTGGAAAGATATTCCTGGTGTTTCTTGACCAGTTCCCTGTACATCTTTCTCTGACGTTGGAACATCATCAGTACGAAACCGGCCAGTATGATGACGATAATGAGGATGAACAGCAGCTTTAGAAATCTCTCGTTGGCTTTCTGACGTTCCAGTTCCTTGGCCATCAGCATGTTCTCGGCTTCTGTCTGCTGCCGGGACGTTATCATGCTCTGGAATTCGGCCTCCCTTATGCTGTTGATGCTGTCGGAGTAGTAGATGTATCTGACGGAATATCCGGCCGATTCGGAATATTTCCCAGCCTCGTACGTGAGTGCGGCGATGCGGCCCAGCAGATCCTGACGGTATTCGATGTTGCCGCTGGTCTCGGAGATGTCCAGCCCTTTGCGGTACATATCGGCCGCACCAGTCTTGTCTCCGGTATCAGACAGGAAATCACCGTAGAGCAAGTATATCTGGGAGGCTGTCCCCGGGTCGGCATAGCCGATGTACTCAACGGCTTTTCTGTAGTAAGTATCTGCATTTGCCAGGTCTTTCCTGTTTTGCCAGATCTGGGCGAACATGGAGTTGATGAAGGCATAGAAGGACATGGATTTGCTCTGCTCTGCATACAGTCCGGCATTTTCCAGATAGGTAAGGGCCTCCTCGTAGTTGTGCTGGACGAACAGCATCTGCGCCATGGTGATGTTGGCTCCGCTCTTGATGTATCCGCTGGCACCGGGGTCGTTCATCGCCAGCCGGTAGGCCTCCTCTGCGAATTTCATCCCTTCCGGACTTTTCTGCACGTAGAATATGTTGACTATGTTGGACAGCAGGGCGATGCGGTTGTTGATACGTTCCTCGTGCTCGGTCCATGAAAGCCCCTCTATATAATGATTAAGTGCCTTGGAGTAGTCCAGGCTTGTACGCAGGCTGTAACTGCCCAGAATGTTGCTCAGCATGATATGGGCGTTTGGAGGAAGAGGATAGTCAAGCAGGGGACTGAGTCTGTCTGTACAGTATTTTACCGAGTCCATATCTTCCAGGAAAAGATATGACTGAGCCATGAACAGTCCTGCGTAGACGGCGGTTAAAGTGTCGTGGTCTCTGAGAGCATCCTCCATCGTCGGCCGGGCTTTAAAGATGACCGAGTCGTGTTCACCTATGTATATCAGATGGTTGAGAGATGTTATAAGCGAATCGAGGTGTTCGGATACGGTGTATTCTGAGGTCGTGTCTGAATGGACTGTCTTGTCGGCTGAGCATGAAAGTGCGGCAGTGAGACTGAGCAGTGTTAATATAGTGGTGTATAGAAATGCTTTCATAGTAATGACTTTCCTTAAGTGTCGCAAATTTAATAATCTTTTAAACTGTAACTTCCGATGATTTACGGTATACACGAAGGCGAGGCTCCGGATATTTCGGAGGCTCGCCTTCAATTGTGAAGGAGACTAAAAATTCAGGCCGAGTTTCTTGAGAACCTTGCCAGTCTTAGCCGTCGCCTCT
>CASFSL010000019.1 GCA_949297365.1 uncultured Bacteroidales bacterium | reverse complement strand
TTTCCACGATGTGGCCTTCATGCTCCGTCCCGAGCACAACGAGATGGTGGCCAAGATTCTCAATGACCCCGAGGCCAGCCGCAACGACAAGGCCGTGGCCCTGACCATGCTGCTCAACGCCGACGTGGCCAAGAACCAGAAACTGCCTTTCTGCCAGGATACAGGTACAGCCATCGTAGTGGCCAAGAAGGGCCGCAGGGTATGGGTGGACAAGACCGCCGACGGCTCCCGCATCAGCGACGAGGAGGCCCTGCAGCACGGCGTCTACGACACCTATACCACTGACAACCTGCGTTATTCCCAGACTCTTCCCCTGGACATGTACAAGGAGAAGAACTCCGGCAACAACCTGCCCGCACAGGTGGACATCTACGCCACCGAGGGCGGCGAGTACAAGTTCCTTTTCATCGCCAAGGGCGGCGGCTCGGCCAACAAGACCTTCCTCTTCCAGGAGACCAAGGCCCTGCTCAATCCCGAGAAACTCGAGAACTTCCTGATCGAGAAGATGAAGACCCTCGGTACGGCGGCCTGCCCTCCCTACCACATCGCATTCGTAATCGGCGGCTCCTCGGCCGAGACCAACCTCAAGACCGTCAAGCTCGCCTCCGCCAAGTACTACGACAATCTGCCCACCACCGGTGACGACCTCGGCCGCGCCTTCCGCGACATCGAGCTGGAGCAGAAGCTCTTCAAGGCAGCCTGCAACATCGGCCTCGGTGCCCAGTTCGGCGGCAAGTACTTCGCCCACGACATACGCGTGATCCGTCTGCCCCGTCACGGTGCGTCCTGCCCCGTCGGCCTCGGAGTATCCTGCAGCGCTGACCGCAACATCAAGGGTAAGATCAACAAGGAGGGTATCTGGCTCGAGGACCTGGACAGCAACCCCATCCGTCTCGTTCCCGAGCAGCTGCGCGGTGGCTTCGCCAAACATTCCGGCGGCGTTAGGATAGACCTGAACCGCCCGATGAAGGAAGTCCTCGCCGACCTGTCCCAATATCCCGTATCGACATTCCTCCTGCTCAGCGGCACCATCATCGTAGGCCGCGACATCGCCCATGCCAAGCTGAAAGAGCGCATCGAGAGCGGAGAGGGCCTGCCCCAGTACATGAAGGAGCACCCGATCTACTACGCCGGCCCCGCAAAGACCCCCGAGGGAATGCCCTCCGGCAGCTTCGGCCCCACCACCGCCGGCCGTATGGACAGCTACGTGGACCTCTTCCAGGAGAACGGCGGCAGCATGATCATGATCGCCAAGGGCAACCGCAGCCAGCAGGTGACCGATGCCTGCAAGAAGCACGGCGGCTTCTACCTCGGCAGCATCGGCGGTCCCGCGGCCATCCTGGCTCAGGACAATATCAAGAAGGTCGAGCTCCTCGAATATCCCGAACTCGGCATGGAGGCCATCTGGAAGATCGAGGTAGTCGACTTCCCCGCCTTCATCCTCGTGGACGACAAGGGCAACGACTTCTTCAAGACCGTAATGAAGTAAGACTGACGGCCTCGTCATGAGGAGTAAGCTGACAGCAATATTGATAATGGGTATCGCCGCGCTGTACGGGTGCGGCGATATCGTTCATGATAATGATTCCAGAATCAGGCTGGAGAGCTTGGAGAATGAGCTGAACCGTCTTACTATCAATGGAGAGTGGGACTCGTTGTTCAGTATAACCTATCCTTTAGTCTATGGAGACACTACCGATACGGTGTTGAAAGTCTGTGCGGCTCTCTATAATGCACAGTACTGGCTGTATCGGGAAAATCTTGATTCGGTGATGAATTATCAGAACATAGCGGAGAGGAATCTGACCAGTATCGAGGGAACGTATCTGGAGGGTATGTATTATGCGCAGGAGGGTATGTATCAGATGAAGTCGAAATGGGATTTCCCGACGATGGTGGCAATGCTTCTGAGAAGTTACGATGTGTATAAGGAACTAGGGGAAGTCTCTGATATGGTATATGCCCTTACCAACATTGTGAATTTTTACTATATGAGGTCTGATGTCAGGGGGATGGAATATGCCGAGGAGGCCTGGGGTCTTGTCAACAGGCACCGGCTTTCGGTATATTATCAAGGAGTAGTGTCGATAACCATGGCAGAGATGCTGTCTCTCTCCAAATCGCCTATTGACGCGCTGCCGTATCTGAGAACAGCTGACTCCGTTATACGGAGCAGGGGACTGGAACCATATTATAGTATCGTGGATCTTCTGAAGGCGGATATCGCTTTGGTTGTCGGAGACAGTACGGCGGCAGACAGTCTGTATTTGGAGGCACTTGGCAGAGAGTCCGTTACCGAACCGGTCGTGGTGTCTCTCGCATGCTTGCATTATGGCCGCTTCTGTGAGGACAGGGGTATGAATGCAAGGGCTGCGGAACTGTACGGAAAGGGGCTGTCCATATCTGAAAGGTATGCCAATCTGGAATTGCGAAATGAGCTGTTGCGGCATCTTGCCGATGTCAATTATGCTCTCGGGGACTGGAAAGGAGCCTTGGAACACTACCGTTTGAGTATCGCAGGACAGGCGGGAAGCCGTGAGTGGGAACTGAATGACCTGCGTATGTCCTATCAGCAGATAGTGCATGATAAGGAAATGCAACTCAAGGAACTGGACCTGATGAGGACCAGAAGGCTTATCGTGGTGGCTGTTTCTGTTCTTGTAGTCGTAGCCGTCATTTCTGTCTCTTTCATTGTTCTCTTCAGACGGCAGCGCAGGGTGAACCGTACTTTGGTGGACCAGTATCGGGCATGGATGCAGAGGACTCCTCAGAGGCTGAGGGTGGATGATGCGGACAGGAGCTTGTGGGAGAAGGTTGACCGCATGATGTCGGAGGACAGGCTTTATCTTAGAAAGGACCTTACTCTTGAGAGTATGGCGCAGGCGGCGGGTACCAACAGGACATATCTGTCGAAAGCGATAAATACATTCTCTGGCGGTAATTTCAGCAGTTATGTTGACCGTTACCGTATAAGGGAGGCAGTGGGTATCATTGAGGCCAAGGGCAATGCCGTAGACCTGAGAGAAGTGGGTGATATGGTCGGTTACAGTTCTGTCCCGGCTTTTTATAAAGCATTCTCCAAAGAGACAGGGCTTCCTCCCGGCCGGTATCGCGATGAAATAATACGGAGAAGGTAATATCTTGTGAATCTTGTATTTACTTGTTCTATTTTGTAAAATATACAATCGTATAAGCTGTAAATTTGGACTTTGCCCCAGTATAAAATACCTTTGAAAGGTAAACCAATAAAAGTCCTTATATATGAAAAAAATTATCTTTTTGACAGCGGTGGCAGCCGTGGCTTTTGCCCTTGCCTTGCATTCCTGTAAACCTGATGAGGAGCAGGTGGCGAGTCCGAGTTTGAATCTGGAACGTACGGAAGTGACGGTGCCGGCCGAAGGGGGCAGTTTTACTGTCGCGTATAAAATAGAAAATCCTCTTGCGGATGTAAAGGTGGTGTGTGAGTGTGCTGCAGAGTGGTTGGGACCGTTCGATACTTCCAAGGAGGGTATAATCTCATTCCCGGTGGATGCCAACACAGACGAGAATGCCAGAAATGCCGTAGTGGAGGTGATATATGGAGAAGAGTCAGAAAGTTTTACGGTGCTGCAGGACGGATTGCAGCCTGTTGTCCCAGACGAGGGTTTTATGCTTGTAATAGATGAAGTTTCGATGACGGACATGTCATGGACGGTGATACCGGCGGATGATGAGATGCCCTATATCTCCATGTCGGTGGATAAGCGGGTGTACGAGCAGTTTGGCAGTGATGAGGCGTACATAGAGGAGGATTTACAGTTGTTCAACTTTATGGCAGGCTCAAGCGGCATGACACTTGAGGAATATCTTGATTGGCTTGTGAAATATGGGGAATATTCATTCTACAAGGACGGTCTTCTGCCTGGATACGCTTATTATGTATATGCCTACGGAATATCTCTGTCAGGGGAATTGCTGACAGGTATGTACAAGGAGGAGGTCGTCATGGAGTCTCCGGAAAAAGTGGATATCTCGTTTGAGATTACATGTGAGCCAGGGCTTGATACAGTGGCAGTGAGTGTAACTCCGTCTATTCAGGAACAGAGGTATGTGGTGGACGCGTATCCTAAGGAAGAGATATCCGAGGCCATAACGTTGGAAGAATGGTACAGTTACAAGTTCAACGAAAGAATAGCCGCCGCCGTTTCAGAAGGAATGAGCGTGGAAAAGGCGGTGATATCATTGACGGAGGTCGGCACTGCCACTGTCGTGCTGGACAATCTGCGTGCCGATACTGATTACACAGTGTTGGTCGTTGCAGTCAATGAGGAGGGACTGTTTGTATCCGACGTCGCTACAGATGAGTTCAGAACGGACGGATTGTTCTCGGACAATGTTATCGAGGTTGAGATTACGGATATAACACCGGACGGAGCCTCTTATTCAATAAGTACAACCAATGATGATCCGTATGTGATGTACTATATTCAGGCCTCTATGTGGGAGGACTGGAGCGATGAGGATATAATCCGCAATCTGATAGAATACTATGATGTGGAGGAGAATAATGTTTACAGAGGAGACAAGAGCGGTACTATTACAGGACTGATGACAAAGACAAAGTATGTCATGTATACTTTCGGCTGTGAGTCCGGTACGGCCACTACATCTCTTGGCAAGACATTTTTTACGCCGGAGTCAGGCTCCTCTGATGTGACCTTCACGCTCAAGTTTGACAAATACTTCAACGGAGATGACCTTATAGCGGCATATCCTGAAGAGGAGTCGTACAAGCAGTATGCGGGAAAGGCCGTGCTGCCTGTGAAGGCGGAGGTATCCGACCCATCTGCGACATATCTGTATTATGTGTACTCAGTTGATTATTCTGAATACGGAGATGATGTACTGTATTCGTCATTGTTGAACGGGACAGGTCTGAGTGAGCCGTCATATGTGTTCAGCAGGAACTTCGGACGTGTCTGTACCGTAGCCGGATTTGCGATAGACGAGGACGGCAACAACGGACCGCTTTTCAGGACAAGCATAGAGTTTACTCTCGAAGGCGCTTCTCCTATTTCGGAATTCACGCCAGACATGCTGTCGTCGGACTGACATGCGTAAGAACTTCGGTTATTGGTTTTTGGAACTGAAGGACAAGATGTGGACAGTTACGCCGACGGCTATGCAGAAGAGCAGGATGCGGAGCCATAGCGGATGCACCAGCACTATGCTCACTGTGACTGTGACCCAAAGGGTACTGACGGATATGACCTTGACTTTGCGGGAGATGCATCTGTGCTCCTGAAAGTCACGAATATACGGGCCCAGTCTCGGCTGTGACATAAGCCAGGCGTACAGCCGAGGCGAGCCTTTAAGCCAGCACCACGCCGTCAGCAGCAGGAAAGGGGTGGTCGGCAGAACCGGCAGGAACATCCCGGTCACACCCAGCCCGAGCGACACGGCCCCCAATATGATCAGCAGATAATTCACGCCCCAAAAGTAGCAAAAATCATTTTTCGCGCCTGCAAAATGCAAAAAAGCCTTCGGAGAATCCCCGAAGGCTTTTCATATGTGGTGTTGAGGACTGGTCTACCAGCGGTCTGTGTCTGCGTCGATTTGCTTCAGAAGCTCGCGGACGGCTACCTCAAGCTGCTCGTCACGGCCCTCGATGAGTTCCTCGGGCTTGTTGCGCACCTTGAAGTCAGGCTCCAGCTGCGAGTTCTCCAGATAGTGACCGTCACGGGTACGGTATCCGATGACCGGTATGCCGAAGTACATCGTGGGATCCTGGAGGGTCTCCCAGTTGACCGATGTCATGGTTCCCGGTACGGGCATACCTACTATCGAACCGATCTTCTGGTGCTGGTATACCCAGGGCGTGCCGTGGGCGTTGGAGTAGTTGTCCTCGCTCACAAGCATGATGGAGTGCTTGTTGTAGCGTCGGGAGGGCATGTCGCATACAACAGTGCCCTGGATGACCTGCTCAAGGTATTTCTCTCCTGTGAATAGTATCTCGATATCCTCATGGAGCCGGCCGCCGCCATTGTGACGGGTGTCGATGACGATACCGTCGCGCAGGTTGTATTTGCCTAAGATGTCGGCATATACGTCGCGGTAGCTTCCATCGGCCATAGAGCGGATATGTACGTAGCCCAAGCGCCCGCCGGAAAGGCTGTCAACCTCCGCCGCACGGCTCTCCACCCATCTTTTATACAGCATCTCGTTCTGCGCGTAGCTGGAGATGGGCTTGGCCGTCTCGTTCCAGCGTTCTTTTGTTGCCGGATCGTAGAACGAGAAGAGCACCTGGTCTCCCAATTTGCCGTTGATCAGCGGGAACCAGTCCTCGCCGGCCAGTATCTTCTCTCCGTCTATTGCCTCAAGTATCACTCCGGCCTTCACTTTCGAGCCGCTGACGGCGAACGGTCCGTCCTCCAGCACTTCGTCCACGCGGAGACCGTCGCCGTCATACTGCATGTCCAGCAGCAGTCCGAGGGCAGGGGTTACTTTCTCGGCCCTGCGTCCGCCGTAGCCCGAACCGGTGTGGGATACGTTCAGCTCGCCCAGTATCTCGGAGATCATCTCGGAGAAGTCGTAGTTGTTGTTGATGTGCTCCAGAAACGGGAGATAGTCCTTGCGCAGCTGCTTCAGGTCCACTCCGTGATAGGTGTCGGTATAGAATTTCTTCTCCTCCTGCTTGAACACGTGGTCCATCATGTAGGCCCTCTCGGCCGCGCGGTCCAGTTCCATGCTCATGTTGAAGTTGACCGGCTTGGTCTGCTTGCCGGCCATGCTCATGATCTGGGGACGCGAGCCGAGGATGTAGAGGTTCTTCTCGTCCTTGTCGAATGCCAGTGATGCGTATGATGTATTGAGCTTCTTGAGCAGCGATACGGCTCCGGTGCGGGTCTCCAGCTCCCAGAGATCGAATCCCTCCTCGAATGCGCTAAGGAAGTAGAGTGTCTCTCCGTCATTGGTGAGAGCGGCCGAGGCCAGAGTGGAAGACATGGGGGTAAGACGCATGATGCGGTGTTCTATGCCGTCGAAGTCTATTTCGATGTCCTTGCTCTTATCATCAGCCTCTGAGTCTTTCTTTTCAGCGTCTTTCTTGCCTTTCTTGTCCTTGGAGGCTTTCTCTTTTTCTGCCTCCTCGGCTTCCTTGGCCTTCTTCTCGGCGGCCTCTTCTTTCTCCTTGTAGAGCGCGTATTCCTCCTCGCTCATGTTGAACTTGTCGTAGGTGTCGCGGTTCATGAAGGCGATGAATACGTCATCCTGGCTGCCCCATGATGCGTGTGCCCTGAGACCCAGACGGTTGGAGATGAAGATGATGGCGTTGCCATCCATGGCCCACTGTGGCGAATGGTCGATGTAGCCGCTGTTGGTCACGTTGTGTATCCGGCCTCCGTCCACTGCGGATACGATGCCGATGTCGCTGTACGGGTCACGGCGGTTGGTGATGAGGGTCAGGGCAAACCATTTGCCGTCAGGCGACCAGTCGTACTGGAATTCCCCATAGTGCTGTGTGCCGTCGGTGATCTGGCGTACCTTGCCGGTCTCGAGGTTGAGTACCTTGAGGATGTTGCGGTTCTCGATGAAGGCCACTTCCTTTCCGTCAGGGGAGAACGAGGGCCATGTGCGCTCGTTTCCGTCATCCTTGAGCAGGGGCTCCTCATTGATAAGGGTGGCATAGGCGAAATGCAGTTCGTCCTCGTCGGCCAGCGTTGCCTTGTAGAGGTTCCAGCAGCCGGTCCGCTCTGACGCATAGACTATGGTCTTTCCGTCGGGGGAGATGGTGATGCCCTCCTCGGCGGCTGCCGTGCGGCTTATCTGCTTGGTGGTGCTGTACTCACCGGTGGTGGCGAACACCTCACCGCGGCTCTGCAGGATTATCTCCTTGCCGTCATCGGAGAAGGCCATCTCGTTCACGCTGCCCAGATGGAGCATGGAGGGATGGTTGAGGTTGTCATTGACAATGCTGATCCTCACTTTCTCCGGCTTGCCTCCATCGGCAAGTGTGTAGATCTCCCCGTTGTAGCCGAAACACAGTGTGCCGTTGCCTGCGCGGCTGAGGAAGCGCACTGGATGTTTCTTGAATGAGGTCAGGGCTGTTGCGTTCTCGGCGTCATTCACTGCTGCCTCGTAGACATTGAAGGAGCCTCCGTCGCGCTCGCTGAGGAACACCATCCTGCCGTCAGAGGTGTATACCGGGTCGCGGTCCTCACCGGGATTGAATGTAATCTGGGTGTGGCTTCCATCGGCTGCGTCATAATAGAAAATGTTGCGGGCCACTGAGGATGTGTGGTGCTTGCGCCAGATGTTCTCGCTGCCGGTGCGGTCGTAGTATAGGAATGACTCACCGTCGGTGTCGAAGCTGATGGAGCATACGGGGGTGGCTGTTATCTGCTCCGGGCGGCCGCCGGTGGCTTTGACGCGGTACAACTCGGTGAGCCATGAGGCGGACCACATTGCGCTGGATGCCGGATCCTGGATGGCCGCGGAGAAATAGATGTATTTGTCATCCGGAGAGAAGGCCAGAGGGGTCTCGGTGCCGGAGTGCGTGGTCACGCGGGTGGCTTTCCCGCCGTCGACGCTCATGGTGAAAATATCCATGCCTCCGAAGCGGTCTGAGACAAAGGCTATGGTGCGGCTGTCGTTGGACCATATCGGCTGACTTTCATAATCGTCAGTAGCGGTGAGCCTTACGGCTTCTCCGCCGGATACGGGCACGTAGTAAATGTCACCTTGATAAGAAAATGCTATCTTGCTGCCGTCCGGGGATATCTTGGGATACCTCATCCAGAGAGGAACATCCGGGTCTTTAGGAACGGCTTTGATAAAAGTGACAGCTGCCTGTCCTGATAAAATGCAGACGGCAGACAGAGCGAAAATCAGTATTTTTTTCATTCAGAGTTTGTGTTATTAGTGACTTGATAGGATTAAATTTTCTTGAATGTTACGGTTGCCCAACGGTCCATGCTCTCCGAGGAGATGCGCTCCAACCCCTGGCGTGCGGCCTCCGCTTCTACCATAGCGCAGTCTTCCACATAGAAGCCGCTGGTAATAAGCCTGCCTTCAGGACGTAGTCCGCGCGAGTAGGTGGACAGGTCTTCGAGGATGATGTTGCGGTTGATGTTGGCTATAATAAGGTCATACCTTCCAGCCTGTATCAGTGAGGCGTCTCCGCACAGAGATTTGATGCGGTCTCCGACTCTGTTGCGGCCGGCGTTCTCTCTGGCAGAGCGTACGGCTACCGGATCGATGTCTATCGCGTGAACCGGTACGGCTGCCTTCATCTTGGCCGCAAGGATGGAGAGGATGCCGGTGCCGCATCCCATGTCCAGAACCTGTTTGTCGCGAATGTCTTTTTCTGATTGCAGCATGCTTCTGACTATCAGAAAAGTAGTCTGATGATGTCCTGTGCCGAATGCCATTTTCGGATCTATGGTGACGGTATATCTGGTTCTGGGCAGTCCTTTGTGGAATGATGCCTTAATAGTGCAGCGCCCGTCAATGACTACCGGCTCGAATGCGGATTCCCAAAGCGCGTTCCAGTTCTGCTCCGGAATAAGGGTCAGAGTATAGCGTACTTTGAAGTCCGTCTCCGGGATAAGGCTCAGTACGGTTTTCAGATGCGGCTCGCTGAACCGCTCCTTAGGGATATATGCTTTCAGATACGGCTCCTCGGTGAGATAGCTCTCAAAGCCCAGGCTGTCTATCTCAGCCGTGACTATTTCCGCATATTCGTCCTTGAACGGGCTGATCTCTATGGATACTTCTATGTATTCCATACTGCTAGAAACTTCTGGCTATGGCGATGAAGTCCTCCGCTTTAAGGGCGGCACCTCCGATGAGACCACCGTCTATGTCATTCTGTGCGAAAAGCTCGCGGGCATTGGAAGGCTTGCAGCTGCCTCCGTAGAGTATCGGGATATTCTCTGCCAGAACTCCGAATTTCTCCGCAAGAGTCTTCCGGATGAAAGCATGTATCTCCTGCGCCTGCTCTGCAGTGGCCGTCTTGCCTGTGCCGATGGCCCATACGGGTTCATAAGCCACTACAACGCAGGCTATCTGTTCGGGAGTCAGACCGTACAGTACTTCTTTTATCTGTGAGCCGACCACGTCAAAATGCCTTCCGGCCTCTCTTTCCTCCAGTTTCTCGCCTACGCAGTATATGGGTCTGAGTCCGTTGACCAGTGCCATGGCCATCTTGCCGTTCAGCGTAGCAGAGGTCTCGTGATAGTATTCTCTTCTTTCTGAGTGTCCTAAGATTACGTATGTGCATCCGGTTGCTGCGAGCATGGCCGCTGACACCTCACCGGTGTACGCGCCTTTGTCCTTGTCGGCGCAGTTCTGGGCAGACAGGGCCACTGCTGACCCCTTGATGACTTCTTCCACGCGGTCGAGATGCGTGAAAGGAGGGGCAAGTATGAGTTGTACGTCCGATGGAACTTCTGCGATTGCGTTGACAATATCCTGTGCCAGTGCGGCTCCTTCTGCGGGCAGGGTGTTCATCTTCCAGTTGCCCGCTACGATTTTCATTCTCATAATGACTGCTGATTAGTTTGTGTTAGGCAAAGATACGCAAACGAAATCAAATACGGCTCAATCTTTTGTAAAATAAAGGATTTTATTTACTTTTGCGCACTTGTATCAAAAAGACAATAATATATAAACGATATGGAAGTAAAAGAATTAGTAAATGACGGACTGACGATTAGACTGTCATTCCATTTTGTAAAAGACGATTATGCGGACAGCAGGAAGAAAGTGCTCAACCGTTTCCGTCGCAGTGCCGACATCAGGGGCTTCAGAAAGGGGATGGCTCCGATGGGTCTCATAGAGAAACTTTATGGTGGCCAGGCTCTTGTAGAGTCAATCAATGAATTGATATCCAATAGTCTGAACAATTATATCGAGGAGCATAAGCTGACAGTGATCGGTGAGCCCCTTCCCGTTGAGGACGCTGAGACCAAGAATGACTTCGACGGTGGAGAGGAGTTCGATTTTACTTTCGACATAGCATTGGCTCCCAAGTTTGACCTGACTGTCTCGGCGGACGACCACATACCTTATTATAATATACCCGTCAACGACAAGGAGAAAGAGGAATACAAGAAGCAGCTTTACAAGCAGTATTCCCGCCTGGAGAACTGCGACGAGGTCAAGGACGGTGATTTCGTAGTAGCCGACATGGTGCAGGGAGACAGAAAGGTGGACGCCTCCTATATCGCCATGAACGTGCTCCACGAGGAGGCCAAGGCCCTCTTCCTGGGCAAGAAGGCCGGCGATGAGCTGGATGTGGATGTCGTGAAGACCTTCCCCAATGAGGCTGACCGCGCCGCCATGCTCCGCGTCAAGAAGGAGGAACTGGAAGGTATGGAGCCTGTATGGCACCTGACCGTCAAGGAGATCAAGAACTATGTGGATGCAGTGCCCGGCAAGGAACTCTACGACGCTCTCTTCGGACCGGACAAGGTTCACGATGAGGCTGAGTTCGACAAGGCTGTCACAGAGCGTATGACAGAGGAGTTCAGGCAGGAGAGTGACTACCGCTTTATGCTGGATGCCCGTGAGTATCTGATGAACAAGGCTGACATCAAGGTGTCTGAGGACTTCCTGAAGAGATGGCTCTATCAGGTCAACGAGGGCAAGTTCTCCAAAGAGGACATCGACAAGGACTTCCCTATGTTTATCAAGGACTTCAAGTGGCAGACCGTCGAGGGCCGCATCATGAGCGACAACAAACTGGAGGTGACCAAGGACGATATCAACGCCGAGGCCCTGAAGCTGGCCCGCTATCAGTTCGCCATGTACGGTCTCAGCAATGTGCCCGAGGAGCATCTCAAGGGCTATGCCGCGAACATCCTGGCAGATGACAAGCAGGGACGCCGTATCGCCGAGAAGGCTCAGGAGAATGTAGTTCTGAACTTTGTACGCAAGACAGTTACTTTGGACAACAAGGAGATCAGTTCCGCAGACCTCCGCAAGATGAACCAGTAGTTCTATGGCTTCTGAGTTCGAAAAATACGCAGTGAAGCACCTTGGAATGAGCTCGGCCCGTCTGGACTCATATTCCAGGGTGTATTCCGGTTATATCAATCCCACTATCATAGAGGAGCGTCAGCTCAATGTGGCCCAGATGGACGTCTTCTCACGCCTGATGATGGACAGGATCATATTCCTGGGTGTGGCTATCGACAATGACGTGGCCAATATCATACAGGCGCAGCTCCTGTTTCTGGAGTCAACGGACTCCTCGTCCGATATTCAGATATATGTTAATTCTCCCGGGGGAATGGTCTATGCCGGTCTGGGCATCTATGATACCATGCAGCTCGTAGGTCCGGATGTGGCTACGATATGCACGGGCATGGCAGCCTCAATGGCAGCTGTGCTGCTGGCCGCAGGAGCGAAGGGCAAGCGCTCGGTGTTGCCTCATTCCAGAGTGCTGATCCATCAGCCGATGGGAGGTGCTGAGGGACAGGCTTCCGACATAGAGATAGCCGCAGCCGAGATACGCAAGCTCAAGGGAGAACTGTATGACATCCTTTCCAAGCATACGGGGCAGGCGGTGGAGAAGATTACCAAGGATGCTGACCGGGATTATTGGATGACTTCCCGGGAGGCTCTGGAATATGGAATGGTGGACAATATACTCTCACGATGAGCGATAAGAGAAAAGTGGATAAATGCGCCTTTTGCGGCCGTACCTCCGATCAGGTTGAGATGCTGCTGCAGGGCGGTGGGAGTTCTATCTGCGTGGACTGCGCACTCAGGGTATCGGAGTACGTACATTCGATATTCGGAGATGAGTTGTTCGATGAGTATCGCGGAGCTGAATCCGGGAAGTCGGCCTCATGTGAGACACTTAATGTAACGCCAAAGCAGATAACGGCATTTCTGGACCAGTATGTGATAGGACAGGACGATGCCAAGAAGTCCCTGGCAGTGGCCGTGTACAATCACTACAAGCGTATAGGCGAGGCTTTCAGCCGCAGGAAGGCTGAGGCCGGAAAGAAGAAATCCGGGGCCCAGAAAGTGCTGGATGCCGAGAAGTCGGCTTTGGAGGCTCTGGAGATAGAGAAGTCAAACATCCTGCTTGTGGGGCCTACCGGCACCGGTAAGACTCTGCTGGCCAGGACTATCGCAAGGATGCTCAATGTGCCGTTCGCCATAGTTGATGCAACTGTGCTCACTGAAGCCGGCTATGTGGGTGAGGATGTGGAGAGCATCCTGTCCCGTCTGCTTCAGGCAGCCGATTACGATGTGGACAGGGCAGAGCGGGGAATAGTATTTATCGACGAGATAGACAAGATAGCCCGCAAGAGTGACAATCCGTCGATAACCCGGGACGTGTCGGGAGAAGGTGTCCAGCAGGCCATGCTCAAGCTGCTGGAGGGCAGTATCGTAAACGTGCCGCCAGCCGGAGGACGCAAGCACCCGGAGCAGAAGATGATACCGGTAAACACCACCAATATCCTCTTCATCTGCGGAGGGGCATTCGAGGGCATTGAGAAACGGATAGCGCAGAGGCTAAACACCCGTGTGGTCGGTTATGGCGCCCAGGAGAAGAAGAGTCACATAGACATGGACAATCTGCTGCGCTACATCGCGCCTCAGGACCTGCGCTCATACGGTCTGATACCTGAGATAGTGGGCCGTCTGCCTATAGTAACATACCTTAATCCACTGGACAGGGATGCTTTACGACGAATCCTTACCGAACCCAAGAACGCTCTGGTCAGGCAGTATGTGCATCTGTTCGAGCTGGACGGAGTCAAGTTGACGATAGAGGACTCTGTGCTGGATCTGATAGTGGACACCGCCCTGAAATACAAGCTCGGGGCCCGCGGTCTGCGCTCAATCTGTGAGGCGGTGATGATGGATTCCATGTATGATCTGCCGGGCAGCGGACGCAAGACCTTCAAAGTTACTCTTGAATATGCCAAAGAGAGGATTGACCGTTTTGCCGGTACGCTCTCTTAGGAATCAGCAGTGTCTCCGGTCATTGACCGTGACGGTATTGTTGTGCCTTTCCGTGATTTATGCCCATGCTCAGATTTCTTCGGACACTCTGGTAACGGACGGGTATATCCACAGTATGCAGTCAGGAGATTATACCGGGGCTTTGAAAAGCGCGGTGGCTTTACGCAGTACGGCGCAGATGCGTCAGGACTTGTCGTTGAAAATGCTGGCTGACAGTTACATCGGCCAGTCTTATCTGGCCATGGACGAGTATGATTCGGCCTATGTCTATCTGTCAGAGAGCCTGAGCCTGTGGAATGGACAGGACAGCCTTTTCAGTGATGAGAGTGAGTGTCAGGCGGTGTATGCTGCCTTGAACGGTCTTGGGATATATTCCATTGTCAGGGACATGAACTATGAGAAGGCTGTGGAGTATTTTCTTCAGGGGCTGAAACTGGCGGAGGAGCGTTCATCATATTATCACTATGCTGTGCTTGGGTCCAATCTGGTCTATACCTTCAATCTGAGACAGGACACATCAGGACTGGCGTATGCCCGTGAGATTTACCGGTATGGACGCCTGGCAGGTAATGATTATCTGGTATTCACCGGTTCAAGTACCTCGGCTATGATGTTCTATCTCAAAGGAGACCTGGACAGTGCCCGCAGGTATGCCCGTGAGGCGGTGAGGCTTGCCGACAGATATTCAGACAAGGCTCAGGTCTATGCTTTGTACGGTGATATTCTTCATGATGAAGGTAACGACATCGAGGCCGAGAAGTATTATGTGGATGCTCTTGGCTCTTCTGGGACTGCATCGACGACAGCGGCTGTGTCGATATATCTGTCGTACGGCAATTTCCTGCTGGACTGCGGCCGTTATGATGAGGCCGTGGCTGTTCTGGATCGGGGTGTCAGGATGTCGGACTCCACGGACAACCATATTTTCCTGCATCGTCTGTACCTGTCCGAGTCAGAGGCTTACAGCAGGCAAGGCGAATACAGGAAGGCCTGGGAGCTGTTCAAGCTCTACCATTACAATTCCCGGGAAGTGCAGGACCTGCAGCGGGAGAGGACTCTGAATGAGCTTACCAGAAAATACGAGAAGGAAAAGCATGAGCGGCAGAAGCAGCAGAGCGACCTTACCATTATCAGGAAGAACCGCACTCTGCTGGTCTCTGGCTTTGTCATCCTGCTTATGCTGACAGTTATCGGGATGGTGTGGATGATGTACCGCCACAAGAACCGTCTTTATGTCAGGATCGCCCGGCAGTACAAGGAGGCGATAGACAAGGAGAAGGCACAGAATAGACGGATTGAGGAACTCGAGGAGAAACTCAAAGTACTGTCGCATGAGCCGTCACGGCCCTTGACCGACAAGAGCGGGGAGCTTTTCGACAGGCTCGGGGAACTCATGCGGAAAGACAAAGTATACAAGGAAAAGAATCTTACCAGGGACAAGGTGGCGGCTCTTCTGGGTACCAACCGTACTTATCTGTCTCAGATAATAAACGAGAAGACAGGAATGTCGTTCATATATTATATCAACTCGTTCAGAATAGAGGAGGCTTTGGAGACTCTTTCGGACCCGGATGAGGACATCCCTCTGAAAGCTCTGAGCCAGGATTTGGGATTCAGCTCTCTTACAACATTTTATACCTTCTTTCAGAAAAAAGTAGGTATGACTCCTGCAAAATACAGGGAGGAAGTCAGGCGTATTTCAAATTCGACAAATTGTCGAACTCGTTAAAAATACATCGGCAGTCCGTGATTAATGGGTGTTAGTTTCTTATATTTGTAAGAACTAATACGCTAATATATCATATGGGAAATCTATTTAAGCTTTGTTTTTTGCTTTTTGCACTTTCTGCATCTGTTTTTGTATCATGTACTCCAGAGAACAACGGTGACGGCAGTCTTGAGACTGTTCCGCTTCCGTCTCCTTCTGTGACGGTGCAGGAGCAGGATGAGACTTCGTTTACTCTTGTGTGGAGTCCTGTCACGGGTGCCGCCCACTATAGTTACAGGTGCGACTGGACAGAAAGCAGTTCGATTACGCAGGATACAGTGCTGTCATTTATGGATCTGGCACCGGATTCTACATATGTGGTATGGCTTTCTGCAGTGCCGTTATCTGACGCCGATATGTTCAGGGCATCGCCCGAGGCGGAGATCAGTGTGACTTTGAGCAGTCCCGAGAATCCTCAGGGCAGGATATTTACGATAGAGATCTCGGACAATCCGGATAGGATGATGGTGGAATATACGATTGTGCCGGATGATGACCAGATGCTTTTTTACCGTGATTGTTTCTATGATGCCCAATGGGAGGAGATGGGCGGTAATCCGGAGGACGTATGGGCCAGTGCCCTTCAGGGATATATTGACTTTTTCGGAGACTCGTGGATGTATATGGTCGCCGAGAGCGGAACGGTGCAGTCTTATTTTGACTATTATTATGATCAGCATACATATATCCTGGTTGCGGGTATTGACTCTCTCGCCAACCGTATAACGCCTGTTGTGGATACGATGTTCTACTCCGGTCCGGTTCCTCCTTCAGACATTACATTCGACATTGTCGTGTCTAATGTGGGAGTATCGAGTGCTGTTGTCAGCGTGGAGCCTTCCAATGACGATCCATGGTCGATGCTTATGATAGAAGGCAGCATGGAGGACTATTCGGAGCAGGACATGAAGGACCTGCTGAAATATACCTATAGCGAATACATCAATGACGGTCATGTGTACAGCGGCTATCTGGATATGAGGTACAATGAGGGTACTCTGGATCCTGACACCGATTATACGGTGATGGTGTTCGGATGGAACACCGCTCTCAGTACGGACATCGATACGGTAAGGGTTAGAACCGACAAGGCATCCAGCAGTGCGGACCTTACGTTCGACTGGCTTATAGAGGTGCAGGGACCTACGGAGATACATGCTGTAGTCACCCCCTCGGACTTGGAGGCGCAGTATATCGTCATACCCATGCCTGACTACGATTACGAGGAGTTCGGTACCGATATCGATGCCTACCTCGAATATGTGACAATGGGGATGATCACGACTTATGAATATGCGTATATGTTTGCCGCTACCGGAGTTACGGACAAGGTATTCGATGACTTGAACGACGGTATATACCCTGAGAGCTCGTACATGTTCATGGCTGTGGGCGTGGATATGGACAACAGTTCTCAGACAGTCGAGTTCTATAGCCCGCAGACATACGGTGAGATGGTGACCACTCCATCGGAATAAATACTAAAACATTAACATAAATCACTATGAAGCAAAGATCTATTTTATTGTGTGCGGCACTCCTTGCAGCTGCTGTATCGTGTAATACCGATGAGGAAGGCATAGTGTTGAGTACGCCGGTCCTTAGTATTGCAGACACGACGTCCACCTCGTTCACGGTGGCATGGGAAGCCGTGGAGAATGCGGATATGTATACTTACGAGTTCGGTGAAGATCAGGCCAGTACTGAGGAACTTTCGGTTACTTTCGACGGACTGGTACCGGACAGCATGTATACAGTTAAGGTAAAGGCGGTATCGACCTCTGCCTCTGTTGAGTCTGAGTGGGCGGAGATAAGTGTTACGCTGCTGTCTCAGGATTCAGAAATTCCCAAACTCAACCTTGTGGCTGAAATGACAGACAGATTTACGCTGAATGTCAGGACATCTCCTACGGACAAGGAGTTGCCTTACTATTTCGAACCGGTTCCCGGGTCCATGTATGAGGATGCCGGCAATGAGCCGGAGGCGGTGTTGCAGGATATGCTGGCTTCATATCTGAAATATTACGGTGATGCGGCAGCAGCCTATGCCGAGCTTGCAATGACCGGGGACAGGAACAGGAATTACGACATAACCGAATATGCGGAGGCTGAGTTCCACGTTGTGGGAGCAGGCATTGACGCCGCACTCGGCATTACTACAGAAGTGGAGCACGTGGTCGTGTCCGTGGATGTTCCTGTGTCGGACAATACATTTGACATAAGTATTGTCGGGAAGACCCAGTCCAGGATAGTGGTGTCAGTCGTTCCTTCGAACTCGGATCAGTATGCCATTATACTCCAGGACAAGGAGACCGTGGATGCCATGTCCGGAGTCTCGTTGAGACGTTTTCTGCTCGGACTTGTGACGGACAACTCGCTTTGCACTGGTGAGGAGACCATGACTTACGAGAAGAATATAGTGCCGTCACATGACTACACTGTTCTGGTGTTCGGATATGAGGATGGCATGATGACGACCGATGTAAGTCGGGAAGATGTGCGCACTCCTGACCCGGAAGCCGTTACGGACCTTGAGTTTACTTTCAACATCAATCCTACGGGACCTCAGGAGGCTGAGGTGGAGATTGTTCCGTCCAATCAGTCCGCCGCATATTTTTACGAAGTCGTTACTGCCGATGCCTGGTATAACACGTATCAGGGCAGCGCGCAGAATGTAATCGAGGCATATGCTTCCAATATTGGATGGACCATACTCAGGTATCTCGAGCAGTTTGGCTCGATCGGTACGCAGAATTACACTTATGACTCATTTGTGCTGACGGAGCCGGGCGGAGACTACGTCCTGTTTGCGATAGGGTACAATATCGACAACGGGGCAGTTACTTTTACGACCCAGGATTATGAGAAGTTCTCGACGCCTGAGGGCGGCGGACAAGGAGACGGAGGTGACTTGGGCTTCTATTTTGACATATATCCGCAGAGCGCAGGCGAAGTGTTCATTCGAGTGACTCCGACCGATGACGAAGCGTCCTATTTCTATGATGTGATGCCTATTGAAGACTGGACGTACTATTATTCGTATGAGCCGTCGGAGTATATCGAGTACATGGCCGATCCTGGAAGTGTCGTGGAATATCTGAGACAATACGGCTCCACTGGAGTAGACGAGAATATGTACTCTCTGGCTCCGGGTGAAGAGTATGTCGTATTTGCAATCGGGTATGCTGTCTCCGGAGAGACGGTGACATATCTCAATTATGAATTTGCAGGGTTCACTGCTCCGGAAGATCAGGGCGGAGACCCTGGCGACGGACTTACATTCTATCTGGTCATCGAAAGAGAGTCCAATGGGGAGTTTGTAGTGAACATCCAGCCTTCCGATGAGACAGCTCCGTACATATACGCGGTCATGACGGATAGCGAGTATGATGACTTCTATCCGGACAATCTGTACGATTATTTTTACGGACGCTATGAGAATTCCGGATATGAGGGTACATTCGCACAGTATATAGAGGACAATACCCGTACAGGGGACTACAACGGAACGTCTACAGGTTTCTACAATGACGGGTCATCCTGGTATTTCAAGTTAGTGGCAGCCGGAGTGACGGTCGAAGGCGACGAAGTGACATTCCATTCCCAGGCTGAGATGGAGAATTTCTACGAGACCTGGTAGAGCCGCCTGCTGATGTATGGGAAAAGAGACTGCACTGGAGTTCCGGAGCAGTCTCTTTTCTTATGGTTCCTGAGGAAAATAGTCCAGTATGATGAGAACATGGACAAAATATGCCAAATCTCATCCAGAAGCGTCTAAAACCCCGATATTGGTAAAAACCAATAATTTGGAATAAAAATATTTGCCTAAAAAGGTATCACCGTAGAATAATAATTATAACTTTGCGTTCGAGACCCAAAACTTAAAACAATAATAAAGTTAATAAAAAGTTGTAATTAAGCCGTGAGGTTAAGGTATGTTATAATCAGTATGCTGCTCGTATTTCTGAGCAGTGCGGTAATGTCTGCCCAAGACAGAGATGATTTGAGGCAGGATACACTGTCTGTGTATTTTGATATATCTGATTCAAGGGTAGATCCGTCATTTATGGGCAATGCCGGTGTGTTGGACACACTCAAGGGTATTATGGCCCGCTATGCAAATACCCCTGGCTTCAGGATGTCCATCAGAGGTGGATCGTCTCTGGATGGACTCAGGTCCTATAATGAATGGCTGGCTAAACGCAGGACTGGAAGTTTTGCGCAATACATAGGTGTGTTCAGCGATTCAGCCAGCATAGGCGTGGACTGGGACGGTCTTGAGCAGGCCGTGATGGAGTATGGTCCGTTCCCCGGCTCTGACGAGGTGCTGGATATCATACGCAATTCCGACAGACCTGGCTGGCGCAAGAAATATCTGATGGATCTCCGTGGCGGAAATGTGTACCGCTGGATGTTTGACAACATCTTTCCTCTGCAGAGACGGGTGCAGGTGGCTTATGAGTATGCGCTTCCGGTCCCTGTCGTGCCTGTGAGGGCTGACATAGACTATGGTCTTGATGCATGTGTGGCGGCTACGGTCTACGATAGAGGACTGATGCAGCGCCCTGTCTCACCCGTTGACCATACCCCTTTTTACCGCCTGGCTCTGAAGACCAATCTTCTGGCAGATATCGCGCTGATGCCTTCGCTCGAGGTGGAGTATCTCATCAACGGGCAGTGGTCAGTGGCGGCGCACGGTGCCGTGGCCTGGTGGAGCAACGATCCTGCCCATAAGTATTATCAGATATCCACTATCTATCCCGAGGCCCGCTGGTGGTTCAAGACCAAGGAACCATGGCACGGCCATTATCTTGGCGTTTTCGCCGGAGGTACATGGTATGACCTGGAGAGAGGGGCCCGCGGCTATCAGGGAGAGGGTGGCTTTGTCGGTCTGAGTTACGGTTATATGTTCCCTATATCAAAATGCCTGTCCTTTGAGGCCGGTCTGGGAGTAGGGTATCTATATACCAAGTACAGGGAATATCTTCCTGTGGATTTCATGGGCGGCACCCATTATGTATACCAGCAGACATCCGTGCTCAACTGGCTGGGCCCGCTCAAGGTCAAGTTCGCTTTCGTATGGCGTCTCTGGGATACTAATAAGAGAAAAGGAGGTGACAGATGAGAACTTCTAAAGCATTAATCGTGGTTATGTCTGCAGCAGTGCTCTTGTTGTCGCTGAGCGGTTGCCGCAAGGAACTGTGCTACGACCACGATCACTGGAAATCCAATGTAGTCGCAGACTGGGAGCTGGTTTGGGAGAGAGACTATGGTATGGCCTGGGAACAGAACTGGGATTCTCCGGCAGGATATGTGTACGACAGTCTTCGTCCGGTACCCGGTACTGGTATAGCAGTCCTTGTATATAAGGAAGACAGCACTTATTCCGAGAGGCATATCGGAGCTGACGGCGGTCTTCTCCCGTTGGGACAGGGCCTGCAGTCCATGCTTTTCTACAATGACGACACCGAGTACATCATCTTCAGTGGCCTGAACTCCCATGCAGAAGCCTCGGCTTCGACCCGTACGCGTACCCGCAGCACCTATACAGAACGTCACGGAGATGAGAGCACAGTAAGTTCACCGGATATGCTGTACGGTTCGTGGATAGAGGATTATGAGGCTCCCGGAACACTGGACGCCAGTCCTGTGGACCTGGCGGTAACTATGAAGCCTCTTGTCTACAGCTACCTTGTCATATACGAGTTCGAGCGCGGTGTTGAGCACGTAAAGCTCGCCCGCGGTGCACTGGCCGGCATGGCTCAGTCGGTATATCTGCAGGACGGACGTACCGGAGAGGACAAAGCGACAATCCTGTTTGAGGACGCAGTCATAGATCAGGAGCGCGGAGTGGTGACAGCTGTCGTCCGTACCTTCGGAGTTCCCAACTATCCGGACATATACTATCCGTCCAAGACTCCCGAGGAGATAGAAGGTCCCTTCGGACTCAACCTTGAGACGATGCTCCCTGACGGAAGCATAAAGGTCTTTGAATTCGATATCACCGACCAGATGGCGAAGCAGCCGCGCGGCGGAGTCATCACGGTATCGGGTCTGACTATAGACGAGTATGAGTTCGGAGGCGGTGGCGGCTTTGACGTGGATGTGGATGACTGGGGCCCCTACGAGGATGTAGAACTGGAATTTTAACGGAAATATATCAATAAATCATTTATAAACCCTTTAAATTTAAAATTTTATGAAAAAAGCATTTTTAGCAGCGCTGACCGGTGTAGTGGTACTTGCCGGCTGTGCCAAGACCGAAGTGACAGAAGTCTCTGACAACAGAGCCATCAACTTCTCCAACTTCGTTACCAATTCTGTAAAGTCTATCGACAATACGGAGGCTCTTACTAAATTCTATGTTTTCGGAGGTTTTCAAGGTGATGACGGCTGGACTAATGTCTTTGAAAACGAAGAAGTAACTAAAGCTGGTAGTGCTTGGACATATGATCCTACGCGCTATTGGACGGTGCATACATACAACTTCGCAGCTTACTCCAACAACAACACAAACACAGGTGTAACTGCATCATGGATTGCTGATGCCAACAAGCATCTTTCTCTTGACTTTACCATTCAGGATGCAAAGAACGATGATCTGGTTTATGCAGTGGCCACCCAAGGCTGGGATGGTGGACAGACAGTTCCCACAGTAGATCTTGCTTTCAAGCACATCCTTTCAAAAGTCGCTTTCCAGTTCTCCAAGGCCGCTGATCTCAACGGAGTTAATCTTACCATTACAGACATCAAGGTATCAGCAAATACAGCAGGAACTTTTACTGGTACAGATATTTCAGAGGGACAGTATCTTATTGACCAATGGACGGTTTCCGGGGAAAAATCTGATGTTTTATACAATGAAGAAGTCGCTATTAACGCCAATGATGCCGCTGTTACTGTTACTCGCGTAATGATTCCTCAGGCTATCACTGGTTATACAGTTGATTTTAGTGTAACATTCAACGATATTGATGCTACTGGTGCTCCGGCTGGTGAGCCTAAGACACTCAATTTCAGTGTTGCTATAGATGGAACTACTGACCAAAACTGGAAACCTGGTTATTCCTATGTTTACAAGGCTGTCATCGATGCCGCAAACTTAGACCTGAAACCTATCGTGTTCACAGTTGATGAAGTTGGCGCATGGGAGGATGACACCAATGTTGACTTGGATATTCCTACCGGAACAATTTAATTATAATAAATAACCGGCCGGGCGGGGTTGAATGTCCCTTCCCGGTCCCTAAATAAAAAACCTAAGTCGCGATGAAACATACATACTCAATATCGGTTCTGACTGCCGCAGCCGCTCTGTCCCTGCTGGCATTCGCATCATCGTGTGCTAAGATCAGCATAGACAAACCGGATCAGGCAGAGCAGTATATAGATTTTGCCACCGATGTGGAGACTAAGGCTCCCGTCGAGTCCTCTGCAGACATGGACGGATTCGCAGTCTGGGCCTATCGCAGCGATGACGCTTTGTCGCTTCCCGAAGTGGCAATGAACGGTATCAATGTCTACCGCAGTGGCAGTGTATGGGCCTATGACAATGTCCAGATGTGGGTTGACGGTATCTGGCATTTTGAGGCCATGTATCCTGATCCCAATACTTTAGGACAAGCTCTGATAGGAGTTGACTTCTACATTCCCAAGAGCGAGGGACAGGCGGAGATGGACGGCGTGTCTATTTCTTATTTCGACGGTACAAAAGCGGATGTGGATCTTATGTTGGCCAAGGCAGACCGCACATACAGCTCGGCCGCCCCTGATGCAAGAGCCGTTTCCCTCAAGTTCGAGCATCTGCTATCCCGCGTCAGCATCGCTGTTAAGGCTGTCAGTGAGAATGTTACTCTCAGTTCCCTTACTTTTGCGGATATGAGCGTCCTCGGTGAGTACAATACAACCACAAGCGGAACTGACAAATGGCATCTTTTGACCGATGTAGGTGCTCTTTCAAATGTTCCGACAGGCAGTTTTTCAGCGGATATGAGCGAAATTGAAAATCCGCTTCCCTCTGACGGTACGTCCGTGCCTGTCCTTTCCGACCTGCTGCTGATTCCCCAGACCCCCGGAGATGACGCGAACGGTCTTGACCCTATTACAATAACGGCGACCTATTCGGTAGGTGGAGCCGCTCCAGAGACCAAGGAACTGACCCTTCCGGCAGACCCCGCCTGGCAGCCCGGCCGCCACTACCGCTACACCCTCACCCTCGCCGGTGCTGATGTCACGCTGTCCGTAGAAACAGTGCCATGGGAAAAAAGAGATTTTACAGTAATATTCTAAGTATATGCATATGAGAAAGACAGCAGTATATATCATGTCGGGCATCATCTTCTGTGTATCTGCGGTTTTACTGGCCTCATGTCAGAAGCAGCAGATATCAGAAGGTCAGGTGGGGTCCGTAAGTTTGAGGATAGGACTTCCCGGCTCTCTGGATGTCGAGGACAGTCCATGGACGAAGGCTTATGTCGATGCGTCTCAGTATGAGGGAATCAGGACTCTCAGGATTATCGTAGTCTCCGGTACGCCTGATCAGGAGGTGCGGGAGATTCTGTACAATCAGAAAGTGACAGGATTGGAAAATGCTTCCGGTTATGAGACTACGATACCGGACCTCCCGTTAGGTCAGATGTCTTTCTATGCCATAGCCAATGAGGAAAGTATAGGTATGACATACGATGATCAGACCATACTTGATGCTCTTGTCAACGGTCCGCAGGACGCCGCCAGTCGCCGTAAACTTCTGTTTAAGGACGAGTCCAACCAGTATTTTCCCTGCACGGGCCCTCAGATAGTAGAGCATGGTCTGCCGATGTCCGGATATACCGATGCGACCATAACGGGAGACCAGAATATCAAGATTGAGCTCTATCGCTCGGTGGTCAAGCTGGCCTTAGTCGTAGAGAATACGACAACGTCTGAAGTAAACTTTGAGTCAGTGTCTTTCGGAGAGTTCTTCGCAGACCGTTACTATATGTTCCGCGAGTATAATCTGGATGTGCCCGGTGATACTAAGTATATAGGAAAGACATACGACCAGCCGAGTATAGAGACGATACCGGCGGGCGGTCGCACCGATACCCTGTCCCTGTATTTCTATCCGACCCAACCCAGATTCTCCGGCAGCAAGAGTCCGTTTTCCATAGGAATCAAAACTGCGGAAAACACCTACGGTCAGGTGACCTTTGCTCCCAATATCACTAACTTCGTGCGTAATACACAGATCAATCTTCTGGCGCAGATAACTACCACTGTCGGCATTACGCTGAGTTTTACCGTCCAGCCTTGGGACGACTATACAGTTGATGTTCCATCATTTAATTAGAAAACTAAAGTTATGCGCAATATTATCCGATATACAGCAGTTCTGGCCGCCGGTATGATGCTTCTCGGCGGATGTACTTTTGACGAACGGCTCACGACTCCTTTCAAGGAAGGCGTGCCCGTCAACGTGGTGCTCGGCTATGAGGTGGCTCGGGAGATACCTCTGACCAGGGCCGAGCAAGGGCCGGAGTATGAGAACCGGGTGAACAATCTCTATGTATTTGTCTTCGATGGCAGCGGTAACCGCGTGTGGACGACGGTCAATGCCGATAATGATACCCGTCTGGCTTTCTTTTCCCGAACTCAAGAAGGATCAGGTATTGAGGATTATAAAGAGGGAAATGGTACGGTCGGTAATCTTACCACCGGATCCGTCAGATTTTCCGTGCCCTCAGTTCAGGGTGCGACCATAGTGGGTATCGCCAATCTCACGGCGACTGAAACCGGAACAGCTTTCGATGTGACCAAGGACGATATGGATAAGATAACCACCCTTGATGAACTGGAGTCATTCGTCATGCGCATGCCCAACCGCTCCGTAGAGCGCAGTGCTCTCTTCATGATGACCGGTTATGCTGTGGACAAAGGAAGTAAGTCTATAGATATTATCGGAGCTGAAGGAGGTCAGTCTCAATTGCCCTGCACGATAGAGCTGACCAGGGTGGATGCCAAAGTGGTGGTCAATGTGACATCCGAGAAAGGTGATCCCTCGTGGACCAATTTTTCGTTTGAGCCCAAGACATGGCAGGTAATCAACGTTCCCGCCCAGACCTATCTGCTGCCCTATGACGAAGCCCACGACAAGACCGAAAAAGGACCGTGGGAAGATAACACCGGCAGGCACTGGGACTACTCCGAATCTGATGCCGAGTACTTCAACAGTCCAGAGGTGCCTTTTGAGAAGATGACGGATGTAGAGGTGGACAATACTAAGTATTACACCGGCGGTAGTTTCATATTCTATATGCCTGAGAACCGCAAGCACTATAAGGAGCGGATAACCGAGACAGGTGCTGCCGGTTATGCATTGAGAGAGAAAAGCAATCAGACGCAGGTGGAGGGCAATCCTAAGCCCGGTCAGGAGTATACCAACGGTGATTTCAAATATGCTGATCCCAATTCCACCTACCTTCTTCTCACCGGTTATCTCTCATATACCGAGGGTAGCACGGTGGTCAACACAGATGCCCGTTATATCATTCATCTGGGCTATCTATCAGGCGATGCCAATGACTACGACACGAAGCGTAACGGTAAATATACCTACAACATCAAAGTGACTGGGGCAGACGACGTTGTCGTAGAAGTAACCAACAAGGAGGAAAATAGACCGGGGTATGAGGGAGATGTAGTGTATAGCAACAATCAGATCTATTACCTGGATTCCCACTACGACCGCTGCCTGCTGGAGATACGTCCTTCATATGTCACAGAAGACATGACTTGGAGCGTAAAGACTCCGTTCAGTACAGGAGTGCATACTGTAGGGGACAGGACCTATAAGGATGTGGAGGACTTCAGATGGATAAAGTTTGCCATTAACAAAAAGTACGGAATGAGGCACGGTCAGTATGCCAAGTATCCCGGAGATTCCGTGTATAAACGTGAATGGATTCCCAGCTCGGCAGATCTCTCCCAGGCGCCTGAGTTGATGGACATAGACCAGCTCATAGCCTACCTCAAGCTGGTCAAAGCTCAGGACAGCAACATGAGTTCTTTGGTTGCGGACGGAACGACGGACGGCCATATATGCATTACGGCGTTCGTGGATGAGAATCTGTATTATTATCATCCGGTTCAAGACCCCCAGACACCTAATCCTCAGCTGTGGCATGACTGTGTGGACCGTGAGGACCGTATGATGCACATCGTAGTCCCGGACGAGGACCTGACACACGGTGACTATTATAGCCCTGACGGCAGTTCCTCCTTGGTGACATCCGTGTATTCGTTTGTCCAGAAGTCCATCCGTACCGTCTTTGATGCTTCCAATGATCAACTTCAGACTGCATGGGGTCTTGAGTCCGTGATGGAAGGTGAGGACAATGGACACAACGGACGTCTGCTTGTCGGAAATGTCAGTGCTGCGGCAGGAAATGCCAATTACAATAGAAATGGGCGTGCGAACAGTCTTACGTGGATGGAAGGGAAAAGATGGTCGGATGTAATAAACACATCTGACCGCTACGGCTTGAATTCCAGCTACAATACTGCCGCCTATGCCTGCCTGCTCCGTAACCGCGACCTGGATGGAGACGATATTGTTGACTCAGATGAGGTCCGCTGGTATCTGGCCGCCATAGACCAGCTTACGGACATATTCCTCGGAGAGTGGGCCCTTGACGAGGCTTCCCGTCTCTATCCATACGATCCGGCAAACGGTGACATGCCTCCGACAGGCAATGTATATTGGCACTATACCTCCAGCAGTCCTGATCCCGCTCAGAGCAACAATCCCAATGTCCTGTGGGCGGAGGAGGGTGCTTCCCGAGGAAACTATTCTTCTTCAGTCAACGAAGATCTAAACGGACAATACTATGCGTACAGATGTGTACGTAATCTGGGTATATCTCTTGATAATCCTGACGATGAACCAGAAGATCTGGTGGAAGTGACTCCTAATGGTGACGGTACCTATACCTTGGACCTCTCCCGCATGAACCCCAAATCCCTGCGTACCGCCTATGACAACGGTCTTCCCCTTCCGAAGGACCACGAGAAAGGAGCCAACAACCGCCCTTATAGTAAGTTTGTTGTTGGGGCGGATGTGTATGGAATCGGTGGCCCAAATGGGGAAATAATAGATGTAGAGAATGGTTTATGGACGCTAATCGGAACAAGTCATATTTCTTGGGATTGGACAAATCAAGGGTCTTGGGTATCGTATCAGGATTTTAATCCATGTCCGAGTGGGTATAGAATACCAACACAAAGAGAACTTCTGATTATGACAACAAGACTGGATAAGGATTCACAGTGGCCGGAATATGAAGCATCGGGGACGGCTTATGATTGGGGTTCACCATATACGGACAGGGTGTCAAATTTGCGGCCAGAGTATTATATGTGCCAGACTTCATTCTCAATGAAGGATATACCGCCGTATCAAACGAGTAGTCAGTATGAACAACGTGAAGGCTTTATGTGGATTTACAGTTCCGGGGTCTTCATGCTTCAGAATGACAGTAGAAAAGAGCGAGGCTATGTCCGCTGTGTCAAAGACACCAACTGATAGGGCGGCTACGTGCGGCCTTCGCCGGCTGCCGGCACATCCCGTACTGCTTAACCATAGGGCGACCCTTCCGGCCGCCCTTTTTTATATCCTCTCTGCGTGTCCTGGCACTTTCCCTCGTGCCGGAAGTATAAAAACGTAAATTTTCTCATACGTTTTTTGATTTCCGTTTTTCGGAATGATACTCTATGTAGCTTTGCGAAAAAGTTTGATTTTGTAAACTGATTGATTAACTTTGCAAAATGGAGTAAGATGGAAGTTGTAAGGAGAGTAAAAGTGTTCAGGTCTTATTACAAAGAGTTTTATGTGGCGCAGACAGATGCTGTGAGGGAAAAAATAGATCAGGTGATAGAGTTGGTGAAGTACTCGGAAATCATCCCTGCGGTGTATCTAAGGAAAATCATCAATGTCCCAGGTCTGTACGAGATAAGAGTCAGGTATGCAGGAAATATATACCGTATTTTCTGCTGTTTTGACGAAGGCTGTTTTGTGATACTGTTTCATGGATTTCATAAACAGTCGCAGAAGACACCGTCTTCCGAGATTAAAAAGGCGAAGCGTATAATGAAAGAATACTTTGATACTAAAAGATAATTAAAGATGGAAGGAGAGAAAAATAAAGCGATAATGAATTGCGGCGATGATTATGATGATATTCTTGACATTCAATATGGCCGGAAGGGCACACCGTCGCGTGACCGATTTGACCGGGAGGCGGAGGCATTTATCCTGGCGGAGCGGCTGAAGGAGGAACGCCGTAAGGCCGGTCTGACGCAAGAGCAGCTGGCGGCCAAGATAGGCACGAAGAAGTCTTACATCTCCCGTATCGAGAACGGAAAGACGGACGTGCAGCTCTCGACTCTCTTCAAGATATTTCAGGGGCTGGGCAAGCGGGTCAGCATCACCATCCTGTGAGCCGTTTTCCTGCAATGACCTGCGTCTGGGTATTTTCCACAGAGGTGTAAATGAAAACGGTCTCACGGCGAAGGATATCGTCGGGGACCGGGATGAGGATGTTGCTGTGCCTGCTCCTGTCTTACAGCAGGGTCCGCATCTGGTTGGCGAGGTCAGCAGCTGCAGTTCCGGCGGCTTCCGCGAAGTCCTCGCCTGAGGAGGCGTAGATGATGCCGCGGGAGGAGTTGACCAGCAGGCCGCAGTGAGAGTTGAGACCGCAGCGGGCCACTTCTTTGAGCGAACCGCCTTGTGCGCCTACTCCGGGCACCAGCAGGAAGTGGTCGGGACAGTAGCGGCGTATTTCCGCCAGTTTCTCCGGACGGGTGGCACCCACTACAAACATCAGACGCTCGCGGGAGTCCCCGAACTCGGTATCCACGTTTCTGACGGTATTACGTATCACGCGCTCATATAGAGGCATTCCGTCAGCCAGTGGCAGAGTCTCGAATTCCTCCGCTGACTTGTTTGAGGTCATGGCCAGGACTATGCCCCAGCGTCCCGACCGCTGGAGGAAAGGACGGATGGAGTCGCTTCCCATGTAAGGTGCAAGGGTTACAGCATCGAAGTCCATGTTCTCGAAAAAGGCCCTGGCATAGCGGTCGGCGGTGTTGCCGATGTCTCCGCGCTTGGCGTCGGCGATGATCATGATGTCGGGATGCTGCGTCCTGATGTAGCGGACGGTCTCTGCAAGCTGTTGCCAGCCGGCGACACCTTCGGCCTCGTAGAAGGCGATATTCGGCTTGTAGGCGACTGCGTACTCAGCAGTGGCGTCGATAATTGCTTTGTTGAAAGCCAGCATGGAAGCGTCTCCGTGACGCTCCCGGACGCAGGCGGGAATTTTCTCCGGGTCGGTGTCAAGACCCACGCAGAGGAACGAGCCCTTGCGCCGGATATTGTCGTAAAGTTCAGTGTAATTCATCTTGGTATTGTATTTAAGTCAAGGTGCCGGAAAATCAGCGTCTTCCGGCACCCGTCAATGATTTGTCAGCTGTTAGAAATACTTGTAGAAGAGTGCTATGGACTCCATGCCCTTTTCCAGCTGCGACAGCAGATAGCTCTCGTTGGGCGAGTGAATCGTATCCCTCTCGAGTCCGAAGCCTATCAGAAGGGGATCGGCCTTGAGAATCTGCTGCATCTCGGCCAGGATGGGAATTGAGCCGCCGCCGCGGTTGGGAACTGGCTCAATGCCATAGACCTCGTATATGGCCCTGGATGCGGCCTGGTAGGCAGGGGATGAGATGGGTATCAGGAAACCGTTGCCGCCGTGGTGGGTAATGACCTTCACGCGCACGCCTTTGGGCACGTGGCTCTCGATGTGCTTCGCGAAGAGTTCTGCGATGCGTCTCCAGTCCTGATTGGGTACAAGACGCATGGATATCTTGGCGCGGGCGGTGGTGGGGATGACCGTCTTGGCACCCTCACCGGTGAAACCGCCCCAGATGCCGTTGACATCCAGGCAGGGACGTATGCCGGTGCGCTCGGGGGTGGTGTAGCCTTTCTCGCCGTCCACTTCGGGTATGTCCAGGAAGCGTTTGTATTCGTCCAGGTCGAAGGGCGCACGTCCCAGCAGCTCGCGGTCAGCCTTGGAGAGCTCCACCACGTCGTCATAGAAGCCGTCGATGGTGATGTGTCCGTCGGCATCGATGAGGCCGTCTACTATCTTGCACAGGGCATTGAGCGGGTTGACTACAGCTCCGCCGTAGTGACCCGAGTGCAGGTCCTTGTTAGGGCCGGTGACCTCAATCTCCATGTATGTCAGGCCGCGCATGCCGCAGTTGATTGACGGAACGTCCTCCCCGATCATCGTAGTGTCGGATACGAGCATGATGTCGCAGGCGAGCAGGTCCTTATGCTCCTCAGCCCATTTTGCAAGCGAGGGAGAACCAATCTCCTCCTCTCCTTCGAGTATGAACTTGATGTTGTGCCTCTGAAGTCCGTTGCGCACCAGGTACTCAAATGCCTTGATGTGCATGAAGGACTGCCCCTTGTCATCGTTGGCCCCGCGGGCATAGATGGCTCCGTCGCGGATTTCCGGCTCAAAGGGGGCGGACTTCCACAGCTCGATCGGATCGACCGGCTGTACGTCGTAATGGCCGTAGACGAGTATGGTCTTCAGCGACGGGTCTATAATCTTCTCGGCATATACTACGGGATGTCCCGTGGTCTCATATACCTCGGCTCTTTCCGCACCGGCTTCCTTGAGCAGCTCGGTGAGCCTGCGGGCGCAGCGGTACATGTCATCCTTGTGCTCCGGGTCCGAGCTGACGGACGGTATCCTGAGCAGGTCAAATAATTCGTTGAGGAATCTTTCCTTGTTGGCCTGATAATAATTTCTCATGACAGTATGGTGTTTGTTAGTTGTTTGTATTCTTTTGTAGTTCCGCGATGACGGTCTCTGAGCCCGTGACCTTGTCCCCGACCTTGACATAGACCTTCGTCCCGAGCGGCAGGAAGACATCGGCCCGCGAGCCGAACTTGATGAAGCCTATCTGCTCTCCGGCCTTGAAGTGCCTGTCGTATTCGGCGTAGCATACCACGCGGCGGGCGAAGAGACCGGCAATCTGGCGGCACAGCACCTCGGTGCCGTCCTCGTTCTTGAAGACGATGGTCGTCCTCTCGTTCTTGGTGGAGGACTTGGGATGCCAGGCGGCCAGGTAGCTGCCCCTGTGATAGCGGAAGAAGGATACGGCTCCCGACACTGGGGCCCAGTTGATGTGTACGTTGAAAAATGACATGAACACCGAGATCTGGAGCCGGCGGCCCTGGAAGTACTCGGGTTCCTCCACCTCCTGGATGATGACGACCTTGCCGTCGGCCGGAGCCGTGATCAGATGAGAGTCTCCGGTCGGTGTTCGCTTAGGGTCGCGGAAGAAGCATAGGAAGAATATGGCGAATCCTACGGGAATGAAGGTCAGTATCCAGTACAGCACCGGGGGCGCTCCGAAGTAGAATGACGTGCCTCCCAGTATCAGGGCAAATACCAGTGACATGATGATGAGCGGCCAGCCTTCCTTGTGAATCTTCATATAGCAGTAAGGTTAAAGTCCGGATAATGTGATGTACAGGACCGCGACCGGAAATGCCAGCAGGGCTCCGTCGAACCGGTCCAGCAGCCCTCCGTGCCCGGGCATGATCCTGCCCGCGTCCTTGACTCCAAAGTTACGCTTTAATTGCGACTCCACCAAATCTCCTATCGTGGAACTGATGTTGACCAGCAGGGCCAGGATGAGGCAGTGGTACCATGGGAAATCTATTAAGTGAAAATATCCTGTGCACCATCCTGCGGCAAGGGACAGGAACAGCCCTCCGAAATAGCCCTCCCAGCTTTTCTTCGGGGAGATGGAGGGAAACAGCTTGTGGCCGTGTTTCTGTCCGAAGGCCATGCCGAAGAGGTAGGCTCCCACGTCCGAGCTCCAGATGATGATCATCACGGCCAGCAGCACCCGTCCGTCGAAGTCTCCGTCAGGAGAGAATACTATCAGGCTGGTCAGGGCGAACGGCAGGGCGATGTACAGCAGGGATGCCAGGATGAACGGGGTGGTGCGGTAGGCATCGCCTTCCTTGCTGAAAAGTATGGCGGTGTATATCAATGCTGTCATCACCGGAAGTACCAGCAGCCATTTTCCGTCCAGGCCGTAGCCGGCATGGAAGAAGAAAAGCATGAAAGTGAGCAGGGCGGTGATGACGGTCAATATCCTGGCTGTCTCCTCTTTCGGACCGACTGTGATGTTGAGGTATTCGGTCATCATGATGAATACCGCAATCATGAATATGACACCGTAAGCGGCCGGATGCCACAGCAGGGCCGTCAGGAATAGAGCCAGGAAGACTGCGCCGCTAAGCGTTCTGACCAGCAGGTTCTTCATGAGACTCCTGGATATCTGCGGTGGATGATGTGGATGCCGATGCGGCGGCTTCGGGTGCGGACTCTGCGGTGACGCTCTGGGGCTTCTGTCCGCCGGGACGCTCTCCGAATATCTTGACCAGGTCGTCGGTGAAGATGACCTCGCGCTCCAGCAGCATCTCGGCCAGTCTGGTGAAGCCGTCCATGTGCTCGCGCAGCACTTTGAGGGCGGTGGCGTGGGCTGAGTCGATGAAACCCTTGGCCTCTGCATCTATAAGCTCGGCGGTCTTCTCGCTATATGGCTTGCTGAGGTTGTAGCCGGAGTTGCCCGATGAGTCGTAGAAGGAGATATTGCCGACCTTGTCGCTCATGCCGAAGTAGGTGACCATGGCGTAGGCCTGCTTGGTGACTTTCTCCAGGTCGTTCATGGCTCCGGTGGAGATCTTGCCGTTGATGATTTCCTCTGCGGCGCGGCCTCCGAGGGTTGCGGCCATCTCGTCCATCATCTGCTCTGTGGTGGTTATTTGCCTCTCCTCCGGCAGATACCAGGCGGCACCGAGGGCGTTGCCTCTGGGAATGATGGTGACTTTCAGCAGAGGGTTGGCGTTGGGCAGCCACCAGCTTACTGTGGCGTGTCCGGCCTCGTGGTATGCTATGGTCCGCTTCTCGGCGGGCGAAATGATCTTGCTGCGTCTTTCCAGGCCGCCTACGATGCGGTCGATGGCGTCGAGGAAGTCCTGACGGTCTACGGCCTTCTTGTTCTTGCGGGCGGCTATCAGGGCGGCCTCGTTGCAGACGTTGGCTATGTCCGCTCCGGAGAAGCCGGGGGTCTGCTTGGCCAGGAACTCCATGTCGAAGTTCTCCACCAGCTTGACCTTGCGCAGATGTACCTTGAATATCTCCAGACGCTCGTTCTGCTCGGGCAGGTCCACGTGTATCTGGCGGTCGAAACGGCCTGCGCGCATAAGAGCCTTGTCCAGGATGTCGGCCCTGTTGGTGGCTGCGAGGATGATGACACCTGAGTTGGTGCCGAAGCCGTCCATCTCGGTGAGGAGCTGGTTGAGGGTGTTCTCCCGCTCGTCGTTGGAGGAGAAACCTACGTTCTTGCTCCTTGCGCGGCCCACAGCGTCTATCTCGTCTATGAAGACGATGCAGGGGGCCTTCTCCTTGGCCTGGCGGAAGAGGTCGCGCACGCGGGAGGCTCCCACGCCGACGAACATCTCCACGAAGTCTGAGCCGCTGATGGAGAAGAAGGGTACGTTGGCCTCGCCGGCGACGGCCTTGGCCAGCAGGGTCTTACCCGTGCCCGGAGGGCCTACCAGCAGAGCTCCTTTGGGTATCTTGCCTCCCAGGGCTGTGTATTTCTGAGGATTCTTCAGGAAGTCCACTATCTCCATCACCTCTACCTTGGCCTCCTCCAGACCGGCCACGTCCTTGAAGGTCACTTTCACATTGTTCTCCTTCTCATAGAGCTTGGCCTGGGACTTGCCGACGTTGAAGATGCCGCCTCCCGGGCCTCCGCCCATGTTCTTCTGCATCGGACGGAACATAATGAACCACAGCAGTCCGAATAGCAGGAGGGGGAAGATGATCCAGTCGAATATCTGCCCGAAATAGTTGTTGCGCTCCTCGGTCGATATGGAGAACCGCTGGTCGGCGGGCAGTTCCATGCGGGCTTCCTCAAAACTCTCCTCGGCATTGAAGTTGTCCGAGACTATGAAGTAGAAATGCGGCCCCGCTGCGGGTGCCCTGCCTCCGAAATATCTGTTGGCGTATTTTGCCAGGGAGTCTTTCTTTATGTACACCTCCGCCCTGTGCAGGTTGGTAATGTAGGTGATCTTTTCTATGTCTCCGCCGGGGATCATGCTTTCCTTGACGGTGAGCCATTCGGTCTTGACCGGATCCGAGCCGGAGTAGCTGCGCACGATCCAGATCATGGCGAAGCCGAATATGGCGTACAGTACCCACATCAGACTCCTCATCGGTTTGGGAGTCTGGGACGGTCTTTTGCCGGGTCCGGGCCCGACGGGTCCGGGATTGTTCCTGTTCTGCTGAGTGCTCATGTTGTCCTTATTGCTCGTCGTCATGGTAGTCTTTTCTTTCCGCGTCCGCCCACAGGTCCTCCAGGCGGTAAAAGTTTCTGTATTCGGTCTGGAATATGTGAACCACTACGTTGAGATAGTCCAGTATGACCCAGAATCCGTTCTCCTTGCCCTGGGCGCGGACGACCTTCCGTCCGCATTTCTCAATCATCCTCTCCTCTATATTGTCCGCAATGGCCGCAACCTGAGTGGTTGAGTCAGCGTTGCATATTACAAACCAGTCTGTTATGGCAGTTCCTATCTTTTTCAGATCGAGGGCGCACACATTTTTCCCCTTTTTTTCGAGCATAGCCTCGGCTATGGTGTCTACTTCTATCATAAATAAATATAAATTTGCCGTGCAAATATACTTATAAAAATTATGCCATGAATATCCATTGGTTAAAGATGACAGACTCTACGAATCTGGATGCCTGGAGAAACAAGGACGCGGCGGAAGACAAGACGGTGTGGTGTGCGGAGTATCAGACGGCGGGGAGAGGGCAGAGGGGCAACAGGTGGGAGAGCCGTCAGGGAGAGAACCTGATGTTCTCAATACTTTTCAGACCCAGGGGATTGAGGGCTGCCGGCCAGTTCGTTATCTCGCAGATATGCTCGGTGGGGATAGTCCGTTATCTGGCGGAACTGGAACTGGATGCCCGGATCAAGTGGCCCAATGATATCTACATCGGGGACAGGAAGATATGCGGGATGTTGATAGAGAATACATTGAAGGATGACACTCTGGCAGTCAGCATCGCCGGCATAGGTCTCAATGTCAATCAGAGGGTGTTTCCTCCTGAACTTCCCAATCCTACATCTGTGCTGCTGGCTCTGGACAATGCGGTGACGGGCCGGGAAGGCACGCCGGGACTTAGTCCGGAAGAAGAGCTGCCGGGACTGCTGCACCGGATATTTGAACTTTACGGTCAGATGGATGCAGACGGCCATGTCCCGGGGCTGGAGGAGGAATATTCCCGGCTGCTGTACCGTAAGGGCATCCCGGCAGAGTTTGAGGAGACGGAATATGTCACGGGCGGAGGACTCCGCAGGTTCCGGGGGCGGATACTGGGAGTGGAAAAAGGTACTGCCCGTCTCCTGGTTGAGAAGGAGGACGGGCAGGTGGCTAAGTATTATTTTAAGGAAATAAGGTTTGTGCTATAGGGACTTGAACAGTTCCACCGTGGCGACAGGGTCTTCCGAGGCGAAGACGGCGTTGCCGGTCACTACGACATCGGCTCCGGCATCGCGCAGGGCGCCTGCGTTGGTCAGGTTGACGCCTCCGTCCACCTCGATAAGTGCCTTAGAACCGAGCCTTTGGAGCATCTCCTTGGTCTCGGATATCTTACGGTAGGTGCTCTCGATGAAGGACTGGCCTCCGAATCCGGGATTGACCGACATCAGCACTATCATGTCGCAGTATTCGGCTATGTATTCCAGACCGGAGACAGGAGTGTGCGGATTGAGCACCACTCCGGCCTTCATGCCGTTGGCACGGATGTTCTGCAGGCTGCGGTGCAGGTGTGTGCAGGCCTCGTAGTGTACGGTGACGTACTCGGGCTCTGCATCGCGCAGCACTCCGATATAACGGTCCGGGTCCACTATCATCAAGTGTACGTCCAGGGGTTTCGCAGCTCTTTTCGCTATGTTGCGGATAACCGGAAAGCCGAAGGATATGTTGGGTACGAATACTCCGTCCATCACATCCAGGTGGATGTAGTCGCACTGGGAGGAGTTGAGCATGTCGATGGTCTCTCCCAGACGGGTGAAGTCCGATGTGAGTATCGACGGGGCTATCTTGAGGTGGCGTTTCTCAGTCATGGTGTATTCTATTTACATTCCTGGATCACATCCTCGAGCAGCAGGACGAACTTGTCCAGGCTGGCCAGGTCGAGTCTCTCGCCGGGAGCGTGTACTCCGCGGAGGGTGGGCCCGAACGAGATCATGTCCAGATGGGGGTATTTGTCCAGAAAGAGTCCGCACTCCAGTCCGGCGTGAATGGCCCGCACTACGGGGTCGTTGCCGAAAAGTTTTTTGTATGAGCTCTTGCAGACTTCCAGGATATGGGATTTTAGGCTGGGTTTCCAGCCGGGATATTCCGACTCATGGGTGACTTCGGCTCCGGCAACCTTGAAGGCGGCCTCTATGCGCATGGCGGCGTTGCGGCGGGCGGAGTTGGTCGAGCTGCGCTGGCTGGTGCCGATGCGGATTATATTGTCCTCCTGCATCTTGACGGAAGCCAGGTTTGATGAAGTCTCTACCAGTCCCTTGACCTCGGCACTCATGGCCATGACTCCGTGAGGTACGGCGTGCAGGGCGCAGATGAGGTTGAATGCGGTCTTGTCGTCCACTGCCGTAGTTGGTAATTCCAGGTTCTCCTCCCATACGGCGGCGATGTCCGGATCCGTAATCGCATATTCGTCGCGCAGTTCGGCGAGGGTCTCGTCAAGTATGCCTTTTACCTTGGCTGTATCCGAAGGATTGACGGCTATCACTGCAGATGCTTCGCGGGCTATGGCGTTGCGCTTGTTGCCGCCGTCTATGCTGCAGAGGGTTGCGGAAGTCTCGTTCCATACGCGGTAGAGCAGTCTCGCGAGGGACTGTACTGCGTTGGAGCGGCCCTTGTCGATGTCGTCTCCGCTGTGCCCGCCGATGCCGCCGCAGAATCCAGCCTTGACACAGACCTTGCCGGCCGGGACGGGAACGGGAGTGTAATGGAATTTCGCTGTGGTGTCAATACCTCCGGCGCAGCCGATGAACAGTTCGCCCTCGTCCTCGGAGTCGAGGTTGAGCAGTATGCTGCCGGTGAGGAAGTCGCCTTTGAGAGCGAATGCTCCGTCCAGCCCGGTCTCCTCGGAGGTGGTGAAGAGGCACTCTATCTTGCCGTGAGGCAGCTCCTTGTCCTCGAGGACTGCCAGCTGGGCGGCTATACCGATACCGCAGTCAGCACCCAGGGTGGTGTCCTTGGCTATGAGCCAGCCGTTCTCCACGACAGCCTTGATGGGATCTTTCGAGAAATCATGCTCCACTCCGCTGTTCTTCTCGCAGACCATGTCCGAATGGCTCTGCAGGATGACAGTGGGGGAGTTCTCCCTGCCGGGTGTCGCCGGTATGGTTATGAGTACATTGCCGGCCTCGTCGGTCTTGCAGTCGAGATGCCGGTCTGCGGCGAATTTCTGGAGCCAGGCGATAATATGCTCCTCATGTCCCGACTCGCGTGGAATGGTGAGTATCTCGCGGAAATGGGACAGCACTTGTTCTGAAGTCATGACTGTAGGTATTAGATGTTGGATTTGAGTTTCTTCTCAATGTCGGTGACGTACTGCTTGAAGGAGCGGTCCGTGGCCATCAGGTCGCATACGGTCTCGCAGGCGTGCAGGACAGTCGCGTGGTTCTTCCCGCCCAGTTCACTGCCGATGGAGGTAAGGGACTTGCCGGTGTGCTGGCGGCACAGGTACATGGCTATCTGTCTGGCCTGGACGATCTCCCTCTTTCTGGAGTTGGAGAGCATAACGTCGTTGGATATGCCGAAATAGTCACTGACCGTGTTGCGGATCTTGGTGATGGATACTTCGCTGGTATTCACCGTTACTATCTTCTCGATAATCTCCTGAGCCAGCTGGAGGGTAATCTTTCTCTTGGTCAGAGTGGCGTGCGCCATCAGCGAGGCCAGAGTGCCTTCGAGCTCCCGCACATTGTCTGTGACTTTGGATGCTATGTAGTCTATGATTCCGTCGTCCAGTGTGATTCCTTCCCGGAAACTCTTGGCTTTCAGGATAGCCACCCTTGTCTTCATGTCTGGAGGAAGCAGCTCCGTAGTAAGTCCCCACTTGAACCGGGAGAGAAGCCTCTGCTCCAGTCCCTGCAGGTCGGCCGGCGCTCTGTCCGATGTGAAGATCAGCTGTTTCCCGAGCTGGTGCAGGTAGTTGAATATCTGGAAGAATGCGTTCTGGGTACCCGGCTTGTCGGCAAACTCATGAACATCGTCTATGATGAGGACATCCATCGACTGATAGTAGTGCAGGAAGTCCGTCATGGCGTTCTTCTGAATCGAGTCCATATAATGGGTAACGAAACGGTTGGCAGTGACATAGAGAACCACTTTCCCGGCATATTTCTCCTTTATCTCTATGCCTATGGCCTGTGCCAGATGGGTCTTTCCCAGACCGGGGCCACCGTATACAAAAAAAGGATTGTATGCTGTGCTTCCGGGGTTCTCCGCAATGGCCAGTCCGGCAGCGCGGCCCAGACGGTTGCAGTCTCCTTCTATGAGATTCTCAAAAGAATAGTTGTAGTTGAGATTGGGATTGACCGTTATGCCCTTGATGCCTGGAATCACATAAGGGTCGTCGATCTTCTCTACCTTTTCCTTGGGCAGGGCTATGTCCGGATTGACGATCCCGGAGTCAGGTCTGCCGGCCGGATAGCGTACGGTGGAGTTCTTCACTACTGATACTTCATATACGAGCTTCGCATCCTTTCCGATAACCCTTTTCATGGAGGAACGCAGGATGTCGATGTAGTGGGCCTCGATGTATTCGGGGAAGAAACCTGAGGGTACCTGAATGGTGAGGGTACTCCCTTCCAGCCGGACTGGTCTGATAGGCTCAAACCACGTCCTGTAACTGCTCTCAGGGATGTTATCCCTTATGATTTGCAGACAGTTATCCCATACTTCGCGGTAATCCATTCCTCAAGTATCTGTTGAAAATTTTGTAAATTAAGTATCAGTTTTCCCTCATTGGGAAGAGCAAAATTGAGTAAAAAAAATCAATTAAAAAAATAAAAATTTCTTCAAATTTTTAAACATCTTGTTTATCAAGACGATTTAATTTTAAAAAATTTTTTAATGAAAAAATGTTACGATTTTATTTCAAAATATAGAAATTTTTATATACTTTTTGGGGTCTTTCCTTATGTTGTTGACCAGAGAATCCAGGTCGTTTGAGAGGGCTGTGAGGGCATTGTACAGTGAGTCCGAGCTCATCAGTTTCCCTATGCTTCCGTCCGGGTCCTGCAGTCTGCCGGCCAGGGACCTGATTGAGTCGGTCATGCCTGTCAGGTCGGCTTCTTTCAGTGAGGCGGTGATGGCCTCGGCGTTAGCGGCGGTTCCGTTTATGGCTGTGGCCGCGGAGTCCAGGGTGGCGGAGATGGAGCTGAGGTTGGACAGCAGTGTCTCTATGTCGGGACTCTTGCTCTGGAGCATGGCTGAGATTCTGTCCAGATTGCCGGCTGTGCTGTTGAGCCTTTTGAGCAGCTGACGGACTTCGGCGCGGTTCTCCTCGTCCAGTATCAGATTGACGGACTCGACCGTAGTTCCGATGCTTCTCATCAGGGAGTCCAGGCTCCCTGTGATAGCGGACAGCATGTCCGCCTCCACGCAGCCGCGGAGGGTGTCGCCGGAGGAGGCCATGACGGATGATGACCCCATCCTGACCCGCAGTTTCCTGGTGCCGAGTATGTCTGAGCTGTAGACCTCAATGTAAGAGTCCTTGGGAATGTCAAATTCTCTGGATATGCTGGCGGACACAGTGTAGTTCATGGTCTGTCTGTTGTATTCGATATCTGAAATGATGCCGGCTGCATAGCCCCCGACCGTTACGCCGGTAGAGACGCTCAGTCCTTCTACAGACGGATATATTATATAATAGGTGTTGTTCCTGGAGAAGACATCCTTGCCTTTGAGGAATTCTATCATGAACAGCGCGACTGCCAGAACGATAACGGCGAACAGTCCGGTTTTTATCTCTTTTCTCATGGTACTGTGATTATTCTATGTTGATGATGAATGCTCCGGGAAAACTGTTCCTGACATTGGGCAGGGCCTCCCGGGCCTCTTCTTTCGAGCTGTATGAACCGACATAGTATTTATAGGTCTTTCCGGACTTTATGTACATGCAGTTCCATCCCCTGAACTCGGGCGCGTCCTTGGGCAGCAGGTTCCTGGATGCCAGAATCTGAATGCCGAATTTCCCGTCATCGGGGACTGCGGTCCGGACGGTACGGCTGTCATCCCGGGCATCCTGTTCAGAACTGTCCGGGATGATGACCTCGGTGTCGTAACCTTTTTTATAGGCCTTGAATGCCTTGAATATGTTCTCGGCTATATGCTGCTGGCCGGCCTTGTCCGTGAGTGTCCGTATGTCGTTTGCATTGGATATGAAGCCCAGTTCAATCAGTACGGCCGGCATGGTGCATTTCCAGAGAACGATGAAATTGGCCTGTTTGACACCTCGGTTGTTGGATATGGGACCGGCATCGGCGTATTGCTGTACCAGCGTCGCGAAATCGGTGCTCTGCTCCAGATGGGAGTTCTGCAGCAGGCTGAATATGATGTATGACTCCGGGTTGCCGGGGTCGAATCCCTGATAGTTGGACGAGTAGTCGTCCTCCAGTACGATTACGCTGTTCTCTGTCCGGCATATCTCGAAGTTCTCGCTGTTCTTGTCCTGGCCCATGACGAATGTCTCGTGTCCTCTGGCCGAGCGGTCTCCGGCGGAGTTGACATGTATGGAGATGAACAGGTCTGCGTTGTTCTTGTTGGCGATGTCGGCGCGTCTGTACAGTTCCACGAACCGGTCGTCGCTTCTGGTATAGATTACATTTATGGACGGGTAATTCTTCTTGATGAGTTCTCCAAGACGCTTGGCGACGGAGAGCGTGATGTTTTTTTCATAGATTTTCCCATTTGTCGCACCAGGGTCGTGACCGCCGTGACCGGCATCTATTACGACGGTTTTGAGCTCTACAAGTTGCTTATTCTGAGCATTTAAGCTTGTAGATGCTGAAAGTGTGGCCCAAAGAGCCGCAAGAAAAAGCAGTGTGATGATTCTTTTCATTTCAGTAAGCAAAGTTAATAAAACTTTGGTATGAGTTCAAAAAAGACTATATTTGTCGGCAATTACTCTAAGACGAACCAGTATCTTCATTAATTTTAATGCAGTTCCATAAAGTATTCATGACTATCACCGCGTCTGTGGCAGCCGTCATATCTACAGTATGGCAGGTAGGGGCCGTATACGCTGACCGTCATGCGCGTATGGAGCAGCTTCAGCAGGATTCACTTGCGCGTCAGAGCGATCTGCAGATACTTCCGGACATGTCCGTGGCGGTGCCGGATTCAGTATTTCGGGACAGTACGGCATTGGATACACTCCAGGTCGGGGCGGATTCAGTGTCAGTGCCGGATTCGCTGGAGGCTACCGACTCTCTTTTCAGGCCGGACACCACTGTCCGGAGCGGTATGCTGGATATGCCTGCGTTTTCAACTGCGGTTGATTCTGTCGTGGAGGATTTTTCATCGGGCCGCAAGATGATTTACTATTATGGCGACGCCAGCGTTACTTACGGAGACATGACGCTGAAGGCGGAGTACATGCAGTACGATGTGGACCGTCAGGTAGTGTATGCGGCCGGTGTGGCCGATACGGCTGGAGTGGTTACGGGCAAGCCGGAGATGACCCAGGCGGGCAAGACATATTCGATGGACAATGTGTTCTACAATTTCAAGACATCGAAGGCCAGGATAAAGAATATGGTCACATCGGAGACTGACGGTGTGATGAGAGGAGAGAACCTCAATATGATGCCGGACAGGTCCATTAACATTTCGGGCGGAAAATATTCGGTCTGCGATCTGGACCATCCGCATTTTTATCTGAGGATGACAAAGGCCAAGGTTGAGACCGAGCCCAAGCAGAAGACGGTATTCGGCCCGGCATATCTGGTGCTGGCCGATGTCCCGCTGTATCCTCTGATGCTTCCGTTCGGTTTCGTGCCCAAGCAGAAGGACAGGGCCAGCGGCATACTCTTCCCTAACTTCGGTGAGGAGGCGGCGAGGGGTCTGTTTATCAAGGACGGAGGATTCTACCTGGTGTTGGGAGATTACTTTGACGTGGCTCTTACCGGTACGATCTTTACCAAGGGCTCGTGGAGTGTCAATATGTCTTCCAGATACAAGTGGAGGTATAAGATGAACGGAACTCTGGATCTGTCTTTCTCCAATGACCAGACGGGCGAGAAGGGAAGCGCGGATTTTTTCCAGACCCAGAACTTCAGCCTAAGGTGGAGTCATACTCAGGACCCGAAGGCGAGGCCGGGAACGTCATTCAGGGCATCGGTCAATTTCTCCAGTCCGGCCAACAACAAGTACAATTATAATAACGTCAATGACGCCTTGAACAGCCAGACATCATCCTCCATATCGTACTCAAGGACATGGAGCGCACTGAGCGTGTCGGTGAATGCCCTGCACAGTCAGAACTCCAGGGACAGTTCCTATGCCATTACATTCCCGAATATCACCCTGAACGTGAACAGATTCTATCCTTTCAAGAGGAAGAACAGGGTGGGAGGAGAGAAGTGGTATGAACAGTTTGCCCTGAGCTACAACACAACCCTGCAGAACAAGATTAATTTCAAAGCCAGCGAGGTGCGTGACCCGGATTTCTGGGATAAGATGCAGACCGGTATGACCCACAAATTTTCCATAGGTCTGCCTACTTTCACCATACTCAAGTACATTACTCTGGCTCCGTCGGTCTCATACGGTATGAACTGGTATTTCAGTTCCCAGAATCAGTACTACAATCCTGAGACCGACAAAGTGGAGACGACCCGTACCGGCCTTTTCGAGGATTTCGGCATAAGCCAGGACTTTTCAGCCAGCGCGGCCTTGAGCACCCGTCTGTACGGTATGTTCAATTTCAGGCGCGGCAAGCTCAAGGCTATCAGACATATGGTGTCTCCGTCCATATCAGTGAACTATGCGCCGGAAATGGGAACGGCCATGAACGGATACAGAGTCTACAACTATACCGATATACACGGAGAGCAGCATACGCTCGAGTACAACAAGTGGTCCGGCGGTCTGTACAGTCCTCCTTCGCCGGGAGAGACGGCCTCAATCAGTTTCCAGCTTGGCAACAACGTGGAAGCCAAGGTCGTGGACAGAAAGGACACCACAGGAACCGGACTCAAGAAGATAAAGCTGATAGACAACCTGAACCTTTCAGGAAACTATAACTTTCTGGCGGATTCCATGAAACTCTCCAACATCAATGTCAGTATGACCACCAATGTGCTGGAGAAAGTCAGTGTTTCAGCCGGTATGACCCTGGATCCTTATGCGGTGGACTACCGTGGCCGCAGGTACAATCAGTTCAATGTGGTGCAGACAGGACGGCTGGCCCGTCTGACAAATGCCAACGTCTCACTAAGTTTCAGTCTGTCCGGAGAGGGTGCCGGCAAAGGCAATGACGGAGCCGGCGGCGGTGTCAACAGGAGCGGCGGAGGAAACAGAGGTGGTGCTCCTTCAGGAGTGCTTGACGGCGGCGGTGGAGGAGGCGTGACGATGTCCGGAGAATCCCCGGCCTATACCAGGGTGTTCTATCATCCTATTACCGGGGAATATATACCGGGAGGTTGGATTTACTATCTGAACCCCAATGTGCCGTGGTCAGTGTCATTCAACTATTCCTATAACTATTCAAGGACATACCAGTACAGCAACGATCAGCTCATAGTCAGGGACAATCATACTCAGACTCTCAATGTCAACGGTCAGGTCAGGCTGACCAAAGCCTTGAACCTCAACCTCACCACCGGTTTTGACCTGACCAAGATGAAACTGACCACGACCCAGATAAGCGCCACTTACGACCTGCATTGTTTTGAGATATCCTTCTCGTGGGTGCCTCTCGGGCAGTGGAAGCAGTGGAGTTTCAGAATCAATGCCAAGGCGGCGGCTCTTGCAGACCTGCTGTCCTACCGCAAAGGTTCGTCCGAATGGGATAATTAATTATTAACTAAATATTTATTAAGATGAAAAAAGTGATATCTTCCCCTCTCGCTCCCGCAGCGGTGGGACCCTACAGCCAGGCAATTGAAACAAATGGAACATTGTACGTGTCAGGACAACTCCCGATAGATGCCGCTACCGGCAAATTCCCCGAGGGCGGAGTGAGAGAACAGTTGGAGCAGGTGTTCAAGAACATAGGTCATGTGCTCTCAGAAGCCGGCTATGACTTCAGCAATGTAGTCAAGACTACGGTGTATCTGCAGGATATGGCTGATTTCGGCACTCTGAATGAAGTGTATTCGAAGTACTTCAGCGAACCATATCCGGCCCGCGTGGCCTTTCAGGTGGCCGCACTTCCCAAAGGCGCGTTGGCAGAGGCTGAGGTAATAGCAGTTAAATAAGTTCGCAGATGTACGGAATATTGGAATTACATTCGAAAAGTCTGGATGAACTCAATGCCATAGCCAGGGAATTGGGTGTCAAAAAGGCCGAGTCGATGTCGAAGGAGGATCTGGTATATAAGATACTGGATGAGCAGGCGGTTCAGAGCGATGAGGTGCCCCGTCTGAAGAGACGCCGCAGCAGGATTACCAAGACTCCTGCCGGAGAGGCGGTGCAGACGGGAGATGATACCAAGGCGACGGGATCTGCTGTGAGGGAAGTCGAGGAAAAGACCCCGGAAACGGCTCCTGCCGGAGAGGCTCCGGTGAAGAGGAAACGCGGTCGTCCGAAGAAGAACTCTGTCCCCGAGGCAGCGGCTCCTGCAGCAGAAGCACCGCAGGCTGAGATTAATCAGTCCGAGACAGAGAAAGAAGAGGCAGCTGCCCAGCCCAAGGCAACGGAGCAACGTTCGGAACAGACTCCTTCTCAGGCGACACCGACGGCGAAGCAGCCGGGTGCGCACAGAGGTCGGAAGCGTACTCCCCGTGGACAGAATCAGGCCCAGCCTCAGCCCCAGCAGCAGGAGCAGAATCCTCTTGCGGCTGAGCGGCCTCAGCCGCAGAATGTCTCTTCTGAAAGCCAGCCCGCACCTGATGCAAGACAGCCGAGGGAAGAGCGCAGAAAAAGAGAAGATTTCCAGCAGAAGCCGGCCAGAGTCGAGTACGAGGGTATCGTGGAGGCTCAGGGGGTGCTGGAGATTATGCCTGACGGTTACGGATTTCTCCGCTCGTCCGACTACAACTATCTGAACTCACCTGACGACATCTATGTGTCGCAGAATCAGATAAAGTCCTACGCTCTGAAGACAGGAGACACCATCATAGGCGAGATACGTCCGCCGCGCGAGGGGGACAAGTATTTCCCTTTGGTGAAGATTCATACCATCAACGGCCGTACCCCCGAGTACATCAGGGACAGAGTTCCTTTTGACTTCCTGACGCCCCTTTTCCCCGACGAGAAATTCACCCTTACAGGAAACGGTCACAATGACCTATCGTGCAGGGTGGTGGATCTGTTCACCCCGATAGGAAAGGGTCAGCGAGGACTTATCGTAGCCCAGCCCAAGACAGGTAAGACCATACTGCTTAAGTCCATAGCCAATGCCATAGCGGACAATCATCCTGAGGTCTATATGATAGTGCTTCTGATAGACGAGCGTCCCGAGGAAGTTACGGACATGGCCCGCAGTGTCAAGGCCGAGGTAGTGGCCTCTACTTTCGACGAGCCTGCGGAGAGACATGTTAAGGTGGCCAGCATCGTGCTGGAAAAGGCAAAGCGTCTGGTGGAGTGCGGCCACGACGTGGTCATATTCCTGGATTCCATTACCCGTCTGGCCCGCGCTTTCAATACAGTACAGCCGGCTTCGGGCAAGGTGCTCTCGGGAGGTGTGGATGCCAACGCACTCCACAAGCCCAAGCGTTTCTTCGGCGCGGCCCGCAATATTGAGAACGGCGGTTCCCTGACGATTCTTGCTACGGCCCTGACTGACACCGGTTCCAAGATGGATGAGGTAATCTTCGAGGAGTTCAAGGGTACCGGCAACATGGAGCTGCAGCTGGACCGCAAACTGGCCAACAAGCGCATATTCCCCGCAGTGGATGTCACTCTCAGCAGTACCCGCCGCGATGACCTGCTTCTGAGCAAGGACACCATCAACCGTATGTGGATTCTCCGCAACTATCTGGCCGATATGACCAGCGTGGAGGCCATGGAGTTCATGAAGAAGCAGCTGGAGGGGACGGTAAGCAATGAGGAGTTCCTAATATCCATGAATGGGTAGTTTTCGTGTGATAAGCGGTATAAAATAAAAAATCCGGCAGGAAAGACCTGTCGGATTTTTTTATGATGTTAAGTGAAAATTTATGCCGGTGAGATAGCTCCGTTGGGACAAGCGTCTACGCATGAACCGCAGTCAGCGCAAGTGTCAGGATCAATTGAGTAAACATCTCCGGCGGAAATGGCTCCCAGAGGGCATTCGTCGATGCAGGAACCACATGCTACGCAAGCATCAGGATCAATTTTGTGTGCCATAATTAAAATGTAGTTTGTTGTTATAATTTCCCGCAAATATAGTCAATATTTCCCATTATCGGCTAGAAAAGACTATATTTGCCCAAGATTTTAGCAATACGTATATGAGAGGTCGGATATTCAGTATGATAGTCCTGCTGTCGGCTGTGATGGCCGGAGCGTTCAGGGCAGGTGCGCAGAATGTCTTTGAGCAGACAGTCTCCTTCGACAAGGTCATCCATGATTTCGGAGATATAATGATTGCGGACGGGCCGCAGAAATGCACGTTCGTGATGAAGAATGTCGGAGACAGGCCTGTCGCGATATCCAGGGTGGTCACTTCTTGCGGCTGTACCGAGCCGTCATGGACCGAGGCGCCCATAATGCCTGGAAAGACGGGGAAGATATCCGTAGTCTTCTCCAATGACCAGGGACCTTATCCGTTCAACAAGTCCGTAACAGTCTATGTGTCGGGTCTTACCAAGCCTGTGGTATTGAAAGTCAGGGGTGTGGCTCATGACAAGGCGAAGAGCCTGTCCGAGCTCTTTCCGTCTGGATGCGGGCCTCTGGGATTCAGGGAGACATGGGTGTCCATGGGGCAGATAGACCAGGGGCTGGCCAGAAGCGTGGAAGTGGAAGTGGCCAATACTTCCGGCCGCGACATAGAGGTGCGGTTTGAGGACGTGACTCCCGGCTTGTCCGTGTCCCTGCCGGAAAATGTCATCCCGGCGAAATCCAAGGCCAGGATTACTTGTGTGGTGGACACCCGCAGAACTTCCGGAGAGAGGTGGGGCAACACTCCTTTCACTTTCTCGGTCGTCGTCAACGGTACCAAGTATTCCCGGGTGTTTACGGTGGAGGCTCTTATAAAGGAGAATTTTTCCGACCTGTCGGATACGCAGAAGCGTGCCGGTGCCTTGCCTCAGTTTGAATCCTCGTCCCTGGAACTGGGGACTGTGGATGCAGGTACGGCACTCACTGGTAAGTTTACCGTCAAGAATATCGGCAAGGATACCTTTAGGATATATAAGGCCGATGCCAGTGAACCGGGTCTGTCCGTCAGCCTGCCGGAACCGGTGCCCTACGGGGAGAGCGGGACACTGGAGATCAGTGTGGATACTTCCGGACAGAGCGGCGAGGTGCTCAATGTCGTAACACTGATTACGAACTCGCCTTCCAGGCCGATAATCAATCTATTTGTAATATATACCGTAAGATAATAAGACCATGAACAATAAATCCGACAGACAGGGAGACTTCTTCGATGAGTATCATCATGACGACTCTGCCCTGGTGATGAACGAAGGGATAGAACAGCCGCCTATAGTAAACCCTTACCTCAGCAATATCGTTCGCAAACGCCGCACGGTCATGACGGTGGACGACTACATGAAAGGTATCGTAGAGGGCAACACCATAGTGCTCAGTCAGGCCATCACTTTGGTGGAGAGTTCCCTGCCCGAGCACCGGGATATGGCGCACGAGCTGATAGTCCGCTGCCTGGAGCACTCCAAGCGCAAGGAGTCCATGCGTATAGGCATCACCGGTGTGCCCGGGGCCGGCAAGAGTACTTTCATAGAGGCATTCGGCAATCTGGTAACAGCAAAGGGGCACCGCCTGGCCGTACTGGCCATAGATCCAAGCAGCGAGAAGACCAAGGGCAGTATCCTTGGAGACAAGACCCGTATGGAGACTCTCTGCAACAATCCCATGGCGTTCATCCGTCCCAGTCCTTCGGCCGGTTCTCTGGGCGGTGTGGCCCGCAAGACCCGCGAGACCATCCTTCTGTGCGAGGCCGCCGGCTATGACGTTGTCTTCATCGAGACCGTGGGCGTGGGACAGTCCGAGACGGCCGTCCACTCGATGAGCGATTTCTTCCTGCTGATTCTCATCTCAGGAGCCGGGGATGACCTGCAGGGCATCAAGCGCGGAGTTATGGAGATGTCGGATCTGATAACGGTAAACAAGGCCGACGGCAACAATGTGGAGAAAGCCAACATGGCCCGTGCCCTGTATGCCAACGCCCTGCATCTGTTTCCTCCCACTGAGTCCGGATGGACACCTACGGCACTGACGGCATCATCCGTGGAGAAGACTGGTCTGGAGGATATCTGGGCGATGATGGAGAGGTATTTCGCATTGGTGAAAGGCAACGGCTATTACTGGCACCGCCGCCGGGAACAGGACCGCTACTGGATGTACGAGACCATAAACAATTCTCTGAAAGATATGTTCTACGACAATCCGAAAGTGGCTGCGGCCATGCCGGATTATGAGAAGGCGGTGCTGGACGGCAAGATAGACTCGTTCTCCGCTGCCGGTGAGCTGCTCAAACTTTACAAAGGATGATCTGGCATCTGCTTAGGGATGTAGTGCTCAATGCTTATCTCATCACCAGCCTGGTCATGGTGATGATGATCATGATAGAGTATGTCAACGTGGCTTCCGCAGGGCGGTGGTTCGGCCGTCTGCAGGGCTCTCCGCTGCGTCAAGTGGCGGCAGGGGCCTTGCTCGGACTCATACCCGGATGCATAGGCGGTTTCGCCGCAGTGTCGCTGTACTCTCACGGCATCATCAGCATGGGCTCTCTGGTGGCGGCCATGATCTCCTCCTCGGGGGACGAGTCCTTCGTCATGCTGGCCATGATTCCCCGTCAGGCACTCATGCTCTTTGCGGTGCTCTTTGTCCTGGCCATCGTGTGCGGTCTGTTGACCGACCTGATGTTCCGGAAGCATCCCCTCAGGGTTCACTGTGATCCGGGATTTGAACTGCATGAGGCCAACAAAGGGGAGTTCCCCAATATCTTCCGGCTGTCTTCGTATAAGGTGATGCGCGGCTCCGGAAAGGAACGGATCGTGCTGATGGTGGCCATTCTGATATTCGTGGCCGCTGTCTTCTCCGGCTTCCTGGAGCATGAGCACGTGGGCGGAGAAGCAGCGGAGGTGCCATCGGCGCTTCCTTTTAATTTTCTCAGCGAGAGGTGGATGAATGTCCTGTTCGCAGTCCTGAGTGTCTTTGTAGTATTGCTGGTGGCGGCCTCTTCCGAGCACTTTGTAAAGGAGCATCTGTGGCATCACGTTATCCGCAAGCACGCGCTCAAGACCTTTTTGTGGACGGCCGGCGCACTGGCCGTGATAACCGTGGTCATGCATTATGTCAATATCGGAGATTGGCTGAAGGACAACACATATTATCTGCTGATTCTGGCTGCTTTGATCGGTATGATCCCGGAGTCGGGCCCGCACATGGTCTTCATCTCCCTTTTCGCGGGCGGAATAGTGCCGTTTTCCGTGCTCCTTACCAGTTCCATGTCGCAGGACGGCCATACCTCCCTGCCGTTGCTGGCCTCCAGTACCCGCAGTTTCCTGGTCGCGAAGATTCTCAATGCTATCTTCGCAATCCTTGTCGGCAGCATCTTCTACCTCTTCGGCCTGTAGGACGCATGGTCTTTAAGGACAAATAGATGTGTTTAGAGGGTAATTTTTTGCAAAATATTCTGAATATTCCATATCTTTGTAAGTTGTACAAAAATATGTTTTAGATGGCATCGATTAATGGTTTATTGAAAAAGCTGTTCGGCTCCAAGGCCGAGAGGGATATGAAGCAGATTCAGCCGATATTGGCAAAGGTTCTGGCTGCTTATGACCGTATAGACAGGCTTTCGGACGATGAGCTCAGAAGTGAGACAGACAGGATAAGAAAAGTAATTCAGGACAGGATATCGGCTGACGAGGCGCAGAAGAAGAACCTCAGGGCCCAGCTGGAGGACGTGACTATCCCGGTTGAGAAGAAAGAGGCTCTGGCCACCGAGGTGGACAAGCTGACCAAGAAGATAGACGAGGAGATCGAGGAGGCGCTGAACGAGGTGCTTCCGGATGCTTTCGCCGTTATGAAATCCACGGCCCGCAGATTCAAGGAAAATGAAGTCATAGAGGTGACGGCCACAGATATGGACCGCGAGTTCAGTGCTAAGCACGACTATGTCCGCATAGAGGGGGACAAGGCTTACTGGAGCCATACATGGATGGCCGGAGGCAACCCGACTACGTGGGACATGGTCCATTACGACGTGCAGCTCATCGGTGGTATCGTCCTGCATCAGGGAAAGATAGCCGAGATGGCCACAGGTGAGGGAAAGACCCTGGTGGCTACCCTTCCCGTATTTCTCAATGCGTTGGCCGGCAAGGGAGTGCATGTGGTGACGGTCAACGACTACCTGTCCAAGCGTGACTCCGAGTGGATGGGCCCCCTGTACGAGTTCCACGGTCTGAGAGTGGACTGTATCGACAAGCACCAGCCCAACTCCGCCGCCCGCCGCGCCGCTTACAGGGCCGACATCACTTTCGGAACCAACAACGAGTTCGGCTTCGATTACCTGCGTGACAACATGGCCATCGACAAGAATGACCTTGTGCAGCGCAAGCATCATTACGCCATAGTCGATGAGGTGGACTCCGTGCTGATCGACGATGCCCGTACACCTCTGATTATATCCGGCCCGGTGCCCCGTGGAGACGACCAGCAGTTCATGGAGTTCAAGCCATACGTGGAGAGACTGTACAATGCCCAGAAGCAGCTCGTGACCAAGCAGCTCACTGAGGCCAAGAAACTCATAGCCGAAGGCAACGAGACCGAGGGAGCCAAGATGCTCCTCAGAGCCCACAAGGGACTTCCCAAGTACAATCCTCTGATCAAGTTCCTTTCCGAACCGGGCATGAAGCAGCTCCTGCAGAAGACAGAGAATTTCTACATGCAGGACAACAACCGTCAGATGCACCTGATTACAGATGACCTGTATTTCGTCATAGAGGAGCAGAACAGGAGCGTGGAGATGACCGACAAGGGCAACGACCTTATCGCCGCCAGTGTCTCCGACGAGAAGTTCTTCATCCTTCCCGATATCGGCAATGAGATAGCCGAGCTGGAGAAGCAGAACATCACTCCCGAGGAGAAACAGACTCAGAAGGCCGCCCTGCTGGCTGATTATGCGCTGAAGGCGGAAAGGGTACACACAGTCACTCAGTTGCTGAAGGCCTATGCTATGTTCGAGCGCGACGTGGAGTATGTGGTGATGGACAACAAGATCAAGATTGTGGACGAGCAGACCGGCCGTATCCTTGAGGGCCGCCGCTACTCGGACGGACTCCACCAGGCTATCGAGGCCAAGGAGAACGTGAAGGTGGAGGCCGCCACCCAGACATTCGCGACCATTACCCTGCAGAACTACTTCAGGATGTATCACAAGCTGGCCGGTATGACCGGTACCGCCGAGACTGAGGCCGGTGAGTTCTGGTCGATATATAAGCTGGACGTAGTGGTCATCCCGACCAACCGTCCCGTCATCCGCAAGGACGAGGATGACATCATCTACAAGACCAAGAAAGAGAAATACAACGCTGTCATAGCCCGTATAGTGGAGCTGACCCAGGCCGGACGTCCTGTCCTGGTGGGTACCACATCCGTCGAGATATCCGAGCTGCTGAGCAAGATGCTGAGTATGCGTGGTATCAAACACAATGTACTCAATGCCAAGCAGCATGCCCGTGAGGCCGAGATCGTGGCCCATGCCGGTACAGCCGGAACGGTGACCATCGCCACCAATATGGCCGGCCGTGGTACCGATATCAAGCTCGGCCCCGGAGTCAAGGAGGCCGGCGGTCTGGCCATCATCGGTACCGAGCGTCATGACAGCCGCCGCGTAGACCGTCAGCTCAGAGGCCGTGCCGGCCGTCAGGGAGACCCGGGCTCGTCAGTCTTCTACGTGTCGTTCGAGGACAACCTGCTCCGTCTCTTCGGCGGAGACAAGATGGCCGTGATGGTGGACAGGATGGGTCTCAAGGAAGGCGAGCCCCTGCAGGCGTCCATGATGTCCAAGACCGTGGAGAGGGCGCAGCGCAAGGTGGAGGAGAACAACTTCGGTATCCGTAAGCGTCTGCTGGAGTACGATGATGTGATGAATTCCCAGAGGGAGGTGATATACAACAAGCGCCGCAATGCCCTGTACGGAGAGCGCATCGACGTGGATGTAATGAATATGATAGGGGACTGCTGCGAGGTACTGGCCGACAGGTCCGAGGAGATGGAGTATGAGGACTTCAAGCTGGAGGTTATGAAGACCCTCTCGATAGACCCTGCCTTTGATGCCGAGTTCTACAAGAATGCTTCGAGGGACAAGATAGCCGATGCCCTTAACGAGCAGATACGTCAGGAGTACCAGCAGCGCAGCGATGCCATGGTGGCTCAGGCCTGGCCGGTCATCAAGACCATCTGCGAGAAGCAGGGCGAGAGGTTTGAGAACATCGCCGTTCCTGTCGGAGACGGCACCAAGGTCATGCGCGTGCTCGTGAATCTCAAGAAGGCCTACGAGACTCAGGGCCGCGAGCTCATCAGGGCCGTCAGCAAGACCATTACCCTCATCATGATAGACGAGGCCTGGAAGGAGCACTTGCGCGATATGGACGACCTTAAGCAGTCCGTGCAGAACGCCACATACGAGCAGAAGGACCCTCTGCTTGTCTACAAGTTCGAGAGTTTCAACCTCTTCAAGGGTGTCATCGAGCGTATCAGCCGCGAGGTGGTGAAGTTCCTGCTCAGGGCTCACATCCCTGTGAGGGAGAATGCCCCCGGAGACGTACGTGAGGCTGAGCGCCGCCGTACCGACATGAGCAATATGCGCACTTCCAGAACGGATATGGTGACCAACAGCGGTGAGCCCAAGAGCAACGCTCCCGTCAGGGTTGAGAAGAAGGTGGGCCGCAACGACCCCTGCCCCTGCGGCTCCGGCAAGAAGTACAAGCATTGTCACGGTAGATTGGAAAACAATTAAACATCATAGACATGGATAGATTTGACATAATAGTGGTGGGCTCCGGACCCGGAGGATATGTAGCCGCAATCCGTGCATCCCAGCTCGGAAAGTCAGTGGCGATAGTTGAACGCTCTGAAGTGGGCGGTATCTGCCTCAACTGGGGATGTATACCCACGAAAGCTCTGCTTAAGAGCGCGCAGGCTTATACCTATGCCCTTCATGCTGCGGAATACGGCTTTGAGGCAGCGGATGTGAAGCCGGATATCGTGAAGATGGTGGACCGCAGCCGAGGGGTTGCCGCCCAGATGTCCAAGGGAGTGGAGTTCCTGCTGAAGAAGAACAAGATAACCCTGATTCACGGAGATGCTGTGCTCAGGAGCGGTCACAGCGTCGAGGTCAATGACTTCGAGGCCGGTAAGAAGACGGTCTACGAGGCGGACCACATCATTCTGGCGGTCGGCTCCAGGGCCAATTCCCTGCCGTTCGCACCCATTGACGGCGAGAGGATTATCTCCTATCGTCAGGCTCTGATACCGGACAAGCTGCCCAAGAGCCTTGCCGTCATCGGCTCAGGTGCCATAGGCAGTGAGTTCGCTTTCTTCTACCGCAGTCTGGGCGTGGAGGTTTACCTCATAGAGTATCTGGACCGCATTCTCCCGCTGGAGGACGACGATGTGTCGGCCCAGATAAGCCGCTCGTTCCGCAAGGCCGGAATGAAGGTCATGACTGCCGCTCAGGTCAAGAGTGTGGATACCTCCGGCGAGCTCTGCAAGCTGACCGTCGAGACGAAGAAGGGTGTGGAGACCATAGAGGCGGAGACGGTGCTTTCGGCTGTAGGCGTGATTCCCAATACGGATTATCTCGGCCTGGAAGAGGTAGGCGTGGAGATGGTGCGCGGCCGCAAGATCAAGGTGGACGAGTACTACCGCACCAATGTGGAGGGTGTATATGCCATCGGCGACATCATACCTACGCAGGCCCTGGCTCATGTGGCCTCGGCTGAGGCTATATGCTGTGTGGAGGCTATATGCGGACTGGCTCCTAAGCCTCTGGACTACGGCAATGTGCCGGGCTGTACATACGTGTCCCCCGAAGTGGCTTCAGTCGGTATGACCGAGAGAGCCGCCAAGGAGGTAGGTATAGATTATAAGGTGGGCAAGTTCTTTTTCCTGGCCTCCGGCAAGGCAGTGGCCGCAGGTGAGAAGGACGGTTTCGTCAAGCTGATTGTGGACGCAGCTACGGACAAGGTGCTCGGAGCCCATCTGGTCGGAGCCAATGTGACCGAGATGATATCCGGTATCGTGGCCGGACGCAATGTCGGCATGACGGCTTCGGACCTGATACATTCCATACACCCTCATCCCACTATGAGCGAGGCGATAATGGAGGCTGCCGAGGCTTCACACGGAGAATGCATTCATCAATAAAAAGTATAAGATATGGCAAAAGCAGAAATAATTCCCCAGGCCAATGAGTTGTGCCGTATTTCCAAGGGAACCAGGATTACCGGAGTGATGACATCTTCGGCAGACATCAGAATTGACGGAATATTTGAAGGTACGGTATATACCAAAGGCAAGCTGGTAATCGGCGAGGCTGCCCATGTCAAGGGCAAGGTATTCTGTCAGAACTGCGACCTGTGGGGACATGCCGAGGGCGAGATGTATATCGAGGACATCGTCAACTTCAAGGCTAACTCCAACTTCTCCGGAGATCTCAAGACTCCTAAGCTGGGCATTGAGGTCGGCACGATATTCAACGGTTCGTGCCACATCATCACCAAGGAGGAATACAACAAATTCCTCAACGAGACCGCAGACCTCAAAGGAGCCCACAAGCCTTCCGAGCCCGCCGCTCCACAGCCCTCCAAGAAATAACCGACCGCTTGATTCACGTGCCAGCACCGGCATGCATCTGCATACGATTCCCGGAACCGGCCTCATCCGCCGTTCCGGGAATTTTGCATTTCCCTTGTCGGTTCGGGTAATTAATAATAATGGTTATCCGCAAAGATTCCCCCTGGCAGCCCTCATACAGCTGAAGCCGGACTGAGCAGGAGATGCCGGCGCGAGGCTCTACCCCGTCCGCTGTCATGCAACTCGCCACTATACATTCTCGTCAACTTGCCACTATACATTTTCGTTATATTGCATTTTGCTGATTTTTAAGATGTTCTGTTTTTGCAAGAATGTTAGATGCTCCGATTTTCTTCAAAATACGGCATTGTGGGGTGCTCCTTACATTTTGAGATTTTGCCAACATCGGGATTTACAGGTATTTCTGACCTAACGAAAATGTATAGTGGCATTTGGCACTGTGTCGTGATACGTCGCGGGACTTTTACTCCGCACCGTGAGTGCCCGGCTTTGAGGATTGTGTCTGGCAGACA
>CASFSL010000018.1 GCA_949297365.1 uncultured Bacteroidales bacterium | reverse complement strand
TAATCAGGAGGAAAAATAAATGGGACAGAAAATCAACCCTATCAGCAACAGAATAGGAATCATCCGCGGCTGGGACTCCAATTGGTACGGCGGGGATGACTATGCAGCCAAGCTGCTCGAAGACTCCAAGATACGTGAGTACCTGTACGCCCGTATCTCCAAAGTCAACCTTTCCAAGATAGTAATCGAAAGGACTCTCAAGCTCATCACAGTGACCATCCACACATCCCGTCCCGGTGCCATCATCGGCAAGGGCGGCCAGGAGGTGGACAAGCTGAAGGAGGAGCTCCGCAAGATTACCAACAAGGAAGTGCAGATCAACATCTTTGAGGTGAAGAGACCTGAGCTCGATGCCAATATCGTGGCCAACAACATAGCCCGTCAGGTGGAAGGACGTGTATCATACCGCCGTGCCATCAAGATGGCAGTTGCCAGCACCATGCGTATGGGCGCCGAGGGTATCAAGGTGCTCATCAGCGGCCGTCTCGGCGGTGCTGAAATGGCCCGTAAGGAACTCTACAAGGAAGGCCGTACACCTCTGCACACCTTCCGTGCCGACATCGACTACGCTCTTGCCGAGGCTCATACCAAGGTAGGCGTTTTGGGTATCAAGGTATGGATCTGCCTTGGTGAGGTCTACGGAAAGCGCGATCTTTCTCCCAATGCCGGTGTGACTACAAAGCCCGCAGCAGGAGCCGGCGAGCGTCGTGATGACCGCCGTGGAGGCGGACGTGGCGGACGCCGTCGTGACCGCCGTCCCCGTGGCGGCAACCGCGAGAGCGCAGCAGAGTAAGCCAGCAAATAAAGGTCAGCTTAAATAAAGAGGCTGTATCGATTGTGGTCGATACAGCCTCTTAAGTTATTGTGCGAGGTAGTCAGACTTTTTATTCCTCATCACCATATATAATCGCAGGCACTGTAATGCCTCCTATAAGTGCTAAGCCAAGACCAAGGCTGATTGTCGGGATGACGTAAGAGCCGGATGCCTGGCAGCCTATTGAGAAATCCCACATACTTACGCTGGAATTACTTTTCCAGCCGAACCGCAGCCCCACGTCTCCGCCAAACTCATCATAGATATAGGCAGGTCCTCCGTAGATCTGAAGGTCAAGAGGGGAGTTGTCTGAAGTGAGTCTGAATACGGGGCCCATAGCTATGGTAAACATCTCTGAGTCCTCCAAGCCGATTAGGAATGATCCGTATGCACCGAGGTGCGTCTTTATCCATGAATATCCTGCTCCCATCAAAGTTTCTCCATCGACATCATAACCTATTGCCAAATCAATAAAATGTGAGGCGAAATCAGGCTCATCGCTGGATGTGGCCAGTGCAGCAGGGAAAAATCCTATACCGGCTGTCGGTATTACATGGGATTTGGACACCTGGCATCCGACTGTGAAGTCCCAGCGGCTGATGGCGTAGTCGCTTTTCCAGCCGAACCGCAGGCCCATGTCTCCGCCGAATTCGTTCTGTATGTAGGCGGGGCCTGCGTACATCTGTAAGTCCAGATCGGAGTAATCGTCGGTAAACCTGAATGTCGGTCCCAGTGATACGGAGAAGTTGGAGGCGTCCTTAAGTCCGAGCATGAAGGAACCGTATACTCCCAAATGAGCTTGAATCCATGAGTAGCGTGCTCCAAGCATACCCTCGCCGCCTATATCATAACCTCCGATGAAGTTGATAAAATGTGATGCGAAACTGGTCTCCTCATCTTCAAGTGCGAAGGCTACGGGGAAGAGACTTACGCCTACAGTCGGGATAACGAAATTGCTGGAGAACTTACATCCGAGATACAGCGAGGCCCAGCTTACATCGGTGTAGGATATGCCGTCAAAGTTCAGCCTTATGCCGGCGTCACCCATAAGATGCCATTTGTTTCCTTTAAAGACCGGATCGAAAGCTGTTGACTTCGGGTCATAGCGGAATCCAGGACCGGCATAAAGCTGTACATCTACATCGCTGTATTGGCTTGTCAGGCGGACTGCGGGGCCTATGCTGAAACTGAAATCCTTGTGCTCAATTCCAAATGCGAGGGATGTGTTCATGCCTACGCGGGATTTGTGGTAGCCGTAATTGACTCCTATGTAGTTGGTGGAGACAGCGTCATTCTTCAGACTGACTCCGTATCCGTATGTCGGTTCAATAAAATGATGCGACGTACTGAAGTCCCTGGGTTCGCGCTTCATTTTCAGGTCTACGTTGGAGGTCCGGTTCTCATAGACGGAGACATACTGTGTCTCAGAGTTTTTGTAACCTTTCTTGCTGAGATACATGGAGTATGTCCCCGGTGTTACCGAGAAAGTGTACGGAGTAGTCTCGCCGTAAATATATTTGTCCGTACCCACTTTCTGGAGATGGATTGAGGCATTCTCGACATTGGAGGTGACATGCAGCTGACCGGTTATGAGCCGTGGTGACGGAATCGTAACATTGAGGTTGCCGTTCTCTTCCAGAATGACGGTGGTAGTGCCGTCATAATAACCGTCCTTGACGGCCCTGAGCCTGTATTCTCCTGCCGGCAACTTGCCTGACCAGCTGCCCTTGCCGAGGCTTCTGTCTCCTGCGAAGATATGTGAGTCAGGGTCTGCCTTGATGTTGATGTAGCCTTCTACTATTCCTTTCTCAAGGGTATATGCCAACATAAGATGCTGGTTGTGCTCCAGGATGAAAGTTGTCCGGTAGGGAATGTATCCTTCTTTCGACAGCTCTATCCGATGGTCTTCTATCAGGACATTGTTGAGAATGAAAGGTGTAGTGCCGACTGTCTGTCCGTCGATCCTGACTTCTGCCTCGTCAGGAGTGCTGGTAATCTCTATCGTACCGTACAGAGGCTCGGGACCGCCTACTGTGTGGGTGGATGTCTCTCCGTCCCTGACCTCAAAGTTGATGCTCCGGCTGAGATGGCCTTTCTTCCTGGCTTCCAGATAGTGTGAACTGCTGCTGCTCAGGTGGCCGGTCCATGTTCCTATACCGACTTTCTGGTTGTCTATCCACAGTTCGGCCTCACTGTCCTCACATGTGCATGTGACTGTTCCGAACTGAGGCTTGAGGTTGATGGTGGCAGTATGGAGCAGAGTGTCACCTGGCACGGAGAACGTAATCTCCTCAGGGTAGTAGAGGTCTTTCTGAGCCCTGATGGTAACCTCGCCTTTTTTCATTTTACTTGATATCCGGACCGGAGAGGTTCCGATGTACCTGCCGTCAACGGAGACAGTCGCTCCGTCGGGCACGGTGTTGATATTAAGGTAGCTGTATGCCGGGGTCAGATCTATCGACAGAGGGGTGGCGTCACTGCTGACAGTCAGTGTCCCTGTCTTGGTCTCATAGAACTCGTGCTCGATCTTGTAGTAGTACTCGCCGTAATCCAGACGCATGGAGAAATTACCGTCAGTCAGAATCTTGGATGATATCTCGTATTCCTGAGTACGGCCTATGGAGAATACAGCGTTAATGGGATTGACATTTATCTTCAGATAGTTGGATGTGACGACGGCACTTTCCACGTAAGTCCCGGTGGAGTTGGCGGTGATGGTGATGCGGTAGACTCCTCCCGGAGTGAGCCTGGCAGTTACCGGAATCTTGACCGGAGGATAACTCTTGCAGCGGAATTCCAGGTTCTTCACTTCAGTGGGGATGTAGAACCAGACCTCTCCGTCTGTTCTGTAATCTGTCTTGACGACTTCCAGTGTGGTTCCTACCGAGAGAGTCAGGGGGTTCTTCAATTCGTTGATTACAGTTACCTTGATGAGGGCGCACTGCTTGTTGTTGCGGTCCATGACCGGAAAGTTGAGCTTGCCGTCCAGATCGTTGCTGACGTATGTCAGTTCCCCGTCGGATGTCATCGACAGGTTCTGCGCCATGCACAGTGCAGGTACAATCAACGATATAAGCAGTATCAATGCTTTTTTCATAGTTGTGCCTTTATGTCGTGTGTTAGAAATTTCCGGGTCCGTAAAGTCCTGACAGACTGTCAACATCCTTGTTGGGTTCAGGTTGCCAGGTGCGGACATGTATTATGGGCTTCTTGTAGTCTCTCAGGTCCACGTATAGGTAGAGGTATCCGCAGTCGCCGTAGTTGGAGGAATAATAATCCTGCTTGAGCGAGACCCCGAACAGACCGTCTCTCCAGGAACCTATGGATGTGTTGGAGAACTTCAGATTGATGTATTCCTTGCTGTTGAAGCTCCTGCGCAGATTGCCCATGTATTCGGCCTTGGACTGCCTGTTGTATTCCACATATTGCTTCTGGAGGGTAATCTGATTCTCGATGACAGTCTTCTGCACCACGCGCCCGGTGATTATAAGTGCGTCCTCGGAGAATATGGATTCCAGATAATCAATATTTTTGAGAGCAAATGCCGTCTTGTAGCTCTCGAGGAACTGGATGAGTATCATCTTGTGCTCGTCCTTCCACATCGCCATGGCGTTGATATCCTGGACAGTCTTGTCCTCCAGTGCGAAAGTGAGTCCGGATACTTTGCCGGTGCTGTCGAATATGAACACGATGTCTTCGACAAAATGCTTGTCGTTGGTCTGGAATGCAAAGTCCATGGGTACGCTGCGGCAGTAGACCTCATCATTGAATTTCATGAATTTGAGATGGCTGTCGTCAAGTACTCTCGCGTTACCGTATAGAAGAAGTTTCTGATAGGTGTCGTATCCTTCGGGAGTAAAAAGCCCGCTGATATCCCCGCTGCCTTTATGACTGACCGCATCAAGTATCTTATGTATGGACTCCTCATAGGAAGCGGTCTCGTAGGCATCCATGCTCGCAAAACTGTATACGGCCTCATCTTCCTTAGGCCCCTGTATCTGCTGTGCTCTTTTTTTGCCGGAGTTGTCTTTCTCTTTAAGAGGTATGCCGGTCTTGTATGCTTCGTTGAAAGTCATCGGGTCCATGATTGCGATGATGTTTTCTATCTCCGGATCCTGATGAAGCTCGTTGTTGTACTGGTATTCCACAGTAATGCTGATTGAAGGAACATCCACGTCCTTCCGGAACTCCAGGACACCAAGGCCGTCTTTGGCAGATGTCATGGTACTCCAGCTGATACCGTCCATGTACACGTAGTCCACAGCCGATACCGGCTTGCCGTCGTAGGTTATCAGCAGTTTCCCCAAAGTATGGTCTTCTGAGGTATAGCCTCCGAATTCAAAATCAAGTCCGTCCAGGATGGAACTGATCTTGCCCGGTACCCATACGGAGATAATCTGCTTGTTGCCTTCATCGTCATAGTACGTGACGTCCGACGGGGAAGGCAGGGTGTTGATGAGTATCTGGGCCCAGTAGAAGTTTTTGAGGGCAGCGTCTATTTTCAGTTCTCTCTCGGCCTGCTCGGCTACTTTCAGCATATATTTTATCTTCTCCTCCCTTTCCTGAAAGACCTTGTTCACATCCGTAATCGAGATGTACCTTACTATATGGTATCGCTTCGGCCCGTTCTCAATAATCATCCTCTGGCAGTTGTTGAGTGTGACACTGGAGTAAGTGGAGATGATGGATTCCAGGGAGTCGGTCAGAGTTTCCTTGACCTTGTTTCTCACCTGCGTCTGTGTACTGCCGCTTTTAAGCATTATCTCTGAGGAGACTTTTACCCTTATCTGGGAAGCTACGTCTTTCAGGGCATTCTGATCGGCTTCTCTGGATGAGCTTCCGTATCCATGTCCTATGAGCCACTCGCTTTTGTTTCTCTGCAGGTCGTCCCATGTCTGTGCATGTATGCTTAAGCAGCATGAGGATAAAGATATCAGCAGCAATATCCTTAATGCGGAAAATCTCATTGTAGTCCTAAGTTTTTCATTTAAGGCTACAAATATAGCATTTTAAAAGGAAAAAGTGAGGACAATTTTATCGGTCTTTGACCCATGCGCGGCATCTGTGAAAAGAAACTGTCTCTTATTCACGGCTTGGCCCTGGAAAGATACAAGTCGGTGCTGGAGAACCGTCCCGAGATCATAGAGTCCGTTACCAATAAGGTGCTAGCCTCATATCTCGATATCACGCCCCAGCACCTCTGCCGCCTCAAGAAGCAGATCGACAAAGATTGATATGTATTTCTTTTATGCCCATACTTCAAGATATTGTTTAAGTGTGTTTCGGATTCTTAGTTTTGCTGCGTAGTCCATCAGCTTTGAGATATTTTTGTCGGGACGTTTAAGGTAAGTTTGCAGGATTTCAGCCATCACGTCTATACCGACTTTATACCTGTATTTGATGGCATCACACACTGAACGTTCCAAATCAAAAAAAGGTACGTTGAAACCTTGTACAGTCTTTTCGGTCACTCCAATTTCAAGCAGTTTGTCTGATTGATAAATCAACTGAAATTCAGGGTAATCCGGCAAGGTTATTTTTCGGGTGCGCTCAATGGCAACATAGTAGGCATTGGGTATTTGTGTGGTCAGATTATGGACAGACCATGCAGACCAAAGGCAAAGCACACCGTCAGGAATAATCATCCGAATATCTACCATCGTGTTTGCCAAGGCATCAATATCTGCATATACGCCGTTTTTAAGACGTATGGCCTCACCTTTGCGCACAGCAGCCTGCAGCTGCTGTTCTTGCCAGGCACTTAGTCCTTTAGTAGAGACAAAGCCTTTTTTTTTCAGTTTATCCGTTATGAGCATATCTAATATAGATTTCCCTTGCAAATATACTGCAAATATCTTAATATGCAGTACTTTTTATAGTGTTTCTTATCTGTCGTTGGAGATGCCTGCCCCTGCCAGAGAACAAGTGACTGCCGCTTCCGTCTCTGAGACTGAGAACATCCATGTCTTCCCGCTGCCTTCCGCTCCGTCACAGCCTGAGGCACTGCCCTCCTTCCGCATTGAATAGGTACACAAAAAATCGATTCCCATTATACCGCAGCTGCTTTCCCCTCTCCGGGAAGGCAGCTTTTTATCTTTCGGAAGACTATTGTCCGTTCTGATATCTGAGGAGGAATTCGTGAATACTCATACTGGAGCCGTTAAGTCCCAGTTTCTTTCTTAGTCTTGCCCGTGCTATATTTATGGTCTGTGGATTCTGCTTGGTAATATCTGCGATCTCTTTTGTCGTCATGTTCAAGTTGAGGAATGCGCACAGCCGTCTGTCGTTGATGGAAAGAGAGGGAAAGTCCGATGAAAGTCTGCTGATAAGCTGGCTGTTGAACTCAGGTACGTATTGTGAGTCAGAGGGGGTCGGTGCAGACACCTCGTCCCCGGCCCTCAACAGTTTACGGCATAAAGTGTTGATGTCGTTTTTAGTGGAAGTGCTGTCAGTTTTGGTCTGCAGAGTCTGCAGGTCCTGATAGATATCGTGTATGACCTGTCTGTTCTTGAACTCATACATTTTCTTCAGTTCAAGAGAGTTCCTCATTTCTTTCTCTATCTGTTCGTTGAGTTTTTTCTGTGCATCTATTTCCAGCAGTTCGTGCTTTTTACGTAGTCTGGATACAATATACAGGGATGTGTATATACAGCTGATTACAATAAACAATGATGCGATGATGATAATAGTGAGCGTCTGTTTGTGTTTGAGTCTGCTCAGAAGTTCATTGTGTGCGTTGGCCTCAATAGTGTTCTTGTAGTGAAACAGATCGGTCAGCATATTTTCCGTTTCAGGTTGAGCCTGCGTTATATCCACATATTGTTTAAGGAATGCGTAAGCGTTTGCAGTGTCTTTTATTGAGGCATAGAGGTTGCCCAGAGACATAAGGATATCTTTCTGCTCCTGATAGAACTCTCCCTGCTGAAAATAACTGAGGGCGGATTGATATTCCTCAACAGCGAGCTCAGGTTTTCCGGTTATACTGTAATAATAACCTAAGTTGTGATGAACCCTTCCGTGCTCTTCAATGTTGGATGCCAGTTTGGACACCTCCTTAATCAGTTCTTCAAAACTTTTCCAGTCCTTGTATGACATAATGTAGGAAGCCTGATTCATTTTGACCTTGAACAGGCACGAGGCTGTGTCGTTTTCAGGGACCATCTCCAAGGCTTTATCGAGCAGGGGCATGATCCTCGCAGTATCTCCGGAAGTGTAATAGTAAGCAGCGAGATTATTAATGGCCAGAAACATCGTAACGCTGTCCTCGCTCTCCACAGCCCGTTTGTAGAACTCGTCGAAATATCTTTTTGAGACAGAGAAATCTTTGCATACCATATGCGTGATGGCAAGTAGATTGTAGTTTTTCATTACAGTTGTGCTGTCGCCGTTTTTTCTGGCAAAGTCAATAGACTTGAGAGTGTATTCCAATGTCTTGTCATAACGCTTGAGCCGATGATAGATGTTGGCGAGTTCGTAGTAGGATTCTCCGGTCCTGGTGTCATGGTGTTTATAAAGAGAAATGAGTCTTTCAAGATATCCTATGGATTTTGAAAACTTAAACTGAACGTGGCCATAATATCTGCTTATCTCATTGAGCAGGGTGATTGTCTTCGGATTGTCTGTTAAGGTGTCCAGTCCGTTTATAAACAGTTCTGCGTATTGAATAGCCTTGTCCTCATCGGTCTCGTTTGTATACAGATAGTAGAAAGTGGAATCAGTATTTTGGGCAAAGGATGCTCTTTGAAGGCAGATTACTGCGAGTATCAGCGGAATAAGTGAAAGATTAAACAGTGGATGGCTTTTCATGGTAGATCGTTTTTTCAAGTGTAAAAATATAAAAAAGATGTACAAGTGTATATATGCATTAATATTTGTATATACATTATTTTTGGAGAAAGCCCTATGAGGCTGCTAAATTTGAAAAGCAAATCACTAAAACTGTAAAAAATGAAAAAAGTATTGTTTGCCGCAGCTTTGTCTGCGCTTCTGCTCTTCTCCTGCAGTAAGGATGACCGCGAAGGTGTTGAACCTAATGAACCCCAACAGGGCCCTCAGCCTTCATTGTCTATCTCGAAAACGGACGTAGTCTCTGCGGATACCGTTATTGTGACTGTTGATGTACTTAATAGCGACAAAGTATCTTATAGGTATTATTTGTCCGGCAACCAGCCTGACGGTGCTGCCTGGAACGAACTTGAGATATCAGGAGATGGAAGTTATAACTTGACTCTGGAACCTGATATCCAGGAGTATGGTGTCTTTTCATATGTTTTCGAGGCTTTCTCTGCTCTGGAGGAGGTGTGCTCGGATACCGTGTCCGCTGAGTTTGAAATAAACAATGAGGAGCCTCCGGTGGAGATCAGAGAACTGAAAGGCGGAATATCAAACTGTTATATGGTGGATCCTGCAAAATACGATGTGCTGAGTTTTGATGCTGTCGCGCGTGTCAATCAGTTCTGGGGTGATGCTGCCGGCGGCGGTGTTGTCGGAGACCATCCATCCCGGTCAGGCGACGGAGACGGATATATCGCTTCAGGTAATCTGGACAATGTTATCGGAGAGGATGACCAGTGGTATCTGGAGCTTATCTGGTCTGATATGCAGGGGTATGAATGCCTGGTCATGGGGCAGACTGAGGACGAGCCTGGAATAGGAGACGAAAGGGCGGCTGTGACTGTGCAGGGACTGACTGGTGAGGGAAATATCCTGATAGGCTTGAAGAAGGTAGGCGGCGAGTCGTATCTGTGGAGCTGGCATCTGTGGATTACAGCTTATGACCCGGAGAATCCTGAAAACGGCAAAGTGCTGTTGCCGGATGTGTTTGAAGGTGCCATTCAGGAAGACTTTATCAATCACGGCCGGGAGATTATGGATCGTAATCTGGGAGCATCGGTCAATGCGCAGAATGATCCTCTCAGCATCGGTCTTTTCTATCAGTGGGGCAGGAAAGATCCTTTCCTGGGTCTTAGACAGTGGGACAATACCGAGCCGGTGTATGCCTATCCGGAGGGCGGCACTCAGAAGATAGAGCATCTCGGCAATTTGCTGAAAAGCGTGATGAATCCCGACGTGTATTATTATTCTGACAGTTTTTGGGACAGCAGTGCGGATGTTTTTGTTGATGGACATTTGTCGGGAGATAAGGGATACAATAGATGGGGAGGATCTACGTCTCATACGGAATACAGTTTTGTTGAGAACGAGAAAACTATATACGATCCGTGTCCCGAGGGTTGGAGAGTCCCCGCCGGGCGGTACTGGGCAGGTATAATCGCTACGTGGAATGCGGATATAAAGGGTTATGTATATGAGAGTACATATTTCCCGGCATCCGGATTCAGAAGTAATACAATGGAAGGAGGCTTGCTGTGTGCCGGAGAAATAGGCTATTATTGGAGCGCATCTCCATTCAATACGGATCTTGCGCCTACGATGAGTGTCAGCAGCGGGTTTGTCGGAGCCGTGGCTTACAGTGTTCATGGGGCCGCACGTTGCCAAGGATTCAGCATCAGACCTATCCGTGAGAATTAAGTATTGATATAGAGGGAGGGCATTGTTATGAGTCCGGAGAACCGTCAGCTCGTGCCCGGGAAATCCTCTGCTGAGATCAGGACGGACAGGTCTGATGCGGAAAGGGAACTGTTTAGGAGAATAGATGATTATATGGTGTCGGAGAAGGCCTGGCGCAGAAAGGAACTGTCCCTGGATATGCTGGCAGAGCATTTCAATACCAACAGAACTTATGTGTCCAATGCGATAAACCGTGCCGGCAACATGACATTCGCCGCATATGTCAATATGTACCGCATACGTGAGGCGGTTGAGATTATATCTCAAGACAATAATGTCCTGTTGAAGCAGCTTGCCGATACAGTAGGATTCACGTCTCCGACTCTGTTTACTAAGGCGTTCAGCAGCGAGACAGGAGTTACGCCAACTCAGTATAAAAAGGCGTTATCGTCAGTTAAGGAACAGTAGCCGGCTTAGAGGCCGGTTCCGTGACGCAGGATACTTATTTATTGAATCATGCTTTTAATAAGACTGACTGTCGTCGTCCGGTACTGTGTGCGATGTCTTTTTTATCCGGCACAGATAGGAGGGGTCAACTCCAAGATATCCTGCAATAATCTTCATCGGGACATTTTTGACGATATTGGGCCTGTTCTTGATAAACGCGATATATCTTTCCTTGACGGTGCCGTGGATTAGGGATGCTCTCATCTCCAATCCATACAGCTGGTGAATAGCGACTGAGTAAATCCAATTTGAAAATTCATGACTATTACGTATAACGGAATCAAAATATTCTTTCGGGATTTTCTTGACCAAGGCCCTGCAGCATGCCTGATAGTAAAAGAAAGCCGGTTTCCCCGCAAAATATCCGTGAAGGGACATGAATATAGTTCCTTTGTCCATAAAGGCGTTGGTCTGTTCCCTGTTTCCGTCAAAATATGCAATCCGCAGTACTCCTTCGGCCACAACATAGACATTTGTATCTATTTTCCCATATTCAATGATGTTTTCTCCAGCTTGAAGATAAACATCCTCAGCTTTGTTGATTATCTGTTCGGCAAGCGCATCCGAGAGACGGAACCCTCCCTCACATGCAAAGCATCTGGTTACGTCATCCATATTATTTAATAGATAGATTTCAACAAAAGTATGTAATTATTGACAATTGTCAATTAGTAAGAAAGATTTAATAATCAAATTTGCAAAGTAAATCAATATCAATACAATATGAAAATCTATCTTAATTATGTGATTGTCTGTTTGTTGCTTGTGATGGCAACACTGAGTTGTTCTAAGAACGAGAAACCCGATACCCCCGATGATCCGATAGACCGGGATACGACGGAGGTCACGCCTCCGGATACAACTGCTGCGGCAGATTTCGTATTTGAGACACTTGAACTTACTCAAGGTTCTTTTAAAGTGAGAATAATCCCTGAAGACAGGAATGCTACTTATTATTTCGGTCTCATCACTGCTGAGGACTGGAAGTCCACATTTAGTGAGGATGGAGAAGTCCTGCAGCAATCCAATCTGGATTGGTTCGGACAGTTGGCGGAGTCTGAGGGGATGTCATTGGAGCAGTTGCTTCTGGAGAATCTTGTCTCGGGAGAGCAAAAGTGGCCGTATTTTTCTTTGTCTCCGGCAACAGATTATGTTTTTTATGCTTACGGTATCTCAACAGAAGGAAAAAGCCTGACAGGGGTCAACCTGTATGAATTTGCGACTCCTCAAGTGCAGTTCCAGAATGTGAAATTCGCTATATCTGCTTCGGATATCACTGCTAATTCAATGACTGTTAATGTTGTCCCTGACGATACTCTTGTATTCTACTATTATGATATGATGCCTGAAAGTACATACGATGAGTATTGCGGCGGCGATCCTGAACTTATCCCGGCCTTTATTGAGAACTATCTTGCAACAGTGAAGGCATCTGAGAATTTTGCCGGATACACCATGCCGGAATTCATATATGCGATGACGGTGAGGGGAGAATCAACTGATAGTCAGTCCTTCATTGATCTGATTCCTGAAAGTGCGTATTATGCGTTTGCCGTGGGTGTTGCAAATGACGGAACGGCATATACAGATGCTTCCGTAGAGCAATTCTATACAAACGAGACTCCGAGAAATGAATACGAGATAGTTGCATCCAATATCTCTGATGTAGGCTACACTGCATCAATCTCTGCTTCTCAGGACGAAAATTTTGCAGTTATGCTTGAGCGTGCTGTGTATTTTTCGGAGCAGGATACGGATAAGGATATCATAGAGTCCCTTATGCTGGCAAACGGCAATGACATTTCGCAGTATATTTACTCAAGATCTGCAAATGTGGAATTTACCAGACTGATTCCCGATGAGGATTATATATTGTTGATTTTCGCTTGTTCGCCTGACGGCTCTCCGAAGTTGGAGGACGGTAAGATCAATCTTATGAAAGAGAATCTTCATACCGCGCCTGCAACCCCTTCAGATGCAGATTTCAGCATTAATATATACGATGTGGAGAAAACAAGCGCGGTCGTCAATGTGAACGCGTCTTCCAGATACAGTGCGGAGACATTCCTCTTCAACTATATGACCAAAGAGGAATATGAGAGTATTGTTACACAGGTAGACTATTTCGGGGGCTCTGTGGAGGAAGAACTGCAGTCCCTTATGGATGAATTTATTGACAGTAGTCTTGAAAAGTGGAACAGTACGCATGGTGCGGACGGGCAGATGGACCGTAAGGAGTATCTTTCAAGAAGCCTTATGGATGACGCGGGAATGTATGCCGATTATGATCTGACAGGGTTGGAACCCGGTACGGAGTATGTGGTGTATCTGTTCGGAATGAAAGCTGACGGCACATTCACTACTGATGCGGTGACGGAAGAGTTTGAGACAGTAGCCGAGGAGAAGACACTTGCGACTTTGACTTTTGATGTGGCGGCTACGGACGAAACTTCTGAGAGACGGACACTATATGCAATATGGGGCACACCTGGCGGCAGTTATGGATGCTATTATACCAAGACATTCATTGACAATGATGAGTGGAGCGGCAAGTCTGCGGATGAAATTGTGACGCTGCTTGAAGATACCGGGAACAGATATAAATACTCAAGTGCTACTAACATTACCGTAGGCTGGGGAAGTACATGGTACTGCTATGCAGTGTGTCTTGATACGCAGGGTATACCTACGGATGTGTATAGGATTGTTCATACAGTTTCAGCCGAGAATGGAGAAGGTGGGGCCAACTATGAATTTATAGATTTTGATCTGACAACTGTTCTCTAATGCTTCTTATCATGATAAAAAAGTTATGTGTGATAATGCTCCTTGCCGTATTCGTTGTCGGATGCGGCAAGGATATTGACCCGGAGCCGCAGCAGCCTGATGTGGAGAATCCTGACGACGACCCCGGTCACGATGATGAACCTGATGTGCCGGACGATACCACTGATACGGTTGAACTGGCCTACAGAATAGGGGACTATTACAGTGAGGGCTTTATTAAGGGCATAGTCTTTAACGTGGACTCTACAGGAGAACATGGTTATGTAATGGCACTTGATGAGATAGTGACAGTATGGTCATATAAGTTTGAGAATGTTATGTACGGTCTTCCTTCATCTGACGGAAATTACAACTGCGATATGGTTGAGTCTATGGAAGGATGGAAAGAGAATTATCCCGGGTTCTTGTGGGCAGAAGAGAAGAATATACTTGGACTGGACAGTTGGTATATCCCGTCCAGTGCAGAGATGTCGCTTATGTACAACGCTTTCCATGGGGAAGGGTCTGAGGCGGACAAAGAGTGGTTTAACGAGTGCCTGACATCAAACGGAGGTTCTGCTCTGGAAGATACCTTGTACTGGACATCAGGTGAGATGGGACCTCAGATAGCATATGTCTTTGACATGGCGACAAATACGAATTCTCTGGACCAAGAAACGGCCACAAAGACCAATGAGTATCCTTTTAGGGCAATATGCAGGTTCTAAGAAGTTATATTATGAAAGCAGGATTGTTAATGGCTCTTTGTGCAGTCATGGGCGTGACAGCCGTTTCTTGTTCAAAATCAGAACCAGAAAAGCTCCCGGGACCGGATGTGCCGGGCTCTGATACAACAGTAATCTCAGATGATGCGGAACTTGCTGCTCCGTCGGTCAGGATTGAGGATGTGACGGCATCATCATTTAAAGCGGTGTGGGGTAGTGTGAATGGTGCTGATGAGTATAGGTATGAAGTGAGTTTTACATCGGCCGGGGAAAAATCTGCAGTCGTAATTGAAAATACCGAGGACACGTCATTTGTACTGGACTATCTTCTGCCGTTCACAGAGTATCATGTAAGGATCTCAGCGCGTTCTGATGGAAAGACATCAGACAACTGGTCTGATACAACAGTTGTGACTTCGGATATGGGGGATGAATGGGCTGTTGTCCCTATGGAAAAGTATGAGGATAGCGGATATGTCTACCCCTTTGCTTCAGTTGCGCCGTCGGACGAGAATGTATATTACTGGGTGAGTGCAGTGCCCCTGGAGAGTGTGGATGACGCGTTGGTATGGGTACAGGATGACATTCGGTATTATGAGGAGATGGGTGCCGGTTGGGATGAACTTTTGGATGCTGGTCTTATAATGAAAGGTCGGGCTCAGTCTCTTACATTTCATTTTAACGGTTACGGAAACTTTTTGTTCACGGCGGTACCGGTAGGTCTGACAATGTCGGGCATCACCTTGTATCCACGGTTGTTTCACAGTCATCAGTTCTGGGCCGAGTCAGTAGACAGCTATATACAGCATGAGGCTGTTCCGGAAGACTATGTTGGAGACTGGATACTCACTACGTCCGGAACCATTATTTCGGAAAACGGCTCAATCGGGCAGGACAGTGGTGAGACGTTTTCGGTGACTGTGACATCTCCCTCAGATGGCATACTGGAGTTGAAGGGCTGGGGTGGTGAGCGTAACAGGTTTTTATCCAGTCCGTTGATGATGGAACTTACAGATGATGGAAATGGTTACAATTCGTTCACTGTCTCTTTTCCGCAGTATATCACGGAAGAGGACGGGACGGAATGGAGTTATACTTCGTGGTTCCTGTTTCAGGGTGATGTTGACGGGCAGTATGTATCATACTACTATCCCTACAGTGTTTACTGGGCGGAGACTGTACCATCAATAGCCGTAGGATTCAGGGGCTATATCGCCAATATGAACCGTACAGTGATCAAAATCGTCGGGAATGACTATTCTGATATGGGAGGAGAGGGCTTTTTCATGATGGCATTGTGGCCCTATGGAGAGTCTTCTGAAGGAGACGTTGAGTTGTTGGACGGAATGCATGCCGAACCTATGGGTATGTACTATCTGGTGCGTAAGGATGTGGCAGAAGGAAAGATACTGGAATTGCCGGACAATTCAGAACAGAACGAGGCAAATGAGGTGGCTATTCGGCATACTTCTGCGCGGACTTCGTATTATAGAAATACGGCAATATTGTAAACTGTCTGAACCTTAATGGGGAGATGGTGTGTCGGAATGTACGATGCACCATCTTTTCGTTTCTGTCACCGCGTTTATTGGTATTTGCTTAATTCGTCCAGTATAGCGGTGTTGATAAAGCCGTTTATAGTCATTCCGAGTCCTGCTGCGGTGGCTGCGACTCTGCTATGAAGGTCTGACGGCATACGGAGAAACTTTCCATAAAGGCAGTTGTCCTCCTGACTGAATTCTACGCTGCCGGTATATCCTTTATAATTCAGTATGCTCATTGTTTCATGCTTTTTAAGTCAGTATTGTCAATCAAGTACGTCATAATGTGTCTTACTGCGTTGGTTTACTGTGGCTTTTTGGCGGGGAGACGGCCGGAGCGGCGCAGGGCGTCGTCGATGAGCCACTGGAGCTGGCCGTTGATCGAGCGGAACTCGTCAGCGGCCCATTTCTCCAGGGCTTCCATCGTGGCTGCGTCTACGCGAAGCACGAAACTCTTGGTCTTGGACTGTTCCTTAGGCATGGCTGTTGGCTTATGCCGCTACTGGTACAGCGAACCGGTGTTGAGTACAGGCTGGGCGGACTCGTCGGCGCAGAGGACCACGAGCAGGTTGCTGACCATGGCGGCCTTCTTGGCCTCGTCCAGTTCTACGATATCCTTGTCGTCTATCTCCTTGAGGGCCATCTGCACCATGGATACGGCTCCCTCGACTATCTTCTCGCGGGCGGAGATGATGGCCTCTGCCTGCTGGCGGCGCAGCATGACTGCGGCGATCTCGGGTGCGTAGGCAAGGTAGTTGATGCGGGCCTCGAGTACCGAGATGCCGGCCATCTCCAGACGTTCGTTGAGTTTCTCGACCAGCTCGCTGTTGATGGTATCGCCTCCGCTGCGCAGGGTAATGGTGTCGCCCTGCTCTATGCCGAGGTTGTCGTAGGCGTAGTTGCCGGCCACCTGACGCAGGGCCGCATCGCTTTGTACGCGGACGAAGGACTCGAGGGCTGTCATTATGCCTGCCTTGCTGGCGGCGATGTTCTGGGTGTCTATCTCGAAGATGGCCTTGTAGACGTCCTCTACCTTCCATACGAGGATGAGGCCGACGAGGATGGGGTTGCCGTTGCGGTCATTGACCTTGATGGGGTCTACGTTGATGTTGCGGGCGCGGAGCGAGACTTTCTTCTTGGAGTAGAAGGGATTGACCCAGAAGAAGCCGGTGCGGGAGAATGTCCCCCGGTACTTGCCGAAGAATACCATTGCCCTGGCCTGGTTCGGCTCCAGGATCATGAGACCGATAAGAAGTACTGGGGAAATGATGAAGAGGAGTATGGCTGATGTGCAGAGAATGCCGTAGACAGCACTGCCGATTACCTCAGGTTCGTAGGTATCTGTGATGTAAACGAAAAAGACGGCGGCGGCAAACAGGAGGATGCTGACAAATATCATCAGGAATCCGTTGCATGCAAGTCCCTGGAAGGGAGTGTCCTTTGAAATCTTGGAGTCGGAATGAGTTTTCATGGCTTGTATGATATTAAAATGATATCACAAAGATATGATAAATTCCCGATAAAGCAAAAAAATAATTCGTGGCGGACTTCATCTGTCTAAGACAAGCCCGGGCCGGATTGCTGTTTTTGACACACCGATGCATGTCGCTGCCCTCCGCAGCACTCCGCACAGCGTGAGGATTACCCATGAAGCACCGTCTGACTCATTAAGACTCTGATTCCCAGGTGCATTCCTCTGACGTAGGTGCCCTATGGTCTGTTTTTTCAGACCATACCGCAACCGTCATATTCAATAGTAGTTGATTGACAGCCTGTTATGATTGATGCCGGTGCCTTATGGGTTGAGGACTGCTGGATGCTCGCTATCAATGGTCGGGCCGCAATCCCGTCGGCGCAACATGCTGCTCTCGGTATCCAGCAGTCAAGAACGACCGCCCGGCCCATCTCTCAGCCCCATTCTTCCGGCCCAATTCTTCCGATCCAATCCTTCCGGCATTCTCACGTTGCTTTTTAGTTGTATCGCAACCGCCTGATTGACCGGGCATTGAAGCAATGTCGGATGTCCAGTCGGCTGCGGGGACCTGTCTTCGGACTATCTTTGGTATATGCTTAATAAACATCGAGTTGCTTCTATAGGAGCACTGGACAGGTGTCGCGGGTGTGGTCCTGGACTTGAATGGAAAGTATGGATAAAGGTGCTGATGGATAGGAAAAATCCGACATAAAAAAGATTGTAACGAAAATTTAAAATAGTGTATTTATAAAAAGTTATATCTTTGCGCCAAAAAGGTAAAAGAACGTAAAGTATAATCTTTTATAAAAATTTCAGGTATGTTAAAATTTTTAGTTAAACTGGCAGGCGCAGTCATGATTCTGGCTGCAATCGCATCCTGCAAAAAGAACGAAAACCAGGATTTCGGAATAGCCAATATCGGGGCAAGTACGGAATCCGTGACTTTCACTAAAGACGGAGGAGAGCAGACAATCAGGATACTCTCAACCCGTGACTGGACAGCAGAGATAACCAGTACCGATGGAGAAGTGGACTGGCTGGTAGTGTCTCCGGCCAGCGGAGCACCGTCGACTGATTCTGTGTCGGTGGTATTCACGGCGGTACCCAATTCAAATGAGGACAGATATGCGACTGTAACATTTAAGGCAGGTGCAGTAAGTGCTACTGTCTCAGTATCTCAGCCGGGCGAGATAGCCAGGCAGTATGATGCTATAGCTGACGTAAGGGCTTTGTATAATGGAGAGAATGTGACAATTACCGAAGACTGGACTATCTGCGGAACTGTCATCAGCAACTACCGTCACGCAAAAAGCGGCGGACTGAACAATGCTACATCGCAGAAGACGATGGTTATACAGGACGAGACAGCCGGTATCACTCTGTATCTGGCAGAGAACAACACTGACTTTGCTCTTGGAGACAAAGTGGAGGTAAAAGTCAAGGACTTGACTCTCCAGCGTTATCAGAATGGGTCACTCCAGATTGATGCCGTACCCATGGACAGAGTCACTAAGCTGACATCAGGCCAGCAGGTTGAGGCCAAGACTATCTCGGCATCCGAGCTTGTGACCGGCGAGTATGAGTCCCAGTATGTGGCTGTGACCGATGTACAGGTCAGCGATGCCGATCGCGGCAAGACATTTGTGGAATATGGGCCCGCGGATAGCAGTCATAGATCCATCAATTTTATAGCAAGGACAGGTGAGAGATTCGTTCTTTTTTCATCCGCATACTCCACGTTTGGAAAAGAGACAGTGCCTGAAGGCAGCGGAACTCTTAAGGGTATTGCAGCAGTATATGGTGGCGGCACATACCAGATCAGCATTACATCCACTGATGACTATGCCGGTCTTACCGGTGAGCGCTTTGATGAGGGGGAGATACCTGTAATAAGCGAGACCACAGGAGACTATAATGCGTGGAACGCAGTAGGTCCTCTTGCTTCATTCTCAGATGATTTTGAATCTATAACGGAAAAATACCAGCGATATGAGAATGACAACTGGATGTTCTACACATCTGATGGTTCTGATATTACTACAGGCTTCAAGACTGAAATATTCGATAAAGACGGTACCAAGTACATAAGTATAGCACCGTTTAATTCTTCGGCTGATCAGGTAGTGGCCTATGCTTTGCCGCCGAGGGCTGATGTTACCAAGGCCGATCCGAAGACGTTTACTTTCCGCAAGGCTCTTTATTACAGAGACAACGGAGATGACAGCAAGTTGGAAGTAGTGGTCTCTTCCAATTTTACAGGAAACTTTGAGACTGCCACATGGACAGTAATCAAGGACTGCACTATCCCCAATGATAGTAAATTGAATGTTTATTCAGAGGAGACAGTGGATCTGTCGGCGTATTCGTCAGCATCGTCACTTGCTATAGCTATCCGTTATACCGGTAAGAGCAACACCTACCGTATAGATGATGTGGCATTCGGCAGTGGAGAAAATCAGGGCGGCGGTGACGAGCCGGATGATCCTACGATTAAGAAAGTATCAGTTGATGAGTTTCTTAAAGCATCAGTAAGTGGCAGTGTCTGGTATCAGCTTACCGGCGAGATAACTGACCTTTACAACACGTCGTACGGAAACTTCACTCTTGTAGACGGGACCGGTTCTGTTCTGGTTTATGGTCTGACAAAGGAGAAAGTAAGCAGTAATGACCAGTCTTTCTCGGAACTCGGACTCAAGGAGGGAGATATCGTGACGCTGGTTGGTACCAGAGATGAGTATAACGGCAAGGCTCAGGTAGGCGGACCTGCATATTATATCTCGCACGAGGAAGGAGAGACACCGGATGTTCCGGAAGGAGATCCTACAGCTCTTATCATTTCCGAGTATGTTGAGGGCAGCAGTTCTAATAAGTACATAGAGATTGCAAATATTTCTGACAAAACTGTAAACCTTGCATCGTATGCGCTTGTGTTGTACTCTAATGGAAAAACATCTCCTGAATCAACAGTCGCTTTAGAGGGAACTCTTGAACCGGGTGCTGTTAAAGTTTATAAACACGCAGACGCTGCATTGACTTTGCCGGAAGGGGTTGATTCGGAATCCAATACGGCGGTAAACTTCAATGGAGATGACGCTATAGTATTGACATGCAATGGCGAGAATGCAGATGTAGTCGGATATATAGGAGAAAAGATAGAATGGGGCAAAGATAAAACATTCAGGCGTAAAACGACCGTTACGGCACCCACTACGGAATTTAATATTGATGAATGGGAGCAATCATCAAAAGATGATGTCTCAGGCCTGGGCTCATTCTAAATAACTGTCTGACGGATGTCATTTAAGCATATATTATTGAGGATTGTGGTACTGCTGGCAGTGATGCCGGCAGTATTACTGTCTTCATGTACGGACGATGGGCGTGAGGCCGGGAAGGAGAACATGGTAGTGCTGTCCAGGGATACTGTCGCGTATGACCATACGGGACAGTTCGTGACGATAGAGTCGTTCGGGGACTGGAGCATATCGCTCGGCTATGACGGTGCGCAGACAGGGTGGGCAAGTGTCTCTCCGGAGTCCGGCAGCGGCAGTGCCAATAACGTGATGCTGCTGTACTCGGAGAATGAAAGCCGTTCGGACAGGGAGGTAGCCGTGAATGTCAGTTTTTCGGACGGAGAACTGATAACGGTCACACTGGTGCAGAAAGGAGACCCGAATGCTTCCGGCGGTGAAGACCCAGACCCGGATATAGAGGGGCTCATCACTGCCACAGTGGAGGAGTTTCTGGCGGCGGAGCCGGACGATACGGTCTGGTATAAGCTGACCGGATACATAACGGATATAGAGGACGGCACATACGGCAATCTGACCATAGAGGACGGGACAGGTCAGGTGTACATCTACGGCCTGACAGCCGAAGGCCCTTTGGACAGCAACGACAAATCGTTCTCATCCCTCGGACTCAGGGAGGGAGATATCCTCACTCTGGCTACGGTTAGAGGTGAGCATCGGGGAGAGGCCCAGGGAGGCGGAACGGACACTCCGGCCTATTACATCTCGCATAAGGAGGGAGAAGATCCCGGGACCGATCCGGACTGGCCGGGCCTGAAGTCCGATCCGTATCAGTCGGGCTGGCTGGAACTTCCTGCAGTGGAAGATGAGGAGGGCAGGGCATTCATATACCATACAGCGGAGGTGGACGGACAGCAGAAACGCAATTACTCCATGCTGTATGATGCGGCCGGGAGGATTGCCTTATGGGTGGCATACCCGCTGTGCAGCGACTATATAGGCAGCGGGCGAACGGACGCATGGGGATATGACCCCAAGATACCGGACGAGTATGAGCCGCTGCTCAATCACGGCTGGCCCGAGAGAGGCTTCGACCGGGGGCATCAGATACCCTCAGGCTCCCGCAACGCCAACACGGCCATGAACCGCCAGACATTCTATTATACCAACATGACTGCTCAGGTATCCGGTTTCAATCAGAATATCTGGGCCAATCTGGAAAACAGGGTGCGCGGCTTTTTGAGTGATGGTAAGAACTTAAATCCTGACACTCTGTATGTGGTTACGGGGCCTATATTTGACAAAGGAGAACCGTCGCGTTGGACGGAGGACAATGCCGGCAACCGGGTGGCTGTCCCTGACGGCTATTTCAAGGCCGTGCTGAGTTATACGGTCTCCACTTCGGCATATTATTCCGTGGCGTTTGTATTTGACAATGAGGAATACAGCCGCAGCAATCCTAATTCGTCGGATATGTGCTCCGTCGCGGAAGTCGAGGCGATGACCGGATTTGCATTTTTCAACAACCTGCCCCGGGGCGTGGCTGAGTCAGTGAAGGACCAGTGCGAGCCGAGCCGATGGGGATTTTAAACTAAAAACCAAAACCTGTATAAGATGAGGAAATTGATTCTGACCGCAGTGTTGCTTCTGGCTGTCTTCTCCCTCAGGGCTGAGGACAAGAGCTACGTGGTGACATTCTACAATGTCGAGAACTTCTTCGACATCTACGACGATCCCGCAACGAGGGACGAGGAGTTCACTCCCGACGGTCCCAAGGAGTGGTCGCAGGCCAAGTACGACAAGAAGCTGGCCAACATATCCCGGGTGCTGTACGGGATAGCGGCTGCCAATAAGGACTATCCGGCAGTCATCGGTCTCTCCGAGGTGGAGAACCGCAGGGTGCTGGAGGACCTGGTCTCAACTGAGAGTCTGCGTCCTGCCCGTTATCAGATAGTGCAGTACGACTCGCCGGAGCCAAGGGGTATCGATGTGGCCCTACTTTTCCGTCCGGATGTGTTCCAGCTGGAGTGGAGCGACGTGTTCCAGCCGGTGATACCCGAGATTCCGGATTTCAAGACCCGTGACATCCTGGCCGTATGCGGCACGATAGAGGGCGAGCGGTTCTGTTTCTTCGTCAATCACTGGTCCTCCCGCCGCGGAGGCTCGGCCGCCTCGGAGTATCTTAGGGTGGGCTGCGCCGAGACAGTGCGCCGCTATGCCGATTCGCTCCAGACTGTGTACCCTGATATCAAGATCGTAATCATGGGCGACATGAACGACGACCCGTACAACAAGAGCCTTTCCGAGACCCTCGGGGCCAAGGAGAAGGTCTCCCAAGTGGAGCCAGGCGGATATTTCAATCCCATGTGGAGCCTGCACAGGGCCGGTTACGGCACCATCGGCTATCAGGATGCGTGGAATTTATTCGACAATATCGTTGTCAATTACAATCTCATAGGGCAGGACAGCGGCTCGCTGCATCTGCTTCCTTCGGACAAGGATATGTACGGCAGGATATTCAAGCGCAGTTACATGATCCAGCAGAAGGGCCGGTACAAGAACTATCCCCTGCGCTCGTTCAGCGGCAATTCGTTCCTCGGAGGATACAGCGACCATCTTCCGGTATATATAGTAATAGGTAAATAGAACAGAATACAGAATTTATGAAAATCAAGACAGCTATTGCAGCGTTTGTGCTGATGCTGGCCGCCCTTCCCGCCCTGGCGCAGACCGGAGGAGTGAAGGGAACGGTCATGGACCGCGACGCATCCCGCCCGGTGAAAGACGCGAAAGTGACGTTGTTCTACACTGAGAGGGAAATGTTTGTATATACCGGAGAGGACGGCGTATTTGAGTTCCTGGACATAGAGGACGGAGTGTACGATATGGAGGTCTCCGCCGCCGGATACCTGAAGACACGGCTCAGTGTCAGGGTCAGCGGAGGGGAGGTCTACGACCTTATGAATGTGTCCCTGACTCCCGATGTGCCGATGACGGACTTCATGAGCGACGATATGTTCGCGGACTTCGAGGTGGAGGACGAGTCCGGCTCAGGCTATGAGGACGTGCCGTCGGTACTGTCCGCCTCGCAGGACGTGTTCGACAACATAGCGTCGTTCAGTTTCAGCGCGATGCGTTTCCTCAATCGAGGTTACGAGAGCGGAATGTCGGATATCTACATCAACGGCATCAAGTTCAATGACGCCCTGAGCGGCTACACTCCCTATTCTCTCTTCAGTGGTCTGAACGAGGCAACAAGAGAGAAAGAGGCAGTGGGCGGCATGGCCCTGTCCGACTACGGTGTGGGCGGAATCAACGGACTCACCAATGTCAATGCCTATGCGTCTACGGTTGCCAAAGGATACCGTTTCAGCGTGCTGACCAACAGTTCCACCTACCGTCTGCGTCTGATGGCCACTTATGCCACCGGCCTTATGGACAACGGCTGGGCCTTCGCGGCCTCAGTGTCTACCCGTCTGGGCGGCAACGACTATATCACCGGCGTGTACTACAACGCCTTTGCATATTTCCTTGCGGCGGAGAAGAGACTGAATGACCAGCACCGTTTCTCGCTGACCCTCTTCGGCTCGCCCGTACAGCGCGGTGCCCAGAACGCCTCCACCCAGGAGGTGTACGACCTGATGGGCAGCAACTACTACAACTCCAACTGGGGCTACCAGAACGGCAAGGTGCGCAATGCCCGTGTGAGGAACAACCATGAGCCGGTGCTCCTGTTCAACTACGAGTACACTCCGTTCGATGACCTGAAAGTGACGGCCGGCGTGTCATGGCGTTTCGGCCGCAATGGCTACTCGGCTCTCGACTGGTACGATGCTCCCGACCCTCGTCCGGACTACTACCGCTATCTGCCGAGCTATTTTGACGATGACCCCGACAAATACGCGTGGGCCGTGGACGGCTGGAGATACAACAGCAACGTGCAGCACATCAACTGGGACAGGCTATATGATGTGAACCGCAACAGTACATTTGACGAGGGCATTGACTATAACCCGGCCATAGACGTGACCAATGCCTCACGCTCCAAGTACATCCTGGAGGAGAGACGCACGGACCAGAACGACATCAACGTCACCGGTCAGGTGACCAAGAGTTTCGGCTCCATACTGAAAGGCTCGCTCGGATACAACTTCCGCTGGAACCGTACCGAGTACTACAAGATAGTCAAGGACCTGCTCGGCGGTGACTACTGGCTCAACATCGACCAGTTCGCCGAGAGGGACTTCGGCTCGGATCAGGATGCTTACCAGAATGACCTGGACAATCCCAACCGTCTGGTAAAGGAGGGAGACAAGTACGGTTATGACTATTATGCCCATATCCGCAACCACAGACTGTGGACGGCCTGGGACCTGAATGTGGGCGGCTTCGAGGCCACTCTCGGCGCTGAGCTGGGGTACAATACTTTCTGGAGAGAGGGTCTCGTACGCAAGGGCCTTTTCCCCGACAACTCTCTCGGCAATTCCGAAAAGTTGAATTTCCTGACATACAAGGCTAAACTGGGCCTTTACTACAAGTTCTCACCTCAGAACATGATATACGCCAATGTCGGCTACATGACGCAGGCCCCCTATTTTGAGGAGGCATTCCTGTCGCCGAGAACGCGTAACAGCGTGGTGGACGGCCTTACGACCGAGAAGATATTCAGCGCGGATATCAACTATATGCTGAAAACCTCGTGGATATCCCTCCGCGTATCGGCGTTCTACACCACCATCAACGACCAGACGGACCTTATCAGCTTCTATGATGATATCCAGAGAGCTTTCACCAACTTCTCCATGACCGGTATTGACCAGCGCAATTACGGTATCGAGGCCGGAATCAAGGTGCCTATCTGGGGCGGTCTGGCATTCGAGGGCGCTGTAAGCTGGGGCAACTACGAGTACACGTCCAATCCCAATTTCACCCAGACTGTGGACAACAGCGCCAGGACAGTGCTGGAGAACCAGACTGTGTACTGGGAGGGCTTCAAGGTGGCGCGTACCCCTCATCTGGCCTCATCCATCGGCCTGACCTGGGCCGGTCCCGGCTATCTGTTCGCCGGTATCGAACTGAACTACTTTGACGGCATGTACATCTCCATGAACCCCCTGCGCCGTACCGACTATGCTCTTGAAGGCATGGATGCTTCCACGGAGGAGGGCATGGCTCTCATAAACGCCATGAGGGAACAGGAGCAGTTCCCCCACGCATTTGTGCTCAACGCCAACATAGGCAAGTCCTGGTACATCGGCGGCAAGTATCTGCTCGGAGTCAGCGCGAACATCAACAACATCCTCAACAACCGCAACATCAAGACCGGCGGTTACGAGCAGATGAGACTGTCCCGCGTGGAGGATGCCCAGGGCGAGTTCATGCACTACGAGCCGTTCGACACCAGGTATTTCTACCTGCACGGCATCAACTATATGATTAACGTATATTTCAGATTCTAAATGAATACAGTGATGAGAAATATTATCAAATATTCAGCTGCGCTGCTTATAGCCTGCATGGCATTTTCTGGATGCAAGAAATTTGACGAGCCGGCACCGTATGAGTTCGCGGACATGACGGCCACGATGACTCTGAGGGATTTCAAGGCCATGTACACGGGCGGGCCGACGGAGATAACGGACGCATCAATCGTCCTGGAGGGCAAGATTATCAGCTCCGACCGCAGCGGCAATGTCTACAGGACTCTTTATATAGAGGACAGCACGGCCGGCCTGGAGGTCAAGATAGGCAAGACCGGTCTGTACAACGACTACAAGCTCGGCCAGACTCTGTATGTGAAGCCGCAGGGCCTGTATCTCGGTACTTACGGCGGAAGCGTACAGCTCGGGGCGCAGTCTTTCGAGGACAGGTACGAGACATCCTGGCTGGACGTGCAGGGACTTATCGACAAGACGATATTCAGGGGAGAGTTCGGAGACCCTCTGCCTCCCACGGATATTGATACATCCTCCATGCTGACTGACGCCATGGTGTGCCGTTACGTGCGCCTTATGAATGTGTCGTACCAGGGCAGTTCCGACGGACTCCGTACATGGGCTGTAAGCAACGACCCTTATACCGGACGTGAGGCCGCTTACGGGGAGCAGAATTTCGGGCTGGATAACGCCACTGTCGTGGTGCGTACCAGCGGATATGCCTCATTTGCGGACACGGAGGTGATCGAGAGCGGTATCACATCTCTGGGTACGAGGTGCAACCTGACCGGTATTCTTACAAAATTCAACGACACCTGGCAGCTCGTCCTTTTGGATCTGGACGGAGTCGAGGTGTTGGACTAACAGGGTATGACGATGAGAAAGGTATTGGCAGTGATGGCCCTGGCAGTGGTGCTGACTGCTGTCCAGGGCTGTGCTGACCGCCATATACGGGAAGCCGGAGATATGGCGGAAAGCTTTGTGAAAGCGTATTTCGCGGCCGAATATGACAAGGCTGCGGCGATGTGCGGGGAAGAGCTCCGCGCCAAGGTGGAGGAGTCCGCCAGGCAGATAGAGACTCTGCCGGACTCGCTCAAGTCGGCGTTTCTGGAACTGGCTGCGGAGCTGGAGCCTCAGGCCGGCGAGGTGTACGAGCTGAGCAGGGACTCGGTGATGGTGGATTTTGATATCCTTGTGCCGGACGAGATGGAGCCTATGCGCAACAGCGTGCTGGTAGTCCGTGACCCGGAGGCCGGAACGTGGAGCGTGGAGGAGATAAGGTAGTATGAAGGGCGGATTATTCGACAACCACAGTCATTCGTATTTTTCTGCCGACTCCCGCATGGATATAGTGGATGCGGTCAAGACGGCGTATGAGAGAGGTCTGAGCGGTCTGTGTCTTACTGACCATCTGGATTTTGACCCTCCGGCGGGAGTGGCTGACTTCACGTTTGACGTACCGTCCCAGCAGACGGCCATAGACGAGGACGTGGAGTTTCTGGGCCTGAACGGCAGGGGAGGGAAGTACGGAGACTTCCAGCTGCTCAAGGGAGTGGAGATAGGTCTGCAGGACAAGAGTATGCCGACTATACGGAGAATCCTAGCCGACAACAGGTTTGACTGCGTGATAGCCTCCCTGCATCTGATAGACGGCCACGACCCGTATTTCGGGGACTACTACAAGCCTTATGACTGGCGGTATGCGTACGGGCACTATCTGGAGGAGTTCGACCGGCTTATAAGGGTCATGCCGGACTTTGACATACTCGGGCATTACGACTATATCGTCCGTTATCCGGACTATAAGGAAGTGACGATATACTATTCGGATTTTGCGGATGTGCTGGACTCAATCCTGACTTTTCTGGTGCAGAACGGCAAGACCCTGGAGATAAACACCAAGACCTATCAACTGTACCGTGGAAGGCATCCGGAACTGGATATCAATATCCTGAAGCGTTTCCGGGAGCTCGGGGGCGAGGCCGTGTCCTTCGGCTCGGATGCCCATGACATCACGCGCATAGCCGACCGCTTTGACTGGTGCCGTCAGACGGCTCTTGCTGCCGGCCTCAGATACGAGGTCTACTATAAGGACCGCCGCCCCGGTTTTGTGGCTCTTTAGTATAGCCCGTCGGCCTTACTCTTTTTGGGCCTTGCGGGCTTTTTTCTCGGCCTTTTCCATAGCTTTGAGGACTTTCAGCTCTTCCTTGCTGAGTTTGCCGATGTCCCGGCGGTATATCATGTACTGGTATTCTGTCAGGATTTTTCTATACGAGCTGTCTATCTGGTCCACCCATCTGTTCTGAACCTGCTTGTATACAGTGTATTCCTGTGTCCCTGATGCCCTGAGGGCCTCAATCTCATCGTGCATGGCCCTCATGTCGTGCTGCAGTATGGAGTCTATGAAAAATGTCTGGTGCGGCTCCAGTTTGAGCAGTCTCTCAAGGCGGTTGGCTTCCTCTGTCGCCATGTCTTCCGGAGTTTTCTCTTCTTCCTTGTTCTGAGCGCGGAGCACTGTCGCCGATATCAGTACGGCCAGTGTGAGCATCAGCTTGATGATAATGTCCCGTGTCATCTTTTTGTATATGAATTTAAAAAGTGTTACTTTTGAATTTATTTTGCAAATGTATACAAAATCAGAATAAACGACATGAATAAATTCCTGAAATCAGCACTATGCGCCGCTTTTGCCATAATGTCCGTGCAGAGCGGTCTTGCATGTACTAATGTATTGGTAACCAAAGGTGCCTCCAAGGACGGATCGGTGCTTGTGACCTATGCGGCCGACTCGCATCAGCTCTACGGAGAACTGTATTTTACCCCTGCGGGCTTCTTCAAGCCGGGTATCATGCTCAATGTGACCGAATGGGACACAGGCCGTTTCCTCGGCCAGATACCCCAGATAGGCCGGACCTATCAGACAGTGGGCAATATGAACGAGCACCAGGTCATCATCACCGAGACTACATACGGCGGCCGTCCCGAGCTCTATGATCCGGACGGTATCATGGATTACGGCTCGCTTATCTATATCACCCTGCAGAGGGCCAGGACAGCCCGTGAGGCCATTCAGATCATAGCGGACCTGGCCAATGAGTACGGCTATGCCTCCAGCGGCGAGTCATTCTCGATAGCCGACAAGGACGAGGTGTGGATCATGGAGCTCATCGGTAAGGGCAGCAAGCTGGACAAGAAGGGCCGCAATGTCCGTAAGGGCATCGTATGGGTGGCAGCCCGTGTCCCGGACGGATATATCTGCGCCCATGCCAACCAGGCCCGTATCACCAACATCAACTTTGATGACCCTGAGAACTGGCTCTACTCTGAGGACGTGGTGGATTTCGCCCGCGAGATGGGCTACTTCGAGGGTACCGACGAGGAGTTCAGCTTCTGCGACGCATATGCTCCCCTGAACTTCGGAGCCCTGAGAGGCTGCGAGGCCAGGGTATGGTCGGCATTCAACATCCTCTGCGACGGTGTGATAGGAGACCGTCCGGCCGATGAGTATCTGGATTTCGCCATGGGTTACAATGCCGACAACCGTCTGCCTCTCTTCGTGAAGCCTTCCGAGAAGGTCAGCCTGAAGGATGTGGCCGACGTGATGCGCGACCATTTTGAGGGCTCGCCCATGGACATGACCGTTGATGCCGGTGCAGGCGGACATCACACTCCCTACAGGTGGAGACCGATGGAGTTCGAGTATGACGGCAAGACCTATGTCAATGAGCGTGCCATCGCCACCCAGCAGACCGGATTCTGGATTGTGTGCCAGAGCCGCAGCTGGCTGCCCGACGAGATAGGAGGCGTAATATGGTTCGGCACGGACGATGCCGCTACTTCCTGCCTTACTCCCGTCTATACCACAGTCAATGAGATTCCTGGCTGCATCAAGGTCGGCAACGGCAGTATGCTGGAGTATTCCCCCACATCCCTCTTCTGGGTCACCAACCGTATAGCCAATTTCGCCTATATGCTCTATGACCGTATCGAGCCCGAGGTGCGCGAGGTCATCGATGCCCGTGAGAATGCAGCCATAGAGGAACAGCCGGAGATAGATGCCGCCGCTCTGAAGATTCTGGGCGAGACTCCTACCGAGGAGAGCATTGCGGCTACCCGCGACTTCCTGACCACTTACAGCATCGCTCAGGCCCAGAGTCTGTTCGATACATGGAAAGAGCTGGATATCTACCTGCTCGTCAAGTATATGGACGGCAACGTGAAGAAGGAGAACGGGCACGGAACATTCCTCAATAACGGATATTCCGACCGCATCCCCGCCTCTCCCGACCAGCCCGGCTACAGTGACAAGTGGAAAGAGGTCGTGGCCAAGGATGCAGGCGAGGTCCTGGAAGTAAAGTAATCAAGTATTAAGTCTCCGGATGTTTGACTTCATCAACATATCGGTCATTGATATTATCGACATCATCCTGGTAGGTCTTCTGATCTACCAGATGATGCGGATAATACGCGGTACCTCTGTGTTCAACATCGTCACCGGCATACTGCTGTTCTATCTGGTATGGGTAGTGGTGAAGGCCTTGAACATGAAACTGCTGTCCTCGATTCTGGGTCAGATCCTCGGAGTCGGAGTGATAGCGCTGATCGTCATTTTCCAGCCGGAGATACGCCGTTTTCTGCTGCACATAGGGAGCAAGTACCTCTCGTCGTCCCGCAACAATCTTTTTACCCGTCTGCTGCTGGGACGCAATGACAAGGAAATACAGGCCACGGCCCTGGACGAGATTACCCAGGCCTGCCGCAGGATGGCCGATACCCGCACCGGTGCCCTCATCGTATTGCAGCACAACTCTTCCCTGGAGTTCGTCACAGAGACCGGGGACCGCATAGACGCGGCGGTCAACAGGCGTCTGATAGAGAATATTTTCTATAAGAACACACCTTTACATGATGGGGCGATGGTCATCGACGCGGACCGCATAATCGCCGCCCGCTGCACCCTTCCGATAGTGGACAACCCTGATATCCCGCCGCAGTACGGCATGAGGCACAGGGCTGCCGTCAGCATCACCAAGGATACCGACGCGGATGCCATCGTGGTGTCTGAGGAGACGGGCAACATATCTTTCGTAAGCGGGGGCGAGATGAAGACCATCACCAGCATGAGCGAGCTGAAGCTCTCGATTGAGAATTCCTACCGTAAGGAGAACGTATGACAAATGAGGTAAAGATAGAGGCCAAGCTGGGTTTTGACAAACTCCGCGGGAGTGTCGCCGCCCGTTGTTCCACCGGTTATGGCCGGGAAAGGGCGGAGGGCGAGATTGTGTCCGTTGAGCCGGCGGAGATAGAGCGTCGTCTGGGTCTGGCCGACGAGATGCGGGTGATCCTGATGTTCGAGACGGCATTTCCCAATTCCGGCTTCGGGGACTGCATCCCCTTTCTGGTGCCGCTGCGCAGTCCTTACTCACATATCGACCTGCCTTCGCTGATAGTGCTGCGCGGCTCTCTGGATGCCCTGCGCAGGATTCTGGCATTTTTCAGCGGCTGTAAGGAGGGGCAGTATCCGCTGCTGAGGGAGATGGCCTCTGCAGTGCTGTCTTTCCCGGAAGTTCTGCGGAGGATAGATGAGATTCTGGACAAATACGGGGAGGTGCGCGACAACGCCTCCGAGGAGTTGTATGCCATCCGCCGGGCCATCAAGGACAAGGAGGGGGCTGTGTCGCGGCGTATTCAGGCTATACTGCGCAAGGCACAGGAGGAGGGTGTGGCCGATGCCGATGCCTCGGTGTCTGTACGTGAGGGCAAGGTACTGATACCGGTGTCCTCCAGCAACAAGAGAAAGCTGCCGGGCATAGTTTACGACGAGTCGGCTTCGGGCAGGACCTCGTTCATCGAGCCGATGGAGGTGGTCGAGCTCAACAATCAGCTGCGTGAGCTTCACTTCGAGGAGCAGAGGGAGATACTTCGGATACTGACGGTGTTTACGGATTTTCTCAGACCTTATATCGACGATGTCATCGAGTCGCAGAAGTTCATGGGCGAGCTGGATTTCATCATGGCCAAGGCCTCTGTGGCCTCCCGCTTCAAGGGCGGCAAGCCGGTGCTTTCCGACAGGGGCGAGCTGATTCTGCGCCAGGCCCGTCATCCTTTGCTGGAGGAGGCTCTGACCAAGGAGGGCAGGAAGATAGTGCCGCTGGATATCGTGCTGACTCCGGCCAAGCGCATCCTGCTGATATCCGGGCCCAATGCGGGCGGCAAGTCGGTATGCCTCAAGACTGTCGGCCTGCTGCAGTACATGTTCCAGTGGGGCCTGCCCGTACCGGCCTCGGAGAGCTCGGAACTGACGGTCTTCCACGATATGTTCGTGGACATCGGCGATGACCAGTCGCTGGAGAACGACCTGAGTACCTACAGCTCGCATCTGCTGAACATGAAGGAGGCCGTTACCTTGGCCGATGACCGTTCTCTGGTGCTCATAGACGAGTTCGGCTCAGGTACCGAGCCGGCGGCCGGAGGCGCGATAGCCGAGGAGATACTCAGTGAGTTTGAGAAAAAAGGCTGCTACGGGGTCATCACCACCCATTATACCAACCTGAAATTCTATGCCAGCAACAGCAGCCGTATCGTCAACGGGGCGATGCTCTTTGACGTGCAGAAGATCCAGCCGCTGTTCCGTCTGGAGATAGGGCTGCCCGGCAATTCCTTTGCCTTTGAGCTGGCCCGGAAGATAGGACTTCCGGAGAGTATCGTACACGGAGCCGAGGAGAGGGCCGGCAAGGATTATGTGGCCGTGGAGCGCAATCTGCGCAAGATAGCCCGCAACAAGCGCGAACTGGAGGAACGGCTTGTGCGTGTCAAGGCAGCCGACCGTACTCTGGATTCCATGACGGAAAAATACGAGAAAGAGCTGTCCGAGATAAAGGCCCTGCGCAAGAGCGTGCTCGAAGAAGCCAAGGCCCAGGCAGCGGAGATAGTGGCTCAGGCCAACAGACAGATAGAGCGGACTATACGGGAGATACGCGAGTCCCAGGCCGAGAAGGAGCGGACTCAGCTGGTGCGTTCCGAACTGCGGGACTTTGCCGCGTCGGTAGCCGATGACTCGGCGGCCCGCAGCGAGATGGAGGCCCGCATCGAGCGGAAGATGGCCCAGATAGTGGAGCGCAAGAGGCGGCAGGAGGAACGCCGTGCCCGCCGCGCAGCCTCTGGAACCCCGGATGGTCGGCCGGCAGTTTCCGGCAGTTCTGTCGCACCTTCAGGGCTTGGCTTCTCTGGAGGAACTTCCGGCGGCGTACCTGGAGCCGGTGCCCCGGATGATGCTGCACCTGAAAGTATCAAACCCGGTGCATATGTACGGCTTGAAGACAGCGGCATGACCGGCGAGGTGGTACAGGTCTCTGGCAAGAAGGCCACTGTGGCCGTAGGTGAGATACTGACCCGTGTGGATGTTTCCAAACTTGCGCTTCTGTCGGCCAACCAGTATCGTGCCTCGGTAAAGTCTTCCGCTTCGGTCAAGTCCGGTGTGCGGCTCTCGTCTTCCATCTCGGAGCGCAAGCTCAATTTCAAGCCCTCGATAGATGTCCGGGGTATGCATCTGGAGGAGGCCATACCGGCAGTCACCGACTTTATCGACGACGCCCTGATGGTCGGGGTCTCCGAGGTGTCCATCCTCCACGGCAAGGGGGCCGGAGTCCTCAAGGAAGAGATTCGCAAGTTCCTGAAGATTACCCCCGGTGTAGTCTCATTCGCTGACGAGCACGTCGAGCGCGGCGGTGCCGGCATCACCGTCGTCAAGTTGGCTTGACAACTGTAATACCGTGCGGCAGTCATTTTGCGGTAAGCTTGCATTGCTCTCGGCTTCTGCGCAATTTGGACTTCGTCCACATATACTGTTGCGCCTCGGCAATTGCAAACAAGCTTGCATTGCTCTCGGCTTCTGCGCAATTTGGACTTCGTCCACATATACTGTTGCGCCTCGG
>CASFSL010000017.1 GCA_949297365.1 uncultured Bacteroidales bacterium | reverse complement strand
GTAGCGGAGAGAGGACTTGTTGCCTTTTTTCTCCATCTTGTAATTTATTGTAAATCGTCGTGTTATGTGTTTATAATTTGGCTATTGCCGTGGTTCGTAGTCCCGTTTCCGTCCCGGGGAGCACTCATTCCTTATAAAACGTAATCGGTAAGCAAGGGGAATATCACTGAAGATTCTTCTCTCGGAACAGGTACTCGGGATGTGTACGAGGTGAAATGCTGCATCATCTCCTCCCTGAACGGAGACTTCAGTTCGGCTAATATTCTCAGCCTGTTGCTTTCGTTAGACGGAATGGATGTCAAATGCTGGAAATCTACCAGCATGGCGGGCATGGACGCCTCAAGGGCTTTGTTTGGATATATGAGGTAGTATCGCGTGATCCCTTTATTGTAAATATAGTCCTCATAGAATCTTTTGAGTTTCACTTTATCCTTGTTTGAAAGCTCGGTCCTGGGGGTTATGTTCAGATTCTTGTACTCGTTGGAATCCAGCAGTGTAGTCTTAGCCTCGACGAGGCCGGCAATTATGATGTAGCCCGCCTTGTCGTGCTCTAAATCGCATGCGTTTGACAGCACTATGCCGGGAAGATTTACCCCATCCTGATTCCATGGTATATTATGCACTATCGTTCCGGTGGTGATTTCGCCGGTAGCACATATTTCTATTGTGGCCATGATTACTCTTCGATTCTTATAAACTCACCTAGAGACTTCCCCTTGTATACATCAGCGTAGAATTGAGTTTTATGAAACTCTTCAAACACCTTATGTAGATTTACGAGAGGCAGGTATGCGGTGCTGGAAATCTTGACATCGTTCGAGTTGGATGAAGAAGTCTGTTCAAGAGTCCGTACATCTGTATACATCGGAGTCTTGATGTCAGTATGAGGCGATGCGTCTTGTGTTCCAGCCATAGCAAGTATCACAGTACTGCTTAAACTTATGATATTCATACAAAAGTAGTAATTTTAATATTCTGGTTCAAGGGTTTTTAGAAAATCATCCTTAAGAAGACTGAAAAAAGCTTCCTTCTCAATGTCGTGAGCTATGTCTAGCCTTCTTATGATGTCTTCGGATGTAGAGGCATGTGAGACATTGAATGTGTCGATGTCGATGATTGAGCCAGCTTTACGTGATGCCGGCAGGTTTACTTGGGCCTCGTTCATTACCTGTACAGTGGAGTGGTACTCATCTTTGATCAGCTCAGTTCTAAGAGTTGTCTGATTATATCGGATTTCACTATCATTCAGTGAGATTTTGACGAGCAGTTTGTTTTTGAATATATCTGTGTCCTCAAAAAAATTCACGGCTCTGAATCCTGTCCTTATAATAGTTGTAAGAACTCCGCATTGGATGACGGTCTTGAGCAATGGCGTTACGTATTCCCTAAAATTGTCCCATCCGGAATAGAGTGGAGAAGAGCTCCATATTACAACCTTTGGCCCAATCTGAATGATGTGGTTTTTGTTCGCATTGCTCCGTAACCTGAATAATGGTGCAAATTCAAGATTAGGGTCGCTTTCCCGAGTCTGTGCCGGAATTTGTGATACCGGGAGAGATTCTATTGGACCGAAATCGTTGCTGATACGGCTATAGATCATAGGAAATACGACCTCTGGAGGAACGATGGGATTGAAGCGTATCTCGAATATTACATCCACAAGCGGACATTTATTCAGTTTTTTTGGTATCTGGGTCATGGTATGATGTTATTTGATTTTATCTCTTGTTGGATATTTGTGTATGAGGCAGGCATACTCTATAGTAAATCTATCATGTTTTGATGATCCTTTTCTTCAATTTTTTTATCTTCTTCTTTAAGAGTTTGCAACTCTTTTTCAAACAGTTCATATCTGCCAGAATTATCTGAAATAGTCAGATATTCTACCAAATAGCCCCCTAAAGGTCCCTCGTTGGAACTACTTTTGTAATATTCAGCAGTGGCCTTGCGCCCTTTCCACTCTCTTCGCTCTCTGGAGTCGAAGTAATATTTGTCACCTTTTTTATAGCCGCTGCTTTGCTCATATCCTTCACCCGGTCCATATTTCTCAATTACAAGGGAGAGCAAATCATAATCCACGCTTGGTACATTTATGGCGCATAGTGTGTCGTTGTAAAAGGCAAGAGACAGTGAATTAATTTTAATATCACCGACTGTATATAAGGTGAAATCATATTTCGAGATCAAATCATTTTTGGCCCACCTGTCAGCTTTTTCCGTGTCATGAACTTCCCACTTGTCGCTGCCGTAGAAGTTGGGTTTGAAGAAAGGATCCGAGAAAGTCATTTCATCGTTGATTCTCTTACAGTCCCTGACAGTTGTAATTCCTATCTTGAACTCAAATAGTCCATTAAATTCCAGTTCTTTTATTTTATCAGTATGATAAACTGTGTCAACATCATATTTATTCCCTCTATTTATTTTCGAACCCCCATTTCTACATCCGCTTAAAATAGTTATTATGAGTAATATAAAAAATACATACTTTTTCATACTGTATTGATTTTAATGGTTATTATTTCCTGGCAATGATGTCGAGCAGCTTGTCGATCCTCTCCTCCTGGCTCTTGATCCTCTCCTCCTGGCTCTTGATCCTCTCCTCCTGGCTCTTGATTATTCCTTCCTTGGTCTCTATTATCTGGTCGAGGCGGTCGATCTCGGCACGCAGCACGTCCGGGGAGTCGCTGTAGTACGAGCGGTTGTCAATCGTTGAATGGTTAATGATGCCGGCTGTTATATTTTTGCTGCCGAAGTTGTTTATCTGAAATTTTTCAGATATTTTTTTCAGCATCTTCTCAGTAATGGGCACTCTACCGTTAATCATATCTGAGAGATATGTGCTTTTGACAGAAAGCATCTCGGCTATCTCCGACTGTTTTAATCCGCTGCTTAATTTCAGCTGTTCGATTAAAAGTTTAAATTGCTCATTACTAATCATATAGTCAAATATTATAAAATTTAATATGAAAAAGTTCTGATAAAATTTGTATTATCTGAAATTCTTCATATATCTTTGCACATGTAAAGCGAGTTAAACAAATGTTTATTTGGCTTTACAAATGTAAAGCAACAAAAGTAATAAAAAAATAGATAAAAATGACTATTACGCCCGAGGAAGATGCGCTGTTGACCAAGGCCCTGCACACCGATGCCGAGCTGGAAGCCGCCGTGGTGTTCCTGGACATGGAACGGGAGGAGATAGAGCAGTGGCTTGCCCTCACGATGTACTTCATCTTCGAGGGCATGATGTCCGTCCGTCTGTTCCGCAACCATGTCAGCCGCTGGGGCTACACTGACATCGATCTGGTGCTGCTCGCCGTCACCTATGCGGTCCTGCTACCGGCACTTGAGTCCACGCGCCCTAAGCGCGTCGCTAAGCAGGTCGATGACATGCCCGATATCCTCTGCCGTTGCAGCGCCAAGCAGGGAGATCCTGGCTGATTCCAACAGATCAGCCCTCAGTGCTCTCTTTCGGGCCAGCGCGGCTATGGCGTCGAGTAGGTTGCCCTTGACGGACAGGAGGCGGCCGCTGAAGGCGGGAGTCCCCTCGGCCTCGGCGAGGTTCCCGAAGTTAGAGCAATGGATGCGCGGATCGTGATGATCGGACGAATCGAAGGCGATGCGGGTGATGTACTCGTAGTTGCCTCCATAGGACGCGATGTCCCTTGAATTGAGTTTTGACATAATATGACTGTATTTTTGGTTTGATGTGCAAATATAGTCAACATTCCCCCGGCAGGAGCGGCCTGCACCGTGACGGTTCCCGGAGCGATACCGGCGGGGGAAGCCACGATGAATGATATGGATACGACAATGGAAAACAGCACGAGCTTCGCCCTGGGATGGTCCCAGGTGACCGTCGGCAACATGGCCGCCATCAAGCGGCGCATCATGCACGCTCTCAACATCTCCACCAGGGCCTCCTGGGCCAACCGCCTGAGGGGGCAGTACAGCCTCACTCCGGCCGAGCAGATGGCCATCGAGAGGATCTTCGCGGACTACGGCATCTTCCGCGTGTGGGGACAGGCCCCGGAACTGGCCGGAACGGACATTGTGCCGGAGATAGCGGAGGGCTGAGCCATGAGGACGGAAGGAGTGAGACTGACCCGTAGGGAGGAGGAGGTGCTTGAGCTCGTCTTCCTCGGCCTGGCCGACAAGGAGATCCCGGAACATCTCCCGACCAGGAGCGGAGTGCCCGTCTCCGTCAGCACCGTCCGCAACATCATAACGGGCATCAAGGCCAAGCTGCATGTGCAGCACCGCACGGAGATGTCCCTGTGGTGGGCCATAAAGAGATACAACATCAGTGTCGACTGGACACCCTTGAGGCGAAGGATCTGTGCGATGATGATGTTGGTCCTGCTGGTTCCTCAGATTGTCAGCCTTCACGGTGACATGATAAGGACGCGCAGATCCGGAGAAGCCGGCAGGACCATGTCATCAAGGGGGCGCAGGGGCCGTCGGGACGAAAACATACTGGAGGACGATACGCTATGGAACATCATCTAAACACACAATATCATGTCACACAACCAACCCTTCGACGGCCGCCGCGCCGTCATCGCGCTGACCGCTGCCGTTGCTCTCATCGGCGTGTTCGTCAGCATCGTCGCCCTCCGTACCTGGAAGTCCTCCGGGGACCTTACCGCCGCGTCTTACGCCATGGCCGCCCTGATGTACGTCGTCACTCCGGCCGGTATCAGCTACAGATTCTTCAACAATCGATTTAAAAACACTGCGAGATGAACGACAGAGAATACAGACTGAACATTACGGACCGTTTTGACGATGACGGTCAGAGAACTATTTTCATTACCGTCTCCGTCCCCAGGGATGATTCCCCGGAGGCCGTCGAGCCACTGATGCGGGCTGCCTGCGACATAGTCTTCGGCTGCGACACGGAACTGCATGTCCCGGACATGGAGGAGCCTTCGGCATCAGTACCCGGCGGCACACGTTGTATTGTAGCACCTTTAAATCACAACAGCCATGCCGAGGACATCAAGCAGTAGCACGCCGGGGCTGCAGCTCGTGGAGTACAGCCCCAGAACCTTCAGGGCGGCCGGCAAGAAGGCCGAGATGGTGCCGTTCATGCTTGTCTCGCGCACCGGGCGCATCTCCTTCAACCGGAAGGCCGTCGAGCTGATGGGCGCCGTGGATCGGGAGTCCGCGGTGACGCTGTTCCAGGACAGCCGCAGACCCCGCGACTGGTACATGCGGCCCGGGGAGGGCGGCTTCCCGCTCCGGGGGACCAAGAGCTACCGGATGTTTCAGCATACGGTCCTTGCGGCGAAGATCCTGGACTCGCTCTCGTTCGCCGGGGAGAGGCTCCGGATCCGGATAGCCGGTCCTCCCCCCCCCCCCTCGACGAATTATTTACGTTATTAACGGAGGAAGCCGTCTCTAAAGCTGAAACAGATAAAAAACAATAACACCATGGAGATAGGAATTAAAAGACTTGAAATCATCCGCACCGCCTTGTCGCTGATGAGGGACGTGCTAGGAGCGCCGGAAGACACCCCGATCGGCTATTGGGGTAAAGACCTTCGCCAGCTGCTTGCAATGCACGGCATCGACTATTCTGAGATTGTATCACTTCACCATGACATCTCGGCCCGATTATTAAATATAAAAGAAATGGAGACGCTATGAATGAGGAATATGAGAAATGCTTCCATGAGCACCATACGGACACATTCCACAAGACATTGAAGGCCGCCAAGGCTGCGGTGAGTGTCGCTGACGGAAAATACCCTCAGGTATATCGGTGCTGGAGGAAAGACGGGGTGATTGCCGGAGAGGAAGTGCTCTGGACTTATGGCGAATACTGCTGCAGCATCAAGCAGGCGGATAAATACATTGCTGAAAAGTTAAAGGAATCATGACACAGGACTACGACATCATCATTCATGTGAGCCACGACCGCTTCGGCCAGAGGTCTACGGCGGTGGCCACGTCCCCGGAGGGAATGCCTGCCGGGGAGGTAAACGAAGTGCTTTCACAATTAAAATACGGCATCGATGGAAAAGCTGAAGTATAATACGCCGTATCCGGCGTCAAGGCTACTGGAGGTGCGCAGGGGCCAGAGGATTTCTGTCGTTACCGGACCTGATATCCGCTGTGGACATCTGGATAAGCTGGAGCCTGGCCGCCTGCGCCTGAGCAACGGTTTCGCCATAACCATTATTTACACGGATGAGATCCGCAGCTTCTGCCTCATCAGGGAGGATGGGAAGAAATGACCGCGGACGAGGCAAGGGAGGACCGCCGCCTGAAGTGCATCCACCTCTTCGGCGGGGAGTGCACCAGGAACTGCTCTTCGCCGGAGCAGTTCAGGCCCTGCGACGGGCGGTGTCCCCGGATGAGGAGCTTTGATCAGAAGTCTCGCAGCCCTCACAATAAACAACCCGGGCGGGTGGCCTCGGACCAGCACGGAAGCCCGCCCATTTCCCTCCGTAGCGGCCCGTAACGGGTACCGGGCCAGGCTCAAAGAGCGCAGGGCGGTGCGGGGTCCGACTCCCCGCCGGAGGACACAACAGGACGTTCCTTGACATACTGGAGTCACTGCAGCAGAAAAGTGAGAAAAATTTTGCAGGCATGGCACTTTAATCTATTTTTGACAATTGTACCGCCGTGAGGCGGGAACGTTTGTTAAGACACCGGGGCCGGTCCGGAAGCACCTGCGCTTCCCGGTCGGCCTCACTTTCTGCAGCGGTGACTCCGGTATGTCCGGGGCTGCCGCTTTATTTTTAAGATAATATGAGAAAGCGTATCGAGAAAGAGGATATATTCGCGGCCACTGAGGGAGGCAAGGCTGTCCTGCAGTACTACTTTCCTCAGGCCTCGGCCTGCTTCCGGAACGGCGGCAGCCGCAACTTCCGTGTCCGTCCGGATGACCGCAATCCGTCGGCCACGGTCTTCTGCAAGGAGGGCGTGTGGTTCTTCCAGGACAAGGGTGGAGCGGACACCAAGGCATATACGGCAGTACAGCTGGTGCAGAGGGAGGAGCATCTGACATTTCCCCAGGCTCTGGACTGGATAGCCCGGAAGTTCGCCCCGCACCTGCTGGAGGATGTCTCCGGTCCGGCCGGGGAGCCGGCTCCGAAGATGGAGGCGGCTCAGCCCTCCGACAGCATCAGGGTCTTTGTCCGGCCGGACGGCAAGTTCACCCAGGCCGAGCTGGATATCCTCGGATACCGCATCACCGAGCAGGTCTGCGATGACCTCTGCCTCAAGCCGGTCGATTACTACATCACCAGGCGCAACGAGAAGGGCCGGAGCTGGAAGATATCCTCCACTCCGGATTATCCCATATTTTACTACGACTACGGCGACTGGGGCAAGCTGTACATCCCTCTGGGCAAGGTGCGCTTCATGTATGTGGGTGAGAAGCCGGCGGATTACGTCTTCGGCGAGCGCAAGTTCCGCTCTGCCCTGGCCCAGGCCCGGGACGGACTCTATCCGGGCACTCAGGATGACGGTGCCGGGAGTGACGAGGATACCAGGTGGGAGGAGCTCATCATCTGCAGCGGGCCCTCGGATGCCCTTAATGTCCATGCGGCCGGCTATCATGTCTGCTGGCTCAACTCCGAGACGGCGGATCTGAATGCGCACGAGTTCTTCATGCTGCAGAGGATAGCCAAGAGCGTGTACATCCTCTACGACATCGATGATACTGGTCTGGCCGGCATGTACCGTATCGCCATGCGCTACCTGGACCTGCGGGTCATCCGCCTTCCGGACGAGCTGCGCACATTCCGCACCCGCAAGGGCGGCCAGTGCAAGGACGCCAAGGACTTCTTCGTACACTTCCGCCGTCCCGAGCAGCCCGACCCGTACAAGCTCTTCGCCGACCTGATGAAGCTCTCGGGCTCGCTCAAGTTCTGGACCCTGAGGATGTCCAAGAAGACGGGCGAGTACTCCTACGACATCAACAACGAGCAGATGTACGCCTTCCTGCAGGCGGCCGGATTCTACCGCATACCCACGACAGCCAACGCCAAGGGATATACCTTCTGCCGCATTCACGACAACGTGGTCTCCCTCATCGACGAGAACGCCATCTCCTCCGCCTGCGCCGAGTACCTGATCGAGTACATCCGGACGCATACCGTCTACTATACGCAGGCACTGGCCAACTTCCTGTACAACACTCCCAAGATCCGCTTGGCCTCGCTGGAGAGGATGAAGCTGATAACGCCGGACTTCACTTCCTGGGACGAGAGGCAGGAATACTTCTTCTTCCGCAACGGGGTGGTCAGGGTGACGGCAGGAGGAGCCGAGAGGCTGCGTCCGGGCAGCACTTCCTGCATGGTGTACGAGCACAAGATCATCGACCACGACATATCCATCCGGGAGCCGTTCTTCGACATCGAGTACACCGACGAATACGCCGCCCTGCTCACCCGGCTCCGGGCTGCGGCCCCCCGGTCCCCCGAGGCGAATGCCATACGGAAGGAGATTGACACTCTGACAGACAGTAAGCGGTACCGGCTCATCGTCCACCGCAGCGACAGCACATTCATGCAGTATGTCTGGAATACCGGCCGGCAGTACTGGAGGAAGGAGGAGCTGGGCGTGCCGCTGACCGACGAGGAACGCTCCGAGAATGAGCTGCACTTCATCAATAAGGTCATGGCCCTGGGCTATCTGCTGTGCAAGTACAAGAGTGCCGGCCAGCCGTATGCCATCTACGCCATGGAGATGGAGCAGTCGGACGAGGGCACGCACATGGGCGGTACCGGCAAGTCGCTATTCGTCTCCTCGGTTGAGCAGCTGCGCCGCCAGCTCTTCATCAACGGCCAGGACTACAACCCCTCCAAGACAGAGTTCCTCCTGCAGGGAGTCATCAAGGGCGTGACCGATACGGTCTTCCTCGATGACCTCAATGAGATGGTGGACCTTCACCGCTTCATGCCCATGATCACCGGCAAGATGACGGTCAACGCCAAGTATGCCCCGGCCTTCACCATAGAGTACAAGGACTCTCCCAAGGTGGCGTTCACCTCCAACCACGCCATCAACAAGTTCGATGCGTCCCTGCGGCGCAGGACCTGGTTCGTGGCCTTCTCGGACTACTACCATCCGGAGGATCCGTCCCGGGGCATGAGCGAGCGTTCGCCGCTGACCGAGTTCGGCAAGAACCTCATCCAGGACTACACTCCCCAGGAGATGGATGATTTCTACACCTTTATGTTCAACTGCCTTTCCGTATACATGAAGCTGCGTACGAGGATACAGCCGCCCATGGACAGGATTGAGAAGCGCAACCTCCAGCGGGCCATCACGGACGAATTCCTCTACTGGGCCGAGGACTACTTCACTCCGGGCCGCCTGAACTGTCTCATCAACAAGCACGATGTGTTCGAGGACTACCGGGCCAGTCTTCCGAAGAAGTACGCCGAGCTCATCAAGCTCAAGACCTTCTCCAGACGCCTGTACCTGCTGTGTCAGTACAAGAAGTGGCGGTTCAATCCTTCCGAGCTGCTTCTCACTCCCAGCGACCAGGAACGCGGCGAGATCCACCGCAAGGAGGACGGCAAGGATGTCTACTACTGGTACATCGACACCCACTGTGACGGAGCTCTCAACATCGCCCGCATCATGCGCGGCGAGCCGGAGCCGGATGAGGAGGACATGCCTCTGTTCAATGATGAAGAATGAGTGTCGCAGTGTCAGCAATGCGCGGTTTTCAAGCGGGGTGCGGGGGCTCCGCTTTTTTTGTGTCCCGCCGTAAGGTTTTCATCACCCTACCTACTTCTTTTTATAATCCTTTGACAATTTGACACCAAGAGGATAAAAAGAGGTCTAAGTATAAGATAATAAGAGTGTTGCTCGGTGTCAAATTGCGGTGTCAAATTATGTCATTTTGGTTTTTCTGACACCGGGGCCGTTTTTCGGGGGTATATGCGGAAACGATTTGACACCGCACGTTATCAGGTAGTTAGGCCTGTTTGGGCTGTTTTCGGTGTCAAACATGTTTTTCGATGTTTTGACCCAGATACAACACTGATAATCAGAGTGGTTACAGCCTCGGTGTCAGAGTGTCAAATTATTTTGAAAACCTCTTCAGAAAATTTAAGAAAGAAGAAAAGAATACTTCCGGATCCGAAAATCTCTGAAAAATTTTGAATATTCAAAGTTTGATGTAATTTTGCGGAAAATTTACTTATAAGTGAAGTGAGAACATCCGTCACCATAGAATTGCTGGAGGAAAACGGGAAGGTAGGAATATACTCCCCTAAATTTGCCGGCGAGGCTGATTCGGAATTCATAAAGTTTCTGAAAGCCAATAAGGACAAGCACAAAAAAGATGTCCTCACAATCCTGGCGCGGATAGACAAAATAAAAGACAATCAGCTGGAGGACCGTCATATAAGATATGAAGGGAGAAGGCGTGACAGAGTAGCCGCTCTTCCCGCTCACATTGATGTATGTTCCTTGAGAGTATATATCCTCTGCATATCGGACCGGATCATAGTTCTTGGCGGCGGTGGTCTCAAGTCAACCAGGACATACAATGAGGCTCCGGAACTGGCAGATTGGGTCAGGAAGATGCAGGTGCTCGATGATGAGATCCGGATCCGGCAGAACTCCGGGGCCATCATTTCGGACGGGTACCGTCTCAGCGGAGAACTTACGTTTGAAATCGACATATAACAGCATAAAACCGGAAAAGACATGAAAGTAGACGCTTTTTTGGAAGAACTTAGAAAGGAGATAACACCCGAGATCAGGAAACAGGTGGATATGTCGTTTCGCATAGCAAATAACATATATGCCGTTCTTGAGCGCAGGGGAATGGACCAGAAGGATCTTGCCCGGCTCATGAGAAAAAATGAGTCGGAGATATCCAAATGGCTCTCAGGAACACACAACTTCACACTCAGGACCATCGCAAGTATATCCGAAGCCCTCGGTGAGGATATACTGTTTGAGGAGAAGCATGTGGATAATTACATCGTGGTGGACGTGCGGGCGCAGTTCGCTACATTCAGGAACAACAAACTGTCAAAAACAACCAATGCCGTATGTCAAAGCAGAATAACACCAATGAACCCGTGGTCGGGTATGCCTATGAAAGGTGCTCTGAGCTGAATTTCGATATGAAGACCCCGCTGGATGAAGTTTCCCCGGAGGATCTTCAGTTCGGTTATGGCTTCAGGATAGTGCCGGTGGACAACGATAAGGTGTCCATAACAATCAAAGCCGATTACCTCATCGATAAAAAGCCTGTTTTCAGCCATAGCTCCGAGCATATATTCAAGTTCATGGACCGCTCTGTGGCCTTTGATTTCATGGAGGACGGCTACAAGGACAAGGTGGGCATGATGCCCATGCTGTTGGGGCTGGCCTACAGCAGCGCCAGGGGGATGATTGCGATACGCGCCGTCGGTACGGCTCTCGTGTCGTTTCCCATCCCTATAATCAATCCTCAGGAGGCATTGAAAAGGGCTGAGAAACGACAGTGAAAAATACACTGAATTTATTGCAGGAATCCCGGTTTGGAGTATTTCCGAGCCGGGATTTTTTGTATCTTGCAGACTGTCATTTGAATAATCTGTCAATTGTGGAACTTCGCGGTATGGAAGAGATGATAACCGTCGATGTGCGGGTAGGAAGGTACCTGCGGGACTTCGTGGTCTCCAGTTCCGGGGGCGGCGATGTCTTCGTGCCCGGGAAGGACTCGGTGATATGGGGGCTTCTCAAGCAGCACCTCATCACCTCCGCCGTGGGCTGGCAGCCGGTGCCCGATGAGCTCCGCAGGGAGTACATCAGGATTGCGCTGCGGCCGACCAGGTGCTCGGCGAAGTCATACTCCGTACCGGCTGACCGCGTCCAGTCCGTGAACACGCTTTTCCGCTGCTACCTCTCCCGGACAGGGGAGAGGGTGGTGGCCCGTTTCCTGAACAAGGAGTTCAAGAAGACCTTCCACGACTACATGCGGGGATGCCTCAGGAACACCGACACCGTCTCCATCAAGGATGCCATTGAGAACTTCATGATCGACCACAATATCTCCGACGGAGACGGCGGCATAACGCATGAGATGCTGCGCAAGGACTGGTACCGGTACAGCACCACGGAGCAAAGAGAAAATTTAGTTTCAATCAATATTTAGCACTGTTGTTGTCCCAGGATTTTCAGCGGTTTTGACCATATTTTTGAAGTATTTTTATGAAGAATTTTACCCATCGTTTCCGTCTCATCGCGCCCGGCTCCATCGCCGGACAGTGGAAGCAGCAAGTCACCCTGAAGGAGGATGCCTCGCCTCTTGCCTTCATGGCCTCCGATCCGGTCTCCTTCACCCAGGAGGTGCAGAGTGACGACTCCGGCATCTATTATTCACAGAATTTCTCCGCCGTGGTCAGCGATCCGGCCGTGATGGCGGCCAACAGGCGGCGGGCTGTGGTGGAGATGACCCTCTCGGACGGCTCGGTGCGCTACATCGGCACCAAGGAGGACGCTCCGGTCATCAGCGTCACTCCCTATCCCGACCGTTACGTGGTGTCGTGCGAGTGCCTGAGCGTCGATCCGGTGGAATTATAGCCCTTACAGGGCTCTCAGAGCGTACTTTCGTCCTTTTATACATCACTTTATGAGGCCATTTTTGCAGAAAAAGCAGGAATGACCGGCAAAAATCTACCCAATACTGTAATATCCATCCATCCGCAGTGCCTCGACATGCTGGACCTGGCCGAAGTGCAGGATCCGGATGCGGACACTTACCGTGAGATGGCTGCCAAGGCCGTGCGCAGGCTTGCGTCGGCTCCCAGGACGGCATTGCCGTGGGAGGACGATGCCGCCCCGGACAGCGTGGCCGTGCATTATATCTGCGGCACCGTGTTCTACGAGCACTGGTGGCGTTTTTCCACGAAGACATTTGTGGATGAGTTGCGGACGGTGGAGGAAAGACCGGAGTTCACGGCTCACCTTCTCATCGTGGACAGCCCGGGCGGTGAGGTATTCTTCTGTCATGAGGCCGCCGAGGCCATAAGGGCCTGCACGAAACCCGTGATAGCCGTCTGCGAGTCCATGTGCGCCAGTGCCGCCTACTGGATGGCCTCCGCAGCCGGCAGGATCTATGCAGTGTCTCCCTTCACCGAGATCGGCTCCATAGGCGTGATGGCCCGTTTCCTCGATGAACGGGAGTGGTACCGCACCAACGGCTTCAAGGAGGTGGAGATATACGCTTCCGGCAGCGACCTGAAGAACAAGATCTACAGGGATGCCGTCGACGGCAGGCCCAAGGAGTACATCCGCCGCTTCCTCGATCCCATGCTGGATACGATGATAGCGGACATCCGCACTGCCAGGACCATCCCCGACGGCTCTGACGCACTTCGCGGCGAGCTCTACTATGCCCGTGAGGCGGAGGAACTCGGCCTGGTTGACGGCATAAGGAGTATCGGAGAGTGCCTTCAGGAGGCGCATGACCTCGGGGAGAGTCAGAAAGTAAGGAATTTTTTTAACTCAAATCTATAAACATTATGAATTTCAAAGAAAAACTGGCCCAGGTCCTGCAGAAACTCGGCCTGCAGGAGAAGGCCGCAAAGAAAGAGATCACCCAGGAGGAAGCCGCTCTGATAGCCAAGACCTGGAAGGAGGAGTTCAACACCGAGTTCTCCGCCGAGGCCGCCGAGTGGCGCAATACGGAGGCGGAGGCCGCCGCCTACAGGGAGATTGTCGCTGTTGTCAACGGAATAATGGCTGAGGAAGAGCCGTCAGGAGACAATGGCGGAGACGGGAATGAGGAGGATGACGGCAATGAGACGGAAGAGAACCCTGTCGCCGGTGCAAGGAGGGTCATCCAGGCCATCAACAGCCTTAACAGGCAGGTCCGCGAGCTCGCCTCCAGGGCCAGGCCTGACAGCCCCGAGGACACCGTCACCCGCGAGGTCAACGTCTTTGGCCGTGCCCACACCGCCACCCACGTCTTCGGCATCGAGCATCCGATGTTCTCGATGGACCGCAGGTGGAACCGCATCACCCGCTACGGCCGGCAGCTGGAGGATCCTACCGCAGAGGACAAGGAGGCCTTCATGGATGAGTTCAGGAAGTACTCCGGAAGTCTTTCCAGGAGGTACGCTGAGCTCTATCAGATGGGCGTGATCACTCCCGGCAAGCTCGGAGAGGTGGATTACTCCTCGCTGAAGGACGCCGGTCTCGGCGAGCAGTTCCTGGTACGCAGGCAGGATGCCCTCATCGCCAGGATCCTGATGATTCCCAACCTCGACCACATCTTCCCCCGCAGAAGCAACATCCAGGACGGAGAACTCCTTACCAATGCGTTCTTCGGAGAGTTCTCCCAGGCCTATCAGGCAGGAGAGGTCAGCAAGGGCTCCGTGGAACTCGAGCCGGAACTGGCCAAGGTGCATGACGTGATGTTCAAGTATCTTTTCGAGTCCCTGAAGTGGATCGAGAAACAGTACATCGGCTATCTCAACACCTCCGGCTCCGATCCAGTGAAGTGGAATATGATAGAGTGGCTTATTCTTCATATCTCTACCAAACTCCAGAAAGAGAGGAACTACCGTGTGATGAACGGATACCGCATAGAGCCAGTGAAGGGCGAGAGCGCCCACGCCAATTTCGCGGCCTTCGGAGTCATCTACCGCCTCTACAGCTATGTGGAGGGCCGAAAGGTGCTTCCTTTCACCGATACCGATGTCAATGACTACACCTCTTCGAATATCGGAGACGTGCTGGAGGAGTTCACATCCAAGGTGGCCGCTGTCGTGGACAATATCGATGATTTTGTTCTCTACGTCAACAAGAAGCACGAGCCCTGGTTCAAGTCCTGGTACAACTCCAAGTACGGCGGCAATGCCGACTATACCGGCGTCCAGAACCATGTGTCCAACTACGACGTGCCCCTCGTATGGGTTCCCAACATGGGCAACTCCAAGCTGATGTGGATGACCCTGCCGGGCAATATCATGCAGCTGGAGAACGTACCCGGCGAGATGACCCGTATGAATTTCGAGCAGCGCCTCGAGAGCGTCTGGGCGTACAGCGTCTGGAAGGAGGGAGCTTCGGCCGCCTTCGCCGGCAAGAAGTTCGATGATGACGAATCGTTCAATGCCTCGGACCGCAGCCACCAGCTCATCTTCATGAACATGCCCGTAAACAAGCTGGCAGCCGACGCAACGACCGCCAGTGCCGCCACGGCCAACGGCCCTGTATTCGAGACATCCGCCGACAATGCCGCAGCTACGGCCCTGACCGACATCACCGGCGCCAAGCAGGGCGTGGTCTACATCATCCGCTCCGGAGGCGGCACCAACGCCACCACCATCGCCAAGAGCGGTAAGTTCGACGGCATCACCGCCGCATGGTCGCCCCATGCTGCAGGTGACTTCCTGAAAGTCTACTGGGACGGAGCCAAATTCGTCGAGGTAGAGAGAAAAGTAACCGCCTAATCACTGAGTTATGTTGAAAATGGTCAATATCGGCCGTGTCGGTGACCGCGTCACCGCCGGCAGCCAGATCCACTACAAGCTCTACCTGGTCCATGAGAGTCAGGTAGACCGCTCAAAGCCCTTTCCGAAGCCCAATACCAGCAGGGAGATAGGTTCCATCCCCCTGCTGGAGGGCCAGTACTGGCACTGCTTCGAGGTAGTATCCTACACTCCTGACGACAAGTCCACCTCTTCCAAGGGCGACATCACCTCCACTGTCGAGAATACCCTGGCATTCGTGCTCGGCGGCCAGAGGGAGGAGGTCTACGACTTCCTCGAGAACGCCCAGGGCGAGCTGTTCTACCTCGTGCTCCAGGAGATAGACACCGGCAAGAAGTATCTGTACGGACGGGAGTTCTCTCCCTATATCCTGCAGACCTTCGAGCGTCTCAACAACAAGGACGGACGTTACAGCACCATCACCGTGGGCAACTCCTCCTTCGACATGCCGCTCATCTATACCGGTACCGTAGAGATGCAGCCGGCTGCCTCCATCGCGGCCGATGCCACTACGCTGACCGTCTCCGGAGCCTCGCAGTACAAGACATCCGCGGACAACACGGCTGCCGCTACCATAGCCACAGTCGCCGGCCTCTCCGCCTCGGATGAAGGACGGCTGATCGAGATCCTCGGCGGCGGCGGAACGTATCCTACCCAGATAGCGGAGACCGACGGCATAGTCCTGCGCAACGGTACCACATGGACCGGCAAGGCGGGATCCTCCATCATTTTCCGCGTCCTGGACGCCTCTACTCTCGTCGAAGTCTCGCGTATTCAGACCTCGTAATACTCTCCATTCTTTCATGATGCCGGGGTGTCGGGTGTGATGCCCGTGCCCCGGCTTTTAACATTAATATCTGATTATGTACAGCATAGGATACAGAGAACGTAATAGAATAGCCCAGGAACTGGCATACGATGCCCATATCGATGCCGACAAGGACCTGCTCCGCCGGTATGCGCCCAAGTCGTCGCTGCTGGTGCGTACGCTTTCCTCATCGAACGGTGCGACCCTGTCGTATGACATCATCTACACCCTCCTGCAGTACTGCACCAGGGAGGAGATTCTGGAGCATCGGCAAACATTCGGACACTCTACAGGTCATGTTTCAGGGAACTTTTCAGGCAATGCGAAACCTCCAAAAAAAAACTCACCAAAAAAGAAGAGTACCCAAAAATCGACTGGAGGGACCTCGAAGACCCCTCAGTCCAGAAAGCGGAGTTGATCTACTCGGACCGCATCAACCTGCACCGGGACCTGCTTAGGCTGGACCGGGAGCTGGACGGTGCTCCGACTCCGGAGAAGATAGCGGAACTTGTGGAGAAGTCCATCCGCAGCCGCCTGTGCTTTGACGAGCTCCGCAGTTTCAACAGCACCGGTCGCTTTCTCGGCCGTCATCCCTTTGTCAGGGCTGATGACGGGATGTCACGGCTCAGGCAGCTGCTCCTGACCTCCCCGGAGGACTTCATGAAGGAGTACCGGAGGGCCGCGATGAATGTCTCCAGATACGGAACACGGCTGCGCCGCGACGGCCTCAGTGAGGAACTTCAGGAGAAATACCGGCAGCTGCTGGGCAAATGGACTGAACGCGAGAAGATGATGGACGAATGTCTTAAAATGAACCTTTATGCCTCAGAAAAGAGAATATAGCAAGGAATACCTGTCAATGGTACTGGAACTGGGCCGGCGCAATGCCTCTGTGACAGCTGTCGCCTCCGCATTTGAGCTGAAGGGACAGGACCGGGAGACTTTTATCTGCGACCTTACGAATCCGACGACGGACCTGTGCAAGGCGTATCAGGCCGGTCTGGAGGAGGCGGGAAGGGATCTGAATACCGCCCTGCAGAACCAGGCTGTGAACGGGGATGTGGACGCGGCCAAGCTCATCTACGAGCGTAATCTACAGGCGGAGGTGGACGAGATGAAACGGGAACTGTTCGGGATATGAGTACCAGACTGGAAAGACTGCGGCAGCTGGATGGCGATACGGTGCGGGACTTCATGCTCACACGCAAGGGAGACATGATAGCGGAGGATCTGCGGGAATACATCCTTCAGCTCAATTCCGCATCGTCGATTATCCATTTTCAGGGTGCCAGCCTGACCCGTGTCACCAGGGCACTGCGCCTGGAGTGGCCGGCGATGACCTACTCTGAGGCCCGGACGGTGTATTACGATGCGCTACAGTTCTTTTACATCGATGACAACATTTCCGCCGAGGCGTGGGACAACTACTATGCCGACCGCATGGAGGATATCTTCCGTCTGGCGGTGAAGATGAACCGGCTGGACATCGCCCTCAAGGCCTCGGCCAAGGCACACGAGTACCGCACCCGCAACCGGGATGTCATCCGTCCCGGAGACTGGCAGCCGCCCGTGTTCATCGTGTCGGAGGATGTGGATTTCACCAGGATGGGATACAGGAAGAAGAGTGTCTACGAGGCGGTCAGGCGCAATGAGAAGAAGCAGCTGGGCCGGATCATCGGACAGCTGCCGGTGACGGACAGGGAGAGGGAGCGTCTGCGCAGCGAGGCCGGCGTGGATGCCGAATACGAGGAGGTCACAGACGATGGAGCGGAAGGATGACGGCCTGACGGCATATTACGCCAACATGATGCAGCTGCTTGTGCTGCTGGTGGACTCCAACCGCATGGTCATCGAGGCCGGGCGCGGTACCGGCAAGACCAAGGGCGTGACGGGTCCGAGGACTATACGGGTGGCAGCATCGATGCCTGGCGAGACGGCCGGATTCGGTCACAGCACCTATATCCGCCTGATGTCCATCATCATCCCTGAGCTCATCTCATTTTACAAAAGTGCCGCCGATGCCACAGGCAGGCCTCTGATGAGAGAAGGCATCGATTTCGTATACGGCGAGAAGGACCTGCCGCGGCACTTCTGCAAGCCCCGGTACCCCATACTTCATCCCGAGCACAGCATCGTCTTCGCCAACGGCTTCAACATACGCCTGGTGTCCACCGATCAGCCGGACAGCATCGCCGGAGCCAATATCGTGCATTTCTTCTTCGAGGAGATGAAGCACTCCGACGGAGAGAAGGTGCGCTCCAGGATATTCCCGGCCATGCGTGTGGGCCGTCTGGATGCCGCCGGAGTGCATAAGTCTCCGTATTACGGCGGCTTCACCGGTGTATCCGACACGGCCCGGGTAACGCTCGGAGAGGATGCCTGGTTCACCAGGTATGCCGGTCAGATGGACAGGCAGCTGGTGGAGGACATCATCACCATCGCCCTGCATGTGGACAAGGCGATGGCGGCCGTCCGGAGAGGACAGGATGCGGAGCGCAACCGCCGGGTGATAGAGCGTTACCGGCCCCTTCTCGATGACATGCGCCGGGACTGCCTCTTCTATCTGCGTGTGAGCACTTTTATTAACAACGAGGTGCTCGGCGCTAAGTTCTTCACGGATAATTTCTCCAACCTGAGCATGTCTGAGTTCCTGACCAGCATCTGCTCCATCCACGACATGGACTACGAGAACATGTTCTTCGACCGGTTCAGTACCGAGAAGCATGTCTTTGAGGACTCCTACAAGTACAATGATTTGATGTCGCGCACTCTGAAGGATACGTTCACCATTGATTCGTCGTACCTCAAGTACTACGACCAGGACGCCAGGATCATCCTTGGATACGACCCCGGCTCCTTCGCCTCCATGGTTGCCGCCCAGGAGAAGAGGACGGACAACGAGCTGCGCGTACTGAAGGAGTTTTTTGTGTACTCACCCGAGGACATCGAGGATCTGGCCGCACGGTTCGATTCATTTTTCCGCTCCGCCCGGAACCGGCACATCGACCTGTACTACGACCGTGCCGGCAACAAGCGTAACGAGCGGCGTGTCAACGAGACCGATGCCCGCGAGCTCAAGGCCCAGCTGGAGGCCCGGGGATGGCGGGTGAGCCTGAAGAATCTCGGTCAGGCCACCATCTACCACTGGCAGCATTACTACCTCTGGCGCAGGCTGCTGTCGAACGACGAGAGGAAGGTCCCCCGGATCCTCATCGACTACAACGAGTGTCCCAATCTCATCTTGGCGATGATATCCTGCAAGAAAGTGCCCGGCAGCACTCCGGTGGAACTCGACAAGACCCCGGAGAAACGGGTGCCGCTGAGCCAGCAGGCACCCATAACGCCGCAGCTTCCGAGTGCCCTGATGTATATGGTGTACGGCCTGTATTCGAAGTATCTTCCCATGAAAAACGGCGGAGCACGGGCGGATTTTGTCGAAAATCAGGCGATGTGAGAGGTTTTTTCAGCAATGTTCCGGGGTGTTTTGGCGAAAAATTTATAGTTAATCAAGTGGTTGATAGTAAGATGAATAAAAAATACATTCACTTCGTTTCAGGAAGAGGACACGAGAGGCCGAAGCCGCTGATTTTTCGCCGTGCTGAGCACGCCGCTTTTCGGGGAAATATGACGGGCCTTCGCGGCCCCGGTTGTCCTTTTCAGGTTGCGGATTTTGAGTGAGATTTGCCCTATGGAAAATACGATGTCCGGATATGACGCGCTGCGCAGGGCGGAGGCGGTGACGGCCCTCGGAGGGACCTTCACCCTTGCCTTCTATCCCTACTCCAGGGCCAGGGGCGAGGCTTCTGCAGAGCTTCAGGTGCTGCGGGGCTGCCGCGTCCGGCTTCAGATGCCTCATGAGAAGTGGAGCGTGGACGGTGCCAACTACTTTCTTTTCGACACTGACAATGGAGAGCACCGTATGTGCTGGAGGGTGCTGATACGCTGGATGTCGTTCTCCGATGAAGACAACAAACCTTATAAACTGATATGGTATGATGAATAGCATAGGATACATACGCTCCGGGACGGATGTCTACTCTTACCAGATAGGAGAGTCCCCGGTCAGGATGGCGGCCGCCAGGAAGGAGCGGCGTACAGGAGTGGTGGCACTGCTGGGTGTGGGCCGGTACTTCGTGTATCCGTTCGGGGAAGAGAACCTCGAGCCGAATGTCTGCGCCCGGATGATCACTGACAACCGTCTCCTGCCCGAGCTCATCGAGAAGCAGATCCGCATGCTGTACGGCAGTGGACCGGTGCTGTACAGGCAGAGTGTCGATGAGCACGGCCAGGTCTCCCGGCGCTATCTCGAGGACGCGCAGATCCTGGACTGGCTGGACTCCTGGCGTGAGAACGGGCTGGCCGATGACTTCCGCACGTACATCAACAAGTGCGTGCGCAGCTTCTACTATACTGAGGGTGTATTCTCCTCATGGCGGCTGTCTGCAGGCGGCCGCAGCCGGCACTCGCTGCCGGTGGCCGGACTGGAGCATGTCTCAGAACTGCGCTGCCGTCTGTGTACTTCGCACAATCCGGCAGGCAAGACCGACTGGACCGACTCTGACTTCAGGCATGTGATGGTGGGCAACTGGGACGGAGGCAATACTGGGGAGTACAGGGTCTACCGCCGTTTCGATCCTGCCTCTCCGTTCGCGGCGACCTCGGCAATATCCTATTCCAAGAATCCCACGTTCGGAGAGGAAATCTACGCCTTCAACGTGTTCTTCCGGGGCATCAAGGACTGGATCCACGGCTCCAACATGACTCCGGCCTACATCAACGACTACCTCGAGAACGCCATGTCGGCCCGCCTTCACATCATCATCCCCCAGGCATGGGTGGAAGCCAAGAAGGCCATGCTGGAGGATGTCTGCTCGGCGAACGCGGAACTGGAGGCCAAGGGCAAGGATCTGCAGAGAGTCAAGTTCTCGGAGAACGACTATATGGACGTGGGCACCGAGTACAGCGAGAACCTGCTGTCGGAGTACATCAGCCGCGAGCTTAAGAAACTCACCACATTCCTCTCCGGCTCGGGCCGCAACCAGGGCAAGGTCTACGCCACCCGTTCCTACTCTGACGGCCAGGGCGGCGAGGAACGCTGGAAGATAGAGGAGATACCGCAGAAGTACAAGGAGTTTATCGAGGCCATGCTGGAGTACGACAAACGGGCCGACGAGGTGATGCTCTCGTCCAAGGGCCTCGACTCGTCGATATCCAACGTCTCCAAGGACGGCATAGTCTCCAAGTCCGGCTCCGACGCCTACTACAACTACATGATCTATCTCAACGGCCTTACCATCCCCGAGACGGTGGTCTGCGCTGACGTGAACTTCGCCCTGAAGCTCAATTTTCCGGAGAAGTACCGCTCGGGCATCAGGCTCGGGTTCTACCGCCCGGCCATCGCCCGCCAGCAGGATGTGACTCCAGAGAACAGAATGGCAAACAACCAAATATAGAAGTCATGGAAATAGTTTTCACCGATACTGACGAACTCCGCAGATATGTCCAGGGCGTGGACGGCACGATGTCCCTGGAGACCCTGCGGCCGGCCTTCACCCTTGCCCGCAAGGCTGTGGTGGACACTGTGGGCGAGAAAGTATATCTGGCGCTGGCGGAGGAAAATGGCGAACCTGTATACGAGGCCATACGGATGGCCGTGGCGAACTACGCTATGTTCAAGCATCTGATATTCTGGGCAACCTCCCGGGGCAATACCGACCAGCAGCTCTACAAGTACCAGTACGAGGAGATCAAGGACGAGTACATCACCCAGTTCTGGGCGGCGATGGACACTCTTCTCCTCTGGCTCGATGAGAATCCGGAGACAGGAGACTACAGTTCCGGCGTGCTCTATCAGGAGCGGCAGACCATGCCTGTGCACGATGCGCTGGAGTTCGACCACTACTACGGGATAGACCGCTCACCGTATTTCTACTCCAAGGTACTCTTCCTCATGCGAAAGATAGTGAAGGAGAATATTCTGCCGCGCACCGGTGACCTGTCCAGGATCGAGGATGCGTCCCTGCTCGACAGGATCCGGCGCTGCCTGTGCTGGCATGTCATGGCCGAGGCCGTGATGAAGTTCGACCTGACTGAGCTGCCGCGGTCCACCAGATGGGACCTCACCCATGAGTTCACCAAGACCGGCTCCCAGATGCAGGTGAGGGAGAAACTGTATTCCAACCTGATGTCGGAGGTCAATGGATGGTACACAGACATAGAGGAGGCGATCCGCCTGATGAGGGGTGCTGCGGACAGGGTGGCCAACAGCAATGAGGAACGCAATAAATACTACGCCACGATATGATCCGGATCAATGACAAGGAATTTCCCTCCCAATGGGAGGAGCTTTCGCCTCAGCAGTGGCTCGGCGTGGTGGATGCCATGCTGGAGTTCGGTGCCGGGCGATGTGACTTCAATGCGTTTCAGTTCAGAATAGTAGAGGCCATTGTGGGTAAACTTCCGCAGGATCCTGGCAATGCGGTACTGTGCGAGAATGTCTTCCGGCTCTCGGAAGTCTTCAGCTGGCCATACGTCTATTCATACCGGGACCAGCGCTATGAACACCTCTCCGACAGGATGAAGGAACTTCTCCGGCATCATCTGCCATCTCAGCTGGACCAGAGCGATCCGGAAGTGAGGGTGGCCTCCTCATTTGAGGCTCAGGTGCGCTTCGACCTGTGTTTTGCCGCGCAGCTGCTCCCGGTACTGCCCTCCGACGGCAGCCTCAGGGGATATGCGTTCAGTCTAAGCGGCTCGCTGGCCCACACCGACATCACCGCCGCTCAGTATGTCACCGCCATAGGACTGATGGAGATGCTCTCAGGAGCGGACAGCGAGTATCCGGACGAGGTACTGTCATCGCTGCTGTCCGTGCTGTACCCCATGCCTGGAAGCAAGGACACAATGCGCCCGGCTGGGCACATATCCCATACGGAGAAAATGGCGGTGATGCTCAATTTTCAGGCAGTCATCGAGTGGATATCGCGTATCCCGAAGTACGATCTGCTCTTTCACCGTGCTTCCGGAGCGAAATACTCCTCTCCTTTGGGCATGGAAGGCTCGCTGTACACCCTCTCTGAGAAAGGCTACGGTGACATCGACAAGGTGGGCGGAATGAACCTCTTCACCTATCTCGACGTGCTGCTCAAGCAGACCGTCGACAGCATCCACTCGCTGAACTCCTGCAGGATGAAGCCTCAGGAGATAGCCTCCGAACTGAATTTGAGTGTAGACCAGGTATTGAGAATAATTACCAAATCATGAACATACTGCAGGACATATTCGTTTATTTCGCCCGCTACGTCACACCTGACGTGGTGGACCGCTTCTTCACCAAGGCATCCGGAGACGAGGACTACAGCCGGCTGCGGACAAGGGCCAGGGCTGCCGCGGAGGGCCGCTTTCCTGAACTGACCGACTACATCTTCGGAGTCCAGGAAGAGAGCGTGACCAGGCGCATAGGCCAGGTCAAGGGTGTCTATCTGTTCGTGGACTACGGAGGCATAACCTCCTCGGAGGATCTGCGCAACGTCAAGAGCGATGATTTCTCGCTGGCCGTGACGGTGGCCCGGCCCATGTCTTCCACCGCCCTGGACATGGCCGACGAGCTGCTGGTCTCGGACCGCCTGCTCCGAGTCATCGCAGCCATCAGGGACGACATGCGCTCCGACGACTCCGATTCCTTCATCCGCAGGATGCTCTTTCCGAACGACATCACCCCGTTCTACGCCCGCGAGCTCTCCAACAGCTATGGCTGGACCCTCATGTTCAAGATGTGCGGTGTCGACTGGATATGATGACCGAGAAATACATACATGAGATTCTTGCTGAGAAGAGCGGATATCTTCTCAATGTCCAACATTCGATAGCGACAGCCTATTACGGTCAGCGCACAGGGCAGCTTGTGTCTGCTCTCTCCAGGACTGCTATGATAAGCGACAGTCAGATGCACATTCAGTACCCCATGCATATCCGCTTTTTGGATTTGAAGAGAGCTCCAGGAGGAAAGAAAAAGAAAATCTACGAGCCGATATACAACAAATACGTCTATGGCTATATCTACATCGGGGTTTATCGTGCGTTGATGGCCGGAATTACGGGCGAAATCAGACGGCAGATAACTCAGGTGTTTCCATACGACACTGAGTATCTGAAGTAAAAGTTTGCATATCTGAAAATGTTTGCGTATATTTGAGACAATAATACAAGGGAGCAGTATGGATATGGGTTTTTTTATATGGATTATTATTTTGCTGGGAATCTTCTTAGGCTCAACTTATTTATTGCTTCGGGTCATGAGATTCCTGGAGAATAAGACATACGAGCATTTTGACCGTATCGAGCAGAAGAGATTGGAACGGAAGGACCGGGAAGCTAAAATGTAAAAGCATATCTGTCCTTTAATAATTTGGCCATAGTCGCGACTTTTGCGGGAAAAGAAAGTCACAACTATGGCCAAATTGTCTTCAGAAGAGGTACACAACCTGTATCTAAATATCGTCAATAACGGCGGCATGCAGGATTTTACTGATGTCATCGAGAAAGGCGGCAAACAGTTGAGGAAACTCAAGGAAGAGCTGTCGGAAACCAATAAGGTTATGCTGTCCCTGATGGAGTCGGGTAAGGGAGAAGCTGGAGTAATCCGAAAACTTCAGGAACATGCCCGGGGATTGGAGAAGGAAATCAAAAAGTTGAACAAAGAGCATGAATCATACCGTGAAGTGCTGGATATTTCATCCATGTCGTCCGCTCAGCTCACGAAAAGAAAGCAGGAACTCCGTCAGGAACTGGACCACTTGTCAGAGAAACTTAATCCGGAGCAATGGAGTAAGCTCAATGATGAGTACCGCAAGGTGGATGCCCGTCTGTCCGAGGTGCGGATAGGGGCTATTCGCGTGTCTGACAGTATGGATATAACATCGCTTTCCGTCAAGGATTTGACAGATTATGCCAAGCAGCTGGAAATACGTCTCAACAATCTGCCGGGAGCCTCCCGAAATCCGGATTGGAACAAGCTGAAATCCAGAATAGCGGAGGTGGACACCAGGCTGAGGGAATTGGACAGATCCCAGGAAACCGCTGCCCAGGAACTTCCTAAGTCCCAAAGCAGACTACAGAAGTTCTTTACAGATATAAAAAACAGCGCCTCTACCTTCTATGGAAATATTTCTACAATATTGTTTACGGGTATTTCTAACGGCATAAAAAAACTTGTCGCGGATTATGGTGCAAATGCAAATGCCATAGGAGACAAATGGAACCGCACGATGACCGGTATGCGGAAGAGTTACGAAGCCTTGCTTACCAGTTTTGCCACCAGAGATTGGGGGCACCTCTTCTCTAATATGGCCATGGCATACGAAGAGGGCCGCAAACTGGCGAAGCTACAGGAAGATCTTTTTGAAATGCAGAATGCTTCAACCCTCACAGAGACTCGAAATAATATCGAGATATCCCGTCAGACGGCTATTATGCGTGATACAACCAAGTCCAACAACGAAAGAATCGCTGCTGCGGAAAAGATTCTTGAACTGGAAAGCGAAATTCTTGCTGTAAAGGAGAAAACAGCAGAAAGGGAACGGGCCGTCGCTTTGAAGGCTATAAGTGACAAAACGAATGGTGCCCTCAGTACCGGGGACATGGAATATATGGTTGACAATTATTTTAATAATGCAGAAATGATTGATGCGGCGGGAGAATATCTGGAGTTGGAGGAAAAACTGGAAAAAGCCCGCCGTTCATTGAAAATAGCGCAGAGAACGGCGCCAAGTTTACAGGTCCTTGCAACGTATGAGGGTAATGTCAGCCGCCTGGAAAACGAAATAAAGAAAATGCTTGATGATGTGAAAGGCCTGGACAAAATAGTAGAACTGCAGCATCAGTACGATTTGCTGAACGATGAGGATATACTCGGGTATGTCAATGCTCAGACCGGGTATCTGAAGGCTCAGGCTGATTTCGAGCAGGCAACGCTCAGGGCGAAGACGACTATGTCCAGGCTGAAGGAGGAGTTGAAGGATGAGAATTACCAGAAAGCCGTGGATGAGGTGGAAAAACAGGCGAAGGAGGAAACCAATATCTACAAGCAGCAGTATGTCGAGCGTAAGATCTCCGAGGAGGAGATGAACCGCGAGCTGGAGCGTATCGAGACGGAGAGGCTTAGGAGGGTGAACGAGATAAACAGGCAGTTCGGCGTTGATATCGTGGAGTCCACCGGTGCGGTTCTGGACAACATGATATCCTCGATGGACGGTTTCACCCAGGCAGCGGCCGACGGTTCTGAGGAGGCTCTGGACCGTGTCATTCAGAAGTCCAAGGAACTTAATGCGGAACTGGAGAAAATGCTGGCCGACAGTGAGGCTGCGGTGGAGAGGATGATGGAGGCCGAGCAAGCCGGTATGCAGGCCTCTCTGGATGAGGACGACAACCGTCTGGCCTCCGACGTTCAGCAGGCTGGAGAGATCAAAAACAGGTTTGCGGATACAAATACGAGGTTGACACTGCTCTCCGCCGGCAAGGATGCCGAGATGGCGCAGCTGCAGTCGCTCTACGACCAGAAGCTGATAGCAGAGGAAGAGTTTCAGGCTGCAAGGAATGAGGTAATCCGCCGGTATGCTTCCGAGGCGTTCAATATCCAGACCCAGTCCCTTCAGAACGGCCTACAGGTGGCTTCCGGTTTTCTTAACAACATCAGTTCTCTGGTCAGCAGCATCCAGGAAGTCGAGTCTGCATCTCTCGATGCCCAGATGCAGAAGGAACTGGCCGCAGCCGGGAATAATGCTGACAAACGGGAGGCCATAGAGGAAAAATACCAGGCGAAAAAGCTGGAGATACAGAAGAAGTACGCCGATATCGACATGGGCATACAGATAGCCCAGGCAGTGGCAGCCGGTGCTTTGGCCATCATCCAGGCATGGACGGCTGCGAAGGGCAACCCGGTCCTTGCAGGCATATATACAGGTCTTATCGCCGCAACCACCGCTGCCCAGGTCGCTACTATCATAGCACAGCGCAACGCCATCAAGAACTCCACCGTCTCATCCTCTTCCTCCGGCACCACATCTGTAAGGACGGTAATTCCCGAGGACAGCGGCTATTCAGAGGGCGGCTTCACCGGCTACGGCGGCCGTCTGGAGCCCGCCGGCATAGTCCACCGGGGCGAGTACGTGGTCCCGGTACCGGAGATGCGCGACCCCGAGGCATATTCGCACGTGATGGCCATCGAGCGGATCCGCTCCCGCCGCAGCACCCGCAACCGTCTGCCCGGATTCGCCGACGGAGGCTACACCGGAGACCCTTCATCATCCGGTGCTGCGGCCGCCATCAAGGAGATGACTGCGGTATTCAAGTCCCTGCGTGACAATCCTATCAAGGCCTACACGGTGCTCTCCGAGCACAATGCGGCCCAGGAAATAAGCAACAAGTTCAAAAAAGCCGCCTCAAGAAAATGAAACTGATTACAGAACACGGGCAGTTGCCCCTTCCGGACGATCTGGAGATATCCGTCGAGCAGCACAATCCTTTTTTCTCGGACGAGGGAGCTTCGTCTGTCCCCGTAACTATCCCGGCCACCCAGCAGGCCCTGTCCGTCCTCGGCCGCCCGGAAAGGGTAGGATCCACAAGTCGCCTGCGCCGCATGGCCGCGACCATGTCAGAGGGCGTGTTCATCAAGAACGGACAACTGCTTTTGGAGTCGGCCTCGGGCGACGAGGGCATCACATGTTCCTTCCTGCTGGCCGAGAGCGAGTTTTACACTCAGTTCAAGGAGAAGAATCTGCGGGACATATTCGCGGATAAGGTGCGCCAGGAGTGGACGGACATCGGAGCCCTGTACGCATACCTGGCAAAACTGTACCGGGGTGAGGCAACGGATGACTTCATCATCTGCCCGGTGGCAGTGGACTACGATTCAGAGGCCGGCAGCTACAGGGTGAACAACGCACCGCTGGCCGGAGGACAGCTGGAGTATCTGTCCAGGTATATCCCGGACGGGGAGGACTCGATACTGGTGCCGGACGGCTACGGCATCGCACCTTTCCTGTACCTGCACCGGCTGATAGACATGCTTTTCAGCCTCAGCGGCTACACTGTGGGCCTCAATCCGTTCCGTGCAGACACTGCCCTGAAGCGGATAATAGTCCTGCATAACGTGTCGGATGTCATCTGCACAGGAAAGATCGACTACTCGGATCTGGTTCCGGACATGACCGTCTCTGACTTCCTGGAGTGGCTGCACGACAAGTTCCTGGCCGCGGTGCGCATTGACCCCGACAGGAAGACGGCGGACATCTACCTGATGCAGGACGTGCTCTCCGGCGCAGTTCCCGACATGGATCTTTCCGGGAAGATGGACGGCGCCGTCACCATCACCTTCAACGATTCCTCCAGAGTCGTGCTGAAGGGGGATACGTCGCTGGAGGGAGCGGCGCCGCCCATGGAAACTATGGATACATTCTGCCAGGCCAACCCGATAGTAACGGACGTATCCGAGCGTATCTTCAATATCCCGGGCACCGTATCGCGGTATGTCGTGGCCAGGAGACTTTCCACAGGCGACTACTATTCTTTCGCGAGTTCCATAGGCGACAGGACCGAGCCGGTCGTTTCCTCTGCTAGAATAGGCTCCCCGTACTTCAGCTACGACAGACAGGGAACCTCCGGTCAGGAGGAGTTCTCTCCGTCCGACCCGTTGCCGCCCATGGTGTATGTAGGCGGAGTGCTGATGCCGTATATCGGGGACAGAACCCACAGACACACCCAGGTCAACGGGGAGAAAGAAGGTGAGGGAGGCCATAAGATGATAGTTGCGTATGACAGCGGCGTGTTCGACCAGTCGGCCAATTACCGCCTTGCCACCACACAGAAGTATGATGCCTCCGGCAGTGAGTGGACGGACTTCTCCTTGACTCCGGACGATCTGTACGCACGATTCTTTGCCAGGTATAACGGGCTGCTCAGCCGTGGAAAGACAGTGCTGTCCGGGAAGCTGGTCCTGACCGCGGAGGAGGTGCTCCGTTTTGATATCATGCGCAGCAAACTTTACCGCGGGCAGCTCATACTCTGCACGGACCTGTCTTACTCCATCCGCAGGGGCAGGGTAGAGACCGGTACATGCTCTTTCGTTTTGCTGGGCGATACTTCCGACCCGGACTTACGGCCTGTATTTACTCAGCAGAAATACTACTGGAAACTGGATACATCGAAGATTGACGCCATGATCGCCGACTTGAAGAGGAAGTGGGAGGGCGTGAATATGGAGGTGGAGGCTGAATACTCTTTACCTGAGAATGCCGTAAGACCAAGCTCGCCTCCCGCATCAACGTCGCAGACAGGGTACAACCAGCTCATACCGGTCATTTACACCGGACGTAACCTTACAACCGGGGAGATATTGTTCCAGGAGGATTTCGTTTATACGGAAGTATGGTTCAAGGCGGCTCCTATCTGATGAAATTTCTGTCCTTTTTTCTCCTGCGCTCCATCCTTACCTTTGAACCGCAATGGCAACGATAATACAGAAACCGGATACCCTGTCCCTCTCGAGGAACCTCAAGGAACTGATCATATCGACCAGCTCGGAGATATCACTGCAGCTCCTGAAGGGAGACAGCATGCTGCTGGAGGAGACATACCTCCCGGATGTCAATAACAGAGTCCATGTGGACCTCGCAGATATAGTGACGTCCACCCTGTCTCTGACCATGCCGTCAGGGGATGCTGTCAGTACATCCCAGAGCTCGGTATATTCCGACTTCACCGTAAAAGTTGACGGAACCTCCGTGGCTGAGTTCACGGCTGTCCGCTCGGGCGTCGAGAGATTCTCGGATACTGCGGCCAATTTCCTCACGGCTAACTGGCTCACGTGGCAGCCTCAGGTAAAGGAGGTGCTGCATGATCAGCCGGAGTGGCTGACATATTATCCGGCCTCCGGCTCCTGCGCGTGCTATGCCAGGTTCTATTATATCGACGGCACATCCGGAGAGAAAAAAGTCTGCGATGTGTCACAGTGTGTAAGCATCAATACACGTTTTTCCAAGCTGTGGGCACTGGATGAGTCCGGGAAGGAGAGGTACGGTGTCATCGATGTATATATAAAGGATGCCCAGGGGCTCCGGCTTACGTATGTGCAGCGTTATGTACTGTGCTCTCAGGGTGCGCTCGACGAAGTGTATCTCTGCGAGAACTCCCTTGGCGGACTCGACACATTCCGTTTCTACGGCGACCGCAAGCTGGTACCGGAGATTGGGTACACCTCCTTGCTGTTAGACAATTCTTATACGGCTGCTGACCCGGACCTGTCCAGGAAGTGGAGCCAGAACACCGGTATGCTCACCGGACGGGAATGCGAGTGGTGCTGGGAACTTTTCCGATCTTCGGCGGCATACCACCTTTACAGAGGGGCCATACTGCCCATAGTGCTGGATGCCTCATCTGTTGAGAAATCAGCGATGTCGGTGCTGGCAGCATATTCGTTCGACTACAGATATGCCTCCGATCTCGGGCTGCTTAATGTCCCGAGAAGCGATAACATGCCCGATGTAGTGGAAATCTCCGGGCCGGACGCTGAAGTTTTTTTTTTGACGCCCAGACTTAATGAGTTCCCCTCGGCCGTACTGTCAAATGATCTGATTATACCCGTGCAGTCCCCATACGGGGAAAACTGGTATACGCTTTCTGTCGGAGGCCTGAAATCGACGCTGCTGTCATCCGTGGAGACTATATATGGCCCTATGTGGCACGTGCATGACAATCTGCAGGTGCTAAATGGTCTCTCTGTTGACAGCAGCGGCAATCTTCTGTATAATGGCGTGCAGGTAGGAAGCGGTATAGTCGGCGCACATGACCACCACGGCGAGACCATCCGCCCGGAGAAGATCATCGTCGGCGACGTCGAGATTACCTGTGTGGACGGGCGTCTGCACATATCCAAGGGCCTCGTGTCCGACGGTGACATCGCTGCGTTCGGCGCGGAGGAGGGAGAGGAAGGCGGCTCCGGCGGCCTGGACATCGCCCGGCTGTGGGAGGAGCTTGCTGCGGAGGATGCGTCGAAGGTCATCGACGTGTCCCATATTCCCGGCTCGGTGGTGCTGCAGGACGAGCTGACGGAGATACTCGATGACTATCCGCTCACCACAGAAGTGAATACCGCCCTGGCCGGGAAGGCCGACAAGGACTGGGTGGAGGAGGAACTGGCCAAGTACCTGCTGCTGACCGGCGGCAAGATATCAGGCGACCTTGAGGTGACCGGTACCCTCAAGATAGGCGACGCGGTGCTCAGTTATGCTGGCGGTCGTCTGCATGTCTCCTCATCCGTGACATCTGACGGGGATTTCGTCGCGTTCGGTGACGAGGAGGGAAGTACTGGCTCTGGTGGCCTTGATGTCGCCCGTATGTGGGAGGAACTGGAGGCCCCCGGTACGAAGCAGATAGACGTGTCGCACATACCGGACATTGAACTGTCCAAGATAAGCGATTTGCATACCTCGTGGGACAGCGTGCTTGCCAGCCAGAAGCCCGCATGGCTGACGGCTGTCTCGCTCTCCACCATCAGCGACCTGCATGCCTCGTGGGATGACATGCTCAAAGCGAAGAAGCCAACCACCCTTGCCGGCTACGGCATAGCGGACGCATACACCAAGACGGAGATAGACGGGGAACTGGAAAAGTACGTGACACTTGCAGACAATCAGAATATAACCGGGGTCAAGACCTTCGTCTACGGCATCAAGATAGGCAGCATATCGCTCTCCGTGGTGGACGGCAGGCTGCATGTTTCTTCTACCGTCACCTCTGACGGGGACTTCGTGGCGTTCGGGGACGAGGACGGAGCCTCCGGCTCGGGCGGGCTGGATGTGGCCCGGCTCTGGCAGGAACTGGAGGCCGATGACTCGTCAAAGGTCATAGACGCGTCGCATATCCCGAGCATCACCAAGGCGAAGATATCGGACTTCCCGACCAAGTGGGCGTGGGCCGACATCAGCGGCAAGCCCTCTACGTTCGCTCCATCCGCACACTCGCACGCCATATCGGACGTGACGGAGCTGCAGGGCGTACTGAACTCCAAGTGGGTGTGGAACGAGTCGCAGGTGAAGGCCGTAAAGGTGAACAGCGCGGCCTCGGCGGACAATGCCGATACCCTCGACGGGGTGCATGCCGACGAGCTGCTGACCGCCCTTACATCCAGTGCGACCACGAACCTCTCGCTGACGGTAGGCGGGAAGTCGCTCTCGGTGACAAGCCTCTACGCCAAGTATGCCGACCAACTGAGGACGGCACAGAAAATCAACGGCACGTTCTTCAACGGGGCTTATGACATCACCACGGAAAAATGGGGCATGGCCCGCCTTGTAAGCATAAAGGACTACACTCAGGACAATGCGGGCGCGACGAAGAGTGTTGACGGTCAGGAGAATTTCAGCCTACTGCTGCCTCAGAGCATCAAGGTCAAGACACTGGACGTGGACGGCGTGACCCTGTCCGTGATAGACGGGCGGCTGCACATATCGGCCACGGCTACCTCGGCCGGTGACTTCGTAGCCTACGGAGATGATGAGGGCGGTACAGGCGTGCTGGACGTCGACAAGTTGTGGGAGGAACTCGGCGGCTCGATGAGCAGCAAGGTGATAGCCGCCTCGCACCTGCCCCCGATATCAGACATCGGCGGCAACCTCGACTGGGGCAGGATAACAAACAAGCCGTCCACCTACGCTCCCTCGGCGCATGAGCATGAGGTAACTGACATCAGCAACCTGGGCATGAGGTGGTCGGACGTCCTTGTCACCGATCTCGACAAAGGATGGCGTTTCGCGCTTACGCAGCCCAAGCCTACGTGGCTGGAGCAGAGGCAGGCGGAACTGGGAGGCTACATCCCCGTGCGCGGAGATGAGAATTACTGGATTGCCACGGACAGCCACACGCACGACATAGACGAGATAGGGGGACTGGGCAACGGCTGGTCCTCCGCGCTTACGCAGCCCAAGCCCTCATGGCTGACCTCTGTCTCCCTCTCGACCATCTCCGACCTGCACTCATCGTGGGACGCGCTGCTGAAGGCCGCTCCGTCGGCCTATGTTACGCGGTGGCCCACGGCTGCTGAGGTGGGTGCGCTGACGCAGAGCGCGGCGGACGGGAGGTATGCCATACAGGCCAATGACAACAATCTCATTTCTCACGGCAACGAGTTTAACGTCATTCCCGCGGGATTTTCTAATGTTGTCTGGTTTAACTTTCGGGCAAAAGGCGGTACAGGCAGTATCAGCCAATATGTTTTTGGACGGGGCAGTGCTGTGGCAGGAGAGTATGCGGAGTTGTTGGGTAGTAATTTCATAGCTGACGAGGGCCCAGGGTTTGTAAAAAGAATGCATACCGATACGTCCAACTTCGAGACAGGCCCTGTATGGGACAATGCCGCCGGAACTTCACATCTCGCAGCCATCGGCTACTGGAATACACCGCAGAAGGTCTTTATCAACCCGTGCTATAACGAAGTGACCGATGCGTGGGACGACGCTGTCGGCAAGCACAATTTTGTAGTAGGCAAGAACTTCCTTACTTACAACACCTATCCCATCCTGCACAGCGGCAACATCGGCAGTTACGCCCTCACCCCGTCCAACTACACCTCGACCCTCGATTCCCGCTACGTCAACGTCAGCGGCGACACGATGACAGGGACGCTGACCATCAGTTCGTCATCTGAGGCTCTTATCAGATACCAAATCAGCGGCAGCAGCAAGGCGGCCTCCGGATATCTTGCAAGTCAGGGTGCGTATTTGTATAGTTATCCAGCAAATAAGTACCTGCGGATAACGGATGCGGGCTCACTGATGCTTGCTTCAAATACCGTCTGGCACTCCGGCAACGACGGCAGCGGCTCGGGGCTGGACGCGGATTTGCTGGACGGAACGCACAAGAGCGGGCTGCTGACCGCACTGACATCCAATGCGACCACGAACCTGTCGCTGACGGTGGGAGGTACGGTGAAGACGGTGGCTGGCCTCTACGCCTCGTTCCTTGAAGGCAAGACGCTCGCCGAGACCCGCAGGGGAATGTCGTTCCTCACATCGCAGTTCACCGCCGCGGGGTGGTACAGGGTGTTTACGTCCGCAGAAACCAATGTTGTTTATAGCAACGAAGTCATCCTGCACATAGGCCGCACCTATGCCTCCCTTCAGAACGAGCACTACTCGTTCTCGATATGCGTGGGGTACAACGGCGACATCAGCATAACGCAGCTGTCGGGGGTCATGGGAGGACATCTCATAACCAAGATAAGGGTGGTGTGGAGCAACTCTAAGATATTCCACATCGACATCTATTCCGCCGCGAGCAGCAACAACGACCCCTACGGCGTCACGGGGCAGGGCTACGGCACGTTCACCGCGTTCACCCCGAACGCGGCGATACCGAGCGGCTACACCGCCTACGAGTTCACCACGGTGGACGGCTGCAAGTCAGACCGGGGCTTCTCCGGTGCTCTCTCCGGCAACGCGACCTCCGCCACCAAGCTCCAGACCTCCCGCACCCTGTGGGGACGGCCATTTGACGGGACGGGGAACGTGAGCGGGAATATGACTGGGGTGGGAAGCATTAGCATGAGCGGCAGTATATCGGGCTTCTCCAGTCTATTGTCTGCTGCAGGCAGCGGAAACAGAAGAACGGAGATTACATCAGACTCCTTTATCCTCAGGGCCGCTACAACCGGCTGGGCGCACGGCCTTGTCGAGGCCAGGAACAACGGAGACTATATGGGATATATCGCCGGAGCATACGGATCGGGGGACAGCATTTCTTATTATTACTTCTACGGCGGTCAGTACGACTCTCCCCTGATGGTTATTAAGCCCTCCTCCGGCAACGTGGGCATCGGCACCACCTCCCCGGCCTATAAGCTGGATGTGGCGGGCAGTATAAGAGCCACATCGGGCATCACAATCGGAAGCACGGACGACTACGGCTGGTACATCAGCACCGGAACGCGCATCAGCGCAGGCGTTAATGTCGCAAGGGGCGTGAACGTGGGCAGCCTGCTGGTATCCAACGCATGGGCGGACTATACCAAGGTGCCGACAAACGGGATTTACTCCAAGGGCGACATATGGACGGGCGGCAAGCTCTTCATCCCCTCCTCCGAGGGCAATCAGAAGTATTACATAAGAATCGAGTAACATGGCGGCACCCTCATCAGCATACAACACACTGGACGTGACCTTCCTGAGCATTGTGCACAAGGCGGCAAGGTTCTCGGGCAAGCACAACACCGAGGCCAATGCCAAGAGCAACTTCCACCTCGACAAGGTGGTTGCGCAGTTCGATGACGATACTGGCAGCCGCATAGGCTTCGTGGGCGCGGTCATAGCGGGCGGCACCAACGCCGGGTGGCGGTCGTCGGCCAGGCTGTCCAGGGCACGCTTCTATGACGAGGACACGGGACAGCAGTACCGCCTTCTGCTCGACGCCGGACTTAACATCCAGGGCCACGCCTCGGGCTTCACGGTCCGTTACGCCTTCTGCAATTACTTCAGGATAGACTTCACCGCCTACGGTGCGCCCTACGAGGCGTGCTCGGTGTACGCGGCCCTGAAGCAGACATCATCTGCGTCAGCCGTTGACGCGTACAACACCTCCGGCTCGGTGCCGCAGGGCGGCTCCAAGGCGATGAGCATGGTTAACAGAGCCGGCCTGCAGTACTGGGACAAGAAGGGGACATATGCCGCGGTGGTGCAGGTGACCAACTCGGACGGCACGCGCACCCTTACGGGCACAATCGCCTTCCTCGCGGCGCTGAACTTCGATGCGTTCATACCGGTCAGCAGCGTGACCAGCACGCCGGACAAGAGCAGCTCAGATATCAAGACATTCCTTATAGACTCCGTCGCCGTCGACGAGATCCTCAATACGGTGAAGGGCATGTCAGCGTCCAGCCTGCCGGTAGCAATCGCATTCATGCAGGGAGATGACAATGTGGCGCTGCTCGGTGACGGGCGCGTCTCCGGGGAGGCCTCGGACTCGTTCCTCGAGGCATATTACAAGTATGTCAAGAACGGCACGGGCAGCTACACGAAAGCTCCCGATGGGCTGTGGGTGTGCGAGACGATGAAGACGGCATACAACGGCGCTATACGTGTAGACCTTTATTACGGCATACAGATACAGTCCGGCCGGATCAGGGGCGTGTTTCGCGCCAAGACGCCGCAGATGCCGGACACAAGGCCTACAATGACCCTGAACATCGATGTCTCGAAGGTATCCGGTTACACGAACAGATACAGGGTCACTATAAGTCTCTCCGCAACTGCAAACAACGGCGCGGCGTCCGTCGTCATCAACTCCCTGAACGTCCGCAAGACGCAGACCGGGCCAGCCCTGGCGGGCAGCTTCACCTCCAACGGGGTATCGCCCATAACATACCCCGTAACCGTGACATACAGCGCCTCCGGGATGTCGGTTATGTGGTCCTGCATCCTCGTAACGACCACGGCCGAGCCCTTCTGGGTCACCGCGACGCTCCAGAGCACGGCCCTGACGAACTACAGGCTGGTGAACAACGGCGGGCAGAGCGGTTCCGGAAGCGGCACCGTGAACCCCGGAGGAGGAATAGTACAGGTTTAACGAATTAAAAAAAACAGCATTATGGCACAATTAAGCAAGACAACTATAAGATTGAGCGACGTGCAGAAGGCACTCGGCTACTTCCCCAACACCGTGTCGGGGGTGTGCACCTATTCGGGCATCAACAAGTGGAGCCTGCACAAGCCCTTTCAGTCAAATACGGTGGAGTTCCCTACGTACGAATACCTGACCAATGCCCTGAGGATAGCGAGTTGCGGCCTCGCGTGGGACGGAGGCAGCACAGAGGACTCCTTTACGGCCCTGCTTCCTCAGGGAGGCTCGACGTCCCAGCCGGACCAGGCCTCGCCCTACCGCCTCGGTGACTTCCGAGGATACGACCACTGGCAGGAGCACATGATAGGCGTTGCGGACATCAAGCCGTCCGTAAATCTCGGCAACTTCTCCAGTTTCACCCGTGTGTCTCCGCTGAGCGGAGGCGAGAACGGAATAGGGCTGCTTGACCTGAGGGGATTGTTTATCATCAAGGGCCTGCGCTACCTGTATTTCCAGATGCGTCTTCCGAAGTCAGGAGGCACGTACGTACCGGATGTCAACGTCATACTGGGCTGCATAGACTTGCAGTCGGAGCAGAGCATACAGATGAGCAACCGCATGATGTGCAAGTTCGGCAGGACGGAGGACGGCGCGGGCACCATTTACGCCTTCCTCTCGGATGACCCCGACCTTACAACAATCCTAAGCCCAACTCCCGGCTTTGACTTCCAGAAGACGGGTACGTATGACCCGGAGTTCACGGTGGGCGACATCACCAGCAGTCAAGAATGGAATGGCACGGGAGCGGCATCCTCGCTGCGCATCGGTACCGGCCCGTCGGCAGAGGAGACAAATACTTACGAATACTACTCTTATGTCGAGTATGGTAGCCCGAGATACCTTGACCTCAGCAACGCACAGCGGCTTTACATATCCACGGGCGTAATTCACGGTACTGCCAGCACTCCTCTCAATCAGGACAATGTGTATCTGCGCATCACCGACTGGCTCAGGCGCAAGGAGTGGTACGTCACGTTGCGCAGCGGCTCCTCGCTGGAGAATTGGTCGGTGACCGGCGGTACGGGCGGACTATACCTCGGGCAGTCGCTGGAGTATTTCGCTAAGTTCACTACCGGCTTCTGCGGCTTCTCGCTGGTGTATGATACCGGCGAGGCCGGCTACAACTGCATCCCCTTGACCAAGGAACTGTTCTGCCGCGTGATCTGGCCTGACTCCTTGCAGGAGCCGATGAACATATTCGACGAGGACGGGCCGGTAATAGGATAGGATTTTAACAACATTTATAAACCTTTAAAAAACTTTTAAAATGGAACAGATCACATTGAAGAAAAGCAACAGCCGCACGGTCGTGAGCGTGGCGGCTGCAGTGGATGGATTGTCAATCAGCTCCGAGGTGACGGTGAAGGACGGCATCCTCACGCGCATCGAGGGCAACTGCTCGTCTGATGACGGGCGGACGGTGTGGTTCTCGGTCAGCAAGGAGGGCGGTGATTACACTCGCAGCCAGAACGGCTCCGAGTCCCTTGTCATCGAGGGCGGCGAGGCCATCGAGGCATATATAGCCGCCGTCAAGGCTGAATACACGGAGTTGTCAACAACCGATGGGGAGAAGTAGGCTATGAAGAACATAGACATCTGGAAGCTGCAGGTGCTGGGCCTGCAGTCGGCAACCTCGCATGACGTGACACCCGCACATGCCTACAAGCTCACACGGCTGAAGAAGGAGGTGCGCGACGCCGTCAAGAAAATCGTCGATGCCGAGCAGGAGATACTTAAGGACGAAGGCGTCAATCTGGAGGACCCGGCGGCAACCGAGTCGAAGCTCAAGGACATGCGCAAGAAAATGTCGGAGCTGACATCTGATCAGAAGAAGGAGTACGACGACCTCAAGGTCCGCTATGACCGCTACAAGGGTATGCACGACGCCCTGATGGAGGACGACACGCCGCTCGAGGGCATCAAGTCCATGCCCTACGATGCCTGGCACCAGCTGCAGGCCGAGAACCGGAGCAAGACGGTGGTGATGAACGGCAGGGCGGTGCCGGGAGTTGACATATTCTCGGGGGAACTGGAGTTTATTTTGGAGGACGTGTTGTGGACGGCTCCCGAGGAGGACGACCCGGAGAATCCTGGGCAGTAACGGAAACAAGAACAATTTATAAAAAACGAAGTTATGTGGAATAAAATCAAGAATGTACTCAGGAACGTGCTGCTGGGTGCCGCCTGGCTGGTCGGCATCGTGGCGCCATTTGCCGCGGGCATCGTGGCGAAGGAAGATACGAACACTGTGTTTGAACAGACCGTGGGATGGATTACCATGGCCGAGGTGGCCGTGCTCTCTGCCGCCGTGCTCTGGCTCAAGAGCAGGGGCAGGCTGTCGAATAAAAAGGAGGAGTAGGCATGGACTGGGCAGGAACACTGACGGCCGCGGCCACCATCGTTACCGCTCTCGGAGGGCTGGAGCTGATTAAGTTCCTGCTCAACCGCAAGACGAACAAGCGCATCGCTGACGCGAACGCCTTCGAGGTGGAGCGCAAGGCCATCATCGAGGACTACAAGCGCGTGCAGGAGGAACTGGACAAACTGCAGAAGAAGGTGGATGAGCTCTACAAGCGCGTCCACCAGCTGGAGAGCGAGCGGCTCGACCTCATCCACGAGAACAACCGGCTCAGGCTCGAGCTCAAGGAGGCGGAGAAGAGGGTCTGCCTGCAGCCGGACGACCGCTGCCTGCAGAGGCTCAATCCGGATGACAAGTGCCGCCTGCGTAAGCTCCTGCGGGGTGAGTACCTCAAGGACAATCCGGAAGCGATAATCACCGAGGAGGACATGATGAGGGAACCGGAGGAAAGCGGGAAGAAACTGTATGTGCCCGCAGATACAAATAAGTATTCCGCTAAAATCGACTGAGTCATGGGAACAATCAGTAAGGACTTCTCTTTCTCCGAGTTCGAGAGGAGCGAGACCGCGGAAAGGCACGGCATTGTCAATGTTATAGCAACCGCGAGGGTGCGCAACAGTATACAGGCTTTGGTCATCAATGTCCTGCAGCCGCTGCGCACCGCCCTCGGGGTGCCCATGCCGGTAAACTCCGGCTACCGCTGCCCGGAGTTGAACGAGGCGGTGGGCGGAGTGCCGACGAGCCAGCATGTGAAGGGTGAGGCAGCGGATATTGCTACTGCCATGCCCATAAGAATGGCTCGCAAGGCCGTGGCACTGGGGCTGCCGTATGATCAGATAGGCCTCTATCCTACTTTCGTGCACATAAGTCATAAGCTGGGAGGGCCGCAAAGAGGGCAGATATTCTACTCTAAGGACTATAAGGGAGAGAGGCTATGAGGACGCTGTGCATAGTATTCGTACTGGCATTGATAGCCGGGTGCTCGCCGCGGAATTTCCCGACGAGCACTGAGACGACTGACCGTGTGAACACTACTATCGAGGTGGTCCTCCACGATACCCTCTATGCTCTCCGGCTGCCGGACGAGCAGGTGCGCAGTACAGTACTGCAGGGCGACTCGTCATACCTGGAGACCACGGCCGCGTGGTCGCGGGCATGGGTGGAGGACGGGCGGCTGCATCATGAGCTCGGCCATAAAAAACGGGAGCCTATCCTGGTACCGATACAGGTCCCTGAACGGCGTGTCACCGTCGACAGCACGCATACGGAGTTCGTTAGGACGCCCGTCTGCGTAAAAAAAAAGCTGTCGTGGTGGCAGCAGACGGTGATGGGGGTAGGGTATATCTCGTTGTTTGTGCTGTTTGTCCTGGTCGTGGTAAAAGTCTTGAAGTGGAAAAAGAAGTTGCTGTAGGTGCCGGCAACCGCTTCGAGGAAGCCTTCAGGAATGCCGACTCTGCTTTCAAACGGCGGTATGGATTATGAAAAAGCCCCGGGCAGTTGAGTCTGTCCGGGGCTTTCTCATATCTTAGAAGTCGGAACTGTGATGCCGGATGGCCTCATTGGCCTCCTCAATGTCGTGAGGTGTGTACAGATCTGTCATCAGCAGGGAGTGGTGCCGCGCCTGGTTGCGGACACTCAGCAGGTCGGTGTTCGCCTTGATCAGGTCGGTGATCCCGGTATCCTTGAGCGAGTAGAACTTATAGTTGGGAGGGAAATGCAGGTTCTTCCGGACATAGTGCGTCCAGTAGTCCGTGAATATCTTGTTGCTGCGCTGGCTGGAGCCAGGGCGCATCTTGTCCGAGAACAGGTAGTAGCTGTCGGGATAGCGGAAGATGTCCAGCTCCATCATCAGCTTCAGTACTTTGTCAGGGAGTGTGACGGTGCCGTCCTTGCGGTTCTTGCTCGAGTAGTCCGGGATGAAGATGGTGCCGCGCTTGACTGAGATGTGCTTCAGCTGGATGTAGCTCATCTCCTTGGGCCTGATGAAGCAGTAGTAGAGGATGTAGCATGCCAGGAGGAAGTGCCGGTTGTTCTTCTCGGCGAACTCCTTCAGCCTGGCCATGTCGGCCTTGGCTATTACGCTGCGGTTCTTTTTCGACTTCTTTTTTCCGAGAGACGATATGCCGGCGGTGATGTCCGTGCTGACGTACTGCTTCTCCAGCAGGAATTTCGCGAAGTGCTTGAGCCAGTTCAGGTAGTTGTCGCGGGTGGTGCCCGAGAGTCCCTTGTCGAGCCAGATCCAGTCCAGGAACCGGACACAGAAGGTGTGGTCCACCTGGTAGATGTAGTTCTTCGGCCGGGGCTGCGATGCGTTCCACTCCAGCATTATATTAAGGTAGGAGCGGTAACCCTTGCATGTCTTCTCTCTCAGCAGATCCTCCTGCAGGAGTTTGGACAGATACGCCTCGTATGCCTCACAGGCATCCTGCAGGGTAGAGTAGTTGGCCCCGGAGGCTGCCTGTATCCACGGGTTCCACCCGGCCTGCAGTTCCTCGAAGATGCGGCTCATCAGGTCGGAGGCGTAGATCCTCCGGTCGCGCTTGCTGGGAATGTTGTTGAGCTTGAATTTCTTCCTGCGCATAGTGCCGCTCGCAGGATCGAATGCGTAGAAGTCAACATACCAGTCCTTGCCGGTATGGAGTTTCGGCGGAGTGTAAAATTTTACGGCTGAACAACCGGACCGCTGATTGCGTTTTTGACTGAATTGCATTTTTTTTTTGGAAGAATCGCCGTCCTTTGGCGACTCACCCAAAAAAATGCTGTTAAACTTTTCGTCCCGTTTCCGTCCCGGCTGAATACCGGGAGAGCCAGCTAAACTGCTGGCTCTCTGAGGATTATTTGATTTTTTGTAGCGGAGAGAGGACT
>CASFSL010000016.1 GCA_949297365.1 uncultured Bacteroidales bacterium | reverse complement strand
GCTGACCCCCGAGCAGACCAAATACTACTTCCTGAGCGGCTTCACCGCCAAGCTCGCTGGAACAGAGCGCGGTATCACCGAGCCTACCCCCACCTTCTCCGCATGCTTCGGAGCAGCATTCCTCTCCCTGCATCCTACCAAATACGGTGAGGAGCTCGTGAAGAGAATGGAGAAAGTCGGAGCCACCGCATATCTCGTGAACACCGGCTGGAACGGTACCGGCAAGCGTATCTCCATCAAGGATACCCGCGCCATCATCGACCGTATCCTCGACGGCAGCATGGACAAGGCTGAGACCACAACCATCCCCTACTTCAACCTTGCCATCCCTACCAAGCTCGACCAGGTGGACACTCACATCCTCGATCCCCGCAACACCTACGCTACTCCTGAGGAGTGGGAGGTTAAGGCCAAGGATCTCGCCGGGCGCTTCGTGAAGAACTTCGAGAAGTTCACCGGCAATGAGGCTGGAAAGGCCCTCGTCGCCGCCGGTCCCAAGCTCTAAGATTTGCCAGAATAAGGGGAACTGCGGCGTTGTCTTGCACTTAACCCATTCTGACACATCTCGGATGGAATGACTGGATTTTAAAATAATTCATAGAGGCTGTGCTGAGTGATTCCCGGCACAGCCTTTTTCATTTTGACGGAACAGCCGCAAACAAAACGCCACTATGAACGAATGTAAACGAATGCGAATATCACTATACATTTTCGTTATATCTCAAATCCTTAATTATTAACGACTTCTTCTTTTCAAAAAATGTAAGATCGTACAAATTTGCCCGAAATATGATTATTTCAAGGGCTTCTTTCATTTTTGCATTTTTCAAATTACCTGATTGTCATCACATTTCACCACAACTAGAATGTATAGTGACATTAAGCGTATTTTGCGGATATAAATTTCTTTTTCTACCTTTACCTTTATGAATAATCTATTCACCGGAAATGAGACATACAATGCATTTCGTACTTTACATACTGGCGGCTGCCGTAGCTGCGTTTACTATTTTCCTGCTGACAGCTGTCATCACTGATTACCGTCCGGCCGAAAGGGTGGTGCTGCAGGACCGTTCCGGCCTTTCATCCGGTGCTGCAGAGGCCCTCCCAGACTCCCTCTCGATTCTCTGCTGGAACATCGGCTACGGAGGCCTGGGGGATGACATGGACTTCTTCTACGACGGCGGTACGCAGGTACGCACGTCCAGGGAGCGGACTCTGGCCAATATTGACGGCATCATCGCGGAGATACGCCGTCACAGTCCCGACATCATCCTCCTCCAGGAAGTGGACGAGTGCTCCAGACGCACCTACTGCATCAACGAGGTAGAAATGCTGCAAGAGGCTTTTCCCGACTATCATATCTATCTGGCGTACAACTACAAGTCTTTCTTTGTACCCATACCGGTCAAGGCTCCTATGGGACGTGTGGCCAGCGGTGTGGTACTGATGAGCCGCATTGAGCCGGAAGAGGTATACAGATGGCAGTATCCGTCGCGCTTCCCCTGGCCGGTCAGCATGTTCAACCTCAAGCGCTGCCTGCTCACAGCTACCTTCCGCCTCGCTGACGGCGGCAGCATCGTCATCGGCAACACTCACAACACCGCCTACGACACCGGCGGTATGCGCACCGCCGAGATCCGCTGGCTGGGCGGACTGACCGCCCGTCTCGCCTCGGAGGGTACTCCCTTCATCATAGGCGGCGACTGGAACCAGTTTCCTCCCGACTACATCCCCTCAGCGGCTGAGACCGACGACCCGCATTTTACCACCGTGGCCCTTGACACTGCCCTTCTACAGGGCACAGGCCGCATAGCCTGGGACTCCTCGGCCAGAACCCTGCGCCACCTCAACGTACCCTACGGTCCGGAATCCGTCCTCACCGTCACCGACTACTTCTACGTCTCCGACGGCTTCAGCGTAGACTCGGTCAATGTAATCGATCTTGGTTTCCGCTACTCCGATCACCAGCCAGTCCTCCTCAAAGTCACTTTCCGCCAATGATTATTCGCCAGATCAGAATCCTGCGTACAAACGGAAAGGCGGACGGTGACGGAGCGGAGCGACTTGGTCCTCTCCCGGGAGAGGGTTGGGTGTGGGTGACAAAGAGGCGGACGGTTAAGGACGCCGGTACCTCAGGAACAGAAAAAGCCGCAATGACTTGCATGCGGACGGTAACGGAGCGGAGCGACTTAGCCCTCTCCAGGGAGAGGGTTGGGTGTGGGTGACAGAAAGGCGGACTGTCAGGGACGCCGGTACCTCAGAACATAAAAAGCCGCAATGACTTGCGGCTTTTTATGTTCTGAGGTACCAAGCAGAATCGAACTGCTGTACACGGTTTTGCAGACCGTTGCCTAACCACTCGGCCATGGTACCGTAGCGAATTGGGAGGGCAAATATAGGTACTATTTTGCAGATTCGCAAATTATCTTACACAACATCTCCAGATACTTTCTATCCACCTCATCAAATGCTCCGATCCGGGTACTGTCTATATCCAGTACACCAAGTACGTTTCCGGTGGGGCAAATCAAGGGTACGACTATCTCCGAACGGGAATGAGAACTGCACGCTATATGGCCGGGAAACTGCTCTACATCCTCCACTACTATGCTCCGGCCCTCTTTCCAGGCCGTGCCGCACACCCCACGGCCGTAAGCAATACGGGTACATGCCACAGGCCCTTGAAACGGTCCGAGCACCAACTCGCACTCCCTACCATAAGCAGAGCCTGTATCACCGATTGCTACGGAAGGTCTTACCATATAAAAACCGACCCAGAAAAAGCCGAAAGCCTCTTTGAGAGCCGCCGAGACATTGGCCAGATTGGCCGTCATATCGGTCTCGTCCTCGATAAGGGAACGTATCTGCGGCAGCAGTTCCTGATATCTGAGAGCCTTGTCCTGATGGGAAAGATGTATCTCGTGCATAAGGAGACTGTTTATTCGACATAGAGCAGAAGTCCCTTGAGATAGTCTCCCTCGGGATGATAGATGCTGACCGGATGATCAGCCGGCTGAGTAAGCCTGCGCAGTATCCGCACCCGGCGGCCTGTCTGGGCAGCGGCCGAGAAGACCGTCAGCTCAAACATCCTGCGGTCCACTGCCTGCGAGCAGCTGTATGTAAACAGCAGGCCGCCTGAGGCAATCTTGCCTATGGCCGACGCATTGAGACGTCTGTAAGCCCTGAGCGCATTGTCCAGCGCATCGCGGTGCTTGGCAAATGCCGGCGGATCCACGACCATCAGGTCAAACCGGCCGTCAGACACATCACGCAGATACTCCAGGGCATCTGCACAGACAGCCGTATGTCTGCCGCCGGCATCCTCAGAGCCGGCATTGAGAGTGACATTGCGCCTGAGCATATCCACGGCCACGGCAGACGAGTCCACAGACACGACAGACGAGGCCCCGCGGTTCAGGGCCGACACAGAAAAACCGCCTGTATAGCAGAACAGATTGAGTACATTCCTGCCCCTGGCATATATACCCACCAGTTCCCGGTTGTCTCTCTGGTCCAGAAAGAAGCCGGTCTTCTGTCCTGATGCCCAGTTGACATAGAACAGATTGCCGTTCTCGCTGACCGCCCTCTCGTCACTTTCCGAAGGAGCCGTGACATAACCGTCCGCCAAGTCGAGACCGGCCTTATGCGGAGCCGTAGCGGTACTCTTGTTGTAGACCGCACTCACCATATCTCCGCAGCAACGCATTATCGCTTCCGCTATCAGGTCAACTGAAAGGTACATACCGGCAGAATGAGCCTGTAGTACTGCTACATCCTTATAGACATCCACCACAAGCCCGGGCAATGAGTCCCCCTCTCCGTGGACCAGACGGAAACAGTCGGTCCCGTGCGACGGAAACTCCAGCACACGCCTCAAGGCAAGTGCCCGGCTTATGCGGTCTTCCCAGAATTCCAGTGGCATACGGCCATCGGTACTGGGGCGGTAATCCTGACTGAAAGTCAGTACGCGCACCGCTATGGAGCCTTTCTGATAATGTCCGTAGGCCAAGAACTTACGCTCTGACGATACGACCTCGACCACCTCTCCCTCATACGGTGCTCCGGATACGGATGCCACAGCCCCGGAGAAGATCCACGGATGAAAACGGAGCAAAGACTCCTCCCGTCCCTTTTTCAAGACTATTGTCGTCATATCACTTACCTTCTGTCTTCAGTCTGACATACATCTCGCGGCACACCCACGCGTCTATAGCCGCATATTTCAACTGCGCTCCGGAGAGCTGAGGAGCCTCCCAGTTGGAAAGCTGCTGGGTCTTGGAGACTTTCTTGCCCAGAATGATGGCCGACATCTTACGCACGCTCTTGTCCTGTATGCCGTACTCGGCCACCATGGACTGCAGGTCCACAAATGACCTGGGTGTAAACTTTCGGTAATACATCAGCCCGCGGACATCATCCTTGACCGCCGCACCTACTTTGGTTATGCGACTGTCAGAGAGAACTGAGACCAGAGGTGCCGGCAGGCCCATGAGATTGAGTCTGAACACATAGGCCTTGTCCCTGCCGGAAAGCTGGAGCAAGGCGACATGATGTCTGGGTGAGTTGGAGGTAAAACTAGGTTTGGTTTCAGTATCAAAGCCTATCACAGTCTGGCCCTTCAGATAGTCCATCGCCTCCGCAAAATCTTCATCCAGATCCGAGACGACGACGATAGGACCGTCAAAATCCACCGATTCTAGCTGTGATAATTCTTCTGAGGAAATACTTGCTGGATACTGCATTTTAATATAGGTAATTTCTTATCAAGGAATATACTTCCGAATTGTTCCTTTCGATATAATTCATAATCTCCGGCGAAACGTATCTGGGAGCAAACGGCACTACCTTGGTGGTCAGCTCCTCGCTGCCGCACTGACGGCCGTACTTGAAACCGTCCTTCATGGTTCCGTCCGGATTGAGGACATCTTCCGGCAATGAGGCTGACGGCAGGGAGATAAAGGACTCCAGTCTGGTCAGGTCTCCTCTCAATGCCAGATTACGGTCATTTCTCAATATCTTATAGGCCTCGACAGCCGCACACTCGGCAGGATCTATGAACCTGAAATCAGGAGAAATGCCTGAACGGTAAAGATAGATGCCGCCGCGTCTGTAGTTGTAGAGCTCATCCATGACCTCTTCCAGGACACCCCTCACCTGAGCATAGCTGCCGTCAGCCAGGATTATCGAGGAAATGGGCACCCTGCTGCCGCTCCTGCGGTGACGTTCTATCATGGACACCAGGTGGAAACGGACATAATTCTCCACCGAATTGAGCTGCACTCCGGAAAGATCTCCCTTTCCGGGGTACAAAAGAGCATTGCCCTGAGTATCGAATCCATAGCGGTCAAACAGGGACATGTCTATATTGTTGTAGCTGACACCGGAGACAGGTCCTTCATAAGACCCTCTGGCCACGACTGCCGAGGTGTCCACATAGGCGGTATCGCCTTTTATGGCCGCATCCAGGCCTACCGCCTCCTGATTCAGCACCTGAACTTTACCGCCGGTATTTCCTACAGCCTTCCGTATCATCGATTCGTACTCGATGGAGGACACCCCGTCAGGAGCAAAAAGGACACCTACACAGAGATTGCCGTCCTCATCCACATCCGACACCGCCTCCTGCACACCGGCCTCGACTACTCCTATAGCCTTTACACCAGTTCCGCTCTGCTCCAGAAAATTCTCCACATCAGGCAGAACACGCAGGTCAGCCACAGGTGAAGACACTATTATCAGCTTTACCGGCTCCTTATAGCCTGAACGGTATTCGTCTCCGGCCAGATTGAAGAAATCATCCCCCATCAGAAATAGGGTATTGCACAGAACCTGCTCCTTAAGAAAGTCCAGATTGCCTTCCTCAATATATCCGCCATAGGGTCCGTTGGCCCTGTCCGACAGAAACTGGATGTTCTCTCCTCCGAAATCCACGATCCCGTCCGGGCTTGGCTTGCCGGTAATATTGTCAAAACGGTCCAATGTAAGCAGCCGCTCCACTACCTCGAAACCGTTGACACTACAATCCAGAACTCCTATCGGCAACTTGGATATATCCTTCGGATAACTGCTCAAGTCCGTATAATACACTGAGGCGGTATCTATCAATGCCTTTTGAGCAATGGGCAGCAGGGTCCTCTCACCGCCCTCGTCCTTACATGAAAGCAGACACAGCGGCAGAGCGGCAGCCGCCAGAACTCTAAGAATATACCGTCCTGACATCATCCCGAAAGACTAGTTGTGATAGATAAACTTTCCGTTCTCCCCTGAAATCACGACTTCCGCCTTGTCCGAAGCCTCCACATGACCCACAATCCTGGCATCCACGCCCAGCGAGCGCGAGATGTCTATCATGGCCGAAGCGGACTCCTTGTCGGTATATATCTCCATACGGTGTCCCATATTGAACACCCTGTACATCTCCTGCCAGTCAGTATCGGACTCTATCTGAATGGCCTTGAAGAGCGGAGGCACGGGGAACATATTGTCTTTCACAACTCGGAGAGAGTCTATAAAATGCAGGACTTTGGTCTGGGCACCGCCGGAGCAGTGAATCATACCGTGAATCCGGTCCTTGTACCCGTCGAATATACGCTTCATCACCGGTGCGTATGTCCTGGTCGGCGAAAGCAGCAGCTTGCCGTAGGTCAGGCCGGTCTCCGGTTCTTTCTCGGTAAGCATACGGCTGCCGGAGTAGACCAGCGAGGCCGGCATGGCGTGATCGTAACTCTCGGGATATTTGTCCGCCAGATAGTGGGCGAAGAGGTCGTGGCGGGCCGAAGTAAGGCCGTTGCTGCCTGTACCGCCGTTGTACTCGTCCTCGTACTCGGCCTGTCCGAATGAGGCCAGGCCCACGATCACGTCCCCGGCAGCTATGCGGGAATTGTCTATGATGTCGCTGCGGCGCACTCTGGCACACACTGTACTGTCCACTATCACCGTCCTCACAAGATCTCCCACATCAGCAGTCTCGCCGCCTGTGAGAGTCATCCTTATGCCGTAACGCTCCATGGACTTGATGAACTCGTCTGTGCCCGAGATGATGGCCGAGATGACCTCTCCGGGGATGAGGTTCTTGTTGCGTCCGATAGTCGATGACACCAGTATGCCGTCCGTTATGCCGACGCAGAGCAGGTCATCTGTATTCATGACCATCGCATCCCGGGCTATGCCCTTCCACACGCTCATGTCCCCCGTCTCCCTCCAGTACGTATATGCGAGGGATGACTTGGTACCGGCACCGTCCGCATGCATGACCAGACACCAGTCCGGGTCTCCGGTGAACATATCGGGGATAATCTTACAGAAAGCCCTGGGATAAAGGCCTTTATCTATATTTTTGATGGCGTTGTGAACATCTTCTTTCACAGAGGAGACTCCTCTGAGCATGTATCTGCTTTCAGTGTTACTCATAATCTCTTTTCGCAGGATTGACAATATTTCATTAACAAAATACAAATTTAGAAGTTTTTGCGGAAAAGTTCATAACTTTGTTGCCCCAATAAACAAAAAATATCATGTTGACACTTTCTAAAAAAGCTCAGGCACTGCCCGCATCTCCCATAAGGAAACTCGTTCCCTATGCTGATGCCGCCAAGAAAAGAGGCATAAAAGTATACCACCTCAACATCGGACAGCCCGACATAGCATCGCCGGTCGAGGCTCTCCAGGCCGTAAAGGACAATCAGCTCAAGCTCGTGGCCTACCCCAATTCGGCCGGCAATGAGTCCTACCGCAAGGGGCTGGCAAAGTACTACCAGAACATCGGCATCGACGTAGACTACACCGACATCAACGTAACTACCGGCGGCAGCGAGGCCCTTCAGATAGCCCTCACAGTCACCTGCGATCCCGATGACGAGGTCATCGTACTGGAGCCGTTCTACACCAACTACAACTCCTTCGCCATCGTCAACGACGTGAAGTTCGTGCCCATCACCACATCCATGGACAACGGCTTCGCCATCCCCTCCATCGAGGAGTTCGAGAAACACATCACTCCCCGCACAAAGGGTATCATCATCTGCAATCCCTGCAACCCCACCGGAGTGCTCTACACCAAGGATGAGATCGAGAAACTCGGAGACATAGCCCGCAAGCACAACCTCTTCATCTACTCCGACGAGGTATACCGTGAGTTCTGCTACACCGACGAGCCCCACTACTCCTGCATGCACATCAAAGGACTGGAGAACAACGTCATCCTCTGCGACTCAGTCTCCAAGAGATACTCTCTCTGCGGTGTGCGTATCGGAGCCATCATATCCAAGAACAAGGAGGTGATGAACGCCGTGCTGCGCTACTCCCAGGCCCGTCTCTGCTCTCCTGCATACGGACAGATCGCCGCCGAGGCAGCCCTCAATGCTCCCGCATCGTACTTCAAGGCCGTAAGGGACGAGTATATCAAGAGAAGAGATTTTCTGGTAGAGACTCTCCGTACCATCCCCGGTGTGGTATGCCCTACCCCCATGGGTGCATTCTATGCGGCCGTACGCCTGCCCATAGATGACAGTGAGAAATTCGCACAATGGCTGCTGGAGGACTTCTCTTACAACGGAAAGACCGTGATGGTGGCTCCGATGGCCGGATTCTACGCTACTCCCGGCAAAGGCAAGGACGAGGTCCGCATCGCCTATGTGCTCAAGATCGAGGACCTGCGCGAGGCCCTTGCATGTCTCAGGGAAGCCCTGAAGGTGTATCCCGGCAGGACTATCTAGAGATTCAGGAATCCGAATACTCTGAGCAGGACTGCTGCCAAAAGGAGAAGAGACAGCAAGAGAGAAGTCTCTACCCTCCTGCCGTTGGAAAGAAAGTTGAAAACAGCGAACGAGAACGGAACCGCCGCCACTATCACTGACAGTGACGTCATAGTTCCGCCGAACAGCAGTTCCAAAGCGAGTACGAATATCGACAAGGCCGCAGAAAGACCGAATGCGTTTTTCTGGGCCTTGTTTCTTTCATGGCTTCTGGAGACAATACACACCACAGCCCTTATTCCGATGAGGATCAGCAGGGAAAGATATACGGCTGTCAGTATATCCATCCCTGAAAAAGCAGGCAGGGAGGGGCTCAGTCCGGCTCCGAAATCCGCAAGGAAACCTTTCAGTGCCCCAGGCTGTCTAAAGAAAATCATCCACACCGCTGCATATACCCAGGGGAGCAGTACCGCTGACAGATATGCCAGCAGAAGACGGATGATGTCCTGTCCTCTCAGGTAAATGATATACAGCAGGATAAACGCGCACACGTACAGCAGCGGAGGCAGCAGCAGGGCCGACAGAGACGATACCAGTCCGGCCATAAAGGCATAATACAGCCTGTGATACTCTCCGTTGACATACATCAGCGTAAAATACAGCGTCCATACTGTCAGAAAGGCCGCAAGATGACAATAAGTAAGGGTTATCGCCCCTGGGAAAGCCATTACCGCCAGCAGGTACGGCAGATAAAGCAACTTTGAGTCCGAGGAGAACTGAAAATTATTGGAATTCACATAATTGAGAGATACGGCTACAGCCAGCAACGTCAGCAGTGACAGCACATTGGAAAGCCATTCCGGCTGCACTATTGACACAGTGCATTCATGTACGTCCGGCAGGAAGAAGGCGGACACAGCCATTCCGGCTGCAGCCACTGCCAGCAGCAGTGTCATTACCGGTGAGGACTGACGGGTATCTCTCATCTTTTACCTGCCGGCCAGTTAATCATGTCCAGAGCGATGTCGCCCCGATGGAAAGATCCGTCAAACGAGACAGTATCTACTCTGGAGTAGACTCTGTCCCTTGCATCGGGAATAGTCTCTCCCGTAGCTGACAAGGCCAGCACACGGCCTCCCGAAGTCACCAACTTCCCGTCTTTCATGGCTGTTCCGGCATGGAAGACAGTGATGTCAGTCAAGGCCTCCAGACCGCTTACAGGATATCCTTTACCGTACTTTTCCGGATAGCCTCCCGACACGACGATAGCAGTCACTGCAGCCTGACGTGACACCTTGATTGTCTGCCCCGAAAGATCACCTCCGGCCGCAGCGGCCATGTGCGCCAGCAGATCGCTGTCTATACGCAGCATCACCGACTCCGTCTCCGGATCCCCCATACGCACATTGTACTCTATCACATAAGGATCGCCCCCGCAGTTCATCAGGCCGAAAAAGATGAACCCTCTGTAATCCATATTCTCGCTTTCAAGCCCTTTGACCGTCGGCTCTATAATCCGGCTGCGGACCTTCTCCACGAACTCCCCGTCGCAGAACGGCACCGGCGAGACAGAGCCCATGCCTCCGGTATTGAGACCTTTGTCCCCGTCCCATATTCTCTTATAATCCTTGGCCTCTGGCAGCAGCAGATATCCGTGACCGTCAGTGAGAACAAAGAACGATACTTCCACCCCGTCCAGATACTCCTCGATGACCACCTTGGCCCCTGCCGATCCGAACTGTCCTCCGAAGATATGCTCCAGAGACTCCTCCGCCTCCTCCAGTGACTGAGAGATGATTACTCCCTTGCCGGCAGCCAGACCGTCGGCTTTCACCACATAAGGAGGCCTGAGCGAACGCAGGAAAGCCGATGCCTCATTCCTCTGCTCCGCCGTAAAACTCCTGTACGCGGCCGTAGGTATTCCGTGCCTTGCCATAAATTCCTTGGCGAAATCCTTACTGCCCTCCAGCCGGGCCCCGTCTTTGCCGGGCCCCACGAACAGCAGGTCTCCCTTCACATCCGGACAGGACTTCAGAAAATCCTTAAGTCCTTCTACCAGCGGATCTTCAGGACCGCATACCACCATATCTATGTTTTTTTCCACCACTGTCCTGCGGATAAGATCAAAATCCGACACCTTACCCTCTATTCCTTCCGCTATGGCGTTAATTCCAGGATTACCGGGCAGTGCGTAGAAATCTCCCAGCATGGGACTCTGAGCTATCTTCCAGGCAAGGGCATGTTCCCTGCCGCCCGAGCCGAGCAACAATACATTGTACTTCATATCTTTATAATAATATCGGTTTACATTGCCAGCCGGCCTTGCTGACCGCATCCAGCGTCTTTGGAAGCGCATACCAAAGATTCTTGGAGGCCTTCATCGAATCGTGAAACACCACTATGGAGCCCGGCGACAGGTACGGCAGCACATTGCGGGCGCAGGCCCTGTGTCCGAGCTTGCGGTTGTAGTCACGGCTGAGGATGCTCCACATCACGATATTGTAGCGGAGACTGAGGGTATCTGCCTGACGTTTGGTTATCTTGGCATACGGAGGACGGTAGAGATTGGTCTTTATCAGTTCTGCAGCCATATCCACGTCCTGCACGTAATCGTCAAGATGCATACGCCAGCCGGGAACATGACTATAGGTATGGCTTCCTACGGCATGACCCCGGCGTACTATCTCTCCGAAGAGGTCCGGATACTGTTCCACGTTCTTTCCTATGCAGAAAAATGTAGCCTTCGCTCCGTATTTGTCCAACTGGTCCAGCACCCACGGTGTGACCTGAGGACACGGCCCGTCGTCAAATGTCAGGAAAAGTCCGTCCTTCTCTTTCGGGAAAGACCATATGAAAGACGGGTATATCTTCTTTATAAACTTGGGAGGACGTAACAGCATAGCCTTCTAATAAGGATGCAAATATAACTTTTATTCTTTATATTTGCACACTGAAAACAAGTCCAAAAGTACTATGTCCCGACATATTCCGAATATCCGACACATATTCATCATACTTACAGCCGCATTACTGTGCCTGTCCTCCTGCAGGGAAAAAGAGAGCATCATTCCCAAGGACATCATGTCACAGATATATTACGACATCTATATGACCGATGAGGCAGTGGATGTCAATTACAGACTCAGAAGAATGGCCGACACGATGAGGGTGTATGAACCGATATTCAACAGATACGGATATACAACTGAAGACTACAACAGGAGCGTCAACTTCTACATGGAGCGTCCTGACAAGTTCGAGGATGTATTCGAGGAAACCAAGACAATGCTGGAGAAGCGCAAGGCAGAACTGAACTCCATACTGGAAGCCGAGGGCAAGCGGCCCAGACTATGGTCTCTAGTGGACTCACTTGAACTGTACACCTCGGAAGGCATACACGCCGGCATGGTGTACAAATACATGAGAGTACTGTTCTTCAAGCCGGACTCCACGATTCCAGAATCTCCTGTGATAGACTCCGCATTCATCGAGCGTCCTGTCAACCAGTTCCTGATATTCAACGATTCAGCTCTGAATGCCGACAAAGATTTTACGTTCCACAGCACTCTTGGTTTCATGAATGAGGTGAACCGTATACTGGAGATTCAGGACAGCATCCAATTAAGACTGGACAGTATCCAAAGAGCGGAGCGGGCTGCAGAACTGGAAGAAACCCTTAAAAAGAGACAGGATAAATCCCCTGTTGTCAAGGAATTGATCAACGACAGGCGGGCGCCCGTCCACCAAAGACAGCATTTAAGGCCACTTACATCCATAAAACAGGACAAACAGTCCAAAGACTCTGATAAGGATAAAACAAAATAGACAAATGAGAAGAATCGCTGCAAATTATATTTTCCCGATCACATCCGACCCTGTCCGCGACGGTTACGTAGACCTTGCGGATGACGGGACGGTCATAGGCACAGGACGGCTTACTGAAGAAACCGGCAGCACGGAATTCTACAACGGCATCCTGGTTCCCGGCTTCACCAACGCGCACTGCCACATAGAACTGTCCCACCTGGAAGGCAAGTTCCGCGAGGCCACCGGCATGTCCGGCTTCATCGACCAGATCAACGCCCTGCGTGAGTCCGCTCCGGCAGAAGAGCGTCAGAAAGCCATGAGAGCTCAGTTTGACAAACTGTATAGAGAGGGAGTCAGCGCCATGGCGGACATATCCAACTGTGACGAGAGCTTCGCCATGAAGAAAGAGGGTCCGATGTACACCCGTACTTTTATAGAGGTATTCGGCTCCGAACCCCAGGATGCACCGGCAGTAATTGAAGATGCCCGAAAGCTGGCAGCAAAGGCAGCCGAAGCCGGCATCGACGCGGCCATAACTCCGCACTCCCCCTACACCATGAGCTCCGACCTGCTGCGCATGGCTTCAGCCGAGGGACTCAAGGCCGGATATATCTCCTACCACAATCAGGAATCCCAGGAAGAAGACGACATGATAGGCTTCCATCGCGGTCCGCTATACGAGAACTACATCAACCGCGGACTGAGCACAGTTCCGGCCACCGGCAGACCGGCCGTATTTCATTTCCTGGACCGGCTGCAGGAAGTCCATCCCGCCCCGTTTGAAGAGCATATACTGCTCATACACAACACAGTCGCACATGAGGACAGCGTCTACGCCGCCGAGCAGATCCTGAAAAACTGTACATGGGTCACATGCCCGCTGTCCAACATCTTCATCCACAGGACTATGGCAGACCTGCCCATGCTGATGAGCATGGGTGTGAGGATAGCCGTCGGCACCGACAGCCTCTCGTCCAACCACGTCCTGTCCATGGTAGAGGAATTCAAATGCATACACCGGCACTACCCCGGCATCCCCCTGCAGACTGTCCTGACATGGGCCTGCCTGAACGGTGCCGCCGCACTGGGCAAGGACGATGTCCTGGGCTCGTTTGACCAGGGCAAGAAGCCTGGCGTAGTGCTCATTGACAACATTGATTTCAACTCCATGCAGCTGACCGATAAAAGCACATCCAGACGATTAATCTGACACACGGATCCACTATGTCAACAATATTTTTTCACAAGATAGTTTTCGGCCCCATCAAGAGCCGCCGCCTTGGAAACTCCCTGGGCATCAACCTTCTGCCTGACAACGGCAAACTGTGTTCCTTCGACTGCATATACTGCGAGTGCGGCTGGAACAAGGACGGCCGGAAGGATCAGACGATCCCGTCAAAAGAAGCCGTATTCCAGCGGATGCAGGAACGTTTCGCCGAGCTGCATACCGAGGGCACACCCGTAGACACCATCACCTTCTCCGGCAACGGAGAGCCCACCCTGCATCCTGATTTTCCTGAGATTATAGACTTCACACTGCAGATGCGGGACTGTTATTTCCCCAATGCGGCCGTATCCGTACTTTCCAACGCTACTATGACCGGCCGGAAAGAAGTCCGGGAGGCCCTGATGAAAGTGACCAACCCCATCCTGAAGATAGACAGCGGGCTGGAAGAATATATCCGCTTGGTGGACAACCCGGTGGGTCATTACTCGCTTCAGGAGACAATAGAGCATCTGAGGCTGTTCAACGGCAACTTCATCCTTCAGACCATGTTTCTGAAAGGTACTGTAGGCGGCCACCGCATAGACCTGACCTGCGAAGAGAGTGTCGCTCCTTGGAGGGACATCGTCCTCGACCTGCGTCCCCGTGAGGTAATGATGTACACCATCGACCGCGAGACTCCGGCCAAGGAACTTGAGAAAGTCACGGTGGAGGAGATGGAAGCCATAGCCGCTCCTCTCAAAGCCGCAGGCATCAAAGTTCAGATCAGAGGGTAATGAGAACGGTAATCCAGAGGGTGAGCAGTTCCTCCGTAGTGATTGACGGAGCATGTCACGGAGAGATAGGACGCGGGATGAATGTGCTCATCGGCATTGAGGACGGGGACACGGACGAGGATATCGAATGGCTCTGCCACAAGATCGTCAATCTGCGCATATTCGACGATGACAGCGGAGTAATGAATCTGTCCGTCCGGGATGTTGACGGGGACATCCTCGTAATAAGTCAGTTCACTCTCTATGCATCCACTAAAAAGGGCAACCGGCCCTCATACATAAAAGCCGCCCGGCCGGAAATTTCCATTCCCTTGTATGAAAAATTTCTACTAAGATTGGAAAATATTTTGGGAAAGCCCGTTAAAAAAGGTATATTTGGTGCGGATATGAAGGTGACCATCGTCAACGACGGCCCCGTCACCATCCTTATTGACACCAAAAACAGAGAATAGATGGAAGATATTGAGAAAAGGATACAGGCCATCCATGACAATCTCAGTCACTGGATGACTCCCGAAGTTCTGAAAGCCTGCCTGGGCATGACCGATCTGACCACACTAAAGTCAACGGACACATATTCAAGTGTCCGCAAACTGGTAGGTAAAGTGAATGATTTCCAGACACATTTTCCCGGATATCAACCGCCTGCGTCCATATGCGTATATCCCAATTTCGCCAGGACCGTCAAGGAGACTCTGACCGTCCCCGGAGTACACACTACTGTTGTCGCCGGATGCTTCCCCGCCTCCCAGAGTTTTATGGAAGTCAAGGAACTGGAGTGCCGTATGGCTGTGGCCGAAGGTGCTGACGAGGTGGACATAGTTCTCGCTCTCAACAGTTTTCTGGACGGAGACTTGAGTTACTGCGAGAAAGAGATACGTTCCATCAGAGACATAGTCGGTAACGCCGTGCTGAAAGTCATCCTGGAGACAGGGGCATTGGCCGATGCCGGCAGGATAAGAGAGGCCTCTTTCCTGGCCATGGAATGCGGTGCCGACTTCATAAAGACCTCCACCGGCAAGATGGAGCCTGCCGCTACCCCGTTCGCGGCCATCGTCATGTGCGACTGCATAAAGGAATATTACGGAAAGACCGGCCGGAAAGTGGGCTTCAAGCCTGCCGGAGGCATATCCACCGCCAAGGACGCAGCCGCATATTACGCTATAGTTGACACTATCCTCGGCCAGGAATGGCTCAATCCAGCCCTGCTGCGTTTCGGGGCCAGCCGCGTGGCCAACTCCATCATCTCCGAGGTGGAGAAATCATCCGTAATCTATTTTTAACTAATAATTTATCCACTACTAAAAACTAAACATCATGAAGAAGTTTATTGTTATTGCAATTGCTCTTTTCACTGCTGCCGCAGTCTACGCTCAGCCCCGCGCAATCGGTGGCCGTCTCGGCTATGGTCTTGAACTGACCTACCAACACTCACTTGGAAACAACATGGTGCAGCTTGACTTCGGCCTACCCGGCTTCTACGGCCTTGAAGCAGCCGCCACATATGACTGGATCTTCCCCATCAACTCATGGCAGGAGCAAGGCACATGGAACTGGTACGCAGGTGTGGGAGCCGGCTTAGGTATGTACGGATTCAATGACATAACAGGATTCGTAGGAGTTGCCGGACGTATCGGTGTAGAATACAACTTCTGGTTCCCCATGAACATCTCCCTTGACTGGCGCCCTGTCATCGGACCTAACTTCAACAGTGCCGGAGCCAGATTCAATTCCTATGGTATATTCCAGGGCGGTATAGCCTTGAGTGTCCGCTACCTCTTCTAGTCAACTAGAAGAATAACAAAAGAATTACTGCTTTCTGAAAATCCTCCCCATTTCATGGGTCCCCTCCCTTTTCGGGAGCCAAAGTTTTCAGAAAGCAGTAATTCTTTTATATTCCGATAACTGTAAATTATCGCAGGACAGCACCGAACTGGTGTGAGAGGGCACCGAGGATACGGTTGACTGTCTGGTCTACGTATTTGTCGGTCAGAGTCTTGTCGTAGTCCTGCAGCGTCAGGCTGATGGCATACTGTTTCTTGCCCGCCGGGATCTTGTCGCCCCGGTAGACATCGAAGAGCACCACTTTGCGCAGAATCCTTTTCTCGGCTGCGAACGCCGCCTTGCGGATGTCGGCGAAAGTGACATTCTCGTCCAGCAACAGAGCCAGGTCTCTCTTGACCTCCGGATACAGAGGCAATTCCTTATACAGAACCTTTGACTTCAGATAATGCTTGAGCAGCAGCTGCCAGTCTATCTCTGCCGCAAATACAGGCTGCTTGATATCGAACTGACGCAACCGGGCCGCAGCCACCGTACCGAACATCAGGAGTATCTTGCCCGATGACGGCATCCTGCACACCATACCTTCTGAGTAGAGATCAGCCGGAGCAGGCTCAAAGTCCAGTGTATTGATATCCATGCCCATACGTCTGAGCAGCAGTTCTACATATCCTTTCAGGGCAAAGAAGTGCCCAGTTCCTGTAGTATTTCTCCAATACTGCGTCCCTTTGCCGACCATGAACATGGCCAGATGCATCCGCTCGCTATACGAAGCCAGATTGTTGACGGGGTCGCCCTCTCCCTTCGGTTCATAGCGGTAGACATTGCCCATCTCGAACAGCCTGAGATCACCCGCCTGACGGTTGAGATTGTGAGCGACTACCTCCAGACCGCTGAACAGCAGGGTCTGTCTCATGGCGTTTAGATCCGAGCTGAGCGGGTTGATTACCATCGGCAGGTTCTCCTTGGGATAGGTCTTCAGACCGCTGTAGTAATCCGCCTTGGTCAGAGAGTTGTTCATGCACTCCATAAAGCCGTTGGCTGCCAGCAGGTCACAGGCCTTTACGCGCACCGCCTCAGGGTCCGGATTGGGAGTATTGTCGTAGGAAGACACGATACGGTCGGGAAGTTCCACGTTGTTGTACCCGTAGATACGGAGCACCTCCTCCACCACATCGCATTCCCGGTACACATCCACCTTGTACGAAGGCACAGTAACCTCTGCTCCTTCCGAATCCGACGAAAGTATTCCGAAATCCATATACCTGAGTATACTCATTATGGTCTCCGCTCCTATCTTCTTGCCGATAAGGGCCTCCATGCGGGCGAAGTTCAGAGATACCCGCTTCCTCTCGATCTTCTCTGGATATACTTCCTGAACCTTTCCTACCACAGTGGCACCGGCCAGTTCCTGCATGAGCAGGGCGGCTCTCTTTGCGGCATAGGGTACGATCTCGGGATCAGCACCGCGCTCATAGCGGAACGACGCATCCGTCTTGATTCCGTGCCGCTTCGATGTCTTGCGGACAGACGTGGGATTGAAGTACGCGCTCTCCAGGAATACGGAAGTCGTACTGTCGGTGATGCCCGAATCAAGACCGCCGAACACTCCGGCGATACACATGGGCCTGACCGCATTGCATATCATAAGGTCCTCAGAGGACAGAGTGTGCTCCACTCCGTCCAGAGTGACGAACTTGTCTCCCTCCACGGCCCTGCGTACCACCACCTTGCCGCCGTCTATCCTGGATGCGTCAAAGGCGTGAAGCGGCTGGCCGGTCTCCATCAGGATAAAGTTGGTGATATCCACCACGTTGTTTATAGGTCTCAGACCTACGGCAAGGAGCCTTTTCTGCAGCCACTCGGGAGAAGGAGCGATCTTTATATCCTTCAATGTCACGCCCATATACCTGGGCGCACCGTCATGACTGAGCACCTCTACGGGGATGGATTCACCCTCTCCCTCCTTGAAGGCTGATACGTCCGGCAGAGTCATCTCTCCGCCCAGTCCGTTGAGCCTGAGATATGCCGACAGATCCCTGGCCACACCTATGTGCGATGCGCCGTCCACCCTGTTGGGAGTAAGCCCTATGGAGAACACTGTATCCGAACCCAGATGCAAATAGTCCCTGGCCGCCGTGCCGACCCTGGCCTCCGGCTCCAGCACCATTATACCGTCATGAGACTGACCTATTCCGAGCTCGTCCTCCGCACAGATCATACCGAATGACTCCACTCCGCGTATCTTGGATTTCTTGATCTTTATCCTGGTGCCGTCCGGAGCGGGCAGGGATGTTCCGACCGTAGCCAGCAGGACTTTCTGGCCGGCGGCCACATTCGGAGCACCGCAGACCACCTGCAGAGGCTCTGCGCCCTCGGACACCAGTACTTTCGTAACATGAAGATGATCCGAATCCGGATGGGGCACACATTCCAGTACCTGAGCCACCACCACACCTTCCAGACCGCCCGGAACATCCTCCACAGTATCCATTTCCTCCACCTCAAGACCTATGAAAGTCAGTATCTCCGCTACCTTTTCCGGAGACAGATCAAAAGAGACGTACTCTTTCAGCCAATTATATGAGATATTCATACCGTTATATTTTCTAGTCAAACAATGAGTCTACAAATGTCTTTTTATCAAATACCCTCAGATCCTCTATACCCTCGCCCACTCCGATAAACTTGACCGGGATATTGAACTGGTCCGCTATGCCCAGCACTACTCCGCCCTTGGCCGTACCGTCGAGCTTCGTAACCGCCAGGGCCGTCACGTCCGTAGCCTTGGTGAATTCCTTGGCCTGCACGAAAGCATTCTGACCGGTAGAACCGTCCAGTACCAGCAGCACCTCGTGAGGAGCGTCGGGCACCACCTTACGCATGACGTTGCGTATCTTGGTCAGCTCGTTCATCAGGTTGATCTTATTGTGCAGACGGCCCGCAGTGTCTATGAGCACCACGTCCATATCCTGGGCGACGGCCGACTTGAGCGTGTCAAATGCCACAGACGCGGGATCCGAGCCCATCTGCTGCTTTACTATCGGCACTCCGGCCCTCTCGCTCCAGATGACCAGCTGGTCCACTGCCGCAGCCCTGAACGTATCGGCGGCTCCGAGCATCACTTTCTTGCCGGATGCCTTCAGATTGGCGGCCAGCTTACCGATAGTGGTGGTCTTGCCCACTCCGTTCACTCCCACGACCATTATCACGTATGGCTTCTTGGAAAAATCAAACACCGGAGCCTCCTCCTTGCCGTCCACATCCAGCAGGGACATCATCTCCTCCTTAAGGATACTGTACAGCTCGGCTGTATTCATATACTTGTCCCTGGCCACTCTCTCCTCCAGCATATCGATGATCTTCAGAGTCGTATCCACTCCGACATCCGATGCAATAAGCGCATCCTCGATACCGTCCAGGACATCGTCGTCCACCTTGGACTTACCGGCTATCGCACGGGAAAGACGGTCGAAAAGTCCTTTTTTGGTCTTTTCCAGCCCTCTGTCCAGACTCTCCTTCTCCTTACGGACTTCCTCCGAATCGTGTTTTTTCCTACTGAACCAAGACATAATTTTATCCTATTTAGTCACAATCTGCAAAAATATGAAATCAGAGATTATTCTCCAAAAAAGAAGAGATTGATGTAACTTTGCAGGCCTGATTTTAATGATGTATATGAATACAAAGACCAAAGGATATATACTGGGCACTATAGCCGCAGCCACTTACGGCATGAATCCTCTCTTTGCCCTGCCGCTGTACCAGGGCGGCATGAATCCCGAATCCGTCCTGTTTTTCCGATACATGACTGCCATTCCCATACTTGCCGTCATGATAAAAGCCAGAGGCCGTTCCTTCAAAGTCAACCGTAATGAGACTCTGACACTCGTTGCCATGGGACTTCTGGTCGCCATCTCCTCCCTGACACTCTTCCAGAGCTACAACTATATGGAAGCCGGCATCGCATCAACCATACTCTTTGTCTATCCGATAATGGTAGCTCTGATCATGTCCCTGGTCTTCAAGGAGAAGCTCACCATGATGACGGGGCTGTGCCTGTTGCTGGCTCTGGGAGGCATATCCATGCTGTACAAAGGAGGCGACGGGACTACGCTGAGCCTCACCGGCACAGTGCTGGCCCTGGCATCAGCCCTTACGTACGCCATATACATCGTAGGCATCAATCAGACCACCCTAAAGCATACAGCGACACTCACCGTCACATTCTACGTACTGGTATTCGGTGTCACACTATTCATAATCAGGCTGTTGACAGGAGTCGAGCTGACTGTGCCGTCTCCGGACAAATGGTATCTGTGGCTCAATGTACTGGCCCTTGCCGTATTCCCGACAGCCATATCTTTCCTGTGTACGACGAGTGCGATACAGTACATCGGCTCCACTCCGACGGCCATACTCGGAGCCCTTGAACCGGTCACCGCGATAATCTTCGGCATAACGATATTCGGGGAGCGTATGACCCTGCGCGAGAGCATCGGCATCGTCATGATTCTCATCGCCGTCACCCTCGTCATCGCCGGCGGCAGCATCACTTCCTATATGGTCCGCTTCCGAAAAATGTTCCCCCGCCTCCCTCACCGCCGCTCATAATCCGTCTGCTCACGTACATAATATTCCCGGGGAATTCACTCCATAAGTCATAATTCCCACAAATTTATTTTAATAAGGAAGTATATTGCAAATGCGCTCGGCGGCGCGGATGCCGTCGATGGCGGAGGAGACGATGCCCCCGGAATAGCCGGCTCCCTCTCCGCAGGGGTAAAGGTTCTGCAGATCAATGTGCTGGAGGGTCTGAGGGTCGCGGGGCAGGCGCACGGGCGAGGAGGTACGGGACTCCACTGCAAGGAGCAGGGCCTCGGAGGTATAGTAGCCCCTCAGCTTTCGGTCAAATGCCGGGAAGGCCTTGCGCAGGCGGTCGGCGACGAAGTCCGGCAGCACCTCATTGAGGTCCGTGGCAAATGCTCCGGGAGCGTAGGAGGTCCGGGGCAGGGCCGAGACGACCGACTTGCCTCTGCGGCTTTTGACAAAATCGGTCATGCGCTGGGCCGGAGCGCAGAATGAGGCCGAGACTTCATAGCAGCGGCGTTCCACCTCCTCCCGGAAATCCAGCATTGCCTCCGGGCCGCCGGGAACATCCTCCGGCTCGACGGAGGTGACGATGCCGGCATTGGCCCAGCGGGAATTGCGCCGGGAGTTGGACATGCCGTTAGTGACCACCGTCCCCGGCTCGGTGGACGAGGGAACGAGGATGCCGCCGGGGCACATACAGAAGGAGAATACCCCCCTGCCGTCCACCTGCTCCACGAGGGAGTACTCGGCTGCCGGCAGCCAGGGCATGCGCGGGCCGTGGTACTGCGCCCGGTCGATGTGCTCCTGCGGGTGCTCCGCCCTGACTCCGAGGGCAAAGCCTTTGGCCTCCACCGCCCACCCCTTGCGCATGAACAGGCGGTAAATGTCCGAGGCGGAGTGCCCGGTAGCCAGGATGACCTCCGGAGCCTCGAAGACGGAGCCATTGTCACAGAGCACCTTCCATCCTCCGCCGGGAGTCTGCTGAAGGTCGGTAACGCGGCTGGAGAAATGATATTCGCCTCCGCATTCCACGATATGGGAGCGCATGGCCTCGACTATCGCAGGCAGACGGTCGCTGCCGATGTGGGGATGGGCGTCGATCCTTATCATGGGGTCCGCGCCGAAGTCGGTGAAAGTCTTGAGGACTGCACCCACATCGCCCCGCTTGTTGGAGCGGGTGTAGAGCTTGCCGTCGGAGAATGTGCCGGCTCCGCCCTCGCCGAAGCAGTAGTTGGAGTCGGGATTGAGGCAGCCGGTGCGGGAGATGGCGGCTATGTCGTATTTGCGTTCGTGGACGTTCTTGCCCCGCTCGAGGATGATGGGACGGCGGCCGCTGCAGATGAGTCTCAAGGCGGCGAAGAGTCCGGCGGGACCGGCACCGATGACGATTACGGGCGGCTTCTGCGAGACATCCTGACTGAGGCTGTACGATGCGGTCACGGGCGGCACCTCCCCCTGCAGGTATGCGGCTAACCGGTAGCGGCGCAGGATCTTGCGGGAGCGGGCGTCGATGGAGCGGCGCAGTAACCGGACCTCGGCTATTTTCCCGAGAGGAACACCGGCAGCCTTGGCCGCAGCCGTCCTGAAATCCTCCTCCGTGGGAGCGTACGATGCCTCGAAGGCTGTCTCGAATTCTTTCATCTACTTGAAGTCAAGGGCTCTGGAGACGGGAGCGGCATCGAGTCCGCCGGTGAGCCCAGCGCGGAACTTAAAGAGACCGGCCACGGCTATCATCGCGGCATTGTCCGTGGTGAACTTGAATTCGGGGATGAAGGTGGTCCAGCCGCGTTTCTCGCCCTCGGAGGCTATACGGCTGCGCAGACCGGAGTTGGCCGACACGCCGCCGCCGATAGCCACCTGTTTTATACCAGTCTGTTTCACGGCCTTCAGGAGCTTGTCCATCAGCACGTCTATCAGGGTCTTCTGGAACGAGGCGCAGATATCGGCCATATTGTGCTGCATGAAGTCTGGGTCCTCCTTCAGATGGTCACGCACGAAATACAGCAGGGAGGTTTTCACTCCGCTGAAGCTGTAGTCCAGTCCGGGTACGTGCGGCTTGGCGAACTTGAAACGCTCCGGGTCGCCCTGGACAGCGAGCCTGTCCACCACCGGACCGCCGGGATAGCCAAGGCCGAGGAGCTTGGCGCACTTGTCGAACGCCTCTCCCACCGCGTCGTCTATCGTCCGGCCCAGCACCTCGAAGTGCAGCGGGTCGTCCACCCTCACGATTTGGGAGTGGCCGCCGGAGACCAGCAGGGCCAGGAAGGGAAATGTCGGGGGCACGTAGGGCTTGCCCTCCTGCCGGATGAAGTGCGAGAGGATGTGGCCCTGGAGGTGGTTGACATCCACCAGCGGCTTGCCGACAGCCAGCGACAGTCCTTTGGCGAAGGACACCCCCACGAGCAGCGAGCCGAGCAGGCCCGGCCCGCGGGTATAGGCTATCGCATCTATCTGTTCCGGCCTCACCCCGGCCTGGTCGAGGGCCTGGCTTACCACCGGCACTATATTCTGCTGATGAGCGCGGGAGGCCAGTTCAGGCACCACCCCGCCGTACTTGCGGTGTACCTCCTGCGAGGCCATCACATTGGCCAGCAGCGTCTCGCCGCGCAGTACCGCCGCCGACGTATCGTCGCACGACGACTCAATCCCCAATATTATCTCTTCTGCCATACGCATTTCTGTCTTTACAGGCCACAAAAGTACTAAACAATTCCGATTATTCGCTATCTTTGTCTCCGGAGCAAAACTATATCGGCATGAAATATCCTATAGGCGTACAGAATTTCGAGAGCCTCCGCCAGGACGGCTACCTCTACATCGACAAGACTGAGCTCGTATACAAGCTGGTGAGCGAAGGAAGGTATTACTTCCTAAGCCGCCCGAGAAGATTCGGAAAGAGCCTCCTTATCTCCACCCTTGAAGCATATTTTCAAGGGAAGAAAGAACTCTTCAAGGGGCTGGCGATAGATACCCTCGAGAAGGAGTGGACGGCAAGGCCGGTGCTGCACATAGACCTGAACGCCAGACAGTACGAGAATGCCGACTCGCTGCGGCAGGAGCTCAACAAGCATCTGGAACTATGGGAGACGGCCTATAACAGTCCTTACGGAGACAGGGCATTGGAAGAAAGATTCTATCACGTGATACGGCTGGCGCACGAGCAGACCGGACACCGCGTCGCCATACTCGTGGACGAATACGACAAGCCCCTGCTCCAGGCCATAGGCAACAAGCCGCTGCAGGAGGAATACCGAAGCATACTCAAGCCGTTCTACGGTGTGCTCAAGACCATGGACGGGCACATCCGCTTCGCGATGCTGACCGGAGTCACAAAATTCGGCAAAGTCAGCGTATTCAGCGATCTCAACAACCTGGAAGACATCTCCATGCTCCCGCAGTATGTTTCAATCTGCGGTCTCACGGAAAGCGAGATTCACCAATATATGGAGGAAGGCATACAGAACCTGGCTGACACACAACATCTCACTTACGACGGGACTTGCCGGAAACTGAAAGAGCTGTACGACGGATACCACTTCACTCCAAACTCAGAAGGCATATACAACCCGTTCAGCATCCTAAGAGCCATGAACAGCGGCGTTTTCGCAAGCTATTGGTTCGAAACAGGTACGCCCACCTATCTCGTCACCCTCCTCAAGCAGGGCAAATGCGACCTGAACGAGATGGCCTCGGCCGTCACCGACGTAGAGACACTTGACAGCGTCTACGGGGACGACGAGCCAATACCTGTCATCTATCAGAGCGGATACCTCACCATAAAGGGATACGACCCTGAATTCGAAACTTATACTTTAGGCTTTCCGAACAAGGAGGTGGAGGAAGGCTTCATGAAGTTCCTCGTCCCCTACTACACTCCCATCAGAAAATCCGCTGCCACCTTTGAAATCAAGCAGTTCGTCATGGACATACGCTCCGGAAACATAGACGCATTCATGACCCGTCTGCAGTCCTTCATGGCAGACACACCATACGAGCTGATCCGCGACCAGGAACTCCACTACCAGAACGTCATGTTCATCGTATCCAAACTACTCGGCTTCTACGTGCAGGCCGAGTACCGCACCTCGCAGGGGCGCATTGATCTCCTGCTCCAGACCGACAAATACGTCTATATCATGGAGTTCAAGTTGGAAGGCTCCGCCGAGGAGGCTTTGAAGCAGATCGAGGAACGCAACTATGCCGCACCCTTCGCCTCCGACTCCCGCAAAGTCCTGAAGATAGGCATCAACTTCTCAGCCCAAAGCAGAAATATTGACAAATGGATTGTCGCCGGCAATTGATTACTTGGGGAACTTGGCGACGAGGCTGCGCCACTGAGGGTCGTTTTTGCGGTCGGGGATGTCCGGCATAATGTGCGTGAGGTACTGGGCGAAGACACTGCCGGTGACGGCCATGCCGTAGTTGGTCAGGTGCTGGTTGGCCCCGTATGTGTCCTGGAACGCCGCCGTGGTATACAGAGACCTCAAAGTAGAGTCCGTCACCTGTGCCGCCTGCAGGTCCAGCCAGTAAGGACTCAGGCCCTTAAGATGCGCACCCAGTCTCTCCTGCCATACGGGATAGTTCTTCACGTGCTCCGGACACATCGGAACGGTCAGGAAGACCAGCCGGATTCCGTTCTCCTTACACAGTTGCGCTATCTTTTCCGTATACTTGGCAGAACTTCGGCTAATCTCGTATTCAGCCCCGTCCACCGGAGCACCCTCATCCTCATACCTGTCCAACGTGGCCTGGGAGAGACCTTTTGAGAACCGGGCGAACTGGCCCAGGTACAGGTCGTTGCGAACCCTGCGCTTAGGCCCCTCGCCCTTGAGGTTGCGCATCACCTGGTCCGGCTTGGTAAAGATATAGTTGTGGTTGCGGAAAGTCTCGCACCAGGCTATCGGCCAGTTGTGGTAATTGAACAGCGACGGAGTGGAACGGACCTTCAGCCAGGTATCCCTGCGGGCCCGGAAACTGTTGATCTCGTCATTCAGCGCACCTTTCTCCAGTCTGAGCGGATCCGACTCGTTGATGGCGTAAGTCTCCAGCACCAGCACTTTCGGCTTCTGCACCTTCAGCGCCTCCTCTATGGTAAAATACAGGTCGGCTACACCTACTCCTGACGCGCCCAGCAGGAAGCAGTTCAGGCCGCTGCGTTTGGTGAACTCGTAGGGATTGAATCCCGTCAGCAGATGGGAGTTTCCGACCAGCAGCACGTCTATCGGGATATTGTACTGCTTCATCCTGTAGTAACAGTCCCATTTCCACTCCACATGATTGTTCACGCTGTCCTCCACGAATATCTGCCTCTTCTCCAGTATCACGATGACGCAGACAACCACTGCGGTGAATACCGCACCTTTGGCCAGCAATGACTTCAATGTCCGAGGCTTTTCCTGGCTCTTCTTTTTATTCTGCTGTTTCTGTTTGGCTCCCATATGCTTAGAATTGGAAATAGATGAAACTGTTGTCATTGTTCGTGGCATACACTCCGAAAAGGATTATGGTGAACACCAGTACCAGATACACCGCCCACCTCAGCCAGCCGGGACGACTGAATACCATAACATCCAAGATACTTTTCCCACGCTTCTCCAGACGCTCCACAACATATTCGAAGCACATCAGAACGGCCAGCAGCACCAGGGTAAAGGTCAGCTCGTTCCATGCCAGACCGAATCCGGATATCTGTCCGATGTGGCCGAGCCCCAGGCTGCGTATCATCGTCCATGCCGCATCTATCCCCTCGGCCCTGAAGAAGACCAGCGAGAAAGTCCACAGACAGAAGACGATTGTGGAGGCCAGGACACCCCTGACTTTCCATCTGGCCAGCAGAGGGTCCAGAAGTATCACGAACAGGCCGTTGATCAGACCCCATATCACGAAATTCCACGAGGCACCGTGCCACAGTCCGCTGACAGCAAACACTATGAGCAGGTTTCTCACCGTCCTCCGGCGGCCCTCACGGCTGCCTCCTAAAGGGATAAAGATGTAGTCCCGCATCCACTGGGACAGCGAGATGTGCCAGCGTTCCCAGAAATTATTAAATGAACTGCTCAGATAAGGCCGGCGGAAGTTGGTACACAGGCTGAAGCCCAGAATCTTGGCCGCGCCTATCGCTATCTGGGAATAAGCCGAGAAGTCTATATAGAGCTGGAATGCGAAGAATATCAGGGCCAGCACAGACGGGAAGCCGAGAATCTGGGTACTGCCGCCCGCCGCAGCCTCCTGAAACACCGAATCCACATACACGGCCAGCCGGTCCGCTATCACCATTTTCTTAATCAGGCCGATGAACACCTCCACGATACCTTCCCGGACTCTGTCGTAATCGAATTTCTTCAGGTCGTCAAACTGAGGCAGCAGATGCGAGGCCCTCTCAATAGGTCCGGCCACCAGCTGCGGGAAGAAACTGATAAAAGTGAGGAAAGCGATTATATCCCTGGACGGTGATATTTTCCCACGATATACATCGATGATATAACTTAACGACTGGAATGTATAAAAACTGATACCAACCGGCAGGATTATATTCAGAGTCTTCAATGAAAGTTCCATGCCGAAGACGGTGAAAAGGCCGTCGATGCTGTCGATGAAGAAATTGGCGTACTTGAAGAATCCGAGTATTCCGAGATTGACCACAAGGCTGACTACCAGCAGGGCCTTCCGTTTCCTCCTGTTATTCACATCCGTCCTGCCTATAAGCCGGCCAAGGGTGTAATCCATTGTGGAGCTGAATATAAGCAGGCCCAAGAAGCGCCAGTCCCACATCCCGTAAAAGAACCAGCTGCACGCCAGCAGAAAGGCGTTGCGCAGCCGCACCCCGTGCCTGTTGAACACCGTCCAGTAGAGGACGGCCACCACCGGCAGGAAGATGCCGAAATCTATAGAATTGAACAGCATTTTGTCTTATTCGGATAAAAATTTTCTTTCATTTTATCGCAAAATTATTATTATTATTATTATGAGCAAAATTTTATACAAAATTCATAATAAAACATTTTAGAGCACCGCACAATCACCATCCCAACAGAGTGTTTTACAGCAGATTTTATTATTTTTGCAACTATAAAACAAATGCCGCCATGAACGAGGAAAAGCCCAAGACCAGAATAAGAAGGACCAACGAACAGGTCGACAAAGCCATCAGCGATGCCCTGACCACACTCGCAGGCCAGATGCCGCTCGCCAGGATCACTGTAAACCAATTAATTGCCGAGGCCGGCATCGAGGCGACCGTATTCTTCAAGAGATACGGCTCGATAGACGACCTGATATACGAATACGTCCGCGACCACGATTTCTGGCTCGGCGAGACCGTCTCGTACAGGAAGATGGACAAGGAAGGCGCAGAGAGATACTACATCCGCACGCTCGAGGGCCTGTGCCGCCACCTCGACAGCAACGGGCCGCTCCGGGATTCCCTGCTCTGGGAGCTCGCATCCGACTCGGAAGCCGTGAAGAAGATCGCTGACATCCGCGAGCTGGAGAACGAGTCCCTGCTGGCCTACTACCGGAAATACTTCAAGGGCACAGGCCTGGACATCAGCGGCGTAACCGCAGTGCTCATCGCCGGCATCTACTACCTCTACCTGCACCGCGGCAAATCCACCTTCTGCGGCCTGGATCTCAACACCGAAAAAGACAGCCGGAGACTGCTGCGGCTCCTGAGCCGGACCGTCCACACCCTGTTCGCAGAGGCAGGCAAGAGCACCTCCGACGACAGCGTCCGGAATGCGGAGCTTGCCCGCCGCATGGAAGCCAAGGGCCTCGACCGCGCCGCCATCTGCGACATCCTCGACATCACTTCCGACGAGCTTGCCGCCCTCCTGCCCGAATAGCCGCCACACAATAGACACCGCCCAATTTATACAACATCACAGATAAATTAAGCACACATTATAAATACCGTCACATCATGCGGGAGAACACATCAAGTCACGAGTTCTCCCACATCTTCTTTCCTCCTCTTCATAAGCCCCACTTAACCACTTTATTACCAACACATAATCAAACACCATCCACAAACTCAGATATTTCTGCGATAATTTATTTGCGCAAATAAATAAATAAATAAATAGGAATTTCTTCGTATATTTGAGTGTCATTATAAAATAACACTACCATGAAAACGAACCGGCACATTATTTCCGTACTCACCAGGGCCTTACTTTCCACAGCTCTGCTTTATCCCTTATTTTACGGACTTGGCGGAACCACAGCCGCAGCCACAAGCAAGGTTACAGCGTTTGTGGACGAGAAGCAGGAACTGTCGGCCACCGTGTGGATTCTTGCCGGATGCGAGGAATATGACCGGGGCGTATATCCGCCCTACTACCGCGACATCCAGAGATATTTTAGAAAATTCAAGTCCCATCCCGTCATGGACTTCATCCGCCAGATGCGGGACGCTCCGGATTCGGTCTATGTAGTCTCATACTATTCCGTTCCCTGCGCTGCGGAACTGCTTTATATCGAGGACGGTCACGTGAAGGTCAAGGAAGGTATTGACATAGCGGAGTACCTCCGCACACAGGACCCGAGATGGACCGAGGTGAATTTCCTGAAGTACGCCGCCTTGCTGGACGATTTCTACGTAAAAAGTGACTACCACCGTTTCTTCGAGAAACACTCAAAGCTGTACAGGAAGTATGCGGATTCGCTGCAGGCAGGAATGAGGCGGCTTATAGACCCGGACTGGTTTCAGGATGTCTACGGCAGTCCGCTCCCGGACGTATCCGTCTGTGTCAGCCCGGCATACGCCTGGAACAACTACGGAAGCATTGATACGCTGACCCAGAGGCTGCTCGGCTATGACAGGACGGGCTTTTATCCCATTATCGGAGTCAGCTCAAAACCTGAGTACGCATCGAACATGTATATAAACGGAAACGTCATCATCCACGAGATATCCCACAGCTTCACCAATCTCATACTCGAAAATTACGAGAATGAGGAGCAGGAGGTCGGCAGGATCATCTGCCCGTATATGGAACAGGAACTCTACCGGGCCGGATACGACTGGCAGAGTCTGTACGGAGAGTTCTTCAACTCACTGATGACAAACCTGTACCTCAAGGACGTATATCCATCCCTGCTAGGCCGGTCAATAAGCGCGGACCAGAGCCACGGCTTTGTATGGATGAAAGAAGCGGTGGACTTTATGGACAGGTTCTCCGAGAACAGGGACAAGTACCGCACCATAGACGACTTCATGCCGGAGTTCGTGGAGTACATGCGCTCCGTGGCCTCACGGATGGACTCCATTGCCAGGAGGCCTACAGTCAAGGAGATAATCCCCGCCGTAGGCTCCACCGTAAGCCCCGACCTCGAGGAGATACGCGTGATATTCTCCGAGCCGGTGGAAACAGGTTTGTCAGGATACCGGCCTGACCCTGAACGGGAACGAATCTGGCCGAGCACACTTGCCAGATACAAGAGGATGGCCAGAAAGATAGGCCGGGACGGTGACTTTGACTACTACGAGAACGACACCACTTTCGTCTTCAAGATAGGAGTCCCGCTGGAATCCGGCAAAGAATACGGCGTTAAGCTCAGGGAAGACTTCATAGTCCGCCCGGACAACCAGTTCGTCCGCATGGGATACGGCACCATCGACATCTGGTTCAAAGTGGAGTAACCCCCTTATTTTCGGCACACTCGCTGCGACATCACCAACTTCCAGTACCTCTACCGGCTCCGTCCGCTGTCTGTGATGTTCAAGATACGGTTCAGTTTAGGCTGACAGAACAAAAGTTTTATATTATTTCCTTATTCCACAACATTCTGAAAAAGTCCGTGACGTACAGCAGCTCCACATCACCGGACATCCTCGACATCCGGTCAAGCGAAACAATGATCTTACGGGACTGCGGATGCTCCTCAGAAAAGGCACTCAGTCCCTTCTTGTGCTTCGTCTTAACCTCCTCCACGGACTTTATCTCGATGGCCACACGCGCATCACCTATGACAGCATCCACCTCCATCCCGGCATAAGTCCTCCAGTATGACAGTTTCTCACGGGAGCCGCTATAACCCAGATAAGCAATTATTTCCTGAATCACCAGATGCTCGAATGCATGACCGAACTCGTCCGTACCCCTTTTAAGAGACGAGCGCCCTGTCAGATAATTCGCAACCCCCACATCAAAGTAATAGAACCGCGGAGACTGCACTAATTTCCGCTGCACCACCTTGGTATAAGCCGGAATCTCGTACCCTATGAGTGTGTCGTACAATATCTGGAAATAGGATGCGACTGTCTTGGCACTCACTCCGCAATCGGAAGCAATATTCTCATAATTCAGGATTTCTCCATCCGATACCGCCGCTACCTCTAAAAAACGCTCAAACGCCGACACATCCCGGACCAATGCCTCTTCCCTTATCTCTTCCCTGAGATACACGTCAACATAGGCCTGAAGCCGTCTCCACGCATTCTCAACCATGTAGTGCCGCGGAATCATCCCGTTCTGAACAGCACGCATCACATCAAAATCAGGAATCTCGGCACTGACAAGCGGATACAATATCATTGGCACGGCCCTTCCGCCTAAGGTATTGGACGACTGCTTCTTCAATTTTCTAGAACTAGATCCGCACAGAATAAATCTCAATTCGCAGTTGGTCATCAGCCAGTGAACCTCATCTAAGAGATCAGGAACTTTCTGAATCTCATCCACAATGACCAGTGTCCCCTCCGGCTTATTCTGTAGGACTCCCCGGAAAAGTTCCGGACGGCTCTGAAACCGCCTGCGCACATCTGTCTGCAGCAAGTCATAATACACTGCCCCGCAGAACCGTTCCTTCAACAAGGTAGATTTCCCGGTCTGACGGGCTCCAAGCAGGAAGTTGCCGTCATCCAACTGCTTTTCTATATCCAATAAACGAGCATACATAATTCTAGAATATCAGAAGTATCACTTCGGATTTTCATAAAAAATCCGAAGTCGTGCAAATATAGGAATTTTCTTTGAACCTCCAAAGAACTTTGACTAACGCAGAACGTCTACCTCGACAACATTTATTGAAAATTTCGAATAAAATTCTCCGCAGCGCAACAAGCTGCCACATGACAGTTATTGATAGGAAGATTTTTAACGGAAATTTATTTTAAGTTTTATTTACTAAAAAAATCGTTATATTTGTGACATGACGAAATCCTCCACACCCCTCGCAATACTGCTGCCGCTGATTCTGCTTTCCACGGCCGCATTTTCTTTGGGCGCCCAGACATCCTACATGGACGCCATGTACATCGATGTCCGCTGGGACAGGACCGATACTCTCGGTGAAGCCACGATGCGCCTGGAGTATCTGATGCGTTTCCCCTCCGAGACCGGTCCGGACAGCCAGGCCAACACCTTTGAGCTGCATCTCACTCCTGAAGGCATCACCGTCATCCACAAGACCATTATGCACGGTCCGGCACTCCGTACTCTCCGCCGCCAGCAGCTTCTCCACCGGCTACCTCCTCCGGCCCAGGAGCTATTTACTCAAGATGTTCGTAACTTTCTGATTTAAAATCCGCTCATGACACAAGACACCAATCCTGCACCCACAGCATTATTGACAGCATCCATAGTCACAATCCTGCTGACCGCAGGCTGCGCCGGCAATACCCGCAGCACCGGCAACAGTACGGCTTCCACCCATGAAAGCAACTTCATCCTGACCGATGAGGGCCGGATTCACGTGAAAACGCAGGTCGATACTCTCACCCTCACCCTGATCTTCGACAGCGGAGGCGCAGGGGAAATGACCCTTGAGACCGCCTGCGCGAGACTGCTGAACGCCGTAGCTACCGAAGGGCTGCAGCAGAAAAACCGGATAGACTCCGCATCCATCGGCGGGCAAAACACAGGCAACACCTACGCCTGGTGCCTCTCTACCAATAGCGACCAGGATCTTTTCCCCGGCAGCGACGGCATAATCTGTCCGCAATACGCCATTGACCGGAGAATCTGGGAAATCAATATGACTCACAGCTACATCCGCATCCACGACAAGGATACAGTTCCGCCTGGGGCCGCAATCTTTCCGATGAGAATAGAATCCGGGAGGTATCTTTACGCAAAGTTTCCCGTTACAGTTATCAGAGGCCGCGACACATTGAAAACAGACAGGGAAATCCTCATAGACTACGGCAGCACCAGCGCCCTGTGGTTCGAGCACAGTCCCCTACACAGCGACCCGGCAGTCATGGAGTTCTTCACCTCCAGTCCGCAGCCACAGGCGGTTGAAAAGGAATGGTGCGAGGAATATACGCTCATGGCCGACAAAATCATACTGCCTGATGGCATGGGTACCCTCACCTCATCCACCGACAGCCTGAAAATCAGCCTGACTGTACTCAATGAAGAATATTACCATGAGGAAAGCGCTCTAAAATACCCGGCCGCCATTATGGGCATCGGCATCCTACGGCACTGGAATGTCCTGCTGGACCTGAGGAATAAAAGGTTCATAGTTTTCCCAGGTGCCCGGGCAACGGTAAATACTGCAGCACCCTCTTCCACATAAAGAACTAACAAACAGATTCTTACCAATACAACGAGTTCTTTTCGCGCACTCCGGAACGTCCGAAAAGAACTCGTCAAAATCATATCCATCTGAATATAACCATCTTACAAATTCAGCCCGCTCCTCTACTTACCATTACACACCATATACCGTAAATCACTCAGTGGAAATAGAGTCCTCCGGATTGCGCAAGGCTGACGACTTCGTGAGCAAGACTGCAACTTCAAGTCAAACACGCACAGAGTGAGCTCTATCGCCCGAGATTTTCCTGCATTGACGGGGGAACAGTTCCTCATTTGAACCGGTATTTGATTATCACATACTCGTCGCCTGTATCCGATACGGGCCGTACCGACAGCAGCTCATCGTCCTGCATGCCCTCGAAGAGCCTCTCCGCAGGGGTGATGGCGGCGAAGTCCTCCGGGATGCCGGTGATTTCCACATTCTGGGAATATTCGCCTGTGCGGGTGCTGTAGAGGCCGAGGAACGCGGAGCTTTCATCTCCGAGATTGACGACGGAATAGGCTATGAGTATGTTCTCTCCGGCTGCGGCGATCCACAGAATGTTCATGCGGGGCGCACTCAGGGACATCATGCCCTCAAAAGTCAGGTCGCTGTACTCGTAGCGGTATTTTCCCAGCCGCATGAGCATCGAAGGCTCGGGACGGCCGTCATCAAGTACATAAACGGTATCATTGAAGTTGTTGTAGATAAATGGATTGTCCCTGTCTCCGAAAATGTAGTTCTCCCCCATTATGACCTCCAGCGGCAGCATCTCGCGGCTACGTCTGGAAATCACAGCAAGTTCATCCGAGGCGGCATCCCAGCGCAGCATATCCTGCACGGGAGAGTTGGAGGAATAGTAGAGAATCATGTCACCTCCGCTGAAGAAAAATGAGGAAAGATAGATGCCGGAGTTCATCAGGGCCGACTGGCTGGAACTGCTGATGAAACTGCCGTCCTCCCCGTAGGTCAGGATATTCTGGGTATTGTAGTCGAACACATATAGCCGGCCGTCACTCATCCCTATGCCACGGGGATTCAGATACTCTCCGGGACCGCGGCCCTTGGCGCCGATACGCATGACGAAACTTCCGTCCTTGGCATACCTGTAGACCATATCGGACGACACGATGTAGTAAGCGTTCTCCGACTCGCACACATCCTCTATCACGCCCAGGATGGGAGCCCCCTCGGAAGCGTCGAGCCTCACGACCGACACATCCTCGATCAGGGCATCTGAAGACATCTGCACGGCCTCATTCATTGCGGATTTATCGAAAACGGAGAATTCCGGCATCCCGGTCCTGGCCGCACACGAGGCCAGCATGACGGCCGCAACAGCCACTAAGGCACAATGTATTTTGCTCATAGTTTTGTATATAAATTTGCATACAAATTTAAAAAATATATTAACCAACGACAATTTTTATAAATTTGCATACAACCTTTAACATTACTATCATGATGGACTTGTTTTTAATTGCAATGGCCGTTGCAAACGCCCTGCTGCTGTTCGCATTTTATCGTATACTTCATGTAAATCCGGAAGTAAAGAATAAAATTTTCTATTTTCAGTTTAATGACGGTCTGGATTTCATCAACTACCTGGCGAAAGACTTTCTGTTCTTCATGATACTGGCCCACCTGATGCTGTTCTGCGGCCTCGGGGAGTGCTTAACGCTCTGGATTGCCGGCGGTCTCCACATCGTGGCCGACATCCTGATCATAACACTGAGATACCTGAGACACCACCAGCCTTTGCAGTAACCTCAATGCTTACCCATTGCCTGTATTCTTCGTTTGAAAGCTACGGCTATATTCATTTGCACAAAGTCATTAAGTCCGCGGAATGTCGTTTTTTTCTTCAAGTCCTCCAATGGCATAAACAGCAACAATTTAGCCAAGCATTCATCCGCGAATGAATTGGAAACAATATTGACTCCTTCAAAATCAAGTATCACACGTTCATCACCGCGCAAAAGAGGCAATAGTTCATTCCTCGTTTTCTCTCCCAGTTTTCGCGTTCCAAGATTCTCGCCTACTGTTATAAATCTGAATGTCACCATATCTTGCTTTACCAAAGGTTATATATATCATCTGACTCCATAAATTCATCATTGAACTCCGACACAGCATCTGTTCTATTCTCCAATACACTATTCGGATCTATTTCCCTGTCAGAGCACAATTCAAAATACATAATCGTACCTTGCCAAAAATCAGTAGCTTTTACACTATTTCCTTTCCCGTCAGATATAAGGATGTGGCTGCCGGAATGCAATTTCAACACAACACCCACTTGCCGCATCGCACATGCCAATGAATACAAACCAAATCCCATGCCTTTTCCATCTGTCACCTTATCCTGCATACACCTCATAAGAGATTCCTCCTCGGACACATCCTTGTAAATCTCATTCTGCGTCAATGAACGATGTATCCCTATGCCATCGTCCACCACCATAATCTGTATCTTAGCATCCTCAGGCGAATATTTTAGGACTACCATACCACACGACTTCGTAGAATGTGTTATAACGTTGTCCAATATTTCATATAGACAGTAACTGAATATCTGCAGTACTCCCAGTTCTATATCCATTTGCATTTTAAGCATATCCACTACATTTTTGTAGACAGCATGGATACTTTCACTATCAAACATTTCTATAATCGGCAACGAGTCACATTCCCCGAAATACTTACTTACCAATCCATCAATATTCATACCCAACATGTTAATTGACACAAATTTATAGTAAAATCATGTAATTATTGCATATATTTGCATAAAAACGACTTTATCATGAAACGATTTCTCTGTATATTATTGAGTCTCATCACACTTTCAGTCACCGCCGGGGCGCAGCGCAGCAGGCTCCTCGGCTCGTGGAACGGCAAGCTCAATCTCGGAGGCAACAGCCTCACGCTGGTGTTCCATTTTACCACCGATTCACTGGAAAAGGAGCAGTACTTCTTCCTCGACAGCCCGGACCAGGGAGCGGAGGGCATACCGGGAGAAATCGCGCTGCTGGACAATGACTCCGTATCGGTGACAATACCGATGCTCGGGGCGGCCTACCAGGGAAGGCTGGTACTGCATGAAGTGCCTCAGGGCAGCAGGCCGTCAGGGGAAATCCAAGGGGTCTTCACCCAGATGGGGATGCAGTTTCCGCTGGTTCTCCAGATGGGACTGCCGGTGCTGAACAGGCCGCAGGAGCCGCAGCCGCCATATCCCTACCGGAGCGAGGAAGTCACGTTCTCCAGCGGGGCGGACGGAGCGGTCATGGCTGGAACCCTCACCTACCCTGTGGGTTATGACGACAACAGCTCGGAGCCCGGGCACATACCCGCAGTACTGATGATTACCGGCAGCGGCCCGCAGAACCGGGACGAGGAGCTATTCAGCCACAAGCCCTTCCTCGTACTGGCCGACTGGCTGGCCCGCCACGGCATAGCCTCCCTGCGCTACGACGACCGCGGCATGGGAGAGTCCGAAAGAGGCACGGTAGAAATCACCACTCAGACCAATATGCAGGATGCCCTGGCCGGCATCAGGTACCTCCGGAGCCTCGGGGAATTCGACAAGGTAGGAGCTTTGGGACACAGCGAGGGCGGCCAGATCGTGTTCATGCTGGGAGCCGCGGAGGAGGCGGATTTCATCATCAGCATGGCCGGCCCCGGAATGCGGGGCGACAGCATCCTCGTGGAGCAGAACCGCCTGATACTCACCAAGTCGGGATTCACCCCCGCGTCAGCCGACAACTACAGCCGCGTCCTCGCCGCCATGCTCAGGATGAAAGTGGACGGATATTCCACAGACAGTCCGGAGACACTGGTGGACAGCCTTATAACAGCCCTTGACGCACAGAACATGCCCTTCGGCTCAGCCGCCAACCTCGCCGTTGTCTGGAGTTCCGTTGATGACCCCTGGATGCTGTATTTCCTCAAGTCCTCACCCGCCCGGGACATTTCCCGGACCACCTGCCCCGTATTTGCCCTCAACGGCAGCCTTGACCTGCAGGTTCCGCCGGTCAACTTAGAGCACATCCGCAGACTCCTGCCCGACGGCCCGCATAACCTGATAAAGGAATACCCTGGCCTCAACCACCTGCTGCAGCCCTGCACCACCGGCATGCCTACAGAATACGGCCGCATCGAGACCACCATTGCGCCCGAAGTCCTGACAGACATCGCGGAGTGGATACTGTCCGTCACTGACCTGAAGCGATAATCGAGAGGGCCTTTGAAAGCACCGGGTCAACCGTGCCGGTATATACCTCCTCATAGGTGAGCGGTACCTCATAGTCCGGCAGCAGACCGCGTCCGGCAGGATAACGTTCGGTCACAGCATCGTCCAGAACACATTTGACGATAGGAATCTGTATCATAATCCTGGAATTGGGCAGCATGATACGGGCAAAGTCATAACCCGTCATATAATGATAGCCCGAGCCGGTTTCACGGCCGACTGTCACGGCACGGTGATTTCTGGACAATATCGACGGGAAAAGAGTCGCAGCAGAATTCGATGTCTCATCTGTAAGAATATACAGACGGCCTTTATAGTTCACGCATGTGTCCGGTGTTATTATGCCGCAGTCGTCATAAGAGTAAAAGCCACTGCAGCCGTCCACGCGCTCATAGCCGCTGAAAACAGCCCTTTCCGAATAGTTCACGGAATACCTCAGACTGCTGAAGACAGTATCGTTCACCATACGGTATGAACCGGTATTCACCGAGGGCTCTCCGAGCAGATATGATGCGACTTTCCTGACCGCCGCAACTTCACCTCCGGCATTGTACCTTACATCGATTATCATATTCGGCACATCCTGATAACGCGCCAGAGAGTCCGCTATACTCTCCAGGTCCACATCCGTCAAGTCGAACGAGCCGAGACGGAACAGCACCGTATTGTCGTCAAGCATCCCGAAACTGTATTTCCCTGAGGAACTCTCCGCCATCCGCTTGTACTGCGCGGTACTCTTCGTCATCTGAGGGTAATACGCACCCGATTCCTCCTGCCGGACCCACTCATCCTCGATTACAGTGCCGTCTTCCAAAACTACCTCGACCGTTCTTGGCATATCCACTCCGCCATAGAGATACCAGTACTTGACGAGCAGCAGTCTGTTTACCACGCTTTGGTTGTCCCCGTCATACCCGGAGACCATGTCCCTGCTCCTGCTGCATATTTCTTCGGGCCGCATACCGTCAATGGACACGATCCGCTTGCCCACATGCTCCCGGTACCGTTCCGATGCATGACGGACAAATACTGTATCGCCAAGTATTCCGTGAATGATGTTCGGGACATACTTCTGAGCCGCAACATCAACCCTCGGATTCGGTGTCCGGATCCGTATGTGCGAATCATGCATGAGTCTGGATGTAATGGAACTGTACACGATATCGTAAAGATCTGAATAGCTGATGCCTCCTCTGACCGCTCCCAAAGCCTCAGACCGGAAAGTCTCAAACTGCACCGGGGTCACAATCTCATCCATGGACGGAAAAAGTTCCCGGTACGCGTTCATCAGTACCGAGATATCCTCCACAGCCTGCTCCTCAGTCAGAAACTCCGGAGTTGCCATCTCCTCGGGATCCAGGAAAGTCGTCGGGATTCCGAACGGCTCCATAGGGTCATCAGGCCGCCCCGTACTGCCGGTGACAGACAATATAATGTGCGGCCTGTCTATCTTATAATACGCATATCCTACCTTGCCTATAATCTCGCCTTCTTCGACTCTCATTCCGGTCTTCATCGGGATATCACCGGTAAGACCTGAAATGAATATCATCCTGCCGTCATCAAGCCGTATGAATATATCTCCGCTCACATATCTGTTTGAAACCGGCAGACTATTGAGTTCTCCGGCATCCTCAAGTTCTCCGGCATCCTCAAGCTCTCCGAGCATTGAGTCGAAATTATCCGAACCGGCATGAAAGGAGACGGATTCCTGAAGCGACTTGCGATATCCGACTCCGAAATCAAGTATTACACCGCCGGCAGGGCACAGCACATCGGTACCCTCGGGCGCTGCTACGATAAGATCTCCAAAATTCAGTTCCTCCCCGATATACTGCTGCGGAGCGCAGATCACTCCCCGCCCGACATCCATTCCTTTTATCGGCCATAGCCAATGATTCTGAGCATGAACGGCATTTACGGACAAACACAGAGTAAAAACAATAACAAGATAACTGGCAAAGTGTTTCATATCAATCTTTTTTTAATTTCTTATTTGTTTAGTCCCCGGGCAGGATTGAGGGTCGCAGCCCGCCAGCTCTGCAGCGAGACGGACAGCAGGGAGATGAGCAGGACGGCGGCTCCGGAGGCGGCGAAAATCCACCAGTCGAGGGTCGTCCTGTAGGCGAAGCGCCGGAGCCAGCCGTGGAGGATGAGCCAGGAGAGCGGAACGGCCACGGCGAAAGCAATGGCGATGTAGCAGATGAAGTTGATGTTGAGCATACGGACGATGAGGCCTGCAGTGGCCCCGTTAACCTTCCGGATAGCAATCTCCTTGGTGCGGCGGCGGATAATAAAGGCCATGAAGATAATCAGGCCGAGGTCCGCGATAATCAGGCAGAGGAGAGTAAATACCAGCACGAGGTTACGGGCATTGAACTCGTTGCGGTACAGCGACCTGTATATGCTGCTAAGAGGCACGAAGTCGCTCTGGCGGTCGGGAAAAACCTCCGCCCACGCCGCGCTGAGGGCCTGCATGGCCCCGTCCGGATCAGATGTGTCTATACGCACCATCAGGCAGAACTGGAAAAGGTTGCGGTGCAGCATGATCAGCGGCAGACTCTCCTCGAACACACCGGTGTAGCTGTAGTCCTCCGAGACACCGGCTATCATCCCGCTGTTGATATAGTCGAGCGCGCCCTGCCTTATCTCCAGCGGCTGTCCGACCGCCTCCTCCGGCGTACCGAATCCCAATGCCGTCATAGCCTTGCGGTTGATGATGTACTCCTCGCTGCGGTCGGAGGACCTGCCGGTCGCCCAGAAATTCCGCAGCATCTCCTGCTCCTGCGCCACACCATATCCCAGCGGCGAGAAGTCTCCGCCCGCCACCATCGGTATGTCGTAAAATGACAGGAATCCGTCCCCGGCCACCATCACCGGCACCTGCACCCACTCCGTCGAGCCTCCCCTGCGCACACTTACATGGTCCCGTATCGCATTGCCCGGCAACTGGAACGATGTGGTGACCTCCTTGATCAGGGGACTGCGGCCCAGACGCTCCCGCAGCAGGGGAAATTTTCCCATGGCGTTCTCCGGCAGCCCGCTCATCACCAGCACCCCGCTCCCGTCGCCTCCGGTCTGCACGCTTCCGATGACCTTCATCTGCCGGCTGATACCCACCGCCAGAATCAGGACGGTAATCACCACCGCGTACTGCACGGCCAGCATCCAGCGGACATTGCCGTAGGAAAAATGCACAGGGCGGCTGCCATGTCCGGTAATCAGGAAGCGGGTCAGGGCCATGTTCCTGACAGCCGGCACGAGAGCCACCGATACAGTCACCGCTGCGAATATCAAGGATGTGAGAGCGGTCGGCAGAAACTCCATCCTGCCCGGAACCACTCCGTATCCGAACACCACAGCGGCCAGAGCCAGGCCGATGACTATTGCACTCACCGCCAGCACCAGGGCCTGCAGCGCCTCATCCTTCAGTATCTCCGAGGCCGGAGCCCCGTGCAGGCGCAGGAGCTGGTAGAACCGCCGGTTACTGGAAAAAATGAGGCTGCCGTTGAGCCAAAGGTTGAAGAGCACGACCACGAGCAGCAGGACATTGGCCCCGACGGTCAGCCAGATATAGGCGATGTTGCCGTTGACGCTCAGTTCCCGTAGGTTGTGACTGTGCAGGTGAATGTCCGTCAGGGGCATGAGCCCGGCCCGGAGGGGAGCCGCATTCTCGGGTGTCATCCCGTGGACCAGTTCCGTTATCATTCCCTCCACATCCGCTATGTCACTACCCTCCACAAGCAGCAGGTAGGTATAGCAGAACGTATTCATATCCCCGGGCAGGAGCATCAGCGCGTCCCCTCTCCAGTGCGAGGTCTCCGGAATATCCTTATAAATACCGGTAATCTGCATCGGGACACCTTCGATTTCCAGGTCAGTCCCCAAGACGCCTCCCGCCATATCCTGCATTCCTGCCAGCTTCCGGGCCAGGCTCTCGCTGATTATCACCTGACCGGCAGCCTCCAGCGCACCCGCGGTCGTTCCGCCCTCCACCATCTCCAGGTCGAATGTCCCGAGAAAATCCCTATTGACACGGAATACCTTTTCCTCAGCTGTCAGGTACGTACCCTGATATTTCAAGTCCGGCCGATACACCTCGTGCAGTTTGGCGATGGCCCTGACCTCCGGTATCTGGCGGATAGGGTCGTCCGTCATATTGCCCCATACCCTTCCGTCCACCTGTTCCCCCTCCGAGGCCAGAGTCAGCCGGACGATACGGTCCGCATTCCCATTGTACCTGTCCCAGCTCAATTCCCGCCGGATATAGTTCACCGAGACAAGCAGCGAGGCGAGCACCACCGACAGCCCCGCCAGATTGACCATCCGCAGCGACACATGCCGCCGCAGCAGTCTCATTGCAATTTCCAGATTCTTCATACCGCAAACATAACACGGAAAATGCCTCTCGCCAAATATCCGGACAGTTAACAAGACACCCGCAACTAACTGATTTTCAACTGATGCTGACTTACATTTTGTCAGCATCAATACCAACACCGCTTACAGCCGGACGAACAGCGTGAATCAGGTACAGGAAAACTGCAATGCTGACCTGAAAATATTTACTTTCTAGGAAAATTCTGCGCGACGAAATCGGAAAGGCGCAGGCCCGGGGCAATCTTCCGGGCAGTACGGGTCTTCTGGACATTGAGCGAATGTACGTTGAGACGACGGACGGCGCAGATGGCTCCGGTGGGGAAGCCACATGCCATCAGGGCAATGAGCAGGAGGTCGTTGCGGGTAAGGGACGGATGTTCGCGCTCAATCGCGGCAAGTACCCCGGGATACAGCAGGTCGCATATCCTCCGGATGCGGTCATAAACCTCTTCTTCGGGGAAATAGCGGTCGAGCATCTTCCGGATGTCAACGGCAGGGGTGCTTCCGTCACCGTCCCGGCCGCAGGCCTCGTTCATCTCGCCGATGAGTGCCACCATATCGCGCAGAACAGACTGGATTCCCTCACCAGCTTCCGCTCCCTCTAGAGATTCCGGAGACACTTCAAAGGTCTCGATAGACGCTTTCAGAGCGCAATTCTCCAATCTGAGCCTCCGCATCCTGAGCCACAGAATCCCGGCCCCGGCAAGCACCACGGCAAGCACTGCCGCCAGTACGAGAACGAGGGTCATCACCCGCAGACGGGCCTCCGCCGACTGAAGGCGCAGCGTCTCATTCTCGAGTATCAGCCCGGCGAGCCGAAGAGCCTCCGCATCTGCACGGTTCCCGACATACGTCCCGCTCATAAGAGCAGACTGCTTCCCGAGCAATTCCTCCCCGAGAGTCAGAGTCCTTCCGTCTCCCTCCTCCCGGGCCAGCCTCATACCGAGAGCAATATCGTCAGCAGCCTGTCCCGCAGCATAGCTGAATAGTCCGTGGGCCAATGACAGATATGCCTCAGCCGCCTCCTCCACACCGGCTCTCCGCTCAAGGCTGTCCAGCGCAGCGGCATATTGCTCCGCACCGCAATCCGGCATCAGACTGTACATACTGCCCACGACGGAGCGCAGCAGCCGCATCGACTCACCGTCGCCCGCCCTTTCTGAAGGCGGAAGGGCATTCCACCAGTTCCCTAACCCCACCAGCGTATCCGCCATTTCCTGCCGGACCGCAGCCCGCATCAGCAGAGCACGGGCGCAAAGCCTTTTCTGAGTTCCGCTCCGGAAGAACTCCACCACCTCATGCACAGCCGTATCCCTGATCATCGGCTCGCCGCAGAGATAATCGGCCTCAGCTACAAGCAGCAGGTAATAAGCCCTCTCGGCACGGCTCATCCGGATATCCTTCCCGTCTGCGACAGAGGAAAGCACCTGCCTGGCAGCCTGAGGATCCGAGGCCATCAGCGAGTCCGCAGTCTCAAGCAGCGGCGTGGCCTTTCCGTTGCCGGAAGAGCAGGAAAGTCCGTAGACGATAACGGCAGCCGCAAGAGCGGCCACAGCCAGCCGGAATATGTCAATTCTTATTTTCACGCCCCGAATTTAGCAATAATTTCTCATTCACTCAACAGCCAGGAAAGCTTCCCCGAGACAGTCGGCGATGTCGCTGCTGTTCATGCCGTTCTGCCCGTAGCGGGAGGCGGCGAGGTCCCCCGCCCTGCCGTGCAGCCACACTCCCATGCGGGCCGCCTCGAACGCCCCGTAGCCAGAGGCCAGCAACCCTGTCAGCAGGCCGGTCAGCACATCTCCACTGCCGCCGGTCGCCATCCCAGGATTGCCGGTGGTGTTGAATGCCGCCTGTCCTTCCGGAGAGATTACAGCCGAATGCGGCCCCTTGACCACCACACAGCTGCGCGTCCGTACGGCCAGGTCAGCAGCTTTCGCCAGCCTTTCCTCCGCAGTGGCCCATTCACCCACTAAACGGCGGAGTTCTCCGAGATGGGGCGTGAGGATGGAGCCTTCTGGCACGAGTTCAAACAAATCCGGCCCGGCGGCAATGATGTTCAGAGCATCCGCATCCAGGACCATCGGCCGCTGCCATGTACGCAGCAGGCTTCTAAGGGCCGACTCCGTCTCAGGATGCCGTCCGAGGCCGCACCCGCATCCTACAGCTGTGTACCGCTCCATATTTGAGGGCAATACGGAAAAATGCCCCTGAGGGTCGCAGTCCACCATAGCAGAGGGGCAGGTGCAGTGAATCACCGTCCGTTCGGACTCCGGCAGATGCACCGTCACCAAGCCGCAGCCGGAGCGCAGCGCCCCCATGGCGGCCAGTACAGCCGCCCCGGCCATCCCTCGCGAGCCGCACACTAAAAGCGCATGCCCGAAGTCACCCTTATGCGCATCCTCCCGCCTCGGCCTCAACATCCAGCGCACATCCTCCATTTCGGTGTTATTTCTTTGTAATTGTATCATTTTTATCAACTTTTATCTTCTTCTCATCTGATTTAAGCCTTTTCTCCACCTTTCTCACATCCTCTCCTGCCGGAAGACTTTCCGGAACTATCCCACGTCTCAACAGCATCTTCCTCACAGCTGTATTATTGTCCACATGTTCATCACAGATATCTTTCTGGCCGTAAAGTTCTTTCTGCTGCACATTCACAGAAGTCATCTCCGCCGCAAGATCCTTGGCCTTGATGCTCACTGTCGGTAAAAAATCGGCCAATGGCCGATTTGCCGGGGCTCCTAATTTACGCTTAAGCAATGCTGTATCCAGCTTAAACAGAGCTTTATCTCCTTTGGAACGGATGATGGAAAAACCACGGGAATCAACACCTCTTTCGTATAAAATACCGGACATACGTTTCTCTGTTTCAGCGAGTTTGTTCCGGGCCCGCACGCGTTCGTACTCAAGTATGCGTTTCTGAATCAACTCGGCACGCCTGGTCTGAACTGCGAAATAGCTCTGAGCGAAAGCGACTTGCGGCTTCCTGGCATCTCCGTTCTGTGCGATAAGATAACATGCATAGCGCGTAAGCACGAAGTCATCTACCTCACGCTGAGCACTTTTCGGCAAGTCTATCATTTTGCTGACGTCAGCAAAATGATATGAGACATCCTGACCGGCATTCCGACATGCCGCCTTGGCCTTCTCCACAATGTTTTCAAAATTCCGCCACTGCGTGTAACCCAGCAACTTAGACAATTCCCTGGCACTCCAGCACTCCACGCCCTCATAGTCATTGGCGATTGACTCGAACTGTCTGAACAGTTCCATAATCTCATCTGCTTTCATTGTATCACGTATCATTTAAGTTAAACGCATAACTACAGCAGGGACGGCTGTGGGACAAAAGATGACACAAATGTAAGTATTTAATGCCTGAAAGCAAACAGGGCGTGACATAAAAGTGCCGCGCCCTGAATGGATGATATCTGCGGTAGGCTATTTGAAGGCCTGCTCGCTGAGGCCTGTGCCGCTGAGGGCCAGGTCCTTGAAGTACTCGGGCACGGGACGGCCGAGGAGGGCCTCCACGTAGAGCTTGCCGATGTACTGCGAGAGCATGAAGCCGTGGCCGCGCATACCGATGAAGAGGCCGAGAGCCGGATCGACGATATAGCGGGGCTCCACATAGTAGCCTGCCCAGGTGGCCTGTATACCGACTTCCTTGAGAGCGGGAATCCACTCGGAGAAGACTTCGGAGGCTATCTCCAGGAAGGCCTGGGTATTGATTCTGAGATCCTTGCCGGCTTCAGCGGGATCGGTGGCAGGAGAGGCACAGCCGATAATCTGGCCGGTGTCGGCGAGCTGCTGCCCGTAGACAGCAGAGAAGCCCTTGTAATGACGGCGGTCGATGAGCATGTCTAAAGGAGACCCATTCTTGCCTAAAAGCGGCAGACGCTTGGTGATGAAGGCCTGGTGCTTTACAGGATACAGGCCGGTCTCGATGCCGAGCATGTGGGCGAATTTCTCCGCACCGTATCCGAGGGCATTGACGAATATCTCCGTGCGGAACCTTGTGTAGCGGCGGGCACTGTCGCGTACCAGCACCTCGTATTCACCGCCTACCTTGCGTACATCCACCAGTTCGGTCTCCTCGAGGATCCGGCCGCCGTGGCTGCGTCCTATCAGGCGGACGGCGTTGATGGTCTTGCCCGGAGTTGCCTGCCAGCAGTCCTCCGTCACCTGAGCAGCCACGTACATGTCCAGACCCGGACGCATGTAAGGCGATATCTCCTTCTGGAAATCCTTGGGATCCACCATGTAGGCCTTTGACCAGGCACGGGCGGCATCGAGAGAGCGGTAGGTCGCCTCATCGTGGGCAAAGTTGACATAGCGGATAAGGCGGAAGTCGATATTTGCATGCTGCTGCAGATCCCGGAATATCTCGAGGTTGTGGTTTGCGATGTCGGCCAGCGCGGGCAGGGAGAATGCCGGACGTCCGCCGGCGATATTTCTCCAAGAGCTACCGCGGTCCTTATTGACCAGCACGGGAGCGAAACCGGCCTCGGCCAGATAGCGGAACACCGCTGAGCCAGCCATACCGCCTCCGGCTACGAGAGCCCCTACCTTGCCGCCGTCGGCAACAGCCCCGGACGGCAGGACAATCTTCTCTGCCCCGGCCTTGTTGATGACATTGCCGAACTCTACGAGATTGGCCATGGGCGCACGGGGAGTGAAGTCACCGGTCACCTCTATGCCGTAAGGGCGCAGGGCGGATTTGGCCCTCGGGAGACAGCGCTTGCCGCGGCAGGGTCCCATGCCCAGACGGGAGATGTGCTTGAGCTCATCGGCTGAGATAGTCTTGCGGTCGCCTATCAGCTCAAGTATCCTCTCCAAAGTAAGATCCTCACAATGGCAGATATAGGTCTTGCCGTCCACCGAAGGAGCGGGTTTCATCTCCACGGGAGCAGGATAGCGTTCCTTGACGATGAAACCGCGGGCATCGGTCAGCACGCCGCCCTCATAGAGCTGAGCCACCTTGACGCGGGCCACATTGGTCTTGTTGGGCTTGAGCATGATCTTCTCGATGACGCCCTCTCCGACCTTCCTGCCGTTGTCGTCCACTAAGAATACCTCGGAGCCCTCCTGTGCATCGTACTCGATAGGCAGGAAGAGCTTGCCGGCACGGGTATCGTAGCCGAAAATAGCCAGGCCGGGGCACTGGTACACGCACTGCATGCAGCCGATACACTTGTCGTAGTCCAGTTTGGGAGTAGTCGAGGTCGAGCTCTTGGTAATGGCGCCCTGCTTGCAGGAGAAGGAGCAGGGGTTGCAGGCAAATCCGTAGAGGCAGTCCATGATTACAAATGGAGCGGCAGCGGCTCTCTCTGCGGAGGGCATCGCGGGCTCCTGGAGGATCCTCACGGGATGCTGCTGGGAGTCAATGTATTCCTTCGAGACCTGAAGGTAGCTGTCATAATTGAAGCGGCGGCCGAGGTTCTGGAGGATCTCATACGCGCACTGCCTTCCTCGGAGGACGGCTGAGGTGCCCTCACCGATACGGACGGAGTCGCCGACTCCGTGGCAGCTGCGGCCGAAGACGGCATTGCCCTTGACAAAGAGTTGGTTGTCAGGCATCAGACCAGTACAGATGTTGATGCAGTCGATACCGTCGATGAGCCTTTCTGTACCGGGAATGGGCTTGAAGTTCTCGCACTCGGCGATGATGGCTCCGGTAATGCCGGTATGGTCAGCGTTGGGCACAGCCTCCACCAGCACATGGGAGGTCAGAATCGGGATGCCGAGACGGCGCACCCTGTTGGCCTGCACGGGGAAGCCTCCCTCGCGGGGCATACCCTCGATGATCATTTTCACATTTGCCCCGGCCTGCATGGCCTGATAGGAGGTCAGGTAGCCGATGTTGCCGGCTCCGACCGTAAGTATGTTCTTGCCCAGCAGCGTAAACTGGGTGTTCATCATCCTCTGGACCACGGCGGCGGTGTAGACTCCGGGCACGTCGTCGTTCTTGAAGGCCGGCATGAAGGGCACGGCACCGGTAGCGATGACCAGCTCGTCGGTATCCACATAAAACACCTTGTCGGTAACGATATTCTTGACCGCCAGCCTTTTGCCCTCGAGGATATCCCAGACCACAGAGTCCAGCATGATACCTTCGTGAGAGTCCCCGGCTAAGGTCTTAGCTATATCGAATCCCCTCATCCCTCCGAAACGTTTCTCCTTCTCAAAGAAGAAGAACTGGTGGGTCTGCATCAGGAACTGACCGCCTATCTCGCTGTTACTGTCGATTACCAGACAGTCCACGCCCTCTTTCAGCAGCTCCTCGCGGACTGCCAGACCGGCCGGTCCGGCACCGATAATGGCCACGGTAGTCCTGTAGACCTCCTTTTCCTCCTCCACGCCGTCCTTCTCTGTGACCAGAACACCCTTGAAGCCGCTGTCGGAGCTGAGCCTGGCGACCTCCCGGACACCGTCCACCTTGGTTATGCAGATTCGGCGGATCTTGCCGTCCACGAGCATCTCGCAGGCGCCGCATTTGCCGATACCGCACTCCATGGTCCTCTTGCGGTGGTCAAGACTGAGACTGTGTACAGGACAGCCGGCCTGGTGCAGGGCGGCGGCTATGGTCTGCCCCCTCTGCCCTGTTATTGTTTTACCCTCAAACTTAAATGATACAATATCTTCCGCAGGTACGGGAAGAATCGGATGGGATGTTATTCGATACATTATTTTATAGGTTAGTGTTGTCGTCCACAAATTTAATTTTTTTATAAAAACAAAAATATTCTCACACGTTTTTTTCTATTAAATTTTTAATCCGCCCAGGAACATATCTTTGCCGACAACTTTAATTTTAAAAAGAAATACTATGACACAGAGAATTTTGAAGGGATTCGTCCTCCTGATGGCCGTGGTTGCGATGACCGCGTGCAAGGACGAGATGACGACGGGAGACTCGTATATTTCTTTTGGCCTGTCTACCGATTACAGTGACATCTACATGAGCCGACGCCTGGGAGAGCTGTTCAAATCCGCCGGCAGCAGTCTCAATCTGCCTGACACCAACGACTTCATCCTCACAGTCGCCTCCTCCGGCGGAGATATCATATATAAAGGTCCGTACGGGGAACGGCCCGACCCGGTCAGAGTACAGTCCGGCAGCTACGACGTGTCGCTGCAGTCCATTGAATTTGAAAAGCCCGGATTCGACATGCCCCAGTTCGGAGACCTGAGGACAGTGGTGGTAGGAAGCGGACAGACCGTATCGGTCGCATTCAACTGCACTCAGCTCAACTGCGGCATGAAGCTTATATTCGCCGATTCGTTCAAGGACAGGTTTCCGGCATCGGATGTGGCAATACATTCAGACGGTCAGTCCCTGGCCTATCCGTATTCAGAGACCAGGACGGCCTTCTTTCTGCCCGGCATACTGCGGGTCACCTGCACGGACAACGGCAACGAAGTGCCGATTCTGTCCAGACAGCTGGAAGCCGCTGACATGCTGACCATAAAGCTGTCCGCATCCGCCGAGACATCAGACTCATTCTCGGTAGAGATAGACACTGTCCGCAACTGGATGTACGAGGATTTCACGCTCGGCAGCGGCAATGACGGATCATCGATGGAGAAAGCTCTGAAGATCGCTGATCTGGCCATGAACCTTGGAGCGGAAGACGTATGGGTATGCGGCTACATCGTCGGAGGCGATGTCAGCACATCCAAGGTAAGTTTCGATCCGCCGTTTACAAAAGAATCCCACCTGGCTCTGGCAGATAATGTCAAAGCTTCCACGAGAGAAGAATGCGCCGCCATCGAACTGCCATCTTCAGGCGACATGAGGGACGCGGTCAACCTTGTGGACCATCCCGGCTACATAGGCAGGAAACTGTACGTCAAGGGAGACATCGAGAATTATTTCGGTTATCCGGGTGTCAAAAGTATAAAGGAATTCCTCCTTGAATGACAGCCTGTCATAAAAAGCCCTATCTTTGTCGGGATAAACAGACTGAAAATGAAAGAACAGCTTCTAAAGAAAATCTCAGACAAAAGCATAGCGGCAGGTGTGGTAGGACTCGGATATGTAGGACTTCCCCTTGCTGTCGAGATAGCCAGAGCAGGATTCAAGACCACCGGATTCGACCTGCTGGATGACAAAGTCAGCAAAGTCAACAACGGGGAGAACTATATATCCGATGTAAACAGCGAGACCCTGAAAGCCTTAACAGCCGACGGTATGCTGAAAGCCACGACGGATTTCAGCCGGATAGCGGAAATGGATTTCATAGCCATCTGCGTTCCCACACCGCTTGACACGCATCAGCAGCCGGATCTGTCATACATAGAGCATTCCTCCATACAGATTGCAGAATATCTGAAGAAAGACACTATGGTGGTGCTGGAGTCCACAACGTTCCCCGGCACCACTTCCGACATAGTCCGTCCTATCCTGGAAAAAGGATCCGGTCTCGTATGCGGGAAAGATTTCTACCTGGCCTTCTCCCCTGAAAGAGTTGACCCAGGCAATGTACACTACAAGACCCATAACACGCCTAAGGTTGTAGGGGCCATAGGACAGGATGCAGAAGATGTCATCAAGACCATGTACGAGAGTTTCCTGGAAGGAGGGGTATATCCCGTATCTTCTCCGGCAATCGCCGAGATGGAGAAAATTCTTGAGAACACATACCGAAACATCAATATAGGTCTCATCAATGAGATGGCCATGCTCTGCGACAGGATGAAGATAAATATCTGGGAAGTGATTGAGGCTGCCAGGACCAAGCCATACGGATTCCAGGCATTCTATCCCGGCCCAGGTCTGGGAGGCCACTGCATACCGCTGGACCCCTACTATCTGAGCTGGAAGGTACGGGAATACGCATTCCACACCTCCATGATCGAGACCTCCATGATGATCAACGACCGGATGCCTGAATATTGCGTGCAGCGTATCGCCAACATTCTGAATGAATTTTCCAAATCCTTAAAAGGCTCGGACATCCTGGTGCTTGGAGTGGCCTACAAGGCTGACATAGATGACTGTCGGGAGAGTCCAGCCATAAGAGTTATTAATGTATTGCGCAAAAAGGGAGCAAACGTACGCTTCTATGATCCATATGTAAAGGAATATCACGACAAAGGAGTTACATATACCGGTGAAACCGAACTAAGCCGATCACTTTTGTCTGATTCTGACATCACTGTCATTACTACCGCTCACACTTGTATTGACTACAATATAGTGCAGCAATATGCCCGATTCGTATTTGACACAAGGAATGCCATGAAGGATGTCAAGGAGAGAAACAACATCGAGCTGCTATAAAAATTCACTGGGCCACTATCCTTCAGATCGGACGCGGCCCAGCTACTTAACCTAAACTTAAACTATGAAAAACTTCACTGAAATTTATTACAATTCCCGTGCCAAGATTGTAGCATATTTGTAATTATTATTAATAAAACTTATACTTTTTGCAATCTGGCGAACTTCAGCAGCAAAGTCTTCTCTCCGGCTGCGTCAAACCTGACAACGGCCTTGATATCCGGGACTGATCCGGACACCGATATTACCACCCCGATACCGAACTTGTCATGCCGTACCTTATCCCCCGCCGAGACCGATTCCGCTATCGGCCCGGAGAAAGTCCTGGCTTTCTCTACCGGCTTAAATCTGGACATATCGGGTCTGACACTGACCGCTTCCTGCCGGGCCTGTACCTGATTATGGAGCTGAGGCTGGCTCCGATGCTGCCGCCAACCGTTCCATCCGCTGTCGTCATCCCCGTAGTCATCTCCTCCTACCGAGGAGAAATCCTCCACAGTCCCATTCAGGTATCTTGGGTCTATCTCCTTGAGAAAGCGGCTCGGACGGCAGGCCGAGGTCTTGCCGTTCAGAAAACGGCTGCCGGCATACGAGAGTGTCACGGCCTTCTCAGCCCTGGTCAGAGCCACATAGAAGAGCCGCCTTTCCTCTTCCACATTCTCTGCAGTGGAGGACATAGATGACGGAAACAGATTCTCCTCCATCCCGGCGATATACACATACGGGAACTCCAGACCCTTCGATGCGTGGACGGTCATCAGCTTCACCCGGTTGTTCTCATCCTCGTCCTCAGCCTTGTCGGCATCGGTAAGCAGGGCCACATTCTCCATATAGGCCTCCAAAGTCGGTATCTTGCCGTGCTCACCCATCTGCTCCGCCGTCTCCACTTCATTGGCCACAAATTCCTGAACCCCGTTGAGCAGTTCCGTCACATTGCCCAGAGCCGACATACCCTCCACAGACATGTCGGCCCTCAGCGACGGCAGCAGCCCGGAGCCTTCGGCTATGGCCACGGCCAGAGTATATGCGTCGTCCGTCCATATGCGGGCCTTGAAACTGTCTATCATATCCGCGAACATCCGCAGCTTGGCGGCAGCCGCTTCCTTGATGTCCCAGCGGCCAAGTTCAGGACTCGAGCACATCTCCCACAACGACATCCCCGATGCGGACGCTGCCTCCGACAGCCTGGCCATCGAAGTCTGCCCTATGCCCCTGGCCGGCAGATTGACTACCCGGCGGAAAGCCTCGTTGTCACTGTGATTGAGCACCAGCCTCATATAGGCCAGCATATCCTTGACCTCCTTGCGCTCATAGAACGAATGGCCGGCATATATTATATAAGGTATATTCTTCTTGCGCAGGGCCTCCTCCAGCACCCTGGACTGGGAATTGACACGGTAGAGTATCGAGAAGGAGTCGTAAGAGGCCTTTGTGGAATAGATCCGCCTCATGATGGAAGACACGATGGAGGCCGCCTCCTCCCTGTCGTCGTATGCACGTATCAGCTCTATCTTCTCGCCTTTGCCTCCCTCCGAGAAGCACTCTTTCTTCAGACGGTTCGTATTGTGCGCGATGACCGAGTTGGCCGCATTGACTATAGTCTGAGTGGAGCGGTAATTCTGCTCCAGGCGGAACTCCCTGGCCTCCGGATAATCCCGTTTGAAATTGAGGATGTTCTGTATCCTGGCTCCTCGGAATGCGTAGATACTCTGGGAGTCATCCCCGACCACAGTGATGTTGTGGTTACGGGCCGCAAGTATCCTCACTATCCGGTACTGTGCCATATTGGTGTCCTGATACTCATCCACCAGTATGTGCGATATGACACTCCTTAGACTTTCCGCCACTTCCGGATGCTTGTTGAGCAGGATATTGGTATACAGCAGTATGTCATCGAAGTCCATGACCCCCTCGGCCTTGCATTTCTCCGCATAGAGCTTATAGACATCGCATATCCGGCCCTTGCGCATCTGGGTATCCTTGCGTATCGCCTCATGGTTGTTCATATAGTCCGATGCCGTTACCAGATAGTTCTTGGCCGTGGATATGCGCGAAAGCACCTCTCCCGGCCTGTATGTCTTGTCATCCAGCTGAAGTTCTCTGATACAGGCCTTTATAGCGTTCCTAGCATCGGATGCATCGTATATGGTGAATGCCTTCGGAAATCCGAGAAGTCCGGCATTGTCCCTCAATATGCGGGCAAATATGGAATGGAAAGTACCCATCCACAGGCGGCGGGCCTTGTCCCTGCCGACTATGGCCGCGACACGCTCCTTCATCTCCCTGGCCGCCTTGTTGGTAAAGGTCAGGGCCATGATGGAGGAAGGCTCGATTCCGCTCTCGATTATGGCCGCAATCTTCCATGTAAGCACACGAGTTTTCCCGGAACCGGCTCCCGCGATAATCATCGAAGCTCCGCTCACGCACTTAACTGCCTCTTGCTGAGCACTATTCAAACCCGACAAATTCATTTCACATTCTTTTTAAATTGGAGCACAAATCTACAAAAGTTTTATCTATATTTGCACCCAAATTTTTGTTTTACATAAAAGGATATGGTTGACTATATAAAATTGAAACAAGGGCTGGACATACCTGTAGAGGGTGTGCCGGAAGCCCGTATCCTCAAGAGTATAGTTTCGGAGACAGTGGCTGTAAAGCCCACCGATTTCAGAGGCCTTATTCCAAAGCTCGCAGTAAAGGAAGGTGACGCCGTAAAGGCCGGATCCGTCCTTTTCTTCGATAAGAAGAGACCTGAAGTCAGATTCACCTCTCCGGTGAGCGGAACTGTCTGCGGAATTATCCGAGGTGAGAAGAGAAAGCTTCTCGAGGTCAGAGTCAAGGCTGATCCGGAAACGGAGTACGCCAGGTTTGATCTTCCCAAGCCCGAGGCCATCACTGCGGAGCAGGTGATCAGCGCCCTCCTCGAGAGCGGACTGTGGCCCTGCATCAAGCAGCGTCCCTACGGTATCATCCCCAATCCGGAAGTACGCCCCCAGGCACTCTACATCTCCGGATTCGACTCCGCTCCTCTGGCTGCGGACTATGACTACATCCTGAAGGATGAGGTGGAGAACATACAGACAGCTATCAGCGTACTGTCCAAGATTACTCCCAAGATACATTTCGGTCTGAATGCCAAGACACATGCCTGCACTCCGTTCCACAGACTCAGCGGAGTGGAGTTCCATGTATTCGACGGACCTCATCCCGCCGGCAACGTAGGCGTGCAGATCAATCACATCTGCCCTGTAAACAAGGGTGATATGGTCTGGACTGTCAATCTCCAGATGCTGGCCATCATCGGCCGCTTCTTCGCCACCGGCAAGGTGGACATGCGCAAGACCGTCGCAGTAGGAGGTCCCCGCGTAAGCACTCCCGGCTACGTGAAGTGCATCAGCGGCATGTGCATGAGCGGCATCGCCGACATGACCAACGACAATGTGGAGAAACTCCAGAAAGGCTGTGAAGTGCGCTTCATCAGCGGCAACATCCTCACCGGCACCAATGTCGGCAAGGATGGCTATCTGGGATTCTACGACGACTGTGTGTCCCTGATTACCGAGGGCAACTACTACGAGACATTCGGTTGGGCCAAGATATTCAGACCCAAGAAGTTCAGTTTCGCATCCACCTATTTCTCATGGCTTACTCCCAGGAAAAAGTATAAGGTGGACTCCAACCTCAACGGCGGTGTTAGGGCTTTCGTGATGACCAGCAAATACGCCAAGGTGTTCCCCATGAACATCTATCCCGTGTATCTGCTCAAGGCCATCCTCGCCGAGGACATCGACAAGATGGAGCAGCTAGGCATCTACGAGGTGGTCGAGGAGGACTTCGCACTCTGCGAGTACATAGACCCTTCCAAGATAGACATTCAGGCTATCGTGTCCAAGGGTATTGACATCATGATTAAAGAAATGGCATAAGGATATGGAAAATAAAGAGAAAAAAGGTTCAATATTCGACTCCACCATCGAGGCTTTCCAGTCGTTCCTCAGAGTGCCGAATACCGTCACTAAGAAGGGCTCGCACGTCAGGGACTGCAACGACCTCAAGAGAGTCATGATCATCGTGGTGGTCGCACTGATCCCCACCCTCCTCTTCGGTATCTATAACATCGGCTACCAGCACAACCTCGCCGCAGGCACGGATATGGGCTTCTGGCAGATGGTATGGTACGGTTTCCTCAAGATACTTCCCCTCTACCTGGTATCCTATATCGTAGGTCTGGGCATAGAGTTCGCATCGGCCCAGATACGCGGCCATGAGGTCAACGAGGGATACCTGGTCACAGGTATGATTATCCCCCTGATCGTGCCCATCACCACTCCCCTCTGGATTCTGGCCCTCGCAGTGGCTTTCGCAGTCATCCTCGGCAAGGAAGTATTCGGCGGCACCGGCATGAACATCTGGAATCCCGCGCTGATAGCGAGGGCATTCCTGTTCTTCGCCTACCCCAGCTGCATGTCAGGTGACGAGGTATGGGTAGACGGATATTCCGGAGCAACTCCTCTTGCAGAGGCAGCCGTAGGTAATTTCCCCACAATGGCCAACGGCAGCGACAGCATCCTCAACATGTTCATCGGTCTGATGCCCGGATGTCCCGGCGAGACCTCCACTATTGCCATACTTATCGGTGCTGCGATACTGATCTTCACCGGTGTCGCCAGCTGGAAGATCATGCTGTCCACCGTTGTCGGCGGTCTTGCAATGGGTTATCTCTGCAACGCCATCGCGCCTGATCCCACTTCCTACCTGGCTATGCCTGCATGGGAGCACCTGATTATGGGCGGATTCGCCTTCGGAGCCGTATTCATGGCCACCGACCCCGTCACCTCGGCTCAGACCGAGACCGGCAAGTGGATCTACGGTTTCCTGATCGGAGCATTCACCATCATCCTCAGAGTGTTCAACCCCGGATATCCCGAGGGAATGATGCTCTCGATCCTGCTTATGAACACATTTGCTCCGCTGATTGACTACTGTGTAGTGCAGAGGAACATCAAGAACCGTCTCAAAAGGGCACAAATCAATCAATAAGATACAGCACTATGAATACCAACAGTAACACATATACCGTCATCTACTCCATCATACTTGTGGTGGTAGTGGCAGCTGTCCTGGCTTTCGTGTCCGTATCCCTGAGCGACAGGCAGAACGCCAACGTGGCCACAGAGACCCGTCAGAGCATCCTGTACTCAGTCAATCTGGCTCAGGAAGCCGATCAGGCAAAGGACAAGAACAGCTACATCGAAGCAGAATACAACAAATACATCACCGACTCCTATCTCGTGAACGTCAAAGGCGACAAGGTTGAGGGCGAGGCTTTCCCGATGGCTCTCGCATCCGGACTGAAGTCCCAGTACGACATCATGAAGCAGGCCAATCCCGATGTATCGAAGCTCACCCTGCCCGTATTCGTCTGCACTCTGGACGACGGCAGCAGAGTCGAGATCTTCCCTATCTACGGAGCAGGTCTGTGGGGACCTATCTGGGGCTACATCTCCCTTAAGGACGACTACAACACCGTCTACGGAGCCACATTCCTCCACAAGGGCGAGACTCCGGGTCTCGGTGCCGAGATAGCCACACCGCACTTCAGCAACCAGTTCGCCGGCAAGACTATCTTCGAGGGCGACAACATGGTATCCATCTCGGTAGTAAAGGGCGGAGTGCCTGAAGGTGACATGCACGGAGTGGACGCCATCTCCGGCGGAACCATCACCAGCCGCGCACTGGAGAACGCCATCAGACAGTGGCTCACGGACTACGAGCCCTATTTCGAAAAACAGCTGGCCGCCAAAGCTCAGGCTCAGGCAGCCGCAGATTCAACAACCAATACTGTGGACAATCATGAAGAAGGAAATCTATAAAAACCCGTTTTTCAAGGCCAACCCGGTAACGGTCTTAGTCTTGGGTATCTGCTCTTCGCTGGCAGTTACCGTAAAGCTTGAGCCTGCCTGCGTAATGGCTCTCTCGGTTACCCTCGTAACCGGATTCTCAAGCTTGTTCGCGTCACTTCTCAGAAATACGATTCCCAACCGTATCCGTATCATCGTACAGCTGGTGCTCGTATCCCTGTTCGTGATTCTCATCGACCAGTTCCTCAAGGCCTTCGCCTACGAGGTCAGCAAGCAGCTCTCCGTATACGTCGGTCTTATCATCACCAACTGTATCGTCATGGGACGTATCGAGGCATTCGCCCTCGGCAACAAGCCCTGGCCCTCATTTGTGGACGGTATCGCCAACGGTCTCGGCTACGGTATGATACTCGTTGTACTGGCCTTCTTCCGCGAGCTGCTCGGCTCCGGCTGTCTCTTCGGACATCAGATCATCCCTGACAGCTGGTACGCAGCAGGATACATGAACAACGGCCTGATCATCATGCCTCCCATGGCACTGATTCTCGTCGGACTCATCATCTGGATACAGAGAAGCTACCAGAAAGAGCTCATTGAAGAAAAATAATAAAGACACATCGCTATGGAATATTTAAATCTATTCGTCAAGTCGATTTTCATCGACAACATGGTTTTCGCATACTTCTTGGGGATGTGTTCGTTCCTGGCTGTATCGAAGAACGTCAAGACAGCCTTCGGTCTGGGTATCGCCGTGATTTTCGTAATCCTCGTGACCCTGCCCATCAACTACCTCCTCAATAAGTTCTTCCTCACCCCCGGAGCCATGGACTGGATCAGCCCGGCATTCGCCAATCTGGACCTGAGCTTCCTGAGTTTCATCATCTTCATAGCCGTTATCGCGGCAGTTACCCAGCTCGTCGAGATGATAGTGGAGAAATTCTCCCCCTCGCTCTACTCCTCGCTCGGTATCTTCCTGCCCCTTATCGCTGTGAACTGCGCCGTGATGGGAGCGTCGCTCTTCATGCAGGAGAGGGATTTCGCCAACCTCGGCTACGCCACGGTATACGCCCTCGGTTCCGGCATCGGCTGGTTCCTGGCCATCGTGACCATCGCCGCCATCCGCGAGAAACTCGCCTATTCCAACGTGCCCAAGCCTCTCAAGGGTCTCGGTATATCATTCATCATCACCGGTCTCATGGGCCTGGCATTCATGAGCTTCATGGGTATTCAATTATAGGAGGACACGACTATGTCATTGACAACAATACTTATACTTTCAATCGTCACATTCCTCATAGTGACACTCATCCTGGTCGCCCTTCTGCTGGTGGCCAAGGCCAAGCTGACCCCTCAGGGCAACGTCAAGATTGACATCAACAACGGGGAGAGAGTCCTCGATGTCAATCCCGGCTCGTCCCTGCTGGCAACCCTCTCCAACGAGAAGATATTCCTGCCCTCTGCCTGCGGAGGCGGCGGAAGCTGCGGCATGTGCAAATGCCAGGTGCTCTCCGGCGGCGGCAGCATCCTGCCCACCGAGGTGGGATTCTTCACCCGCAAGCAGCAGCAGAACAACTGGAGGCTCGGATGCCAGGTAAAGGTGCGCGAGGACCTCAAGATCCTCGTTCCTCAGAGCATCCTCGGCATCAAGAAACTCGAGTGCGAGGTGGTAAGCAACAAGAACGTGGCCACATTCATCAAGGAGTTCGTAGTGAAGCTCCCCGCTGGCGAGCATCTCAACTTCCGCTCCGGCGGCTATATCCAGATCGATATCCCCAAATATGACATCGACTACAAGGATATGGACATCGAGGAGCCTTACAGGGCAGACTGGGAGAAAATGGGAGTGTTCAAGCTGCACGCCCACAACTCCGAGCCCACCTTCAAGGCCTACTCCATGGCCAACCACCCTGCCGAAGGCGACATCATCATGCTCAACGTCCGCATCGCCACCCCTCCTTTCGACAAGGCCAAGGGCGGCTTCATGAACGTGCCTCCCGGAATCAGCTCGTCCTACATCTTCTCCCGCAAGCCGGGTGACAAGGTAATTATCTCGGGCCCTTACGGAGAGTTCTTCATCCCGGACAACGCTCCTGCCGACCAGGAGTTCATCTTCATCGGCGGCGGTGCCGGTATGGCTCCCATGAGAAGCCACATCATGCACCTGTTCAAGACCGAGAAGACAGCCCGCAAGGTCAACTTCTTCTACGGTGCCCGCAGCCTGAAAGAGGCCTTCTACCTCGAGGACTTCCACGAGATAGAGCGAGAGTTCCCCAACTTCAAGTTCCATCTGGCCCTCGACCGCCAGGATCCCGAGGCCGATGCAGCAGGAGTGGACTACAAGGTCGGCTTCGTTCACAACGTCCTCTACGAGACCTACCTCAAGAACCACGAGGCTCCCGAGGACTGCCTCTACCTGATGTGCGGACCTCCGATGATGACCCAGTCAGTCCTCAAGATGCTGGACAGCCTCGGAGTACCTCCCGAGAACATCCTCTTCGACAACTTCGGCTCATAGTTCCGCTACGGACTCTAAAGCCGACAGTATACACACGAAACCCCGGACAGGAGTCTTCCCGCCCGGGGTTTTCATTTTGCCAAATATTTCTTCAGCAATCTCCCCACCTTACCACTTCTCCCCCATCTATCCTCTCTTGTCAGCACACCATATTACAGAAACTACAGACGGTCAAGTTCCTGCATCATACGGGAACGCCTTGCATACTTAGACCTAAACAGACTTACCAACTCCGACACGACTTCCTCTCCGCCATTAAGCTTACGCATCTGACGGAGTACCTGTACCACGTAAGGATACGCCTTTACGTTAACATTTCTCTCTGCATAGTCCTTTATCAAAGGAGTGAACATATCCAGCAACTGAGCCGAATATCCAGCTTGCAGCACGGATGAATACGTCATCAACGCATGAAGACGGTCTTCAGGCCGGAGTTTTGCTATAAGAGCGAGGAGACGGCCGTACTCCTTCTCCTCCCTGAATATCTCAGCCCGGGAACACGATGTATAATACGAATAATCTACAAGCCTGGCCCTGCCTATCAGACTGTCTAGATACTCCGGCCATTTCTCCGCCTTAATCAGGCTCCTCAGCCTGCGGTAATCTTCCATCTTCGGAGAGTCCAGAAACATTTCCCTGGTTATCTCCACGACATCATCCACACGTCCCTGAGCCTCGAAAACCTCCCGTTTACGCTCCCTCCAACTGTTTCTGGTTCCGTAATGGCCGTTCTTCTCCGCCAGATCAATACCCTCATCCAACATTGCCAGAGCCCTTTCGTAATTTCCAGCCTCTACCGCCTTATCCACCTCCTCCCTGCGTATCTCCGGAAGATATAGATACCCGTCAACCACGTCCGCAGCCTCATCCGTCCGGCCCATCCCGGCCAGCACATGCACCTTACGTTGAACCCAGTCCGCCAAACGATATTCCGGTTCTGTCCTCAGATGGATATCTATCATCGCCAATATATCTTCCTTTGAAAGAATATTCTGACTGACATCCGCAACCAAGCCGTCCATATCGAACATATCAAACTGTGCATAGACATCCTTCCCGGACAAACTGTCCAGTTCCACAACTATACTCCGCTTAAGTTCAGAAGCAGTCCTGCTGTCATCCACTATCCTGCGTATCAAATCTCCAGCCCTTTCACACACATCAGGATCAATATTATCGCTATCCGCATAATCATCATATTCATACTCATCGGCAAACGACTCAAGTGTCTGGAGTGCTATTGCGGCTGCCTCCTCAATACGCCCCGCCTCCAGAAGCAGTATTCCCTTATCCAAAATACCGTATATGTCAGCATAGCAGATATACTTCCTGACTTCCCTGCGATATGTTCCCGCCGTTCCAGACAACTGCTTGGACATAACATACTTAAGCAATTCTTCCTTAAAAACGGCATCTTTCTGCGCATAATTCCCGACAAAGTCACTAAGCTGCCTTTCCGTCAATAAAGAGATACGGGCCATCAAATCCCCGCTGACTGCAGCATCATCCTGCGACAACTGTTCCTGCTCTGTCCGAACCTCCTCATAGTCACTGAACCCTGTCCCCTCATCGCGTACCGCAAGCAACACCGCCACCACATGCTTGCACATATATCCGTCATACGGACAGTCACAGTCCCATGATACTATTTCTCCATTCTTGATGCAGACCTCCGTCTCATAGTCCGTTGTTCCCTCAACTACTGCATTCCATCTGCCAGGAGCCACCTCTTCAAGATCCTCCACAAGGCCATTCTCATAGTAATCCTCTCCCCTTCGGAAAATCACTGCAGAAATCTCATTTTCAAAATCATCCAATCTCATATAATATTCTCACTAATTGTTTTTAATAGAAGAACATATCGCCTTCGACGCGGTGCCATCTGCGGGCCTTGAGGTCACTGGGTCTGACGAGGAAATAGTACATGCCGCAGTCGTAGAAGCGCAGGCCCCAGCGGTCGTCCTCGTCTATCTGCAGCAGGGACAGGCAGCCCGGGTGAGCCTGGCGGATCTCGTCCTGATACGGTTCGCCCAGCAGGATGTGACCGTCACCGCGCGGAGATTCGGCCTTGGTGAAAATCATCTCCTCGGCAGGCCGGAAGACACTCTCATCCGTACCCTCCCAGCACAGCTCATACGGCCGCAGCCCGTCCTCATGCGCAGTATAAAGCACAGCCGGAGAATCGTGGTAATCCAGCGGAGAGCCGTCATCCCCGAGAAAATAATCTATCGGAGCGAAGAAATACAGCATTCCCCGACGCGGCAGCAGTCCCTCCGGATCCAGCTCCGCAATATCCGAGCACCGTATCTGACACACGAACGTCAGAGGCTCGAAATAAGTGCCGCCGTCCTTATCCTCCACCTCGATGCAGGGATATGCCATACCCTCCGGCAAGTCCGGCGCACCCCACCAGTGACTCCGTCCCCTAAGGTCCCTGTCCGTCACCCTAGTATTAATCCGTATCGCCATAATTCTACTACTTCGCTAATTTTCACAAAACTAAACATTTTATCATAAATTTTCCAGCATCCACGAATTAATGTGTATCTTTATTTCATAAATTCATATTAAAATGGAACTGCCGAAGGGGAACACGAGGGAAGATATTAAAAGTAGAGAAAAGCAGCCCGGAAGTATGAGTCAACAATTGCAGTGACGAGATTAGACGACATACTTTCAAAATCAACAAAAATCACTGAAGTATCTGTAAAAAAAGGAACAAAAAATCAAAAGCCTTTTGCGAAAATGGTAGTAATGCAATTGGATAATATAAAGATGACCGTTGGCCTTCAACGTTCAACAAATCAATACGTACAATACTGCATCTCCATTATATGGAAAAAGCCATCCAGTAGGATGGCTAAATTACAGGAGCTCGAAACTGCATTGACAGAAAGGGTTGTCATCCCTTACGCGAAATCTCCTTTGACATTGCAAATATACAGTTTTTTCTCAACGTTCAAAATTTCCAAAGGATGAAGCTGGTGTTGTCGAAGATGACATCGGGGTCGAAGGTGCCGAACTCGGTCTTGCGGCCGTCACGGTCCCGCGCGAAGCCGTAGGACTCCCCGCCGACGAGATAAATGGCCGCCTCGACCTGCAGATCCTCAAGGACATAAGAAAAGCGGGGAAAGGTCTCCGGCTCCAGGGTCTCCACGATGAGGCACTCACCGTCCTTCAGGCAGAGGGCCCTGCGCAGACTGGAATATTTCCAGCGACTGGACTCCTTGACATATTTGCCGTCGGCAATCAGGCCGTACTGACGGAAGAAATAACCTCCATTGTCGATCGCCTCCTGCAGTTCCGCAGGCTCCCTGTCATAACCGATGGAGACCTGTCCGTCAATTATAGAGCACCAGCCCCATTTGGACTTACCTACGGCTATCTGCCTGCCGCCTAAAACAAAATCTCCGAGAATCTGCATATTGTCCGCCCTGATATCGGCTGCCTGAGCGATAAACACGATGGACGAGTCCTCAAAATCAGGCACTCCTGTCATCAGGAACGGTTCTCCGCCGACCGGAGCGAAGATGCGCACCGGGACGCCGGATATCGTCCGCTCCTCCACTTCCACATACGCCCGGGCGGACTGCACGCCGTCCTCCATCTCCTCCTGCTCGTAGAGCCCCAGCACCACCTCTTCCTGTCCGGCTTCCTCCTGCACGACCGGCCTGTCCTGCCTCCTCAACTGCAATACCGCAATGACTATCCCCGCCGCCACTGCCAGCGTGACGGCCGCAGGTTTCCACCATTTGCCCATGGTATTTTCCCCGGACTGACTGCCTCCGATGACACGGATCTCATCGTCCCGTATTTCAGGTATATCCTTGTTCCTTTTCATTATTCCTCCTTTTCCACCAGCTCCTTAAGCTGACGCAGCGCGTCCTTGGATGCCGAAACCCGATGACTGACAGTCCTGGCATCGGAGAGGACGAGCTGCTGCTTCGGAATATTGATGTAGTAAATATAGTTTCGATTGATTATCAAGCTCTTGCCTATGCGGATAAACACATTGCCATCCGTTCCTAACTGCTTGGCAATAAGTGCTTCAAGCTGACCGAGCTGCACCGTCAGGATACGGTTGAGCCCGTCCGCCTGGATAAGCGTGGAGTAATTGCCGTCCGAAGAGATGTACACCACACTCTCCGGAGCAATCCGCACCAGATCGACTGTAGTAGATATGACGATATACTTCCCCATAGCCTGCGCTTGCAGTACAAATGTAGCAAAATATGCCGTTTGCTGCCATTGACGTTTTCGGCCATTGTATGAAATATCGTCCTGACTGTACGAAATCTCCCTGGCCCCACATCTTGACACAGTGCAGCATTTTCTTGTTTGTCAATCAATTACAACAACCTATCTTCGCTATCACAAAACAAAATTCAAAACAGCACTGATATGAGACACACTATTATTACCGCACTTTTCTCCGTCCTGCTTCTCCTATGCGGCACCACCGGTCACCACTGCTACGGGCAGGACAGCACCCTGACCGACCAGGACTCCCTGGCCTACTCCAGAATGAAGACTCCCGGCGAAATACGATACGCCGTCGAAAAGGACTGGACGCAGGACGACTGGAAGGACAACGAATACTACCGCTGTATCCGAAGCACCATCGACGCCTATCTGGAAAGCGGCCTTGACCAGCCTGGCACCGCTGCCGAGGAATTCGCTCCGTACCGGGATATCCTCCCGGGCAAATTCGCCATATGCTATGCGGAGCACTTTATGTACGGCGGCCTGTACATCTCATTCGTATTCGTCGACGAGCCGGGCAAAATCTTCACCACATGGGTCTACAGCTACACCGACCCCAAAACCGAGACCATCTCCGGTTACGAGATGCGCGGCCTGGATGTCACGGACGACTCCCCGTTCAAAAATAAAAAGGAACTCCGCGACATCATCCGCAAGAGCAACGCCATCCTCTTCTGATATAATTACCTTTAAACGCAGCAACTATGAGCGGACTTATACCTGAAGTTGTCACCCTCAACAAACCCTATGTCTTGACCAGCGATCAGATACTGTATGTTGAGAAGGAGTACTGTCCCGAAATCAACTCCTTTATCACCGGGCACTATTCAGAACTGTGCGGAATATTCAGAATTTACGATTTCGATTTCTGCTATATACCGTTCATCTGCAGATCTATCCGTACTTCGTTAATGCAGAGATACTACACCCCGTACGACCGCCTCCCCTCTGTAAAGGAAACAACCAGTTCATTCCCTCTGCAATACATTGACGGAAAGTTGCCCGAGCTGCCGGCACTGTTTTGCTGGAAAGACGGGAAAATCATATCCCTGCACATTGACACCAGCGACATCAGGAAAAGCTTTGACGATATAGCAGGATACATCAAGGAGAAGCATGACCTTTCAGAAGTATTCTACAGTTCAGTACCGGGAATTGATGACTCGTTTCTCCTACCCGATTACTATGAGAACAAGGCTGATTACACTTTCAACGAGGAAGTGGAGAGACTGATATCCGATGTGAGATCCAAAATATCGGAGTTGTACGAAGTCTACGGCATTAAGGAGGAGATACTGATGGAACTGCTGCATCCGGAAGTGAAGCTTAGCCGCATGGTAATAACGAACGACTACCGCATACTGCTGACTGACTACGGCAATCTAGAAATAAAGATGACCCCTCTGGTAAAAGCGGTATACTTCCTGTTCCTGCGTCATCCTGAGGGCATCATATTCAAGTCTCTGCCTGACTATCGGGTGGAATTGCTGAACATCTACACCAGGCTCAGCGGCCGCTCGTCCGAATACGATATCAGAAAAAGCGTCGAAGATGCGACCTGCCCTTACAACAATTCCATCAACGAGAAATGCGCCCGCATCAAGCAGGCGTTTATCTCAGAATTCCACGAATACCTGGCGAGATACTATTACATCGACGGCATGTACGGCAGACCCAAGAATATCGCCCTCGACCGTAAACTGGTCGAATGGCAGGTCACACTATAGGCGTTGCAAGGCTTGCAGAAATTTCAATTCCAGCAAATAACTTTTTTATTTTGTATAAAAATAATCAGAGGATGTATGATAATATTTCTTAAATTTGCAATACATAAAAGGCGTTTACTGACGCTTTGGTTTTGACGCTATAAGAATCTCGCAAATTCCAGACAGTTTGTCAAAAACAAAGCAACGTGAACGCCCCTCTGAGTTGTCTATATGTTCTGATAGCATATTCACACCTGCGTGGGGCTTTCGCTGTTGCTCGTTTCGACAAACTAGGCATGCGAGAGCCTTTATAGCGTGAAACGGGCCGACAGTAATGGCTCCACGTCTTTTTATTTATTACCCGGTTCCCCGAGCCAGACCAGCAATAGTTTGTATAATACGAATAATTAAAAATTTATGGAAGAAGTAGGACTTGGTATAATAGGTTGTATAGCATTGGGAGTTTTGATATTTATTATTATTATTAATATTAATAGAGATAGTGAGGCCACTTCATATGAAACAGACACTTCTCAAAAGCCAGAACAATCTCAAAAACAAACAGAGCAACATCAGAAAGAACAACATCAAAGACAGGAGAATCCGGCAAAAAATTTTAAACTTAGGCAGAAATATTCCATAGTATGTCTTATGTCATTTTTAATCGGAGCTGACGAATCCTTGCTGTATAATAAAACTGTTCAAAATATTTTCCTATATCGTATCAAATCTTTAGGAGTCTCTGAAAACGAAGTAACCAGATACATAAAACGCAGTATGCAAAACAAGCCAGAGGATGAAATAGATGTTTTTATTTCTGCGCTGAAGGAAATTGACAACAAAAATTATCTAAAAGGCCTGTATGAAGACTGCAACACCATTGCCATAATGTCCGGTAATCCAGAAATGATATCTATTGTAAGCCATATTTTTATCGAAGTATTTAACTGAGAGCACAATGCCTGACAGTATTCAAACATCGGATTTAGACGCCTATATCAACAATATGGAAGACTATATTGCTGAGCACCTTTCTGAGACCATTGAATTTCCATACGAAGTAAAACAATCAATGGGAAATATCACAGAAAGTCTCAAGATGTTCGAGGAGTCATATAGCCACACAATATTTGATGACACCAATACACTTTCGGATTTCCCTTTGTACGATAATCTATACAGACTCAATGACAACATATATTCCTCTATCTATCGTATAAAGGAACTTGATAACATAAGAGACATTGTTTGTAAGATTAAGACAATGCATCAGAACTTGATTCCTGACAACCGCAATATATCCATCTTTAAAAACACCCTACATGACAAATGGCCTTCCACAGAAATAAAATACATAACTACATTTCAAAATTACTACATAGCAAAAACACTCTTATACCTCGTCAAAAGCATTAATACTTATAACAGATATCTTCAATCCTGCAACAGGATATCAGTGCCTTTAAGCACGACTTATTCCATATCACACTCCACGTTCAGCTATGCTTATGATATTCTTACAGCATTAGAAAAATTATCTCCTAAGCCATTTATATACACAAAAACGCTCAATGACTGCAAAAACAGCATTTTAGATAATTGCAAACTATTTTTAGTCGATACCAGAAGTAAAAAGGAAAAAAGAATTGACAAAATTAAAGACGCCGGTGAAAACTCTCTCGGATGCCTCATTCCTATTGCGATCATCTTAATCATAATTTTGATATCCTACATAGCAGAACTATAACATACCAACTCTCAACAGTAAACTTTCACGCAAGATTTGCATGACCATATGAACACTTTCATAATAATTACAGTGATTATAGTTGCAGTATTCTTTATAGTTAAGATACATCGATCTGCTGCAAAATTTGACAAGATACTGCATGGCGAGACTAAACTTAGGGACTATGAAAATGAACACTTTATAGAGTCCGAGGTAAATCGAGTCCTCTTACTGATTCCTTATATTGATGAAAACGGATGCCTACCTGAAAATGTAAAAAGGGTTTCTATCAGTGACCGTGCAAAGGAAATTATTGATGATAAGGTTACAAAGACATTATACTCAGTTTTAAATCAAAGGGCAGAAGAAGATGGAATCACTGACACAACAATTATTGTACATGCTTACGCTGATATTGGAAGGGCCATCAGCAAAGCTTTAAGATTAATTTATTTATGAGAAACTGTTTAAATTTTATTCAAAAATAATTTTATGGCAGCGATATGCATCATGGCTTCGTGCGTATCGGCCCTGTATTCATAGTCAATGGTAAGTCTCCTGAAGTTCTCGAGCCATGAGAAAGTGCGCTCGACAATCCATCTTT
>CASFSL010000015.1 GCA_949297365.1 uncultured Bacteroidales bacterium | reverse complement strand
CACCACGCCTTTCAGCCACATGCACTTCTCCCATATCGTGCCGTTCCGCAATCCCGCATCTGTGGAGAGATAGACCGCAAACTCCTGGATGAAGACGGGAGTAAGTTCCAGCATCGACATGTCGCTACGCTTGTAGAACGACTTGATGAACGCCGCCACATAGTTCCTTGCCACTACCCTTGAGTGATAGGTCGCCAACTTCCTGTCCTTGCCGACACGCTTCTTGAACACCTCGTTTTCACGGTCAAAGGCTTTGAGCAGCGTCTCATACTCGCCGCCGATGCCCTGATAGGCATTGCGCACCATTTCCGCCGTCACAAACGCCGCACGGTCGGCTATGCGCTGGTAGTGTTTGATGATTTGCGCCTTGATGTTGTCACGCGCAAGGTTCGTCTCCCTCGCTTCACGGCTCTTGCCCTTGGCACGGTTGCCCTTTGCGTCCCAAAGCTCTTTTGAGATGCTCCGCTTGCAACTGAACTGCGCCACCGTCCCGTTGATTGTAACCCGTCCCATGATGGGGACAATTCCGTTCTTCTCCTTGCTGCCGTTCGCATAGAACAGCACGCGAAATGTACTCCTTGTCATACTCGTTCTTTTTTTGGTGCAAAACTATAAATCAACGAGTTAAACCTTGACAAGCAAACCTACGCAGAACGCAGCAAACGAAGCGGCGACTGTTAAATCTGCACTTTTGGCGGGTAACGACTTGGAAACCGTTCTCTTTCTCCAATCCGCTTTGAAACGGTTTTCAGCCCTCAGCCCAACTTCTGCGATTTTCTTCTAACTTCCTAATTCTCAATTTCTATTGCGTTAATCTGCCGAAATCTGTCGGATATTCCATAGATTTTCCGTAAGTTTGTAGGTTGAAATAAGTAAACGGATATGGTACAGTTCAAGGACAGGACCCTGCTGATTACGGGCGGGGGCACAGGCATAGGCGAGGCTATCGCCTATCAGTTCGCACAGAGAGGGACAAATGTCATCCTGACCGGTCTCGGCGAGGAACAGCTTAAAAAGGTGGAGGAACGCTGCCGCCAGTACGGGGTGAAAGCCTGGCACAAGGAAGTGAATCTCGAGGAGCCGGCTTCCATCGACGCACTGGTAGAGTATGTGGGCAGCCTCGGTCTCAGGCCGGACTTCTTCGTGCTCAACGCCGGCATCTCCCAGCGGGCACTGACTCTGGACTGCGACATCTCGATGGACCGCAAGCTGATGGAGATAAACTATTTCGGCGGCGTGTACCTGATCAAGAAATTCAAGGAGCACCTGAAGACCCCCAAGGAGATACACATCGCCGTGACCACTTCCATCTCCGGCCTGTTCGGCTTCCCGCTCCGCTCGGCCTACTGTGCCTCGAAGCACGCCTTGTTCGGCTTCTACGAGTCCATGGAACTGGAATACCCCAACATCAAGGTGACCTTCCTCATCCCGGGCCGCATCCGCACCGAGATATCCAAGAGCGCCCTGCTCGCCTCCGGTGAGAAGTTCGCCAAGATGGACCCCGGCCAGGCCAACGGAATGGACGTGACCAAGTGCGCCAAGGTGGCTCTGAAGGCCATCGCCAAGGAAAAGCACAAGAAGCTCATCGGCGGCAAGGAACTGCTGATGGCCTGGTTCTACAAGTACACCCCCTGGCTCTTCTACATCCTGGCCAGGAAAGTATCGGCACATTAATCAAGCATAAAAGACAAATACGATATGGAAAAAATCATCTGTGGCATACAGCAAGTCGGCATCGGCGTAAGGAATGTAGCCGAGTCGTGGAAATGGTATAAGGACAATTTCGGTTTCGACACCAAGATATTCGGAGCCGAGGGCGTGGCCGAGAGGATGCTGCCCTACACCGGCGGCAAGCCCCAGCCGAGGTACGCCATCTTAGTGTACAATCTGCGCGGCGGAGCCGGCTTCGAGGTATGGGAGCCGAGAGGCCGCGAGCTCAACTACGTAAGTTTCGAGCCGGCTCTGGGAGACCTGGGCATCTACGCCTGCAAGATCAAGTCCCGCAATGTACGGGCGGCATATGCACAGCTGAGCAAGGCCGAAGGAGCCAGGCTGCTGACCGAAGTCACCAAGACTCCCGACGGACGCGAGCATTTCTTCCTCTACGATCCCTGGAACAATCTCTTCGAGGTCGAGACCGACAGCTATGTGTTCATGGATGAGGACAAGAACACCGGCGGCGGCAACGGAGCAGTGCTCGGAGTCTCCGACATGGACAAGTCCGTGAAATTTTATTCCACCCTGATGGACTATGACAAGGTCGAATACGACGTGACCGGAGTCCAGGCCGACCTGAACGGCGTTCCGGGCAGCCAGTATCCCCTGCGCCGTGTGCTGCTGTCCCGCAGCAAGCCCATCGAAGGCCCGCTGAGCGAGGTGATGGGCACCTCCCATATCGAGCTGGTGCAGCGCATCCCCGAGGGCTTCGACGTGCCTGCTCCCAGGAAGATCTACGAAGGCCGCTACTGGGGCGACCCCGGCTTCATCCACCTGTGCTTTGACATCCGCAACATGGAGGCTATCCGCGAGACAGCCGAGTCCTTAGGCCACAGCTTCGTCTGCGACGGTGGACGGGACTTCAAGATGGGCGAGGCCGACGGCCATTTCACCTACGTCGAGGACCCGGACGGCACCCTGATAGAATTCGTGGAGACCTTCAAGGTTCCCATCCTGAAGAAATGGGGCATCTACCTCCACCTGGAGAAACGCGACCCGCACAAGCAGCTGCCCCGCTACATGACCCGCGCCCTTCGTTTCCTCCGCACCAGGTAGCCCGAGGGCCCGTTTTCCCTACTTTAGTGTGAGATACACACTTAAAGTCAAGGGAAATGAGACAATTCGAACTTTTTGAAGACATCTGCAGGCGCCTGGAGCGGATCGAGAAAATCATAGAAACCAGAACCGCACGCCAGCGCAGAGATGCAGTACAGACGGAGACCGCCCTGCGCACTTCGTTCTACACATTCATGGAGGATATGGTCACGAAGCTCAAAGGCTCCGGTAACATCCGCACAGCAGAGACCTACCTGGCAGCGCTCAACAGTTTCCGGAAGTTCCGGAACGGCCGCGGCATTACGCTGGACGAGATTGACCCATCCATCATGACCGCATACGAGCTATGGCTCGAAGAGTGCGGAATAAGCCACAACAGTTCATCATTCTACATGCGCAACCTCAGAGCCGCCTACAACAAGGCGGTGCAACAGGGGCTGACTGCCCAGCGCTATCCGTTCCGCTATGTTTACACCGGAGTAGAGAGGACACACAAGAGAGCCGTTCCGCTGGAGACGATAAGGCGGCTGCGGGACCTTGACCTGACCGCTTCCGAAGCTGCAGGATTTGCCCGCGATATGTTCATGCTGTCATTCTACACCAGAGGCATGGCATTCGTGGACATGGCATTCCTCAGAAAAACAGACCTGGCCGGCAGCATCCTGACCTACCGCAGGCACAAGACAGGGCAGAGACTTCAGATCAGGTGGGAGGACTGTATGCAGAGCATTGTCTCCAGATACGGCACAGGAACCTCTCCGTTCCTCCTTCCGCTGATCAAGGCACCGGGCACCGACGAAAGGAGGCAGTATCTCAGTGCGGCCGGCAGCGTCAACCGCAGCCTGAAGTCGATAGGCAGAAGACTCGGGCTGGACATTCCTCTCACGATGTACGTGGCCAGGCACTCGTGGGCGAGCGCGGCCCGCAGCCGGAACATTCCCCTTCCGGTAATAAGCGAGGGCATGGGGCACGGCTCCGACCGCACCACGCGCATCTATCTGGCGTCGCTGGACAATACGGTAATCGACGAGGCGAACAGAACGATAATAGGATCGCTGTAGGGAGAAAGGGAGAGACCCCGCGCATATCTCTTCCGGAAGAGATCGTCAGGCGGTCCCGGGCGCGGCCATGAGGCCGCATTTATGGAGAAGCAGGAGCAGGCCCGAGAGAAAAAACGGAATTTTCTTGGATTATTCCTTTAATTGCCGTAATTTTACATCGCTGAAATTCTCTTCCGGAAGAGAATTCTATGAAAAACAGGCCCGATGACACGAATCTACCGCACCATACTGCTGCCGCTTCTGACGCTCCTGTGCTGGATACAGCCGGTATCCGCGCAGCGCGACAGCATGGAGTTCCGCATCCATTTCCGTTCCGGAAGCATGGAGGTGGAGGCTGACTATGCGGGCAACTCGCGCCGCCTCGCAGCCCTACGGGACTATCTGCGGGCCCTGTCCTCGGACAGCACGGTCTACGTGGCCGGTCTGTCCCTGAGCGGCTCCGCATCTCTGGAAGGCAGCCTGGCATTCAACACGTCACTGGCCGCCGGCCGCCTCTCCGCCGTGGAGCGGGCCGTGAGCGGCCTGTCAGTTCCGGACAGTCTCATAGAGCGTCATGTGCTCAACATTCCGTGGCGGCATCTCGCGAAGATCATCGGCGGCTCCTCTCTTCCCGGCAGGGAGGACATTCTGGAGATAATCCGCTCCGATGCCCCCGACACCGTCCGGATCTCGCGTCTGCGGCACTATGACGGCGGTTCGGCCTGGGAATGGATGCTGGAGGAATGCTTCGGCGGCCTGCGCTACGGAGGCATCATCGTCGTAACCGGCAAAAGGGCCACGCGCCCGGTTCCCGTCCACGCCGCCGTGACAGTGGAAACTCCCAAGGCAGAAGCCGGGAACAGTCCCGCACCGGTCTACGGCCCGCTGGTGCCTGCCGCCGGCGGAGAGGAGCCGCCGCAGACCCAGCCGTCCAGACTGTACATCAAGAGCAACGCCGCCGGCTGGATACTGTTCATGGCCAACGCCGCGTTCGAGGCGGACCTGGCCGGCCACTGGTCAGTCTCAGTCCCGGTATATTTCTCCACGATCAACTATTTCACCCCCACGATAAAATTCCGCGTGCTGGGCTTCCAGCCCGAGGTGCGCTACTGGTTCTCGCCGGAGAACAGAGGATGGTTCCTCGGCGCGCATTTCGGCATGGCCTGGTACAACATAGCGGCCGACGGTCCATGGCGTTATCAGGACCACGACGGTGACAGCCCCGCCCTGGGAGGGGGCATCAGCGTGGGCTACCGGCTTCCGCTGAGCAGGAACGGACGGTGGAACGTGGACTTCAGCATCGGAGCCGGAGCCTACAGCGTCCACTACGACATGTTCCACAACGAGCCCGACGGCCTGCTGGCCCGCACGGTGAAGCGCACGTACTGGGGACCCGACAGCTTCGAGATAACATTCTCATACTCATTTGACACAGGCCGGAAGGCCGACAGAAGAAAAGGAGGCGGGAGATGAGACGCACTGCAGCATATACCGTCATGACCCTGCTTGCGGCACTGCTGCTGCAGGGCTGCCTTGTGCATGAGTGGCCCTCCCCTCCCGGGACCGTACAGGTCAGGCTTGTCCTGGAGTACGACACCGGCATGGACACCACCGGGCACGGTTACGGCACCCGTGCCGTGTCCATACCAGAGGGCAGCGACATCCGATACATAGTACGCGCCTTTCCGCTGGTCAAGGGCAGCAAGGCTTCCCAGGAATGTGCCGGAGAGTTCGTGTTCTCAGCCGACGCATCCATGGGCTACGATACGGAAATGACCCTGGAGCTGCCGGAAGGGGACTACAGCATCATGGTGTGGTCCGACCTGGTGGATGACGGCAGCACCGACGACCGTCACTACAACACCTCCGACTTCTCCGCCGTCAGCCTCAACGGGGACAGCCACCCCGGCAACACCGACGAGCGCGACGCGTTCCGGGGCACCGGAGAGATCGCCCTCAGGAGCAGCATCGCCGAGAAGGCTCCCGACACCCTCCGCCTGATGATGGAGCGGCCCCTGGCCAAATACGAGTTCATAGCCGACGACCTGGCGGAGTTCATAGAGAAGCAGGCGCAGCAGTTCAGCGAGCAGAACGGAGACGGTGCCGGACAGAGCTCGGTGAACCTCGATGACTACCGGGTGGTCATCTACTACACGGGCTTCATGCCCGACACCTACAGTCTGTTCACGGACAAGCCCGTGGACTCCTCCACCGGAGTATTCTTCGAGACCGGCCTGACTCAGATCAGCGATACCGAGGCCTCCCTGGGATTCGATTACGTCTTCGTCAACGGGCAGAGTTCCGCTGTCACGGTGCAGATCGGCATCTACGGCCCTGGCGGCGGCCGGGTGGCCCTGACCGACCCGATCGAGGTGCCCATAAGCCGCAGCACCTACACCATAATGCGCGGCGGCTACCTCCTCTCCGAAGCCTCCGGAGGCATCTCCCTCAACCCGGATTTCGACGGAGACCACAACCTGATACTGTAAACATTATAAATAATTCAGTCTAACTTAAATTCTAAACAAGATGAAAAAGATCATCATCCCAGCTATTTCCCTCGCGGCACTGCTGCTGACGGGAGCCTGCTCGATCGACGAGAGGACATCGGGCGACAACGGCAACGAGGCCATGCTGACCCTCAACATGGGCCTCGACGGAGCCGTGCAGACACGCGCCTTCGGTGACGGCTCAGGAGCCAATTACCTGACCTACGCCGTCTTCGACGAGAACGGAACACGCATCGAAGGCATAGGGCAAGTCTCCAAGGACGTAACCTTCCCCACCACCGAGACCATCACCCTGGCCAAGGGACAGACCTACAGGATTGCCTTCTGGGCGCAGAACAAGGCCTGCACCGCCTACGAGGTATCCGACGACATGGTCGTGACCATTGATTACGACGGAGCCTTGAGCAACGACGAGACCCGCGACGCGTTCTTCAAGACCGTCGAGGTGAAGGTGACCGGCGATGCCGAGCTTGACGTGGAGCTGACACGTCCGTTCGCACAGCTCAATGTCGGCATTTACGAAAGCGACTGGACAGCAGGAAAGGATGCCGGTATCGTCATCTCCAAATCCAAGGCCGTGGTGAAGCAGGCCGCCTCCACCCTCAATCTGCTTGACGGCACTGTCGGCACCCCCATGGACGTGACATTCGACTTCGCAGCCATCCCGGTCGAGGCTCTCAGAGTAGACCTTGACGGCGACGGCACGGCAGAGACTTACAAGTACCTCTCCATGAACTACATTCTGCCTAACGACGAGACCACGGGAGACGCCTCCACCACCCTCAGCGACCTGGAATTCACCTTCAGTCCCGAGGACGGCAACGACATCACCCTTACCCAGGGCCTCGACGCAGTCCCCGTACAGCGCAACTGGCGCACCAACATCATCGGCCAGATCCTCTCCGGTGACCTCTCCATCAACATCTCCATCGACCCCGGCTTCAACGGTGACAACAACAACGAGATCTGGGACGGTTCAGCCGAGGAGCCCGAGACGGACCCTGACGATGCGAATACATACCTTATCACCACTCCCGCAGAGCTTGCCTGGGTGGCCGAACAGGTCAACAGCAGGACGGAATACTTCGAAGGCAAGACCATTCTGCTGATGAACGACATCGACCTTTCCGGTTCATACTGGACACCTGTCGGCAATGTGACTGCTTATCCCACAGTCACATTCAAGGGCACATTCGACGGACAGAACCACACCATCAGCAACCTGACCGCATCGGACGACGCTGCAGGATATGCCGCAGCCGGACTTTTCGGCTCCATCCTCGGTACTGTCAAGAACGTGACACTCAAGGATGTGAACATCCGCAGCACGCACTATGCCGGAGCTGTTGTCGGTTACTCCTCTATGAACGGCGCAATTATCGAGAACTGCCATGTGGACGGCGGTACCATTACTTCTGTTCCTGAGTTCAACGGCACTTCATACGACAACGGAGACAAGGCCGGAGGTATCATCGGATACTACGTTACAGACGACAAGGTAACGAACTGCTCCGCCAAGAACCTCACCATCACCGCCTACCGCGACTTCGGAGGCATCACAGGCTGCGGTCCCCAGTCAGGCATGACAGGCTGCTCGGTTGAGAACATCACCCTCGTCCAGGACAACACCAACGGTTACGAGTCTGAAGCCGTAACCACCGTCGGTGCCCTCGGCGGCCGCGATGTCACCAACGGTAGCCAGCCCTACGACGGAGAATACGCCTCCGCAGTAACCAAGAAGGTTGTCGGCAACATCTCCAATGCCGCCCAACTGGCTTCTGCCCTGACCTCTGACGCTTCTGAAATTTCAGTCACCTTGGTTGAGGATATTGATCTGCCTATCGCTTCTCTCGGCCAGCAGACCGGAGGTTCAGGCGAATACAAACTGGGCGGAGAAAACACAAAAAGCATTGTGATAGACTTGAACAAGCAAACCCTCAATCTCACTACATCGTACATGTCCAAACTCGGTGCCAAAAATAACGACGCTGACTTCACCATCCAGAACGGTACGATGACAAGCTCCACAACTGGCGGCACATGGGATATTTACGATTTGACATTCGCTAACTGCAATTATAAGATTGAAGATGTCGTCTTCGAGAAATCAATCGCTTTCACGAACGACAACAGGACTGTTACGATGAACGGTGTGACAATTAACGAGCAAAATGGTGATTACTACGCAATGTGGATTTCTGCCGTAGGTCAGAACATAACTATCGACGGCCTGACATTGAGCAGTACCGGACGTGGTATCAAGATTGATGAGGAGTATGTTAATAATCCAGCCAAAGTGACTCTGAATATCAGCAATTCGATATTTACTACAGCCTCCAAGGCCGCCATCATGGTCGATTCTAAAGAAGGCGCTGAAATCAACGTTACAAACGTCGACATTTCAAAAGTTGCAGCCGATCCTGTCTTCACAGTATGGATTGACGAGGATGCAAAAGACTATGCTGACAAGGTTATCGTAAACGGTGCCAAGGTAAGGATAGAAGGAAGCAATGAGCTAATAGTTGCAACCTCCAATGAAGAATTGGCCGCTGCCGCCATTGCAGATAATGCAACAATCTATCTGACGAAAGGCGAGTATATCATTCCTGCCGCAGCAAAGGGCAAAACCGTAACTTTCATAGGAACCGGCAATCCTGAGGATGTAGAGGTAGCTGTTACTAAAGTTGGCACAGGTTACGAAAACTGTGACTATGGTCTTGATGGTTCTACGGTAACTTTTGAAGGCATTACTATTACTACAAATAGTTCAACTTATATTGGCTATGCTCGTTGCAAAGGTACTTACAAGAATTGTGTAATCAGTGGCACATACACACTTTATGGTGACAGCAAATTTGAGAACTGTACTTTTAATGTGTCTGGTGATGTTTACAATATTTGGACCTGGGGTGCTCCTAATGCTACATTTGATGGATGTACATTCAATTCAGATGGTAAAGCTATGCTTCTTTATGGTCAAGCAAATACTAAATTGACTATCAATAATTGTACATTCAATGATAAAGGTGGTTTGGATGTTAAGAAAGCTGCTATTGAAATCGGTGATGATTACGGAAGCTCGTACGTACTGATTGTAAACAAAACAGCTGTCAATGGTTTTGCAATCAATGAGGAAGGTTACAATACTAACAGTACTCTTTGGGCTAATAAAAATTCAATGGGAACAGATAACCTCTCTGTTACTGTTGACGGTGAAAAAGTTTATTAACGGCTGATTCCTCTCCAACCAACAGAGAGCCGCCGCAGGTCACAAGCCCACGGCGGCTTTTTTGTCATTCCGCATCACCATGAAGCAACGTCTGCAATACAAGCCATTGATTATCTGATATTTGCCAATTCACCGGTGCTTTATGGTCAGATTTTTCGGGGCATAGCGCACCCACTTTTCATACAATCCACTAACTTTCAACCAATTACAAAACACCATCTTGCCTCATGGTCTACGAAGGTACGGTCCTCACTACCTTTCCGCAGGAGAAATTGCCAATGATTCGTGGAAAAAGTAGGGAGAAAGCCGCAGATGGTAGGGAGAAAAAGACGGGAAGTAGGGAGAAAATCATTGCGCTGCTATCCGAGGACGGTACTTTGACGATGGCGGCTCTAGCCCGACGGACAGGCATCACTCCCAAGGCGGTGGAAAAGCAGATTGCCCGGCTCAAGGCCGACGGCATCCTCGAGCGCATCGGTCCGGACAAGGGCGGCCGCTGGCACATCGTGAAGTGACACCGCTTCGGCCTTGCACCAGTATCATAGGTGCGGTCTGCGCCGTTGGGGAATTGGCTGGGATGGTGCAGCACTGGCTGAGCTGGAGTAGATGTTTACGGGAAGTGCGCGCATCTTGGTTTTTCACAATGTTCTGATTTTTAAGGTATTGCAATTAGGCAAGATGGATTTCGAGGCGTTCTTGAGGGGCGAAATCCATCAACCAAAAAGTTAATGTACTGACTGCCAGCTAACTACAGAAAAGACTGATGCGCGTACATTCCGTAGATGAGCTGGCGTAAGGTGTCGTAGCGGCAGTAATTGGCACTGCAGGCGGCAAGTATGGCACTGCAGGCAATGGGAATGCACGGAGGGTGTGCGGATCCACCAAGGGGAAAGTCAGGAAAGCAGTTTTTGCCGAAAGTGCTTGACAGTTCGGAAAAAGTGCGTATATTTGCGGGCCTTTTCTCGAGAAGATAAGGAGGTTTTAATTATTAATCATTTAATAACCTGTACGTAATGGCAGTTAAAATTCGTTTATCACGCCACGGTAAGAAGAATCACGCATTCTTCCACATAGTAGTGGCTGACATCCGCGCTCCCCGTGACGGACGTTACATCGAGCAGCTCGGTATCTACAACCCCAACACCAACCCCGCAACCATCAAGATCGATGCAGAGAGAGCCCTTTACTGGCTCAACACCGGTGCACAGCCCAGTGACACCTGCCGCCGCATCCTTTCCTATGAGGGTATCCTTCTGAGGAAGCACCTCAACGGCGGAGTTGCCAAGGGTGCCATCAGCCAGGAAGTTGCAGACCAGAGATGGAACGCATGGAAGGCTGAGAGAGACGCAAAGGTAGAGGCCAAGAAGCAGAACCTGAAAAAGTCCGACAACGAGGCCCGCAGAGAGAGTCTCAATGCAGAGGCCAAGGTCAACCAGGAGAGAGCCGAGGCCATCAGCAAGCGCAAAGCCGAAGAAGCCCTTGCAAAGGCTGAGGCAGAGGCCAAGGCTAAAGCCGAGGCTGAAGCAGCTGAGGCAGCGGCAAACGCCGAGAACACAGAGGCAGCAGCCCCTGCAGCTGAGTAGCGCGATGTTTCCCCGGGAAGACACACTGCAGCCGATAGCCAGGATAGTGAAGTCCTACGGCACGGAAGGCGAGGTGATGGTATCTTTCCCGGACGGAATGTCAGACATCCTGAAGACAGACGAACCGGTATGGCTGTTCTATGACGGCCTGCCGGTTCCTTTTTTTATCCAGACCATACAGTTCAAGGGCCCTCGCAAGGCCATCGTCCGCCTGGAAGACATAGACACCCTCGCTGACGCGGAGGAGGCCGCAGGCAAAGAACTCTACATCGACCCGGCGGACTATCCCGGGCTGAGCGCGGCTGACGGTCATCCGCTTACAGAAGACGGCCTGACTCTCGAGGATCTTGTAGGATTCACACTTTTAGACCAGGGCAGCCGCACAATCGGAGTCATCTCGGACGTCCAGGACTTCTCCGGCAACATCTGCCTCGGACTTGAGGGTACGGACACTCTTGTCCCCTACCACGACGACCTGCTTCTGGATATCGACCCCGACCACCGCACCATCACCCTCCGCATCTCCGACGGCCTGCTATAGCCGCCACTGTTACAGCATAATCACAACAACGAGAAAAGACTTGCCACCCTCGGCCTGTTAGAGGGAGGGACCCGTCTTGAGTATCACCGCGTCACAAAGTAACGAGATGATACTCAAGATGGGAGGGATAGCGCGAAGCGCGTACTTTTCAGAGGAGAGAATCTTTCCTGAAACGTCCGGCGTTACTCGAAACGTTCAATAATCTCCTTGGCCTGAGCGACTTTCTCGGTCAGCAGACCAGGCGATGATGCCTCGCAGATGAAGCGCAGATAAGGCTCGGTGTTGGACGGGCGGATGTTCAGCCACCACTGCGGAAACTCCACCCGGTAGCCGTCGAAGTCCATCAGGACCGAAGGTTTCTCCTCAGATGTAAAATACTTCAGCACAGCCTCCATGGCGGCCGGTTTGTCCTTCACCCGGAAATTGATCTCCCCGGAATTGCAGTACCGGGAGATACCGGCGATAAGTTGCGACAGGCTCCGGCCCCGGCGTTTGAATTCCGCCACTATGTCCAGAATGATGAGCGAGGCCATGATGCCGCTGTCGGAGTAGAAGAAATCCTTGAAGTAATAGTGTCCGGCCAATTCACCTCCGAAGAGGCCGTCTATCTCGCGGAGCCTGGGAGCCGCGTATGCCCGGCCTACCCGCCAGGTGTGCATCTGAACGCCCATCGGTGCAAGGTACTCCCCTACCGCCTTGGAGCTGCGGATATCCTGCAGGGCCTTCACTCCGGCTGTATGTCCGGCGGCCTTCAGAGCAGCCCTCTCCCTGGCAGCGGGACTGGTCCCCGTACCCTCCATGAAGAAATGCCCCATCAGGGCAATCATCAGGTCCGGCGAGATGAACTCTCCCCTCTCGTCCACGAACATCACCCGGTCCGCGTCCCCGTCATAGATCACTCCGATGTCGCAGCCGTGACTTCTGACATACTCGCGGAGCATGGCCGTATTCTCCGGCACCAGAGGATTGGGCTCATGACACGGGAAACTTCCGTCCAGCGTATCGCAGATATACTCCACGGAGTGGGGCAGCAACTGCTTTACGAACAGCGACGATACACCATTGGACAGATCCGCGCAGATATGCAGATTGGACAGGTCGCCTACATAGCGTCGCTGAAAGGCCAGGTACTCGTCCCGAAGATCGAGGGGTGCGACCCTGCCGCGGTCTGCCTCGGGCACGGGGACACACTCACGCCCATCGAGAATCCATTTCTCAATCGTACCCAGGCCGGTGTCATAGCCGACAGGCAGGGCATTCTCCCGCGAGACTTTCAGACCGTTGTCGTCCTTGGGATTGTGCGAGGCCGTAATCTGTACCGAAGCCTTGAACCCCTTGGCCGCAGTGGCATAGTAGACATACGGCGTAGTGGCCAGACCTAAGTCAAATACATCGGCACCTGCATCTGTAAGCCCCCTGAGCAGGGCCTCGTGAATCACCGGAGAAGACAGACGCATGTCCCGTCCCACCGCCACCTCGCGGCAGCCCAGCAGTTCCGGCAGGAAAAATCCCACCTTATATACAGTATCCCGGTCAAAGTCCACTCCCCAGCGGCCCCTGATGTCGTATGCATGAAACGCTCCCATAATGTCCTTTATTACAGTGAATCTATCTTTCCAACTTTGTCTTATACGCCGTCCGTGCCTTGCCCTTGGCTATGTTGTGCAGCTTGGCGGCAATCATCTTGCGGCGGATGGGCGCCACCCTGTCCACGAAGAGATGCCCGTCCAGATGGTCCATCTCATGCTGCACCATACGGCACGCGAAACCGTCCAGTGTCTCCTCCACTTCCTTGAGGTCCGCGTCCAGATAACGCACGGTCATCTTCTTGGGCCGCACTACATTGCAGTGGATATCCGGCACGCTCAGACAGCCCTCGCTGTACTCGGCGGTCTCCTCGCTCTCCTCTACCACGACCGGATTGACCATAGCCCTCTTGAAATCCTTGAGCTCAGGATATACGTCAGTCACATCCCTGCCGTCCACCACGAGGATTCTGCGGCCGTCTCCCACCTGGGGAGCCGCCAGCCCCACACCGTCGGCATGGTACATGGTCTCGAACATGTCGTCTATATATTTGCGGAGCTGCTCCTTGTCCAGGCCGGCCACGTCCACATCGGCAGCCGTCTCACGGAGCACCTCGGAGCCGTATACATAAATAGGTAATATCATCTCGTTTTACGTTTTTATATTTTCTCAAAAATTTAAAATCCTCACTTCTGCCTGTCCAGATACGTCTGGAGGATGATGGCCGCGCTTATCTTGTCCACCACAGCCTTGTCCCGGCGGTCCATCTTCTTCATGCCCCCGTCGATCATGGCCCTGTGCGCCAACACGGAGGTGAACCGCTCGTCCTCACGTTCCACCGGGATATCCGGGAAACTGTTGTGAAGCCTGCGGAGGAACTCATCCACATACCGTGCCGCTTCCGCCGGAGTATTGTCCAGATTCATGGGATATCCCACGACGAACAGCGAGATACCCTCCTTGGCGGCATATTGTTTGAGATATTCAATTATCTTTGCAGGCGGAACTGTATCGAGAGGGGATGCGAACATCCGCAGCGGATCAGAGACCGCAAGTCCTATCCGTTTTTTGCCGTAGTCTATCCCGATTATCCGATTCATTCCGCAAATGTAGTCAAATAAACTGTCTGATAGCACTATGTCTGAAAAAAATAAACGGGACAGAAAGCGTCCTGCCAGAAAATACCTCTTCGCGGTCCTTGACAACGAGACCCATGACTTCCAGTTCGCCATAAGGGGCACCAAACATGCCGCGATATCCGCAGTAATAGGCATAGCCGCACTGCTGTGCATCCTGACATTCTGCATCACAGCGTTCACTCCCGTCAGAAGGATCATACCCGGCTACCCGTCCTACTCCACCCAGAGAGAGATGGTAGAGAACGCAGCCATGGTGGACTCGCTGGAAAGCCGGATGCGCGTGATGACCATCCAGCTCACCAACATCCGCAGAATCATCGCCGGCGAGGCTCCCATCCCGCTGGACAGCCTGCTTGCTACAGGCAGCGTGGAAAATGCTGAAAGAACCGCAGCGGCAATGGAGCATGACGCCGACTCCATACTCAGGGAGAAGATCGACTCCATCGAGAAATACAATCTCAGGCCCTCCGGAAACGAAACGCAGCTGGAAGGAATGCTGTTCTTCCCTCCCGTAAAAGGCGTGGTCACCGAGTCCTACAACCCCGGCAAGGGGCATCCTTTCGTAGACATAGCGGTGCAGAACAACAGCGCGGTATGCGCCGTGCTGGACGGTACGGTTATTGCTGCCTACTGGAATGACGACACCGGATACAACATACACATACAGCACAGCAACGATCTGGTGTCCATATACAAGCACAACACCAAGCTGCTGAAGAAAGTGGGAGACAGAGTGAGCGCGGGAGCGACCATCTCCCTGGCCGGCAACGCCGGAGACCTGAGCACGGGGCCTCATCTGCATTTTGAGCTGTGGCACAGCGGAGAGCCGATAGACCCCTCGCTCTACATCAATTTTTAACTCAGACAACCGCAATGGAAAAGAGAAAAATAGCAATACTGGGCTCGACCGGCTCAATCGGAATTCAGGCCCTGGACGTGGTCAGGGAACACCGCGACCTCTTTGACGTACAGCTCCTGACGGCAGGCAGCAACAGCAGCCTGCTCATCCGGCAGGCCATAGAGTTTGACGCAGCCTGCGCCATCATCGCCGACGATAGCCTTTACGACGAAGTATACGAGGCCCTGAACCCGCACGGCATAAACGTATTCGCAGGTATGAGCTCCATCATCGACGCCATGTCCACCAGTGACAACATCGACATGGTGCTGTCCGCGATGGTCGGTTTCCGGGGCCTGGAGCCCACTCTCGCGGCACTGCGCTCGGGCAAGGCCGTGGCCATCGCCAACAAGGAGCCGCTGGTGGCCGCTGGAAAGATAGTCATGCAGACGGCCAGGGAGCACAACGCCCCCGTCCTGCCCGTGGACTCAGAGCATTCGGCCATATTCCAGGCCCTTCAGGGAGAGCACAGTCCGATAGAGAGGATCTTCCTGACCGCATCCGGAGGCCCCTTCCTGAGGACTCCGGCATCCGAGCTGGCGCAGGTGACAGTGGCCGAGGCTACCAACCATCCCCGGTGGAAGATGGGCCGCAAGATTACCGTAGACTCCTCCACCCTCATGAACAAGGGCTTCGAGATGATAGAGGCCTGCTGGCTGTTCGGAGTGGACATCTCGCAGATCACGGTGGTGATTCACCCCCAGTCGGTGATTCACAGCATGGTCTCGTTCCAGGACGGAGCAGTGATGGCCCAGATGAGTACACCCGACATGCGGCTGCCGATACAGTACGCCCTGACCTATCCGGCCCGTATGCCGCTGGATATTCCGCGCCTGGACTTCTACAGGCTGGGCGGATTCACTTTCTCGGAGCCGGATACCGCCAAGTTCCCCTGCCTTGGATTCGCAGTGGAAGCCATGCGCAAGGGCGGCAATATGCCCTGCATCATGAACGCCGCCAATGAGGTGGCCGTGGACGCTTTCCTGAATGAGCGGATCCGCTTCACCGACATCCCGGCCGTCATCTCCCGCTGTATGGAGAAATGCTCATTTGTAAAGGATCCCGACCTGGACGGAATACTCGAGACCGACAGGCTGACCCGGGAGTTCGCCTCAAACCTGATAGCCAAGAACAAGTAATGGACGTACTGCTCAAGATAATACAAGTCATCCTGTCGCTGTCCCTGCTCGTGCTGGTGCATGAGTTCGGGCATTACATCACCGCCAGGATATTCAGGATAAGGGTGGAGAAATTCTATCTTTTCTTTCCACCCGCCATATTCAAGTTCAAGCCCAAGAAGAGCGACACCGAGTTCGGAATCGGATGTATCCCTCTGGGAGGCTTCTGCAAGATATCCGGAATGATAGACGAGTCCATGGACAAAGAGGCTATGGCCAAGCCGCCTCAGCCCTGGGAGTTCCGCTCCAGGCCGGCATGGCAGCGCATCATAGTCCTTGCCGGAGGAGTGCTGATGAACGTGGTGCTGGCCATAGTCCTGTATATCGCCATACTCTTCACGTGGGGAGAACAGTATATAAAGAATGACGACGTCATATACGGTATCGAGGTAAGCCCGCTTGCAAAAGAGATAGGATTCGAGAACGGAGACCGCATACTGGCTCTTGACGGGAATCCGGCTCCGGACAACTTCAACGAGATACACATGGACATGCTGCGGGACCAGGTAAGCCGGGTGACTGTACTCCGGGACGGAGACACTGTGGACATCCACATTGACCCCGCATACATGCCGGCCATGCTCAACACCCCGGGAATGTTCGGCATCCGCCTGCCCATCGCCGTAGGCAGCCTGCCGGACACCTCCATCAACGCCGGAGCCGACCTGCGCCAGGGTGACCGGTTCCTTACAGCCGCCGGCAGACCGGTGTGCTGGCATCAGGACCTGCAGGCCGTTCTGGCGGACAATGCCGGCAGCACGGTGGAGCTCCGTCTGCTGCGCGGAGAGGACACCGTGACTGTTCCCGTAAGGGTCAGCGGGGACGGCAAGATAGAGGTCCTGCTCCAGCGCGACATATCGGACATCACGATCACCGATAAAGAATACAGCCTGCTGGAAGCCATTCCGGCCGGATTCATGATGACCTTCACCAACATCGGACACTACGTCAAGGAACTGGGGCTGATCTTCTCCCCTCAGACTGAAGCCTACAAGTCCGTCGGAAGCTTCATAGCCATAGGCAGCATCTTCCCGTCCTCGTGGAACTGGCAGATATTCTGGAACATCACCGCCCTGCTGTCCATCATGCTGGCAGTCATGAACCTGCTGCCCATACCAGCCCTGGACGGAGGTCACATACTCTTCACGCTCTACGAGATGATCACCGGCCGCAAGCCGTCGGACCGCTTCATGGAAGTGGCACAGATGATAGGCATGTTCCTGCTGCTGATGATCATGATACTGGCTTTCGGCAACGACATACTGCGATTATTCAGATAATTAAACCCAACGATTATGAAAAAGCATATTTTGAGACTGGCTCTGCTTACCGTGGCACTCACGGCCATACTTACTTCCTGCGGCAACAAGACACCCAAAGACCGCACCCAATATCTGCCCAACATCACCGGCAATGCCGGAGAGGTACTCATCACCATCAATAAAAACTACTGGGAAGGCGAGCTCGGCTCCACCCTCAGGGAGATTCTCGCTGGCGAATATCCGTACCTGCCGCAGAGAGAGCCTGTGTTCAAGCTCTTCAACGCCACCCCCGGCGGATTTACCGGCAGCCTTATGCTTCACCGCAACATCATCATAGTGAACGTATCTCCCGAAGTTGACACCACCGGCATACGCATATCCCGCGACGCCTGGGCCAAACCGCAGGTCGTAGTCACAGTCTCCTCCACAACACCGGAAGAGGCCACAGAACTTATCAGGACCAACAGCGAGATGATCATCAACGCCATCGAGCAGACTGAAAGAGACCGCCTGATAGCCAACTCCATCAAGTACGAGGACAGGGACGTGCGGCTGGCCGTGACCGAGAACATCGGAGGCTCGCCCTATTTCCCCAAAGGCTTCACGATGAAAAAAGACACCCCGGACTTCATGTGGATATCCCAGGAGACCACCTATGTCAATCAGGGCATTCTCATATTCAAATACCCCTACACCGACCCCTCGCAGCTCTCTGCCGACTCCCTCAAGGCGAAGCTGGGTGACCTGTGGAAAGTCAACGTACCCGGCATGAGGGACAACAGCTACATGACTTTCAACAAGGTCATTGATCCCGGCTTCAGGAACATCACATATAAAGGAATGACCATGGTGGAGATGCGCGGACTCTGGGAAGTGGAGAACGACTATATGGGCGGTCCGTTCGTATGTCATATTTTTCCAGACCCCGAGCGGAAGAACATCATCATCCTAAATGCCTTTGTATATGCACCTAAGTACGACAAGAGGAAATATCTGAGGCAGGTTGAGTCGATAATTTATTCATTTAATTGGAAAGAAAATTTGGAAGTTGAAAAATAATGTCTATTTTTGCACTCCCAAAACGGTGGATTCGTCTAACGGTTAGGACACAAGATTCTCAATCTTGTAATAGGGGTTCGATTCCCCTATCCACTACTTCTTCTTTTTTCCCCTTAACATAATGAGTGAAACAGTCAGAACACGATTTGCGCCCAGTCCCACAGGCTACATGCATATCGGGAATCTGCGTACGGCGCTGTTTGCATATCTCTTTGCAAAATCCCAGAACGGAAAATTCATACTCAGAATCGAGGACACCGACCAAGGCCGCTATGTAGAAGGCGCCGTGGATGTCATCTACGACACTCTGAAAACAGCCAGGCTCTACCACGACGAGGGTCCTGACATCGGAGGCGAATACGGTCCTTACGTCCAGAGCGAGCGCAAGGGCATGTACCGGGAGTTCGCGATGGAGCTGGTGGAAAAAGGCGCGGCCTACTACTGCTTCTGCCAGAAAGGGGAAAAAGAGTCCGAATCCATGGAAGGCTATGACCGCCACTGCCGCAACCTGAGCAAGGAGGAAGTGGAGGCGCAGCTGGCTGCAGGAAAACCCTACGTCATCCGCCAGAGAATACCACTGGAGGGCAGCACCTCATGGAACGACATGGTCTACGGAGAGATATCCGTCGAGAACTCTACCCTTGACGACCAGGTACTGCTCAAGAGCGACGGAATGCCCACATACAATTTCGCCAATGTCGTGGATGACCACCTGATGCACATCACCCATATCATCCGCGGCTCCGAGTACCTGTCCTCCAACCCCAAGTATCTGCTGCTCTACGACGCTTTCGGCTGGGAGAGGCCAGAGTACATCCACCTGCCTATCATCAACGGCAAGAATCCGGACGGCTCTATCAGCAAACTCTCCAAACGGCACGGTGCGGTGAGCTTCCAGGCCCTGGTGGAGCAGGGTTACCTGCCAGAGGGCATCATCAACTATATCGCTCTGCTGGGCTGGTCTCCCAAGACAGAGCAGGAGATATTCTCCATGGACGGCCTTATCGCCCAGTTCTCCATCGCCGGCGTACACAAGAGCCCCGCAGTCTTCGACTATCAGAAGCTGGACTGGGTCAATGGCCAGCACATCAGCATGATGGACCCGGAAGAGTTCATCCGCATGGCCCTGCCCTACGCCAGGATAGAAGGCACGTTCCTCGAGCCCAAATGGAGGAAACTGGCCTCGCTGCTCCAGTCCCGCATCAGCAAGCTGTCCGATATCCCGGAGAAGATCGCCTTCCTCTTCCGGCTCCCGGACTACGACGCTGAACTCTTCATCAACAAGAAGAACAAGTCCACACTGGAGACCTCCGCCGCCATACTCAGAAAGGTCATAGACTGCCTGAGCGCAGTACAGGACTGGTCGGACGAGACACTCCTGGCCACGCTTACGGAACTGGCCGGCAGCCTGGGTCTGAAGCTGGGACCGCTGACCTGGCCCGTGCGCCTGTCTCTGTCGGGACTGCTTGCGACACCGGGCGGAGCCATTGACATTCTGTATCTTCTGGGACGCGAGGAATCACTTGAAAGGCTGGAAAACGGCATCAGAGTGATAGAAAAGAAAAATTTGGTAGATGGAAAATAATCTCTATCTTTGCACTCCCAAAATGGTGGATTCGTCTAACGGTTAGGACTCAAGATTTTCATTCTTGCAATAGGGGTTCGATTCCCCTATCCACTACAAAAATAAAAAAAAGATTTAAAATGGCAAATCACGCATCAGCAGACAAGCGTAATCGTCAGAACGAGACACGCAGATTGCATAACCGCTATTATGCAAGAACAACACGCAACGCCATCAGGGCGCTCAGAAACACTACAGACAAGGAAGCAGCCGCAGCGCTTCTTCCCAAAGTTTCCTCTATGATCGACAAGCTCGCCAAGATCAACGTAATCCACAAGAACAAGGCAGCCAACCTCAAGAGCGGAATCACAGTTTACGTAAACAAATTGTAAGTTTTTACGTTTCTGGTAACAGATATCGAAAAAACTTCCCGAACTTTGACGGGAAGTTTTTTTGTTTTATGAGTATCAACGATTGGAAAATAGACGACAGGCCGAGAGAGAAGATGTATGTGTCGGGGGCGGCCTCTCTGAGCGATTCCGAATTGCTTGCAATACTTATCAACTCCGGCACCAGAAACAAAAGCGCGATAGAGCTGTCCAGAGACCTGCTGGCTCAGTCTGACAACTCGCTGAATACCCTGTCGCACATGTCATTTGACCGGCTGTGCTCTGTTCCGGGCATAGGCGAGGCCAAGGCCGCACGGCTGAAGGCCATGTTCGAGCTGGCTGTAAGACTGCAGCGCGAGCCGTCAAATAAAGGAAATGCGGTCACCTCCTCCAGAGCGGCCGCGCGGATATTCATGCCCATGCTCCGCAATCTCCAGCACGAGGAATGCTGGGTGCTGTTCCTCAACCGGGCCAACAGGGTCATAGGCAAGGAGAGGGTCAGCATCGGAGGCGTCAGTGCGACAGTAATGGACGCGCGGGTTATCATCCGCAAGGCGGTGGACAAGCTGGCCAGCGCCATTATCCTGGTCCACAACCACCCCTCCGGCAATCCCCTGCCAAGCGACCTGGACCGCAAACAGACCCAACTGCTGAAGGAGGCAGCCGCCCTGCTGGATGTAAGCCTGGTGGACCACATCATCATCGCCGGTGACAGATATTACAGTTTCTGCGACGAAGGACTGTAAAATTCACTATATTTGTAATAAAAATCATCTATGACTATCATCAACCTGAGTGACGGCAACTCCGTTCTGAACCAGTTTATCGCAGAGATACGGGACAAGGATGTCCAGAAGAACCACATGAGATTCCGCAGGAATCTGGAACGTATCGGTGAGATCTTCGCCTATGAGATAAGCAAGACCTTGAACTACAGCACCAAAGATGTGACGACTCCCCTGGGCATAGCCCAGTGCAGCGTTCCCGGGGACGACATAGTCCTCGCGACCATTCTCCGTGCCGGTCTTCCTCTGCACAACGGCCTGCTCAACTACTTCGACAGGGCTCAGAACGCATTCATCGCTGCCTACCGCAAGTACGGCAAGGACAACAAGTTCGACATTGACCTGGAATACAGCACGTCTCCGTCAATCGAAGGAAAGGTGCTCATCCTGGCCGACACCATGCTGGCCACGGGCGCATCCGTCCTCCTGGCCTATCAGAAGCTTCTGGACAAAGGCACTCCATCCACGACCCATCTGGTATGCCCCATAGCCAGCTGCTACGGAGTGGAATACCTCTCCAAGAACATGCCGCACAAGAACATCACCCTCTGGGTCGGAGCTATCGACGAGGAACTCACCAACAAGTCATATATTGTTCCAGGCCTCGGAGACGCCGGAGACCTGGCATTCGGAGACAAGCTCTAAATCTCCTTGCGCATCCTGGCGATAGGAATATTGAGCTGCTCGCGGTATTTGGCGACAGTCCGCCGGGCCACCTTATAGCCTTTCTGCGAGAGAACATTTACAAGCTCCTCATCCGTGAGGGGCTTTTTCTTATCCTCAGCGGCTATGCTTTCCGAGAGCACTTTCTTGATCTCACGGGTGGAGACCTCATCTCCGCTTTCAGTCTTCATTCCCTCCGAGAAGAAATACTTCAAGGGATAGACTCCGAAATTGGTCTGTATGTACTTGCAGTTGACCACTCTGGAGATAGTGGAGATATCCAGGCCGGTCTTCTCTGCGATATTTTTCAGTACCATCGGCTTCAATTTTGCCTCATCTCCATCCATGAAGAAGTCATGCTGAAAGTCCAGGATGGCCTTCATGGTATTCTGCAGGGTGTTCTGACGCTGCTTGATGGCCTCTACGAACCATTTAGCCGAATCCAGCTTCTGCTTTACAAACGAAACAGCTTCCTTTCCTCTCTTGCCGGAAGACGCTGCCGAGTTCATCAGCAGGTCGGCGTATCTCTTGTTGACCCTCAGCTCCGGAACCGAGAACTTGGGCATGGTCAGCAGCAGCTCACCGTCCTTGTTCTCCAATATGAAGTCAGGGACTATCTGCTGTGCCTGTTCCACATACGAGTCATCAATCTGGCCTCCGGGCCGCGGATTGAGATGGACTATCTCGTCCACGGCATCCTTCAACTCGTCCTTGCTCATCCCTGTCCTGGCCATTATCTTATCGTAATGCTTGCGCGAGAACTCCTCGAAATAATTCTCCAGTATCTCCTCCGCCCGCTTCCTCTCCGGAGTCTGCTCCTTGACACGGAGCTGCAGCAGCAGACATTCCCTCAGATCCCTGGCCCCCACTCCTACCGGCTCAAACTCCTGAATCACCTTCAATATCCTCTCCACATGCTCCGGGGTGGTCTCTATATTGAGGCGGAATGCAATATCGTCGGTAAGCGACTCTATGTCCCGCCTCAGATAACCGTCATCGTCTATACTGCCGATCACGAACATGGCTATCTTCCTGTCATCACCTTTCAGATCGCTGTAACCAAGCTGCATCTCCAGATTCTGATGGAAACTCTCCTTCACCGAGAATGTATTGTACTGAGGCTTCAGGTCCTTCCCCTGATTGTTCACATACAGACGGTAGGACGGAGTCGAGTCGTCCTGATTGTAGTCACTCAGAGATACGTTCTTGGACTCTCCGTCCTCAGACTCTTCCGAGGGAGCGGCCTCATCAAGAACAGGATTCTCCTCCAGCTCTTTCTTGATTCTCTGCTCAAGTTCCAGAGTAGGAAGTTCCAGCAACTTTATGGTCTGTATCTGAAGCGGGGAGAGCCCCTGCTGCAATTTTTGTTGTAATCCCTGTTTTAACATAACCGACTTCAAAGATAACAATAAATATTTTATATTTGTACCAAGTTTTTCAGATATGGACTCAGAAAACAATATCTTGTCTGTCGATATAGAGAAAGTCATCCGCGGCAAAAGCCAGAAACTGGCGGACCGCCTGCCGCGCTGCGTGATCAATTATATCAAGAAGATCATCCATCAGGACGAGATAAACCGTCTGCTTCTGGAGAACCGTGAATACACCGGCGTGGAGTTCGCCTCCCATATCCTCAAAGACCTTGATGTCAGCTACCGGGTTCATTTTTCCGGGAAACGGCCGGCCCCTGACGGACGGTACATATTCGTGTCCAATCATCCTCTGGGAGGTCTGGACGGCATGATACTCATATCCTACATAGGCAGCAGCTTCGGAGACGTGAAGTTCATAGTGAACGACCTGCTGATGTACATCAGGCCGCTGGCCCCCGTCTTCGTACCCGTCAACAAGTACGGCAGGATGAGACACGACAATACCAGGATGTTCCAGGAGACATTCGACTCGGACTCGCAGATTCTGTACTTTCCTGCCGGACTGTGTTCCAGACTTATCAAAGGAAAGGTGACCGACCTGGACTGGAAGAAGACCTTCGTCACCAAAGCCATAGAGAGCCGCAGGGACATCATACCCATGTTCTTCTCCGGGGAGAACTCAAGACGTTTCTACCGCCTCGCGAACCTTAGGAAAAAACTGGGCATAAAGGTCAATATCGAGACGTTCCTGCTGCCCGACGAGATGTTCCGCAAGAAAGGCTCGGCATTTGACCTGTATATAGGAGAACCGATACCGTACACCGCCCTGACCGGGGAACACACCCACAAGGAGTGGTGCGACATCATAAGACAGACCAGCTATGCAACCTGTAATCAAACCCGTTGACAGAAAGCTCATACGCCGTGAGCTTACAGCCGCCAAGTACATACGCACCACACGCAAGGGCGACAACGAGCTCTATGAGGTGACCTACAAGGACTCACCGAACATCATGAAAGAGATAGGCCGGCTCAGGGAAATCTCCTTCCGGCTGGCCGGTGGAGGCTCCGGTAAAGACTGCGATATAGACCAGTTCGACACCGACCCTGTCGACTACTACCGCCAGCTGATAGTCTGGGATCCGCACGACAATGAGATACTTGGAGGTTACAGGTACATCCTCTGCGGCGGCATCTCTCCAGAGAAGATGGCCACAAGTGAGATATTCCGCTTCTCCGAGGAGTTCATACACGACTATATGCCGTTCACCATTGAGCTGGGACGCTCTTTCATCCAGCCCAACTACCAGAATGTCAACATGAAGAGAAAGGGCATCTACGCTTTGGACAATCTGTGGGACGGACTCGGTGCCCTCATGCTTAAATACAGCCACTACAAGTATTTCTTCGGAAAAGTCACCATGTACACATCCTATAACCTGCGGGCCCGCAACACTCTGCTGAACTTCCTGCACAAGTATTTCGGAGACCCGGACAGGCTGGTGACACCCGTAGTGCCGATAGACTACGACAGCGGCAACAGATACTATCAGGAACTGTTCAACGGTCTTGACTACCACGATGCCTACAAGGTACTCCAGAAGGAGATAAAGCAGAACGGCGAGTTCATCCCGCCCCTGATAAACTCATATATGAACCTGTCTCCCTCGATGAAGGTCTTCGGGACGGCCGTCAATCCCGGCTTCGGCAACGTGGAGGAGACCGGCATCCTCGTCAATATGGAGGACATCTATCCCGAGAAGAAAGAGCGGCACCTGGCCCCCATGCAGGCGGCCCTGCGGGCTGTAGCGGCCAGGTTCAGACCTAAATGGTGGAGAAAGATTCTCTGACGAGAAACACCGTAGGGTACTCCTTTCTGATCGCCTCCAGGAACCTCATGGCGTCAGATTTGGCGCGGAACTCTCCGACCGTCACCTTGAAATACGGATTGTCATAACTCCTGAACACGGGCACTCCCGGATGATATACCGAGAAGGTATCCACTATCTGCTGCGATATCGTTCTGGCGTCCTTGCTGTTGTCGAAATATATCCGCACCCTGTAGACCTGAGTCTTACGCGCCTTGTTCCTCTCCACCTGCGCGGTCATCGCCTTCTCCACGGAATCGCTCATCATGACCGCCTCTCCCAGATAAGTCATCAGACTGTCATACGACATATATATCCTCTCGGCCACCGAATCCTGAAGAGACAGGGTATCTGTGACAGCCAGTACCGAATCAGCCGGAAACTCCTCCGCCCGCATAACAGCCGCAGATGCCAGAAGCACCGCCGCAAGTATCAAATATTTTCTCATAACCTTCATTTTATCATCCTCAATATATCCTTTACCGGAGTCTTCTTCATCCTGAAAGTCTTCTTGTAGCCGGCATCCGACTTGACCACTATCCTGCCGTCCACCACCAGATCGTCCAGATTCCAACTGCTCAGGTTCAGGCCGGCGGAGATGATGGATATCGGATCCGACACCGAGGCCCGCACCGGAATCCGCACCTTGCTGCCGGTATCCGCCGCTGCCGAAGGCTTATCCTCCAGAGCAAACCTCGCAAACTCCTTTCCCTCCCTGAAAAGGACAGCATCCACCTCGTCCAGGAAGATCACGTGCGGAGTAGGATTGTAGACATCGGCCTCCAGCTCTATCGTAGCCGACGAGGTACCGTTGAACCGGAATCCGGCCAGGGCGACATTTTCCACGGATACCTGCCTGTACTCAGCGCACCCTGCGGCCAGAAGGGCCGAGACCAGTAAAAGCACAATTCTTCTCATAATTCTCTGCTGTTTGCACCGACAAAGATATAAAAAGTTATCTTTGCGGACGTATGGGAAATAATAAAAGACTGTTCATAGAGACTTACGGCTGTCAGATGAATGTCTACGACAGCGAAGTGGTGCTTTCCATTCTGGGGGCACACGGATACTCCCCCTGCGGAAGTCTGGAAGAGGCGGACCTGATTCTTGTCAACACATGCTCGATAAGGGACAATGCGGAGCAGAGGGTATGGGGCCGGCTCGACCGGTTCCTCCAGGAGAAGAAAAAGAGGAATGTAAGGGTCGGAGTCCTGGGCTGCATGGCGGAGAGGCTCAAACAGGAGCTGCTCTCTCATCCGGCTGTGGACATCGTGGCCGGACCGGATACTTACCGCGAACTGCCGGCCATGCTGGACAGGCTGGAAGAGACTGGAGACAAGCAGATAGACACAGTGCTGTCCATGAGAGAGACCTATGCCGACATAGAGCCGGTGCGCACCGACAGGAACGGAGTCACCTCCTTCATCTCCATCATGAGGGGCTGCAACAACATGTGTACCTACTGTATCGTGCCTTACGTGCGCGGTGCCGAGCGCAGCCGCGATCCGCAGTCAATAGTGCGCGAGGCCGGGAACCTGTACAAGGCCGGCTACAAGGAAGTCAACCTGCTCGGTCAGAATGTGGACTCCTACCTCTGGAAGAATCCGGAGAATCCCACCGAGACCGTCACTTTCGCGCAGCTCATAGAACTGGTGGCCCTCATCGCCCCTGATCTGAGAGTGCGTTTCTCCACCTCGCATCCCAAGGACATGGGCAACGCCGTACTGTACTCCATGGCCATGTATCCCAACATCTGCACCCACATCCATCTTCCGGTCCAGTCCGGAAGCGACCGTATGCTGGAGAAGATGAACCGCAAATATAGCGTTGAAAGTTATCTGGAGAGAATCGCGAAGATTCATGAGATAGTCCCCGACGCGGCCATAACCACCGACATCATAGCCGGCTTCTGTTCAGAAACCGAGGAGGACCATCAGGCCACTCTGGAACTCATGCGCCGGGTCAGATACGACAGCGCGTTCATGTTCCAGTACTCCCAGAGGCCGGGAACAAAGGCCGCAAGACATTTCCCCGATGATGTGCCGACGGAGGTCAAGACGCGCCGTCTCAACGAGATCATAGAGCTGCAGAGCGCCATCTCCCTGGAACGCAACCGGGAGTGCATAGGCAACACATACGAGGTCCTGATAGAAGGCGCCTCAAAACGGGACAGCGGCTCCCTCTTCGGACGCACCTCCTCCAACAAGGTGTGCGTGTTCCCGGCTCTCGGACACAGGCCGGGAGAATATGTCCGCGTAGCAGTGGAGAGCTGCACGTCAGCCACCCTGCTGGGCAATATAGTTGAATAACAACTTTTTTAAACAGATAAGTTATGACAAAGATGAGAACCACTTATCTCGGCAATCTGCGCACCGAGATCCTGCACGAGCAGTCAGGCAACAAGATTATCACCGACGCACCCCTGGACAACCACGGGAAAGGCGAGTATTTCTCCCCCACCGATATATTCGCTTCCTCTCTGGCATCCTGCATGTTGACCATCATGGGCATCTCGGCCCAGTCCTACGGATTCAACATTGACGGAACGACAGTCGAGATAGAGAAGGAGATGGCCGCCAACCCGCGCCGCGTAGCCCGCATCGTCGTGGACATCACATTCCCCAAAGGACAGCGGTACGATGACAAGGCCAAGAGACTCATCGAGTCCGCAGCCCGCACCTGCCCCGTCTCCAACAGCCTCCATCCCGACATCATCAAGGACATCCGCTTCCACTACGACGACTGAGACACTAAACAGCCGTAAGGAGGACTGAGGCCCAGACGGCGATGCCCTCCTCGCGACCGGTGAAGCCGAGATGCTCGGTAGTTGTGGCCTTGACCGATACCTGAGAGACATCCACTTTCAGGATACCGGCCAGGGCCTCTCTCATTTCTGGAATATATCCTGCCAGTTTAGGCTTCTGGGCCGCGATGGTGATGTCGGCATTGGCCACCGAGTAACCCTGTGCAGCTATCAGGTCATTGACCCTGTGCAGCAGTATCTTGCTGTCGATGCCCCTGAACTCGTCCGAGGTGTCCGGGAAATGCTTTCCGATGTCGCCGAGAGCCAGGGCTCCGAGCATGGCGTCACAAAGGGCATGAATGGCCACATCCCCGTCCGAATGGGCGATACAGCCTTTCGTATGCGGAATCCTCACTCCGCCCAGCCACAGATCCAGACCCTCCCCGAGGGCATGCACGTCATATCCGTGCCCTATCCTGTATGGAATCCTGATCATATCTCTACTTTAACGATAACAATATGCAAATTTAGGGAAATTCTTCATTACCTTTGTAGCATTATGCACATAGGAGTGATATCAGATACACACTGCTGGTTCGATGACCCGCTCAGGAAGTTCCTCGAACCGGTGGACGAGATATGGCACGCGGGGGATTTCGGCAATGAGGAGACCCTGCTGCAGATAGCGGCGTTCAAACCGCTGAAAGGCGTCTACGGCAACTGCGACGGGACTCCGGTACGCTCCAGGGTCCCGTACACGCAGTTTTTCGAATGTGAGGGCAAGAAAGTGCTGATGATGCACATAGGAGGCTATCCCGGACGCTATGATTTCAAGGCGTTCGCCCTTATCAATGCCCACCTGCCGGACATCTTCGTCTGCGGACATTCGCACATACTCAAGGTCATCTTCGACAAGAAATACAATATGCTCACCATCAACCCGGGAGCCGCCGGTATCCAGGGATTCCATCAGGTCCGCACCGCCATCCGCTTCCACATCGACGACGGGAATATCCACGACATGGAAGTCGGCGAATGGCCCAGATTTGTCAATAATACAACCAACACAATATGAAACGTAACTTTATTCTCATCGCATCCGTCCTGATGTGCGCGTCCGCAGCGGCATCATGGGCACAGCAGACCCCGGTGACAGAGGCCAACTACGACATGGCTGAAAGATTCTCACCGAACAAGGTCAACCGCATGGTCTTCTCGCAGACCGTCAATCCGTCATGGTTCCCCAACTCCGACAAGTTCTGGTACAAATGGGAGACCCCGGAAGGAGCCGGCTACTGGATTGTGGACCCTGCTGCCAAGAGCAAAAAGGCGGTCTTTGACCTTGACAGGCTCGCCATGGAACTTACAGAGATTATACACGACCCGTTCGATGCGCAGCATATACCGTTCATGGACCTGAAACTGAAAGACGACAACACCTTTACTTTCAGCATCAAGTCCACGATAGACGAGCCCGACACCACCGTTGACGGCAAGCCTGGGATGAAGAAAAAAGTCTTCCGCTTCGAATACGACATAGACTCCAGGGAACTTACCGACGTAACGGACATGGAGGAAGAAAAAGAATTCCCCGAATGGGCGAATATATCTCCCGACAGCAGTTATGCAGTATATGCCAAAGGCTACAACCTCTACTGGACGGATATGGAGAATCTCCGCAAACTGATGGAGGACGAGAAAGACTCCACCGTGATTGAACACGCCCTTACCACCGACGGCACGAAAGATGTCGCCTACGGCGGCAACGATTACTCAGGAGTCGAGGACAGGGACACATGCAGCAGATACTATGTCATGCTCCAGTGGTCTCCGGACTCCAGACGTTTCCTGCACCAGAAATACGACATGTCCGGCATCGGCGAGATGTGGGTAATCAACTCCACCGCCGATCCCCGTCCGGAACTCCAGACCTACAAATACCAGATGCCCGGAGAGCCCGGTCCCAAGAGCTACCTGATGCTGTTCGACATGGAGAGCAAGACTTCCAGGACTCTGGACGTATGGGCCTTCAAGGACCAGACAGTCATGATCAGCACCAAGCCCTGGACCAACAAGGACTTCTACGGCGACTACCTTGTATCCGAATGGCTCGGAGATGACAACTCGTTCTACTTCACCCGTGTCAGCCGCGATGAGCACAGAGTGGACATCTGCCGTTACTGGCTGGACACCGATTCCGTGCAGGTACTGATAGAGGAGCGTCTGAACACCTACATCGACGTATGTGACTTCGAGCTGGTGGAGAACACCGGCGAGATCGTCATGCGCTCAGAGCGCAACGGCTGGGCCCAGCTCTACCTGCATGACAAGGACGGCAAGCTGATACGCCCGCTGACCGACGGAGCCTATCATGTATCCACCATCGAAGGCGTGGATGAGAAGACCGGCAAGGTATTCTTCACCGCCACCGGATATGACAGGGAGGAGAATCCTTATTACAACCACCTGTTCAGCGCAGACCTGAACGGCAAAGGTGTAAGGATGCTCAACCCCGGCAACATGGACAACCGCAGCCACATGCCTGACGACTACAGGTACTTCGTCAACAACGCCTCAAGAGTGGACACCGCTCCTGCCAACGCCCTCTACAATGCCGCCGGCAAGAAAATCATGGATCTGGAGACCTGCGATCTCAGCCAGCTGTTCATGGCCGGTTACAAGTTCCCCGAGATATTCAAGGCCAAGGCAGCCGACGGCATCACCGACCTCTGGGGTGTCATATACAAGCCTTTCGACTTCGACTCCACCAAGCTGTATCCCATCATAGAGTACGTCTATCCCGGACCGCAGGTAGAGTCCACCGAATATTTCTGGACATCGAGGATGAACCGCATCGACCGTCTGGCCCAGCTGGGCTTCATAGTCGTGACCGTAGGCCACAGGGGAGGGCATCCCGACCGCTCGAAATGGTATCACAACTTCGGTTACGGTGACATGCGCGACTATCCCATGGCCGACCACAAATACGTCCTTCAGCAACTGGCGGCACAGCGCAGATACATGGACATCAACAAGGTCGGAATACACGGCCACTCCGGCGGCGGATTCATGTCCACGGCAGCCATCCTCACCTACCCCGACTTCTATAAGGCGGCTGTATCCTGCGCCGGCAACCACGACAACAGCATCTATAACCGCTGGTGGAGCGAGACTCATCACGGCGTCAAGGAAGTCGTATCCGAAAAGGGCGACACCACATTCAACTACAGCATCGAGGCCAACCAGGACTTCGTCAAGAACCTCAAGGGCCATCTGCTGCTGGTTCACGGCGACATGGACGACAATGTACACCCGGCCAACACCATCCGCGTAGTGGATGCCCTCATCCGGGCCAACAAGCGTTTCGAGATGCTCTATCTGCCCGGACAGCGTCACGGCTTCGGAGACATGGACGAATACTTCTTCTGGAAGATGGCCGACTTCTTCAGCCGCTGGCTCATAGGCGACTGTGAGGACAGTGTGGACATCAGGCAGATGAACAACAATTAACATTCGCACTGAATGAAATCCATCCTCGGAATAGGCAATGCCCTGACCGACATACTGGCGGTGCTCCCTGACGACAGCCTGCTCAGGGAGTTCCACCTGCCGGTAGGCAGTATGCAGCATGTAGACAAAGAGACCGGCAACAAGATCTGGCAGGTGCTGAAGACAATAGGTGCCCAGTATGTCGCCGGAGGCGCGGCCGGGAACACCATTACAGGTACGGCCGTGTTCGGAATGCCCTCAGGCTTCATCGGCAAGGTCGGCAATGACGAGATAGGAGCCCTGTACCGTTCGGATCAGGAGCGCAACGGCATCAAGTCCAACCTGCTTATCGGGAAAGAGGACTCGGGAAGAGCATCTGTGTTCATCACCCCGCCCAACGCCGAAAGGACATTCGCGACTTACCTGGGAGCGGCCCTGGAGCTGTGTCCAGAAGACCTGAGACCGGAGTATTTCCAAGGATACGACTACTTCTTCATCGAAGGATATCTGGTACAGAACCAGCAGCTTCTGAGACAGGCCGTGAAACTGGCAAAGGATGCCGGCTGCTACATCGCCATCGATATGGCCTCCTACAATGTTGTGGAGTCCAACGACACCTTCCTGCACGATATCGTGGAGCAGTACGTGGACATAGTCTTCGCCAACGAGACCGAGGCAGAGACGTTTACCCGTCACTGCCCCCGCGAGGCGGTGGAGATCATCGCCGGCATGTGCGATATCGCTGTCGTAAAGATAGGCGCAAAAGGCTCCTACATCAAGAGCGGAGAGGAGTTCCATCATATAGAGGCATGTCCGGCTGATGTCAGGGACGCCACTGGAGCCGGGGATCTCTATGCCGCCGGATTCCTCTATGCCCACGCCCTGGGAATGCCTCTGGACGTGTGCGGCAAGGTAGGCTCCATCACTGCATCCAAAGTCGTGGAGGTCATAGGTCCCAAAATAGATATTCCACGCTGGAAATCTGCAAAACGGGAAATCCGCGCCTTGATAGCCGAGAATCTCTGAGGAACTGTTCCTAAGACAATTCTTCTGCAGTAATTCCTGTTACTGCTGTTATATCCTCGAATGAGAAATTCTTGTCTCTCATAGCGCGGGCTATCTCCAGCTGCTTTTTTCTCTCTCCCTCGACTATTCCCTCAGCACGACCTTCTGCGATTCCCTCAGCACGACCCTCTGCACGGCCTTCTGCCAACCCTTTGGCCATCCCCTCAAAACGGGCCTCCTCCTGGGATGAGAAGATGCAGTCATGCAGTATGACCAGATTGTCCAGATGGCGATAATATGCCCTGAGTTCCTCCTTGCTCATACTTCCCAGTTTAAGATGCTCCCTCACCCCGTCCAGACCGGGCGCGGTCGCCCCATCCGGAATCTCACCGGTATTCAGATAATATATCCACTCCTCCAGCGGTGACTTGGCCACCTTATTGAAGTCATTGACTTTCAGAATATAATACTCAGGATAAAGCTCACTTACCGCATCCACATTGAACTTCTGTCTCTGAAACGGCGATAGTTCCAGCAGTTCATTGCTGTTCATCCCCCTGAACTCCGTCTTGCCGTGATAGATGTAGTCGCTTCCCGTTCCGAGAGGGAAATACACTATGTTGATGCTGTATATCTTGCGCACTTTATCATAATTGTCCCCTCTGTTGATATACTCTGTCACCAACTTGGAGGTACCGAAAAGCATCCTGTGAAAATACGCAGTCTCGTTGTTGTTCTGTATCTCCACCAAGAACAGCTCCCCGTTCTCATTCTCGGCAAGCATATCGACCCGGTTGCCTTTATCTTCCGGAGATTCCAGATTGCTCTCACTCTCCAAAAGACTTCTGATCTTGATAGAATGCCCGAGCAGCGTTGTAAGGAATCCCTCCAACACACTGTAATTGGCTTTGTTGCGGAGCAGGCGCTTCATCGCCCAGTCAAATCTTATATACTTCTCTTTCTTCATACCTGCATGGCTTTTCCACAAAATTAGAGAAAGAAAGACAAAATATCAAGTGTTCCTGAGAATCACCCTGCAAATAATTTACAGTTCAAGCATTTTCCGCACAGGTACACTGGCTTTCTCAGCAATGTCCGGACTCACCGACACCACTTTCCGTTCACTCTGATGCAGGAGGGTCTCGAACAGACTGAGCAGCGTTATCTTCTTCATGTCCTCACATATCAGACTGTCCGACAGAGGGATGAGTTCTTTCCCAGGCGCCTCCTGTCGCAGACGGTGCATGACGCCCAGTTCAGTGGCAATGACAAACTGCCTGCAGTCCGACTCCTTTACATGGCGGATGATACCCGAAGTCGAATAGAAGAAGCAACGGGGATTGCCCGTAATCTTCGGATCCGACGAGCAGGCGGCTTCCGGATGGATAAGTATCTCAGCCTCCGGATAATGTCTCAGAGCCTCTTCCACCACCTTGGAAGTAATACGGTCATGGACATGGCAGCAGCCCTTCCAGAGTTCCATCTTCAACCCGGCTGTGGAATTGATATAGCCGCCCAGATTGCGGTCAGGGGCAAAAAGCACCGGCCTGTCCTGAGCGGAGGCCGCCACGGTCCGGGCCACTTTCACCGCATTGGCCGAAGTGCAGCAGATGTCGGTGTGCGCCTTGGTATCGGCGGTAGTGTTGACATACGATATAACCACCCCGTCCTTATGATGCTTCCTCCACGCCTCGAGATCCTTTCCCGTAATGCCGTCAGCCAGCGAGCACCCGGCATCGGGCACCGGCAGCAGCACCTTCTTGCCCGGTGCGAGCACAGCCGCTGTCTCAGCCATGAATCTTACGCCGCAGAACACTATCATGTCCGCATCCGATGCCGCGGCCTTACGGGACAGTTCCAGAGAGTCACCCACAAAGTCCGCCACGTCCTGAACCTCAGCCGGCACATAGTAATGAGCCAGCACTATGGCATTGTGCTTCTTTTTCAGTTCATTTACAGCCTTCACCAGATATTCCGGAGTCAGCTGGACATTCATGCTTATATCCAGAGCCTTGACAGTGTGGGTCAATGCTCCCACGCTGATGAAATCCACTCCAGTCTGTGCCACTTCTTTCAGACGGGACAGGGTCATGTTGCCGGAAGCCTCCGTCTGTGCCCTGCCACCGATGACATTGACCGCATCGCGCATGGCCTCTGTGGACATATTGTCCAGCATGATGATGTCAGCCCTGGCCTCCAGAGCCTCCCTGACCTCATCCATATTAGTCGCTTCCACCTCAACCCTGATATCCGACGGCACTTTAGAGCGTACCTGAGCCACTGCCTGGGCTATCGAACCAGCCATCTTGATGTGGTTGTCCTTAATCATGACCATGTCGTACAGGCCCATGCGATGATTGGTACCGCCGCCGTCGCGCACAGCCATCTTGTCAGTCACCCTCATGCCGGGAGCTGTCTTGCGGGTATCCAGCAGCCTGGTATGAGTTCCTTTCAGCTCAGCCACATACCTGGCGGTCTCCGTTGCGATGCCAGACATCCTCTGGAAGAAATTAAGAGCCGTCCTCTCCGCCTTAAGCAGCGCGGGATAACTGCCCTCCACCCGCAGGATCACATCCCCCTTGCGCACCCTGTCTCCGTCATGAAGCACCGGCTTGAAGACTATGTCTTTCTGAAACTTACGGAAGACCCTCTCCACCACCGGGAGTCCCGATATCACCCCGTCCGCCTTGGCTGTCATAGTCGCCACTGCCGATGTCGATTCGGGGATGATCGAATCCGTAGTCACGTCCCCCGTTGCTATATCCTCGTCTATCGCAAGGTCTATTATCCTGTCCACCAGTTCTTCCCGGCGTTTCTGCTCTGCTGTCATAACTTGTCTGTACATTACTTGTGAAAACCGTCACAAACATACACATAAATTCCGTATTTCCACACCGAATGCAGAAAAAGTCAACTCGCAGACTTTTTCGTATTAATATGCACCGGTACCCTGCACTGCTGTCCGTACTGTCAGAAAAATCACTATCTTTGTAACTGCCGGTGCAGACCGGCGTACATAGTGAAAGTGTTTTCGGATTATCCTTAGTTGGAAATGTGGTAGTTTTCAAGACAGAAGGATAACGGACAGCACCTTCGCTTGATTAGTCATTCAGGCTACTCAAGTGTGGGGTATCGGTGCGTTTATCTCTGTCAAGGTCTTACCACAACCTCCAACTGGATAAACGGATTTGACTCCACACTTTCTTTTTTATAACTGCCGCCAGGGGTCAGCGGCCACTAATAATCAAGAAATGGAGAACTTTAAATTTTACTTTCTTTCTGCGGTATTCATAATTGTTGCCATGCAAAGCTGCACTGTCAACGAAGATGCTGGTTTTGATATTTCTTTTCCCTGTAACGCATCAGACAGCATCCTGTGCAATGCAGGACAGACTCTAAGCATTGAATACACACTTGTCAATGCCGGGGACAATGCTGTTGTCAAATGTACAGCCGACAACGGCTGGGCTGCGGAAGTTTCGTCTGAGACCAATACATCCGGAAAGATTGCAGTAACAGTCCCAGATCCTTTTGTAGAGGGACAGATACAAGTCTTCGCTTACAGGAATGACGGAAAGACGGTTATGAAAACACTTTCTTTCTATGAGCAGATATTTGAATTTTCTTCCGATGAGTACACAGTTCCCCACACAGGCGGGCCGGTAATACTGGAACTGACTGCCAATGTCCCGGAATATGAGATAACGGTGGACGAGGCCGGCAGTTCATGGCTGAGTATCGATGAGAAGACAAAAACTGCTGTTAACACAAAAAACATCTACCTCACGGCAAAAGAGAATCCCGGCGTTGACGACAGAAGCGCGACAGTATCCGTTACCTATGGTAATCTGACAGTCACAACATCTGTTCTGCAGACAGCCTCTCCTGACGCTGTCATAAAGTTCTCTGACGAACTGGTGTTAAGCACCCTGCTCAAGGAAACCAATGTCGATACCGACGGCAATGGGCTTATCACACGCAAAGAGGCCGCAAGTCTAACTTCCATAATTAACATCTTCAAAGGTCTGCCTATCACATCATTTGAAGAGTTCCAATACTTCACGTCAATTACCAGCCTTATTGGTAGAGAGTTCTATATGTGCTCTGAATTAAAAAGTATTATACTGCCTGAATCTATCACAGAGATTCGCGGATTCTCAGGAGGAACATTCCAAGGCTGCGAGAAGCTTGAATACATAAAGCTGCCGTCTTCCCTGGAAAGTATCACACAAGCCTCTCCTTTTGACCAATGCTATTCGCTCACATCCTTATACATACCGGACAATGTCTCTGTTTTCAACAGTACTTCTTTTATTGACCTATACAGCCTTGAAAGCATACATCTGCCAAAAGATGCAACAGTGGAATATTACCCACTATTTGAGAATTGTCACGCACTGACTTCATCTGATTCCATTGTCAACCTAGCCAGTGTAGTATTACAAGGTAGAGGTATCGCATTTCACAATTGCGATGGACTTAGAGAAATATCGCTGCCTGACGGAGCGGATGCTCCCTGGTACATCGAGGACTGCGACAATCTGCGAAGAATCAGGATCGGCCAGGTTAAGGACAGCGTATTTCATCCTACTAAATTTGACCTGAATGCCCCGGTGACAATCTACTGCTATAACCCAGTTCCTGTCAACCTGCCGCTAGGCTGCTGGTGTGACAGAAGTGACTATGAACTGATTCTAAAGCAAAGCGACTATTGTGATAGATACAACCTGACAAATATATGGTGGAACTGGGAATGCCCGACTGAAACACTTGATTTTGCTTTTGTCGACCCGTTCAACTCGTATTGTGATGAAGACCAGTTCCTCGGAAACAGTTCGGGGCAGATTTACCGCAACAAGATGATAACCGCTATCTATGTTCCCGCTGAGTCGGTGGACCTCTACAAGGAAAAGTGGGCATGGTATAAGGATATCATTCATCCCCTCTTTGAAAACTAACCCCTTAAATACAAACATTATGCTACAAGATCTGATTATTGAGTTCCTGAGCCGGTCGGAGTTTAAAGGCCGCATTATCGACGCACACACCGTCATCGACTATCTGATTCGGTTTCACACCGATGAGTATCTGGCGTTTCACAACGGCAACAAGCAGACATCCTCTTTTCATAGCCGGATAAGCAAGGAAATTGCAGATTTGGAAGGCAGACTGCTTGAAAGAGTCAAAGAAGAAAGTATCTCAAAAGACATCCGCGGGAACTATGTGCCATGCGCCTGCTGGATTGTTCTATAAACAACTAATTAAATTATGAAACGATTCATTATCACTGCGATTGCAGTACTGACTGCGGCCATCGCGGTCAACGCACAGAACACAGAGTGGTGCGACAAGTACATTGACAACATGGAGAAACTTCAGGGACTCAAGCAGCCCAAGGACTGCGGAATCCAAGCCATTGACAATGCCGTGGCCACCAGCAAGGAGATTGCCGACATCACCGCAAAGACAAGTCCGCTGGTAAAAGTCCTGTACCTTTCCGACTGCGGACTGACAGTACAGGGCATCAACGATGACATTACCTCAATGTCTACACTGCCGGACATTGCCACAGTCAGCAAGGACATATTTGAACTTGCTGACAAAATCAAGGTATTGTCCGAGTCCATGAAGAATATTGAGGATGCCGCCAAATCCGCAAAACCAATGCAGGCCCTGAAAGCCACCGCCTGCGTCAAGTATATCACCGACGTGCTGTCTGTGACCGTAAGTGACAGTGCGCTCAATGTGGGGCTTATCAACGAGCTGACACAAAAGTCTGAATAACTTACGCACATGGAGAGACGGCCGGAGGGCGTAGGGCCATCTCTCCTGTTTATTCACCCGTTGACCTTTTTGGTGGTCAGTTTTTCCCCGATGCGCTGTACCGTGTGGACTGCGAACTCCTCTTTCAGAAGTGGATAGTCCTCACGGTAGTGACCGCCGCGGCTCTCTCTGCGGAAGCGTGCCCCGGTCATTATCAGCCGGGCCACTGTCAGCAGCTTGCGGGAAGCCTCGTCGTAGTACTCGTGCTTCTCCTCCCCCAGCTCACGCAGTTCCTTCTTCACCAGATTGAGACCGGTGGAAAGCAGCAGCTCCGAACGGATGATGCCCGAGCAGTTGTTCATCATGTGGGCGATCTGCCTCTTCAGCGCATAGTACCGTTCCGCCTGAAACTCGTCCTTACGGTACAGCTTCTCAAAATGAGGCACGGCTTCTATCGGGCCGCACTCCACTGATGCGTCTATAGCCCTGCGCCCGAAAACTAGGCACTCAATCAATGAATTGGAGGCCAGACGGTTGGCCCCCATAATGCCGGTAGAGGCTATCTCCCCGCACACATACAGCCGCCTGATATCCGAACGTCCGTACAGATCCGAAGCCACACCTCCCACCGTATAATGTGCGGCCGGAGCCACAGGAATCCAGTCGGTCAGGTCATAGCCGTACTCGGCGCACTTGGCCAGGATATTGGGGAAACGGCTGCGTATCTTGTCAGGATTGAGATGCTTCAGGGACAGCACCACGTATGGTCTGTCGTCCAGGGCCATCTGCTTGAATATAGAGCGGGCGACAATATCCCTGGGCGCCAGTTCCGCCAGCTCGTGTATCGGCAGCATGAAGCGCTTGCCGGCCTTGTCCAGCAGATAGGCTCCCTCACCGCGCACAGCCTCGCTGATGAGAAACGCCTTGGGACTGTCCTCGATGTAGAGCGATGTAGGATGGAACTGGATGAATTCCATGTCGATGATACGGCAACCTGCCTTGTAAGCCATGGCAATACCGTCTCCGATGGTGGTCTCCGGATTTGTAGTCCTCGTATAAATAGCGGATGTACCGCCTGAAGTCAGGAATGTGTGCTCTGCGTAGACAAGTTCCTCACATCCCTTATCCTCGTCCCAGCAGCGGACGCCATAACAGACACCGTCCGCTATAAGGAAATCGATAACCGACATGTTCTCCCGGATGGTGATATTCGGGTCGGACTGCACCTTCGATATAAGGAACTCCGTGATGTACCGCCCGGTGGAGTCGCCTCCCGCATGAAGTATGCGCTTACGGTGATGTCCGCCCTCCAGACCGAGCGAGAGCTTGCCGTTCTCGGTGTCGAACTTCATGCCCTCGCCGATTATCTCCTTGATACGCTGCGGACCTTCCTGCACCAGCACTTCCACGGCCCTGTTCTCGCACAGACCGCGTCCTGCTATAACGGTATCGGTAAAATGAATCTCAGGATTGTCCTCGATGTCCGTCACGGCGGCTATACCGCCCTGGGCATTATAGGAGTTACTGTCCCTCAAAGCCTTTTTAGTGACCACCAGGACAGGCCCGTAAGCCGATGCCTTATGAGCGGCGTACAGTCCCGCCAGTCCGGAGCCTATGACCAAATATTTCCACATCTGACAAGAATTTACGTATTAATCAAAATGTCACTGCGCGGGAGCCGTCGGGCTGCTCCTCGATATGCACTTTAAGGGTGTCTTCGGGAAGGATGTCCTCTATCTTCTCCGGCCACTCCATAAGGCATATACCGTCACTGTCAATATACTCCTCATAGCCGATGTCCAGTACCTCCTGAAGCCTCTCTATCCTGTAAAAGTCAAAATGGTACACAGCCTGCCCGTCCGCAGCGCGGTATTCGTTTACAATGGTGAATGTAGGACTGGCCACCTCGTCCCCTACTCCAAGTACACGGCAGATTGCTGATATAAAAGTCGTCTTGCCGGCTCCCATCGAACCGTAAAAAGCATATATCCTGACTCCTTCGGTCTGTTTCAGAAACTCCCTGGCCGCCCTGTCCAGATCATCAACACCATCGATTATTATCTTTCCCATAACGTCAGCATCAATAATGTACAAAGTTATGGATTTTTTCTTAATCAGATGTATGGACTTGAAAACTGCTTTTCAATTGCCCGATAATCTGCTTTCCGTCAATGTTCCGCAAACCGGCCGATTTGAAAAAATCCTGGCCGGGAAGCTCCCACTTTATCTTATCACAGAATTGTGACACATCCTCTTTTAATGTCTGCGGCACATCCTCAAACCTGTCGGAAGGCGCGAGCATAGCTGCAAGTCTGAGCACATCCTTTTTGTGTTTCTGTATATGCCTGCCATCCACTTGGCCGCCTTGTGCCTTTCTCTCGGACATTTCAAGAAAAGCCTTGCATTTTAAGCAGATAAGACTCTCTACATTTGCAATATGAACCCCGTCTTCAACATAACTGTGTCCTATTGTGAAATTGTAATAGTCTTCGTCCATGAGTATGGCCGAAAGGCTTGACAGGTCATCATCAGCCGGAATGGGGGTTATGCGCGTATCTTCAGGAAAGTCCAACAGTCCTATATTGCGCGAGAAAAGCTCTATCTGATATGGAAACTCCATATTTGCCGGTTTCATAAACCGATAATACTCATGCCTGCGCTGATTGTCTTGACTCGTTCCTTTATTGCGTCGCTCATATCCTGCGGCTTTCACCAGTTCCCAAAACCGGGCGACAAATTCATGTGAAAGTGCTTCAACTATCAGAATGATGTCGATGTCTTTAGTTGCTCTCGGAATCTGTGCATACAACTCCTCGTGAATTTCACATGCAGTACCGCCTATTACGACATAACAATCCTCAAATCCTTCAAAAAACTTCTTGAATTTCTCAATACCTTTTACCATTTCATGCCGTTTATAAGATTATCCAATTCTATTTGAATGCGATCATCTTCGTTGTTTTTTAGTGACAAATACAATGACAGCCTGTCAACGGTTCCCGTGCGGCTCAATAGCCTCGGATCATATTTCCAGACCTCAATACTGAATGTACCATATTCCTTGTCCAAGGGGATATCCGATCGCTGTATACCAGTTTTGCAAACAGCATACATGTCCATATCCTCCTCATTGATCATTGTATATTCCGACAGGGCATTTATGCCGCATTTAAGACTCTCATCGGGAATAGAGTCGGAAAATAATGTTTTTTCAACCGGAGAGACAAATAAGGGCGAAGCCTTCTCCCAAAGTTCCTTTCCGAGGTAACAGAATCTTACCTCTTTTGTCTTTCCTCCTTCAAGCGAGACCAGACCGTTTTTGCTCAACCAACGTAAAGAACGGTTGACAGTTGCATATGAGACTTGAAAGATTTTCATCAGTTCCTTTGCCCCGCACCCGTCGATGGAAGCCACCTCCAGATGGTAAAGCAGCAGGCATTGTGCTATGGAAGGTATGGTTTCCTTTATATCAGACCCTTTGGTTCTTGTTTTTTTAAGGTCAATCAAAAGCGACGGCATGAACATCTGCTTCCTCGGAATGATAAAATTCAATCTCTGCGCCGCCAATCTTCCTATATTGTAGGATGCAATGCTCTCCGCCACAAGTATGACGGGGCCTCCGCATCTGCTTTCTATCAGATTGAATGTCCGTTTCAACAAAGCCGGGGATATGACATTTCCGTCATGAGTTAAGGCAAATATTACCGTGCAACCGAATAATACTCCTTTGTAAAGTTTGAAATTCCGGGCCACTGCAATAGGCATCGTATCCGATAGCCGTTTCTCTAACGGAGAAAGAGAAACCATTTCATTCAATACAGAGTAAATATAGGCTGCTGTCTCTTTTATACAATCATTATTTTTGCACATAATCTCAAGGCTTTGATTATGTGCAAAAATAATGATTGTATTTTGAAATACAAAAGGATGAACACTTTTACTGCTTTGATTTAACATCTGCTTTTACATTAATTATCGGGAAAGCGGTACTGGGCGGCTTCCGATATGTGCTCCGGCCTGATCTCTTCCGAGCCGGACATATCTGCGATAGTACGCGCTACTTTCAGGATACGTACATAACCTCTGGCCGAGAGACGGTAACTGTCCATCAGCCGCTGCAGAAGCCGCGCAGCATCCTCTCCGACCTTACAGAAACGCTGGAGATGAGAGGGAAACATCTGCGCATTGGTGAATATACCCTCACCTGCAAACCTCCGCACCTGCAATGCCCTTACGGCGGCGACCCTTTCGGCTACCGTCCTGCTGCTTTCCTCCGAAGGAGCCATGGACATGGAGCGGCTGTCCACAGCCTTCACATTGATATTGAGGTCCATTCTGTCCAGAAACGGGCCGGAGAGCCTGGAACGGTAACGGTGAATCATCGCCGGAGTACAGGTACACCTGCCGTCATCCTCTCCGGCATAGCCGCACGGACATGGGTTCATCGAGGCCACCAGCATGAACGAGGCCGGAAAATCCACCTTGTACCTGGCCCTCGATACCGTAATATGCCTGTCCTCCAGAGGCTGACGCAACACCTCCAACGTTCCCGGAGCAAACTGGGCAACCTCATCCAGATACAGGACACCGTTGTGGGCCAGCGAGATCTCACCAGGGACTGCCCTGTTGCCGCCTCCGACCATCGCCACCGTACTGGCTGTATGATGCGGGGCACGGAAAGGCCGGCGGGTAAGCAGTCCCGTACTCTCATCCAGCAGTCCCGCCACCGAATACACCATGCTGGTCTCAATAGCCTCTCCAAGACTCATGGGCGGCAGGATAGATGCCATACACTTGGACATCATGCTCTTGCCGGAGCCGGGCGGACCATAAAGCAGGACATTGTGTCCGCCCGAAGCCGCTATCTCCAGACCGCGTTTGGCAAAATACTGTCCGGCAACCTCCGAGAAATCAAACAGCGGTTCCTCCACAGAAGGGCTGTACTGTCTTTTAGGCACTTCAAATACCGAGGCTTCTTCCTGCTCTCCCAACACGACGGCCATCTCCTGCAGGTCTGACACCCCGTACACCTTTATGTTCTCCGCCCACGAGGCTTCGGCCGCCGACTCACGCGGCAGCACCAGAGCGCGGAAGCCCATCTCCGCAGCCTTTACCGCCACCGGCAGGGCTCCGCGTATCTTCCGAAGCCGGCCGTCCAATGCCAGTTCCCCCATTATCAGGAACTTGTCCGGATTCGGGAAGAACATCTGTCCAGAGGCCGTCAGCATCGCCACAGCTATCGCCGCGTCATATCCAGAGCCTTCTTTCTTGATATCGGCAGGAGCCATATTGACCACCGTTTTCCTCCCCGGTATGGAGAACCCGTTGCGCTGCATGGCCGTCGTGACCCGAAGCAAGGACTCCCGCACCGCATTGTCCGGCAAGCCGACCAGAAAAACACCCACACCGGGACTGATGGACACCTCCACCGTCACTCTTACAACATCCAGGCCGATGCATGTCGCACTGAATGTCCTGCACAAAGAACCGCTGTCACTCATATCTGAACATTTTACCGGGGCAAGATAATCCGGGCATTTCTTTCCGGCAACAGACAGTCAGCAGATATTTTACAGACAAGGTATTAATAAAGAAACTTTTTATGTTTTTAAAAATTCTCCGGCCACTTTAACGATATTATCCGTACCTTTGAGGACATGATAAGGCATTTCCTATACGAGACCGGACGGTATCTGATGTTCCTCAGGCTGGTGTTCAGGCGGCCCGAAAAGTGGCGGCTGTCCGTCAGGCAGTTCTTCATCGAGGCCGAGAAACTGGTCATCAACTCCATACCGCTCATCGCCCTGATATCCGTATTTATCGGTGCCGTTCTGGTCATCCAAACCGCCAACAACATGACTTCCCCCTTCCTGCCGAAGATGTACATCGGATACATGACCCGTGAGTCCCTTGTCCTGGAGTTCTGCTCCACTATGGTGTGCCTCATCCTGGCCGGCAAGATAGGCTCCAACATCTCCTCCGAGATAGGGACCATGCGGATTACCGAGCAGATAGACGCGATGGAGATGATGGGCGTCAACTCCGCCAACTTCCTGGTCCTGCCCAAGATCACATCCACCACCCTCCTCAACCCGCTGCTTACGCTCATGAGCATAGCGATGGGACTGCTGGGCGGCTGGCTGACCATATACCTGACCGGCATGATCAAGGTCTCCGACTACATCACCGGCATCCGTTTCGCGTTCAACGGCTACTATATCACATACAGTCTGATAAAGACGGCTGTGTTCAGTTTCATCATAAGTTCCATATCAGCGTATTATGGATACTACGCCAAAGGAGGCTCCCTGGGCGTAGGAAAGTCATCCACCACGGCAATAGTGGCAGCCAGTGCCCTGATCCTCATCTCCAACCTCATCCTAACCAGAATCATGCTGTAATGATAACCGTACACCATCTGACAAAATACTTCGACGGCAGAGCGGCCATAAGCGACATCTCCACTCAGTACCGTCCGGGAGAATGTTCCCTGGTGATAGGAGCCAGCGGCTCGGGAAAGACCGTACTTCTAAAGTCCATAATCGGACTGCTGGAGCCCGACGAGGGAGAGGTTCTGTTCGGAGACGTGGTCTTCAACAAGCTGCCGCTGAAGGAGAAGAAAGCCACAAGGAGCCAGATCGGAATGCTGTTCCAGGGCAGTGCCCTGTTCGACTTCGCCACCGCCCAGGAGAATGTGATGTTTCCCCTGAACTTCTTCTCCGACATGAGCCGGTCCGAGAAGCTGGACAGAGTCAATTTCTGCCTCAGAAGGGTCGGTCTGGAAAACGTCAATGACAAATATCCCTCCGAACTCTCGGGCGGAATGCAGAAAAGGGTCGGCATCGCCAGGGCCATCGCACTCAATCCCAAATATCTCTTCTGCGACGAGCCCAACTCAGGCCTGGATCCACAGACATCTGTGATGATAGACAGGCTGATACAGGAAATCACCAGAGAGTACGGCATCACGACCATCATCAACACCCACGACATGAACTCCGTAATGGAGATCGGAGACAAGGTGCTGTTCATCTACAAAGGCAGAAAACTATGGGAGGGCTCCAACAAGGACATCCTTCTGTCCGACAACAAGGAGCTGGAGGAGTTCATCTTCGCATCCAGAATGGCCAAGGAACTCAAGCTCAGATATGGAAACGGAAGCCCAGCTCAAGATTGAACTGCAGGGGCTGCTCCGTCCTGACCGAATATGGCTGATCGCAGTCAAAGAAATAAGTCAGACGCGGATCCACGTATATACCCATGAAATCCCAGATACGGTATTCCAAGCCTATGCCAACATTGGCCGACCACTGAACTCCGACCGGATCCAGACTCTTGCGGTACCGTATCCCATACAGATCCGTTATATCATAATCCACTCTGACAGCCCTCTCCACCATACATCCGGCATTGGCATAGAATGTAAGCCGCTTGCCTGAAAGAATATTGACATAGAAATTCAACGGAACTCCTATATAATGTATGGACTGCTCCACATCGCCCTCATACGTCCTGTCTACAAGAGCGTCGTACTGACTGTTCAGGAATGTATAGTTGACACCCAGGCCCACTCCAAGCCTGTCATTGAGGAATGAGTATTTGAGCTCAAGACCCACGGATACCGGGAAATAATGTCTTGGTTCAGAAACCGGCAGCATACCCACAGATGATGAGGCCGTACTGCCTCCGAGGGTATAGCTGGGCTGAGAGAAATCCACATTGCCGGTGGCATCGGTAGGTGATAGATGTCCGCTTGCAGCGATAGAAAAGGAAGGGGATTTCCTGTCAGTAGCTGCATCCATATCTACTGCCATGGCTATATATTCCGTCTGCACTCTCTTATCGTAGATTGACGGAAGAGACGGCCTGCTTTTCTCAATATTCTTCCGCACCTCCAGAGCGACAGTCCCTATCCTTTCATCGGACTGAGAAGACTGCCGGGGCACTGCAGCCGCCGGACGGCTAACTACAGACATCACAGGCCTGTCCTGCGCCGAGACACTGCCTTTGATTGCCCGTACCGGTGTCAGAGCCGGAATCCTCTCCCGTATATAGCCGTCCTCTCCGCTGACATCCTCCTGTCCTACCACTGCAAGCACATCATGCTGCGGCATCGGATCCGAAGGATATAACAAAGCTGTTACAAAAAATCCTGCCACAACAGCTGCCGCTGCCGCATAGGACACGGCTCTTCTCCATCTCACCATCCTGCGTCTACGGTCAAGACCGGACTCGATTCTATCCCAAAGTTCCGGGGCCGGAGCCTCTGAATAAGAATCCGCCAGTTCTTTAATCTTCCTATCGAATATCTCGTCTTTCATCTGTTTTTCCTCCATTCCTGCAGTTTCTCCTGCAACCATGTCCGGGCCCTGCTGAGCTGAGATCTCGAGGTGCCTTCGGATATGCCCAGTCTCTCGGCTATCTCCGGATGCGAGTACCCCTCGATCACGCTCATATTGAAGACCGCCTTGAAACCGTCCGGCATTCCCGAGATAATCCTCACGATGTCCCTGCCGCTTATCCCGGCCAGAATATCATCGTCGCTCATCACCTTTCTTGCCGCATCATCCACATCAGCCGCATCCTTGAGTACGTCTCCTTTCCTCAATTTCATCAGTGCGGTAGTCACAAACACCTTCCGCATCCAGCCCTCCAGAGAGCCCAGCGCATTGAATGAGCCGATCTTGGTGAAGACCGTCATAAAGCCTTCCTGCAGCAGGTCCTCCGCCTCCCCCCTGTCCCTGGCATACCTAATACAAACAGAAAACATACGGGAGGAGTACCTCTCGTATAAAGCCCGCTGGGCCTTTCTGTCCTGTCTCTGGCATCCCAGGACAAGCTCTTCTTCACTTGCTCGGTCAAAACTGCCTGACGACATTTCTGTGTCTTCTTATTAGATGCAAAAATAAACGAAATTGCTGCATCTTCGGCTTGAATATTGTATATTTGTCTCGGTATAATAATTACTCAGCATGAAATTATACGCCACAATCATATTTCAGGTCATACTGCTGCTGTCATCCGGCATCGCCCCGGCACATGCTTCCGATAAGGATTCGGTCAGTGCGGCGGATTACTATATAGAAGGTGTCCGCGAATACTGCGCAGGAAATTATGCCGAAGCCGGCAAGATGCTGTCCGAAAGCGTCAGGATCAATCCCGAAAACGACGCCGCATGGTACTACCTGGCCATGATCCGGCTCGGGGAAAACGACACAGACACGGCATTTGAGTATCTCGGCAAAGCCACCAGTCTCTCTCCCGGGAACCAATGGTACAGGCTGACCACCGCCAGGCTGTACAGCGGCATAGGAGAGTCCGACCGCGCCATAGATGCCTACAGCGCATTGATTGAGGACTACCCTGACAAAAGCAGTTACTATTATGAGCTGACCGATCTTCTGATGCGGAACAACAGACTGGACGAGGCTCTGGAAATTCTGGACCGGATCGACCGGATGCGCGGATACTCGGAGATCACCGGCAATGCCCGGTACGAGATACTTATGGCGCTGAGCAAGTACGACGAGGCCCTGACTCAGGCTCTCAAGATGAATGAATATTCCCCGTCTCCCAGAACAGCCCTCATTCTCGGCGACCTCTACAAGACCAGATACGATGATTCCACCGCCCTGCATTATTACCAAGAGGCTGTATCCATGGAACCTGACTACACCCCGGCATACTTCGGAATGGCGGAGATATACCGGGTCAAACGGGATTTCATCAATTTCTTCAAAAACATCGATCCGTTTCTGGCAGACCCGCAGATCAGCCCTCTGATGAAAACCAGCTATATGGAGGAAATCATATTCCCCTCTGGGATGGTCCAGATATTCAGGCCTCAGGTAGACACCATGGTTGTAAGCACTCTGAATGCCCACCCTGCGGACACATCAGTTCTGACTATGGCCGGAATGTACTTCATCGCCATCGACAGCACCGACAGAGGGATGGACATCCTGCACCGCAACATGGAACTTCATCCTGATATAGAATCTGTCCGCATGACATATATGGGACAGCTCTACTATATGCAGGACTGGGATGCCCTGATTCCAGTAGCTGAAGAGACCCTGAGCCTGTTCCCGGACCACTTCACTCTCCGGGAACTCATAGCCATCGCCTATTGGCAGAAAGGAGACGCCAGGTCAGCCATAGACATGTACCGCCAGATACTCAAAGCAGCACCGGACGGCCATCCGGTTCTCCTCAACTGCTACGGGTCGCTCGGCGACCTTTACCACGAGACAGGCGACCGACGCAAATCGTATTCATGCTACGAGAAAGGCCTTAAGATCGACGACAATTACAGCCCCATCCTCAACAACTACGCCTACTATCTCAGCGAGGAGGGCCGTCAGCTGAAAAAAGCCCTGGAGATGAGCCGGAAGACCGTACTCAACGAGCCGGAGAATCCGACCTATCTGGATACCTACGGATGGTTGCTCTACCTGACCGGAGACTATAAGGAAGCCCGGAAGTATCTGGAAAAAGCCAAGATATACGGAGGTGACTCAAGCGCCGTCATACTCGACCACTATGCGGAGACCCTGTTCGCACTGAAAGAATACAATCTGGCCTTCCTATACTGGGGCAATGCTGACAGGCTGGATCCGGACATGGGCCTGAGTGCTAAAATACAGGAGAGAAGGGAACAGATAAAGAAACAATGAAAAGACTGACGACCATATTGTTGCTTGTCCTTGCCGCAGTCCCTGTCCTCGCACAGGATGTCAGCCGGCAGAAAGAGCGTAAAAAGCAGATAGAGCAGGAAATCGCCCTTATCGACAAGCAGCTGGACGCCAACACCAGCAAGCGTAAGGAAAGCCTCAACACTCTTATCCTGACGAGACAGAAACTCAACGCCAGAAAAAAACTGATAGCTCAGCTGGACAGCGACATAGCCGGCTACAACAAGGACATAGCCGGAACAAACGCCCAGATAGACCGTCTGAATGCCAGACTGGACACGCTCAGGAAATACCACGCGGACCTGGTGCTCGGAGCCTACAAGACCCGGGACAATAAGGTATGGTTCATGTATCTTCTTTCCAGCAAGGACATCAATCAGGGTCTGCGCAGATGGTCCTACCTGAAGAACATCTCCTCCTCAATCCGCAGACAAGCCACGCAGATCAAGGACACCGAATATGAGCTGCGTATGGAGACGGCCCGGCTGGAAGGCCTTAAGGCGGAATCCGTAGCCGCCCGGACTGAAAGAGAGCGTGAAAGAGAGACCCTGACGGCCGAAGAGAAGAAGATGAACAGTATGGTAGTCCAGTTGACAAAAAATGAGAAATCCCTGAAAAAGGAACTCAAGCAGAAGCAGAAGGAAGTGGAGCGGCTCAACAAGGAGATAGAGAGAATCCTGGCCGAGGCAGTCAGGCAGCAGAAAGCCGGAAAAGGAGAGAAAGTGGATTACGCCCTGTCGGCCAAATTCGGAGAGAACAAGGGCAGGCTGCCGTGGCCGGTACAGAACGGAGTGGTCATTCAGAAATTCGGACAGACCTACCATCCGGTCTTCAAGAATCTCAAAATGCCGTACAACAACGGCATCAACATATCGTCTCCCGCCGGCAGCAACGCCACCGCTGTCTTTGACGGAGTGGTCAAGCAGGTGCTGGTAATGCCCGGCTACGACCAGTGCGTCCTCGTCCAGCACGGCGAATACTTCACATTCTACTGCAAGCTCAGGCAGGTATTTGTCAAGAGCGGAGACAAACTGAATACCGGAGACCGCATCGGACAGATCAGTACCAACGAGGACGGCAACGCCGAGCTCCACTTCCAACTCTGGAAGGGCACCGACAAGCAGAACCCCGAAACCTGGCTCCGATAGCAGGTCTGTCAATACTCGAATGTACTTCCTCCTATAAACTCGCGCATGACGGAAGTCGGGGGAATGCAGTCTATCTCGTCCGGGGTCAGAGGGGTGATGTAGGATAGGAACTTGCGCAGGCGCACACTTTCGGCGTAGGCTTCCGACAGAGGCGGAATGCGTTCAAGCAGCGGCTCGGCATAGTAGCGCAGCAGGGGCAGTTCGAAGAGCAGGGCGGAGTTGAACATCACATCGGCGTTCTCCTGGAAGGGGAAGATGTTCTTCTCCTCACCGGCACGGACACTCTTCCAGCGCAGGATGGTCTCCTCGGGGGTGATGCCCCGGGTGAAGTTGTCCCGGACCATACGGCGCAGCAGGCGGTTGTCGGCAGTGGAGATGTAGTTGTTCTCGTCCACCGACAGGGAGGTAAGGGCAGAGGCGAAGACGCGGAAGACTTTCTCACCGTCAATATGCTTTGTCAGCTCGGGATTGAGGGCGTGGATGCCTTCCATGATCAGTATGTCCCCCTCTTTCATCCTCATCCTGCGACCGTCAAAATGCCGCTCACCCTTCACGAAATCGTATTTGGGCAGCTCCACCTCCTTCCCGTCAAAGAGGTCGTTGAGCTGAGCCCCGAGGAAGGGCAGGTCCAGGGCGTAGATACTTTCAAAGTCGTATTCTCCGTTTGCATCCCTGGGCGTCTTCTCCCGATTGAGGAAGTAGTCGTCCATCGCTATTACGAGCGGATTGAGACCCAGCACCTTACACTGCAACGCTATGCGCTTTGAGGTGGTCGTCTTGCCGCTGCTGGACGGGCCGGCTATGAGGACCAGCTTTACTTTGTCGCGCCTGTCATGGATCATGTCGGCAATCTTGACGTACTTCCTCTCGTGCAGGGACTCGGCCACGGCAATCAGTTCCCTGGCCTGACCTTTCTTGACGGACTCGTTGACCGAGCCGATACCGTGAGCTCCGAGGATAGAGCACCATTCGGAGTTTTCCTTGAACACCGCGCTGAGCTTGTCCTGGTATTTGTACGGAGATATTACCGACGGGTCGCTGGCCGATGGAGCCTGAAGGCAGAATCCCTCACTATAGGGAATGAGGTCAAATACGTCGATCTGCCCCGTGCGCTCCAGCAGCGGGCCGTAGAAAGTGTCGGCATAGCCGTCCAGCAGGTATACCGAGACAAAGAATTTCTCCATGTCCGCTACGAGAGCGGCTTTCTCACTGCGTCCGTTCCTGCGGAACAGGGCGGCGGCCTCGTCATTGGTCATCTTGGTCTTTTCGAACGGCAGGTCGGCCCGGATAAGCTCTTCCATCCGTTTTCTCAATGTCCCGACCTTGTCGGCTCCTGCCGTCTCCGTAACGAAAGCATCATTACCTACTGGCCTGCGCAGTTCGCCATAAAGACCGTTGGGCAGGGTATAGTCCAGAAACAGCTGCAGGTCGGGGAACATGTCCACGGCGGCTTTCTGCAGCACGAATGACAGAGACCTGGAATAGGTCCTGCGTCCGTCCGGATGAGTGCAGTCCAGAAACTTTATGGTGTGCGGAGTGTATATAGGAAAGGTCAGTTCCTTCAGCATATTGTCCACCAGTGCGGCCACTACCGGATATCCGCATCCGGTGTCTATCTTCCGGGAAAGTTCGCCTATGGTCATCCCGGGTTCGCAGTCATAAAAGCCCTGCAGGCTGTCGCAGTATACCGTAATCATATCTTTCATATTATAGGTTCAAGAGGGGGCGGAGGTAGGGGCCTGTGACGGAGGCGGGGTCAGAGGCGACCTGTTCGGGAGTGCCCTGCGAGACGATACGGCCTCCGTCGCGGCCTCCGGCCGGGCCCATATCGAAGAGGTAGTCCACGGACTTGAGCACATCCAGGTTGTGTTCGATGATAATGACCGTATTGCCTCCCTCGGCCAGTCTCTGGAGCACGTCCAGCAGCACGGCGATGTCCTCCGAATGCAGTCCCGTGGTCGGCTCGTCGAGGATGTACAGAGTGCGTCCTGTCTCCTGGCGCGAAAGTTCGGCGGCCAACTTGACCCTCTGGTTCTCTCCGCCGCTGAGAGTCAGCGAGGATTGACCCAGACGGATGTAGCCCAGTCCCACGTCCTCAAGGGTCTTGAGCTTGCGGGCTATGGACGGCACGGGGGCGAAGAACTCCACGGCCTGGGAGATGGTCATCTCCAGCACGTCGTTGATGCTCTTTCCCTTGTATTTGACCGCAAGGACATCGGGATTGAACCGCTTGCCGTGACACTCCTTGCAGGTGACCGTAACCGATGGCAGGAAATTCATCTCTATGACCTCCACCCCGGCTCCCTTGCAGGCCTCGCAGCGACCGCCCTTGACGTTGAAGGAAAACTTGTTGGACTTGAATCCGCGTATCTTTGCATCGGGTGTCTCGGCGAACAGACTGCGTATCGGTGTAAGCACACCAGTGTAGGTGGCCGGGTTGGAGCGCGGGGAGCGTCCCACCGGAGACTGGTCTATCTCCACGAGCTTGTCTATGTTGTCCAGCCCTTCCAGAGAAGTGTAAGGCAGCACATTGTATTTGGAACGGTAGAGCCTGTTGCTGATTACCGGCATGAGGGTGTCGTTGATAAGAGACGACTTGCCGCTGCCGCTGACTCCGCTTATGCCCACGATACAGCCCAGCGGTATGCGTATATCGACATTCTTCAGGTTGTTGCCAGAAGCACCCTTGAGTTCTATGAACTTGCCGTTGCCGGGACGGCGGTATGCCGGAACAGCTATCTGCCGCGAGCCTTTCAGATACTCGAAGGTGTATCCGCCCTCGCTTTCCCGGTCTATGACGGGAAGATTTTCCGGCAGTCTGTATGCCGGCTCCAGTTTGAGCTGAGGCGGTCCGGAGAACAGCACCTCTCCTCCTTTCTCTCCTGCGCCCGGTCCGATATCCACTATCCAGTCCGCGTTGCGCATCATCTCCTCGTCATGCTCCACTACCATGACCGTGTTGCCCTCGTCGCGCAGCCGCTTGAGGGAGTTAATAAGCTTTATGTTGTCGCTCTGGTGCAGGCCGATACTGGGCTCGTCCAGGATATACAGTACATTGACCAGCTTCGAGCCGATCTGGGTGGCCAGCCGGATGCGCTGGCTCTCGCCGCCGCTGAGCGACATGGTGCTGCGGCTCAGCGAGAGATAGGACAGACCGACATCCACCAGGAAGCCTATCCGTTCCCGAAGTTCCTTGACGATATCTGCCGCCACCGCCTGCCCTCTCGGATCAAGCTTGTCCTTCAGACCGCCCACCCAGTCGTACAGTACGTTCACATCCATGTCGGAGACCTCGGTGATATCGAGGCCGCCTATCTTGAAACACAGCGATTCTTTTCGAAGACGCTTGCCGTGACATTCAGGACATACGGCATCGGTAGAGTATCTGCGGGCCATGGTATTGTCTTCATCCTCCCCGTCCCTGTCCAGCTTGGAGAGCAGTCCCGGGAAAGCCACCATCTCGGACAGCCCTCCGTGGGTGTCTACCCTTACGAGATCCTCAGAACCGTTGAGGATGATGCTCATATTTTCCTCCGATATGTCCTTTATCGGCTCATACAGGGAGAATCCGTATTTGCGGGCCACCGCTTCCAGGATTGTGAATACGGCATTGTCGCGTTTCTTGCCCAGCGGAGCGATGCCTCCGTCGGCGATTGAGAGCGAGGAGTCCGGCACGATCTTGGCCGTATCCACCTCCCGTATGGTGCCGAGTCCATTGCATACGGGGCAGGCTCCGGCCGGGGAGTTGAATGAGAATGTATGGGGTGCAGGCTCGGGAAAGGATATGCCGCTGTCGGGGCAGATGAAGTGCTTGCTGAAATGACGCACCTCTCCTGTATCGGGATCCAGAATCATCAGCGAGCCCTTGCCCTGAGTCAGGGCGGACATCACAGAGTTGCGTATGCGCTTTCCGTCCTCTTCCTTGGGCACGACCCGGTCTATCACCACCTCTATGAAATGGACCTTGTAGCGGTCCACTCCGGAGGCCATGTCCCCCAGCTGACGTATCTCCCCGTCTATCCGGACCGAGGAGAATCCCTTTTTCAACAGGCTGTCGAAGAGTTCACGGTAGTGGCCTTTGCGGCCCTTTACAAGCGGGGCCAGGATGATGCACTTCCGCCCGTTGTATTCTTTCATGATGAGTTCCACGATGCCGGAGTCGGTGTATCTGACCATCGGCTTGCCGGTTACGGGCGAATAGGCCGTGGAGGCCCTGGCGTAAAGCAGTCTGAGGAAATCCGAAATCTCGGTTATGGTACCCACTGTGGAGCGGGGATTGCGGTTGGTGCTCTTCTGCTCTATGGCGATGGTGGGGCTGAGACCGTCGATGCTCTCCACCTCGGGCCGCTCCATCACACCGATGTAGTGCCGGGCGTAGGCGGACAGGGTGTCCATATAGCGCCGGCGGGCCTCGGCGTAGATGGTGTCGAAGGCCAGTGAGGACTTGCCGCTGCCGCTCAGGCCGGTGACCACTACGAGGGCATGCCGCGGTATCCTGAGCGATATTCCCTTGAGGTTGTGGACCGAGGCCTTGCAGATGTCTATGTACTCACTGTCCTGCATCGCGCTATGCGTTCTGAGTCTCCGCCGGAGTCTGCTGCCGGTCTATCTCCCTGGCTATGATGTCTTCCAGGAAGGGATTGGTCATCTTCTCGCGTCCGATGTCGGTAGCGGGGCCGTGCCCGGGATATACTACGGTATCGGCGGGCAGGGGCAGCACATTGGTCCGGATGCTCTCACTGAGCTTGTCAAAATCTCCGGCCGGCAGGTCTGTCCGGCCTATGCTGCCGCAGAACAGAGTGTCGCCTGTGAACACATAGCCGCCCTGCTCGTCATAAAGCAGTACTCCGCCTTCCGTATGGCCGGGCGACTCCAGCACTTTCAGCTGTATCGAGCCTACGTTGATGATGTCGCCGTCCTTCATGTCCCTAAGGTCCTCGGAGGGCTGTTCGAACTCATAGCCGAAATAGCTGCCGTACGAGCTTGCCCGTCTTATCTGGGGGATGTCGGCTGCGGCGATGTATGTGGGTATGTTCCACTTCGAGGCCACGAAGGCATTGCCCATCACGTGGTCGAAATGGCCGTGGGTCTGGAGTATCATCCGGGGATGCAGATGCTTCTCCTCGATAAACTTCACCAGTCTGTCCTTCTCCGACTGCTTGATGCAGCCCGGGTCTATTATAGCGCACTCGCCCGCCTCGTCGTAGAGCACGTAGCAGCAGGTGCGCAGGTCGTTGAAATAAAAAGTCTGAATCATATAGCAAAAATAGCAAGATTTACCGAATCTCGGCTATTTTAACTAAATTTGAAGTCGGAAACAAAATCACATGACCATGGACACACAGCAGAGACTTTACCCGGTAGGACGGCAGGACTTCGCCGAGATAAGGACGGAGGGCAACTTCATGTATATAGACAAGACGGAGTATGTCTACAGTATGACGCACTCCGATGCCAAGTTCATCTTCCTGAGCCGGCCCAGGAGGTTCGGCAAGTCGCTCCTCGTATCCACGCTGAAATATTACTTCCAGGGCAGGAAGGAGCTGTTTCAGGGGCTCGCCATAGAGGCACTGGAAAAGGAGTGGACGGAATATCCGGTGCTGCATTTCGACATGAGCATGGCAAAGCACATGGAGAAGGAACAGCTCGAGTCCATGCTCAACCTGCAGTTGCTCGGTTACGAAAATATCTACGGGAAAGTAGAAGCCGAGACAGGCGTCAATGACAGACTCGCCGGAATCATCCAAAGAGCATTCATAAAGACCGGGCAGAGGGTAGTTATCCTGATTGACGAATACGACGCACCGCTGCTGGACGTAGTACACGAGGAAAAGACCCTGCCGGTACTGCGCAACGTCATGCGCAATTTCTACAGCCCGCTCAAGGCCTGCGACCCGTATCTCCGCTTCGTCTTCATGACCGGTATCACCAAGTTCTCCCAGCTGAGTATCTTCAGCGAGCTCAACAACCTGGAGAACATCAGTATGCTGGAACAGTACGCAGCCGTTTGCGGCATCAGTGAGGAAGAGATGCTCACTCAGATGAGCCCGGACATCGACAGACTGGCCCAGAGACTGGAACTGAGCCGTGAGGAAACACTGGACAAACTGAAATCCAAATACGACGGATACCACTTCACCTGGCCTTCACCGGACATCTACAACCCTTTCAGCCTCCTCAGGGCATTTGCCAATGCCAAGCTGGACTCCTACTGGTTCGGCAGCGGAACGCCCACCTACCTGATAGAAATGATGAGAAAATTCCACGTCACACCCTCACGCATAGGTGGAAGTTCAGCCCCGGCATCAGCGTTTGACGCCCCGACAGAGAGAATGACGGAGATAACTCCGCTGCTCTACCAGAGCGGCTATATCACCATCAAGACATACGACAGGACAATTGACCTCTACACGCTGGATATTCCCAACAACGAGGTGCGCATAGGCCTGATGCGCTCCCTCCTACCCTACTATGTCACCCCGCCGTGCACCACCGAGGCCTCAACCACCGTCGCCAGAATATACGGAGCCATTCTGAACGAGGACATCGACGGTGCCCTCCGCCTCCTCCAGACCTTCCTCGGCACCGTCCCCTACACCGACAACACCGGTTACGAGGGCCACTGGCAGCAGATGCTCTACATCATCTTCTCCCTCCTGGGCTACTACGTGGACGTGGAGGTGCGTACACCGCACGGAAGAGTGGACATGGTCATGCGCACCGCCACCAGACTCTACCTCGTGGAGTTGAAACTCGACGCCGATGCTGAAGCCGCCATGCAGCAGATAGACCTCAAGCAATACCCCGAACGCTTCGCCCTCTGCGGCCTGCCCGTCGTAAAGGTCGCCATCGACTTCGACCGGGAGAGACACAACATCTCCGGCTGGAAGATTTCACAATAATTTCCTTACTTTTGCACAAAGATTAAGTCAATAGAATATGCACATAGCGGTAGCAGGCAACATAGGCAGCGGCAAGACCACCCTGACAGGGCTGCTGGCAAGACATTACGGCTGGGAGCCTCACTATGAGTCGGTGGACTTCAATCCTTATCTGGTGGACTTTTATAACGACATGCAGCGGTGGTCGTTCAACCTGCAGGTGTACTTCCTCAACAAGAGGCTCAAGGACATCGTTGAATTCCAGAACTCCGGCAAGAACGTGATACAGGACCGCACCATCTACGAGGACGCCATGATATTCGCGCCCAACCTGCACGACATGGGACTGATGGAGACCAGGGACTTCGAGAACTATTCATCCCTGTTTGAACTGATGCAGCGCATGGTCGGATATCCTGACCTGCTCATCTACCTGCGGTCGTCCATCCCCAATCTGGTGGCGCAGATTCAGAAACGCGGCCGCGAGTACGAGAACAGCATCCGCATCGACTACCTCAGCGGTCTGAACGACCGGTACGAGAAGTGGATAGCCGACTATAAGGGCGAGTTGCTGATAGTAGACGTGGACACCTGCCGGTTCGAGGACAGGAAAGAGGATTTCAGCCAGATCTGCGACCAGATAGACGCCCGCCTGTTCGGACTCTTCCAGTAAGATACGGGATGTCTCAGATCTTGATGGACAGACCGACGTTGACCAGTCCCCTGTAGCCGAAGCCGAGCTCGGCAAACCCGCCGAATGTCTCCCCGTAACGGAACTTTACGGCAGTGATATGGTATGAGAACCGGAGCCGGTCATTTGCCTCGGGGATAAAATAATCCTCATTGCCCTGCACTATCGACTCATCCTGATAGCTCACGCCCAGATACAGAGAGCCGGAGCATTCCATCGGTCCCTGCTGCCAGTAAGTATAGGAAGCGGATATATGAGCCGAATAACTGCTGATGGTGGAACGGCAGACAAATATAGGTTCCGATATAGGCATCATCTCAGAGTCGGTTATATACATGTCCGCACTGCCGTAGCCATAGCCGAAATCCAGACCTATGGAGACTCTGGGATGCACGAAGAAATTGTATCCTACTGCCGCGATACCGGAGAACTTATGATTACGGGAATCTCCGTCATAATCCTCCGAGCGGTACTCGGAGTTGAGCATTGTCGTCAGTTCTATGACCGAAGGCGTACCGTACTGCACGTATACCTCGTTCCGGGGAAAATATTCCGAGTCCCTTACCCGTCCGGTCTGCGCTCCGGCCACTGCCGAAGCCGTCAGAGCCAGCACTATCACCGTGATGATTCTATTTTTCATAACCGTTGGATTTTTGTCTGTCCTTTTTACGTCTGGATATATACATAGCGGCCAGGGACACCGCCCCGCACAGCAGCATGGTCAGGGCCTGGCTCTCATGCGATATCGTTGCAAATATCACGCCCGAAGTCTTGGGTATGGAATATATCGAATACATGGCCATAGACAGTATGAAATGATATGCTCCTATGCCGCCCTGAACCGGGACTATCCAGCCCAGACTTCCCACCACCATCAGGAAAAGGGCATCCACCCAGTTGAGTCCGGCCACCTGAGGTATGGCCAGGATGGTCGAATAACTCATAATCCAATAACACAGCCACAGCAGCAGGGTGTACAGCAGGAATCTCCACTTGCCCCTCATCTTCAGGCCGGCTGTCAGACCTCCTATCAGCCCCTTGGCCAGGGAGAACAGCTTGGCGAAAAATTTATACCTGCTCAGAGGCTTCCTGTAGCAGAATATCAGGACGCAGGCCCCCACGCACAAGGCTGCAATGCCTCCTATCAGCCAGAGGATATCAAACGGCATCGAATCGACCGCAGGCTGCCACACCTCGTCGGACACGAACTGCCCGAACGAGCTTTCTCCTGCCAGCAGGACGACAAAGAGAATTATCAGGAATGTCACCATATCCCAGCTGCGCTCCAGCACCACAGTGCCGAGCACCGATTCGAAAGAGGCCTTTCCCGTAGCGGAGATGACCCCGCACCTGGCAAGTTCACCGGCACGAGGCAGGGCGAAATTGGTCAGATACGCTATTGTCACACCGTCATAGGCTTCCCTGCGGGTTATAGCCGGGTTCAAAGGCAGCATGACAAGCCTCCATCTGAGTCCTCTGATTACAAACGCCAGGATACTGGCCAGCATCGACACCAGAATCCAGCTGAAATTACAGTTACGAATTCCTGAGACAAAATCCTCCCACTTCACTCCGCGGAACGCAAAATACAGCAGCACCGCCGCAAGTGCCAGCATCAGGGTCCACTGAAGGACTTTCTTTATCTTGGACCGGACACCGCTCACTTGACAAGCCGGTTTGTCCTTGTATCCGGGAATACGACTTTGGGACGGAAGTCCGCAGCCTCTTCCGGAGTCACTATCGCATAAGACATTATGATCACTATATCACCCGCCGAGAACAGATGGGCCGCAGCACCGTTCAGTTCTATGGCGCCGCTGCCTTCCTCGCCGGGGATGACGTATGTCTCCACCCGGTTGCCGTTGGTGACATTGACCACCGAGACCTTCTCGCCCTCAAAGAGGCCGGAGGCCCGCATCAGAGCCCTGTCCACAGTGATGCTGCCGATGTAGTCCAGATTGGCACGGGTAACCGTCACCCTGTGGATTTTGGATTTGATAACCTCGATAAACATTCTATCTCAACTCTATGTTGTCAATCAGACGGACCTGACCGGCATACACCGCGCATGTCAGCCGCAGGTGCTCCGCTTCATTCCAGTCCGTCACAGGGCGCAAAGTTAATGAATTTATTATTTCCACATATTCGGTCCTGAGCCGGCTGTCCGCATCAATCAGCGACACCACAGCCTTTATGGCCTCGGCCACGGGCATCCTGCCGACCATATCCCTGGCCTTCAGTATTGAACGGTATATATGTGGAGCCGCCTCCCGCTGTCCGGGAGTCAGAAGCTTGTTGCGGGAACTGAGCGCCAGTCCGTCCGCTCCCCTTGCTATGGGGCAGCGCACTATCTCAATATTGTATCCGAGAGCCTTCACAAAATACTCCACGATGGCCAGCTGCTGGAAGTCCTTCTCTCCGAAATAAGCCCTGTCCGGACGCACTATATCGAAAAGTCTTGTAACCACCTGTGCCATGCCGTTGAAGTGTCCCGGTCTGCGCGGTCCCTCTCCGTACCGGTCCAGACCGCCGAGGTCAAACACCTTCTTATTATAGTCAGTCCCCTCGGGATACATTTCCTCCACCGTAGGAGCGAACAGTACAGAGACACCCATAGGCTCTATGAATGCTGCGTCATCCTCCAGTCTGCGGGGGTAGGTCTCGAAATCGGTCTTATTGTTGAACTGCGTGGGATTTACAAAGTCGGAAACTACGACCGCTCCGCACTCCGACACGGCCCTGCGGATAAGCGATGCATGACCCTCATGGAGGGCCCCCATGGTAGGCACGAAACCTACCGTTTTGTCTTCCAATAATTTGCGGGCGGCATCAAATTCCGCCACTGTGCTTATTACTTTCATGGTCAGTAAAAATTGGGGACAAACATAGACATTTTCAATGACTTTAGATAATTTAGAGGGAAAAATTTTGCCTTTTACGATTATTCATTATAATTTTGAAACTTTAGTGAGATTTTCCTTAAAAATTGATAGATAACATAAAGTTTTATGAAATTACTGTTACTTGGCGATGAAGCCATAGCCCTGGCGGCTATACATTCAGGAATTTCCGGAGTCTATGCCTATCCCGGCACCCCGTCTACGGAGATTACCGAATACATCCAGAACCGTCAGAAAGCCGATCCGGCGTCTGAACGTATCTTCTGCAAATGGTGCACCAATGAGAAGACCGCCATGGAAGCGGCCCTCGGCATGTCCTACATGGGTAAACGCGCCCTTGTATGCATGAAGCACGTCGGCATGAACGTAGCGGCCGACGCATTTGTCAACTCAGCCATGACCGGAGCCAACGGAGGCCTTGTCGTAGTAGCTGCGGACGATCCGTCCATGCACTCGTCCCAGAATGAGCAGGACTCCCGTTTCTACGGCAAGTTCGCTATGATACCTGTGTTCGAGCCGTCCTCACAGCAGGAGGCCTACGACATGGTCCGCGATGCATTTGAGTTCTCAGAGCAGAACAGAATACCCGTATTGCTGAGAATAACCACACGTATGGCCCATTCCAGAGCCGAAGTGGAGACCAGGGAGGATATTCTTCCCCAAAAACAGATTTCATACCCTGAAAATCCCCGTCAATGGGTACTGTTGCCAGCCAATTCTAAAGTGCGCAACGATCAGCTCATCAAGGATCAGGAAGTCTTCGAGGAAGGTGCACTCAACGACCCGCGCAACCGGTTCATGCCCGGTGAGGACAAAAGCCTGGCAATCGTAACCTGCGGTATCGCATACAACTATCTGATGGAGAACTTCCCCAACGGAGTTCCGTGCGGAGTACTCAAGATATCCCGCTACCCTATTCCTCGCCGGTTGGTCAAGACCATGGAGGCCGAGGGAATCAACCGTGTAATAGTCATGGAAGAGGGTCAGCCTCTTGTAGAGGAGATGATAAAAGGCATGATCAGCTCGGACATACAGGTGGACGGCCGTCTTAACGGTATCCTGCCACGTGCCGGGGAGCTTTCTCCCGACTGTGTCCGCGCAGCCGTGAGACTCGCTCCGCACAAGACCTTCCCCAAGGACGACATCGTAGTGCCCAGACCTCCCGCACTCTGCCAGGGCTGCGGACACAGAGACATGTACGCCGCCCTCAATGAAGTAGCGGCAGAGTACGAGAACTCCCGCGTATTCAGCGACATAGGTTGCTACACACTCGGCGCGCTGCCTCCGTTCAGGGCCATCAACACATGCGTGGACATGGGAGCCTCCATCACCATGGCCAAAGGCGCCGCCGATGCAGGACAGTTCCCCTCTTTCGCCGTCATCGGAGACTCCACATTCACCCACTCAGGCATCACCGGCCTGCTTGACTGCGTAAACAGCAACGCCAACGTAGTGATCATCATCTCCGACAACCTCACTACCGGTATGACCGGAGGCCAGGACTCCGCCGGCACAGGCAAACTTGAGAGTATCTGCGCCGGAGTAGGCGTGGACCCCGCCCACATCAGAGTTGTAGTGCCCCTTCCCAAGAACATGGAGGAGATCAAGAACACCATCCGTGAGGAAGTGGAGTACAAAGGCGTATCAGTGGTCATCCCCCGCAGGGAATGCATCCAGACATTCAAGCGTCACGCAAAAGAGAAAAAGAAATAACTGACTTATAAAGAAAACCGATATGAAACAAGATATAATATTGGCAGGCGTAGGAGGACAGGGAATCCTCTCCATCGCCACAGTTCTCGGAGAAGCCGCGCTCACAGGCGGTCTCCATATCAAACAGGCGGAAGTACACGGAATGAGTCAGCGCGGAGGCGATGTCCAGAGCAACCTGCGCATATCATCCGAGCCGATTCACAGCGACCTTATTCCTTTCGGACAGGTGGACATGATCATGTCTTTGGAGCCTATGGAGGCCCTTAGATACGTCCAGGAGCTGTCAGAAGACGGCTGGATTGTCACTTCTTCCATACCTTTCGTCAACATCAACAACTACCCTGACAAGGAGGATGTCTACAAGCATCTCAATGCTTTGCCGCATGTAGTGATGCTAGACGTGGAGGAACTGGCCAAAGAAGCCGGAGCGCCTGCCCAGGCATCCAATATAGTACTGCTCGGAGCTGCTATCCCGATGCTCGGATTCAGTTTCGAGACAGTCCGCGATGCTGTCGCCAAGGTCTTCGCCCGCAAGGGAGAGGAAGTCGTGGCCAAGAACATTGCCGCCCTCGAAGCCGGCTACAGACACAGCATTTCCAAACAATAATCAATACAAACCTTACTCACACCTTACTAGAAGAGGGCGACCCAAAAGGGTAATTTCTGCGTTACGCTTGATTCGAAAATCCTCATGTACGATAGTACACTGCGGTTTTCTCATCTTCGCAAGCCTTGAAATTCCTCCTTTTGGGTCGCCCTCTTTCTCTTTAGTTGTCATATTCTTGTCGGCAGGAACACCTATGCCGCTGACTAGAACAGGGGCTCGCCGGTCATGTCAGCCGGAGCGGGAATGCCCATCAGCTTGAGCATGGTGGGGGCGATGTCGGCCAGGCGGCCGTCGCGGAGACTCTTGACATCGTCGTCCACGGCGATGAAGGGTACTACGTTGAGGGAGTGGGCGGTGTTGGGGGTACCGTCCTCGTTGACAGCGTGATCGGCGTTGCCGTGGTCGGCGGTGATGAGCACGCTGTAGCCGTTTGCGCGGGCGGCGGTGACTACCTTGGCCACGCATTCGTCCACGGTCTTGACGGCCTTGCAGATAGCCTCGTAGACTCCGGTATGGCCCACCATGTCACCGTTGGCGAAGTTGAGGATGACCATGTCGTGTACGCCTTTGTTCAGTTCGGCGACGAGGGCCTCGGTCACTTCGGGAGCGGACATCTCGGGCTTCAGGTCGTAGGTGGCCACCTTGGGGGAGTTGATGAGGATGCGGGACTCGCCATCGAAAGGCTCCTCGCGTCCGCCTGAGAAGAAGAAGGTCACATGGGCATATTTCTCGGTCTCTGCTATGCGGAGCTGCTTGCGGCCAGCCTTGGAGACCACCTCGCCGATGGTGTCGGGCACGTTCTCCTTGTCGAAGAGAATGTGCAGCCCGGTGAACTTGTCATCGTAGGGAGTCAGGCAGCAGTAGTACAGGGGGATGGTCCTCATGCCCTGCTCCGGCATATCCTGCTGGGTGAGCACTGCCGTGATCTCGCGGGCGCGGTCATTGCGGAAGTTGTAGAAGATGACGGCGTCGCCTTCTGAGATGAGCCCGAGGGGTTTGCCGGCTGCATCCACGCCGCAGTGGGGCTTTATGAACTCATCGGTCACGCCCTCGTCGTAGGATTTCTGCATTGCAGCCACGGGATCGCTGAACTTCTCACCCTCTCCGTTGACTACCAGGTCGTAGGCCATCTTGATGCGGTCCCATCTCTTGTCGCGGTCCATGGCGTAGTAGCGGCCTATGATGCTGGCGATGACGGGGCCCTGTGAAGGATCGGGATATTTGGCGCGTAACTCTGCGCACTTGGCCTGCAGTTCCTCTATAAAGCCCTTGCCGCTGCGTGGGTCGCAGTCACGGCCGTCCATGAAGCAGTGAACATATACTTTTGGCAGCCTGTACTGTGCGGCCACTTCGAGAAACTCGTAGAGATGGGCCAAGGAGCTGTGGACTCCGCCGTGGGAGCACAGTCCGAAGAAATGCAGTGCCTTGCCGCTGCCGGCCACATAGTCGTACGCCGCCTTGATTTCCTTGTTTTCAAGTAATTTGTGCTGAGCGCAGGCCATGTTGATCTTGACCAGGTCCTGATAGACGATGCGGCCCGCGCCGATGTTGAGGTGCCCCACCTCGGAGTTGCCCATCTGTCCGGCGGGAAGACCCACGTCCTCGCCGCAGGCCTTAAGAAACGACACAGGATACTGCGCCCTGAGCTTGTCGAGATTGGGTGTCCCCTGAGTATAGATGGCGTTGGAACGGTCATGCCTGCCCTCGCCCCAGCCGTCGAGGATCATAAGTAATACTTTCTTGTCCATAATTCATTCCATTACTATTCAACTGCAAAAATAGCAAAAATCACACCACCTCCGCAACATTAAAGCAACGCACTGAGGGCAATGCGACACCTGCCATCAACACCCTTTATAACGTCATTAAAGCTACCAAACTTCCTTGGGGCTTTATTCAAAAAGCAGATACACCGCTACACAACACTCCACAGTATTGGCCCTTTTAAAGAACGATTAGTTATGAGATGATGAGGCATGTCTCAAAATCACAACGCACTGTAACTAAGCTCTTTGCTAAAATCCGCTGCTTTATGGGTCAATTGATATGCGCCAGCCCTAAGATAGTTTCCCCCATAAGTTTTACCAACATCCTAACGGACTTTCCAAGGGAACGAGAATAGATCGTGAGTACTATGCGGAAGGTGGGAGTTGGATGTGGACTCTATTTCTGAAGGGGATGAGGGGAATGCGAACGAAGGCAGGACACATTAAGTTCAATAGCAAAAGGGTAAAAAAAGAGGATGACTGTCAGGTCATCCTCTAAACTTAGCAATAGATAAGCTTATCTTACAATTGACACTCCAGCCAATGGAGCAAATGATGATGCACCCAATGTACGAATATCACGTGCAAATACATTAGCAGGTGCAGAAGTGTCTGTCTTAGTTAACGTAAACTCACCTGCTGGTAATCTTACAGGATATTCATTATACCACAAACTTAACTGTTGACCTGATGCAGACATAACATCTGTTGCAACAACATAGTACGGATTCTCCTGTGTGTCTGAGAAGTAAACATCTGCCGGTATACTTGTTATTGATGACCCATCGTTTTGGAAAATGAATGTGTATTGAAGTCCACTAACTATACCAACTCCATTTCCATCGGTCTTGTCCTCAAATATACCATAATATGCCAATTGACTACCCTGTACTTCTCCAACAGGATATGATTCTGCCAATAATCCTAAACCTATGGTCTCTCCACTCTCCTTATCTGAGAAAAGTGTGGCCCAAGCAGGAATAGAGGTATCCACTCTAGAGAAACCATAAACGAATACAAAATTAGCGTCCGTTGAGGGTCCTATCGTTATTTCAAATGACTCAGGCTCCTCTACCATTCTCATCTCTACATACTGAGTCCCTTCATACAGTTCCACTTGCCTTGTTGCATTAACAGTATAGGTACCAAGCCATTCAGCAAGTTCTGCAATTGGTTCTACAGGTTCTGTTGATTCCTCGATATTGAAGGTAGCGGTACCGGCATCAGATTTGGTGTACTCCTCTGAGCCGTCTTCGGGAAGTGCTGTTACGGATACTGTATGGTTGCCTGCTGCTAAATCAGCGACAGCAAGTGTAAAAGTTGTCTCTTCTGTTGTTGTTGCTGTTCCGCCATCCACTGTGTACTCGTAAGAAGCGGCATTGGCTACAGCCTCCCAGGATACAGTTACTTCGGTCTCACCTACCTCACAAGTCACACTAGGTGTGGCAAGCTTGGTCGGCTGATCAGGATCCGGTGTAGGAGGGTTGTTCGGTTTCTTGTCATCGTCTTTGTCGCAGGAGACCATCACTGCGCAAGCAGCAAATGCTGCTGCAGCGAAATAAAAAATTCTTTTCATAAATACTTAAATTTGTTTGTTGTAATGTTGTAAATAAATTTTCACAAATGTAAAAAAATTATCTTTTTTAACAACATTTACTCAGACTTTGCCTCGGTATTCTCAGCCTCCTTGGGTGCTGCGGTCTTCTTACGGCTGCGTCTGGTAGATGTCTTCTTATTAGATGCATCTTTTGTGCCAAGTGCTGCATCGTTGAAGTCTACAAGCTCAATAAATGCCATATCGGCAGCGTCACCCTGACGGAAACCGGTCTTGATGATACGTGTGTATCCGCCGGGACGGTCGGCGATCTTGGGAGCCACGTTGCGGAAAAGCTCGGTAACGGCCTCCTTCTGCTTGAGGTAGGCGAAGACCGTACGGCGGGAGTGGGTGGAGTCGTCCTTTGACTTGGTGATCAGGGGCTCCACGTACTCTCTCAGGGCTTTTGCCTTGGCGACTGTGGTCTCAATCCTCTTGTGGAGGATAAGCGAGCAGGCCATGTTGGCAAGCATCGACTTGCGGTGACCGCTCTTGCGTCCTAAATGATTGATTGTCCTATTGTGCCTCATTGTTTTCTACGTCTGTTTTCTTCTTTTTAACTTCTATGTTGTATTTGGTGACATCCATGCCGAAGGAGAGCTTCATCTTGTCCATCAGTACGTCTATCTCGTTCATGGACTTCTTGCCGAAGTTCCTGAACCTGATGAGCTCTGACCTCTGGTGGGACACCAGGTCGGCGAATGTCTCGATATCGGCTGCCTTCAGGCAGTTGAGAGCCCTCACGGAGAGTTCCATATCCGAGAGTTTGGTCAGCAGCAGGTGCCTCATGCGCAGAGCCTCCTCGTCCAGTGCCTCAGGCGCGCTCTTCTCGGGAGGAGTCTCAAGGGAGATCTTCTCGTCGGAGAACAGCATGAAGTGGTAGATGAGGATCTTGGCGGCCTCTGTCAGGGCATCCTTGGGATGAATCGAACCGTCGGTGGTGATCTCAAGATTCAGCTTGTCGTAGTCGGTCTTCTGCTCCACGCGGTAGTCCTCTACAGAGTAGTTGACGTTCTTGATGGGAGTGAAGATCGAGTCGATGGGAATGGTACCCATGGGAGCTGAGTCAACCTTGTTCTCATCCGAGGGCACATAGCCCCTGCCCTTGCCGATGCGGAGCTCGACTACGAGCTTCACTGTAGGCTCCATGGAGCAGATGTGCAGTCCGGGGTTGAGCACCGAGAAGTTGCAGAGGTTCTTCGAGATGTCCTCGGCAGTGAACTCCTGCTTGCCTGTAACGGTAAAGCTTACCGTCTCGGTCTCCTCTTCCTTAACCTCTCTCTTAAAACGTACCTGTTTGAGATTCAGTATGATGTCTACTACACTCTCGATAACTCCGGGGATAGTGTCAAACTCATGGCTTACCCCCTCGATCCTAACGGAAGTGATGGCAAATCCCTCCAACGAGGACAACAGGACTCTGCGCAGGGCATTGCCTATTGTGATCCCGTATCCGGGTTCCAGCGGGCGGAACTCGAATTTACCGAAAGTATCGGTGGATTCGAGCATTATTACTTTGTCCGGTTTCTGAAATGCTAAAATTGCCATGGCTTCAGTTATTATTTAGAGTACAGTTCGACGATCAGCTGCTCGTTGATGGTCTCGGGTATTTCAGTCCTTTCAGGAAGGTTGAGGAATTTGCCGGAGAGATCGGCGCGGTTCCACTCGATCCATGCGTACTTGCAGGTGTCGGCAACGCTGTTCTGAATCACCTCAAGGCTCTTGGATCTCTCGCGGACTCCGACTGTCTCGCCGGGTTTTACGATAGTGGAGGGTATGTTGCAGACCTCACCGTTGAGTACGATGTGGCAGTGCGACACAAGCTGACGTGCAGCGGGACGCGAAGGAGCGATACCCATGCGGTATACGATGTTGTCCAGACGGGACTCAAGGAGCATCAGCAGGTTCTCACCTGTACGTCCCTGCATCCTGCGGGCCTTCGCATATGTGTTACGGAACTGTCTCTCAAGAACTCCGTAGGTGTATTTCACCTTCTGTTTCTCCTTGAGCTGGTTGCCGTACTCGGAAATCTTCTTGCGCTTCTTGGCCAGTCCGTGCTGTCCGGGAGGATAGTTTTTCTTCTCGAAATACTTATCCGGACCGTAGACCGGCTCACCGAACTTACGGGCTATTTTTGTTTTTGGTCCTGTATATCTTGCCATAATATGATACTTTTAAAAACCTGTTAAACAAAATTATACTTTACGGCGTCCTTTAGGACGGCATCCATTGTGAGGAAGCGGAGTCACGTCGATAATCTCGGTAACTTCAATGCCGGTTCCATGGATGGTACGGATCGCGGACTCGCGACCGGCACCGGGACCTTTGACATAAGCCTTGATCTTGCGTAATCCCAGGTCGTATGCAACCTTCGCAGCATCTGCGGCAGCTACCTGCGCGGCATAGGGAGTGTTCTTCTTGGAACCTCTGAATCCCATCTTACCGGCGGAAGACCAACTGATAACCTGACCGAGAGAGTTGGTCATGGTTACGATCACATTGTTGAAAGTCGATGAGATGTGGGCCTCGCCGTAAGCATCGACCTTTACGACTCTCTTCTTATTTGTTGTTCCTGTTTTCTTTGCCATATTCAGTTAACTGTTACTTGGTTGCTTTTTTCTTGTTGGCCACCGTCTTCTTCTTACCCTTACGTGTACGGGCATTGTTCTTTGTGCTCTGACCGCGTACGGGGAGTCCGATACGGTGACGGATTCCTCTGTAGCATCCGATATCCATCAGACGCTTGATGTTCATCTGTACGGATGAACGGAGTTCACCCTCGATCTTGTAGTGTTCTGCGATAGTGGCCCTAATGGCTGCGATCTGGTCATCGTTCCAGTCACTCACCTTGGTGTCGAAGTCGATACCGCAATCGGTGAGAATCTTTCTGGCTGAGCTGCGACCGATACCGTAGATATAGGTAAGCCCTATCTCTCCTCTTTTGTTTTTAGGTAAATCTACACCGGCTATACGTGCCATATTAATTACTTTATATTACTTTTTAATTGTTACACATTTATTATCCCTGGCGCATCTTGAACTTAGGATTCTTCTTGCAGATGATATAAAGGCGACCTTTGCGCTTTACTATTTTGCAATCCTCGCTGCGCTTCTTGATGGATGCTTTAACTTTCATTGTCGTAAATTTTTATTTGTACCTGAAAGAAATTCTTCCTTTTGATAAATCATAAGGGGACATCTCTACTCTGACCTTG
>CASFSL010000014.1 GCA_949297365.1 uncultured Bacteroidales bacterium | reverse complement strand
GGCATTTGACCTGGCTACACACAGAGGCTACGATGCCGACCATCCCCGCGTAGTCGGTGACGTCGGAAAGGCCGGTGTGTCTATCTGCAGCGTAGAGGACATGAAGGTGCTCTTCGACCAGATACCTCTGAACAAGATGTCCGTGTCCATGACCATGAACGGTGCCGTTCTGCCTATCCTGGCCTTCTACATCGTAGCGGCTCAGGAGCAGGGTGCCAATCTCGAGGAGATGGCCGGTACCATCCAGAACGATATCCTCAAGGAGTTCATGGTCCGCAACACCTACATCTATCCTCCTGAGTTCTCCATGAGAATCATCGGCGACATCTTCGCCTACACCTCCAAGTACATGCCCAAGTTCAACTCGATATCCATCTCCGGCTACCACATGCAGGAGGCCGGTGCTACCTGCGACATCGAGATGGCCTACACCCTGGCCGACGGTCTGGAGTACCTGCGTACAGGTATCAAGGCCGGTATCGACGTGGACGCTTTCGCACCCCGTCTGTCCTTCTTCTGGGCTATCGGTATGAACCACTTCATGGAGATTGCCAAGATGCGTGCCGCACGTATGCTCTGGGCCAAGATCGTGAAGTCCTTCAATCCTAAGAATCCCAAGTCTCTGTCCCTGAGGACTCACTGCCAGACTTCCGGCTGGTCCCTGACCGAGCAGGATCCCTTCAACAACGTGGCCAGGACATGTATCGAGGCCATGGGTGCAGCTCTCGGACACACCCAGTCCCTGCATACCAACGCCCTTGACGAGGCTATCGCCCTGCCTACCGACTTCTCCGCCCGTATCGCACGTAACACCCAGATCTACATCCAGGAGGAGACCAATGTTTGCCGCGGCATAGATCCTTGGGCAGGCTCCTACTATGTGGAGTACCTGACCGACCAGATTGCTCACAGAGCATGGGAGCACATCCAGGAGATCGAGAAGCTCGGCGGTATGGCCAAGGCTATCGAGACCGGTATCCCCAAACTCCGTATCGAGGAGGCCGCCGCACGCAAGCAGGCCCGTATCGACTCAGGTGTGGACAAGATTATCGGTATCAATGAATACCGTCTGGACAAGGAGGATCCCATCGAGATTCTCGACATCGACAACACCAAGGTGCGCGAGTCCCAGATCGCCCGTCTGAAAGAGCTTCGTGCCAACCGTGACAATGCCGCTGTCCAGGCTTCTCTGGATGCCATCACCAAGGCTGTCGAGACCAAGAGCGGTAACCTGCTCGAGCTCGCAGTCGAGGCCGCACGCAATCGCGCCACCCTCGGTGAGATTTCGGATGCATGCGAGAAAGTAGTAGGAAGATATAAAGCAGTTATACGTATGAATACAGGTGTTTACTCTTCAGAGGTCAAGAATGACAGCGAGTTCGAGAAGGCCAAGGAGATGGTGGCCGAGTTCGCCAAGAAGGAAGGCCGTCAGCCCCGTATCATGATCGCCAAGTTGGGTCAGGACGGACACGACCGTGGAGCCAAGGTTGTGGCTACCGGTTATGCCGACTGCGGCTTCGACGTGGATATGGGTCCTCTCTTCCAGACTCCTGCAGAGGCAGCAAAGCAGGCTGTGGAGAACGACGTTCACATCGTCGGCGTATCCTCCCTTGCAGCCGGTCACAAGACCCTTGTGCCCCAGATCATCGAGGAACTCAAGAAGCTCGGACGCGAGGACATTATGGTGGTAGTCGGCGGCGTTATTCCTCCTCAGGATTACGACGCCCTCTACAAGGCAGGTGCCGCCGCCATCTTCGGCCCCGGTACACGTATCTCCACCGCTGTCATCAAGATGATCGAGCTCTTGAATATGCGCTAATTGGTTTTATGATGCGTCAATAACAAAAGGGGCAGTCCGTAAAGACTGCCTCTTTTTGTTATTCTACAGTATAAAAAAACCGGCAGAGATTATCTTGCCGGTTATATTATTTAATAATGAGTTATTACTCCTCGTTCAGTCTGAGGTGCTGCACGTAGATCGCTTTCTTGATCTCGTTTCTTCTCTTTACGGAAGGTTTCTCGAACTGCTTTCTGCTGCGGAGCTCGCGTACCACTCCTGTCTTCTCGAATTTACGTTTGAATTTCTTGAGAGCCTTCTCTATGTTCTCGCCTTCTTTGATAGGTACTATAATCATTCTTTTACCACCTCCTTTTATTAGGGCTGCAAAGATAGGGGATTTTATTAAATTTGCAAAAATAATTGACAATGGTAGAGGAGTTTCTGCAATATATCGTGTCTGAGAAAAGGTATTCTCCGCGCACATGTGCCATATACAGGGCGGCGCTGGAGGATTTTTACAGATTTCAGTATCCGGATCTGTGTGCGGAGGACGGTTCCTTTCAGATAGGGGTACTTACGCCTGAACAGCAGAAAGAAGCATTGATATTCAGTTGTATACGCGGATACATAGCCTCGTCATTGAGGAATGGACTGAGCCCGCGCACAGTAAACCTGCATCTCTCGGCATTGAGCAGCTACTGTACCTGGCTTGTGCGCAAGTCCGTACTTCTTTCCAATCCGGTGCGGAAAGTCGCCAGACCGAAGGAGAGCCGCCGCCTGCCCGAGTTTTATACCGAAAAGGCATTGGAGCAGTTTTTTAAGAGCAAAGGTCTTGACGGCTCCGGCAGGGCCTGTGCTGAGATGAATTGGCATGATTACCGCAATGCGCTGATGGTATTGGTGTTGTATTCTACGGGGATGCGCCGTTCGGAGATTGTTGGGCTTGGCCGTAGGGATTTTGACCGGGATAGAAAAGTTCTCACTGTTCTGGGAAAGGGTGATAAAATGAGGGAAATTCCACTTCCTGTTTCCGTTTGTCAGGAAATTTTATTATATTTGGAGAGAATTAAGAAAGAGTTCCCGGAAAGTCCGGATGACGGCAGGTTTTTCCTGACAGACGCGGGCAATCCGCTGTATCCGGAGTTTGTGAACGAGGCGGTGCACGAGCAGTTGGACGGGGTGGAAGGATTCAGCGGAAAGAAATCACCGCACGTGCTGCGGCACTCATTGGCGACTCACCTGCTCAACAACGGGGCGGATCTTAATTCCATAAAGGAGATACTCGGGCATGCCTCGCTGGCAGCAACGCAGGTGTATACCCACAGTTCTCTCCAACAGTTGAAAGATACATATTTAACCGCTCATCCAAGAGCAAAAAACGGAGGTAAACATGAAGATTAACGTTCAATCGATCAAATTCGATGCAGATCAGAAACTGCTGGACTTCATCGACAAGAAAGTCGGCAAGCTGGAAAAGTTTTTTGACAATATCATCAGCTGTGATGTCGCTCTCACAGTCCAGCCTGACCACGGCAAGACAGTAAAGGTGAGACTGGGGATTCCCGGAGATGACCTTATCATAGAGAGGACGGCACCTACATTTGAGGACGCGGTAGTGGACTGCGTCGATGTCCTCCAGGACCAGATCAAGAAGATGAAAGAGAAGAGATTCGGCAAATAGCAGGGTAATATTAACCTCATACTTGTTGGAACCGGAGTCGTCCTTGTGGCAGCTCCGGTTTTTCTATGTCAGAAAAGCAGAGATGTGAGTTCTGATGCTTGGACTGGACCGAAGTAGTCGTTCAGGGGGAGCGCAGACAAGGCGGCATGGACGGAGTCGTAGGAGTGGGGCAGTCCCGTCAGGGCCTGTTCCACTTCTTCCGTAGGGCGGGTGAAGAAGTAGTCTCCTCTGATGGAGCAGGAGCGTATAATGCCGCCGGAGACATCCAGGGATACTTCAATGAGGCCGGAGGGGAATTTCCGTATCCGGTTGAGACCGTAGTGCGGGGAGTTGCCGAAATTCCATTGCCATGTGGCGTACTTGCTTTCGTTCAAGCGGTCTATCCCGGCTGTTTCGGTCTGAGTGTAGCCGCGGGTGATGCAGCCGTTGCTGTCGGCGATGCGGTTCTGGAGGTAGTTGAGGAAATCCTCTGCGGACATTCCTCTCCGTGTGTCCGGCAGATGCTCTGAGATGTTTGTGACTCTGGCCCGGTTGGACTGGACGCTCTTGCCTGTGAATTTCTCGGGGCGGGTGTTCAGGGCTGCGGAAAGATCGGCTACGGAGGCCGAGAATAGGAGCGTGCCGTGCTGCAGCACTCTCCCACTGTGTACGCAGACGGCATTGCCTGAGAACTTCCGGTCTTCTATGACCAGGTCGTTGCGGCCCTGGAGGGATGCGTTTATGCCCAGGCCTTTCAAGGCCTCGATTATAGGGGCTGTGAAACGGCGGAACATCGCTCCGGTGTCCTCGTCCGGGATTTTCTTGTCGATGAAGGTGTAGTTGATGTTGCCCAGATCGTGGAAGACCGCTCCGCCTCCTGTCAGACGACGGACTACCGGGATATTGTGAGTCTGTAGGTACTCGGTATTGATCTCGGCCAGTGCGTTCTGATACCGTCCGATGATGACGGACGGGGCATTCCGCCAGAGCCGGAATACCGGCTCGTCCAGACCTGTGAGAAGGTATTCCTCGGCGGCCAGATTCCAGAAGGGATCAGTTGTCCCGTCAACTATGCAGATCATCTGTGCGGGTGTATTTGCGGGATATCAGGGACAGTATGTATTTGTACAGATAATATACGGCCAGTCCTATGAGGATGCCGGCAACGGCTCCGCACAGAACATCGGTGGTAAAGTGTTTGGCCAGATAAATCCTGCTGAATGATACGGCGGCTGCCCACAATACGATAAATACTGAATACCACTTGCGCCGGAATATTAAAGCCGTGAGTATTGCCAGCCCGAAGGTGTTTGCAGCATGAGCGGAGAAAAAGCCGTAGCGGCCTCCCTTGCCTTCCGGCAGCTGGAGCAGTCCCTCCAATAGGGGCTCGTGGCCGGGCCGTGGTCGGGCGGCAAGATCTTTTACGATATTGGTAATCTGTTCTGTGAGACCGAAGCACAGCAGTACGGCCACTACTCCGATGAGGCCGGTCAGCCAGAGCGGAATCCTGGAACCGGATATGAACGCCTGAGACTTTTTCCCATACCATCTGGGTACGAAAAACAGTATGGCTATGGCCGCGTAGAGCGGAATCCATACGGTCTTGGCGGACAGAAAGAGCATCACTTCGTTCCAGAACGGAGTATGCATCCCGTTAAGTCCGAGAGTGATGCTGTGGTCTAGATTGATCAGCCAGTCTGTCATGGTCTTTCAGTGTTGAGGGTATTCCAGAGCATGTCCTTGAGCTGCGGGATATTCTCTCCGCTGACGGACGAGAAGAATATAGACGGGATGCCTTCAGGCAGTTCTTTCTGCAGTCCGGCCCGCAATTCCTCATCCAAAATATCGGCCTTGGAGATGCCCAGCAGCCGGTCCTTGTCCAGCAGTTCGGGATTGAACTGCTCCAACTCTCCCAGCAGTGTGCGGTATTCTGCCCTGATGTCCTTCGAGTCGGCCGGGATTACGAAAAGCAGCATGGAGTTGCGCTCAATGTGCTTGAGGAATCTGAGCCCCAGCCCCTTGCCTTCATGGGCCCCTTCGATGATACCCGGGATGTCGGCCATCACGAAGGAGTGGTCGTCGCGGCATGACACGATACCAAGGTTGGGTTCCAGAGTGGTGAAAGGATAATCGGCAATTTTGGGCTTGGCGGCGGATACGGCTGACAGCAGTGTGGACTTGCCGGCGTTGGGAAAGCCTACCAGCCCTACGTCAGCCAGCAGCTTGAGCTCCAGGATGAACCAGCCTTCTTTTCCAGGCTCTCCTTCTTGAGCGAACCGTGGTGTCTGCAGGGTGGCCGTTTTGAAAAAATTGTTGCCCTTGCCTCCGCGGCCTCCGCGCACCAGTATCTCCTGTTGTCCGGCCTCCATGATCTCGCATAGCACTTCTCCGGTCTCGGCATCCTTGGCGACAGTGCCCAGGGGTACGTCCAGTATGATGTCCGCTCCGTTGGCACCGTGTCTGAGGCCTCCGCTTCCGGCGCCTCCGTGCTCGGCCTTGATGTGCTTGCGGTATTTGAGGTGGATCAGAGTCCAGTACTGCGGATCGCCCCGGAGGATGATGTGGCCTCCACGGCCTCCGTCGCCTCCGTCGGGTCCGCCCTTGGGAATGTACTTCTCGCGCCTCAGATGCGTGGAGCCGTTGCCCCCGTTCCCAGAAGCACAGAATATCTTCACATAGTCTATGAAATTGCTGCCTGGCATAATTATGAATTACTACATCCTTGCAAAGATATGCATTCTTTCGATGTGACAACGACTTTTATGCCAAATTTAAAAGAGAGATAACAAAACTCCCCAGTTCGTATCGTTACGGTTGAGGATCGAAGACAGGTTAGGTTTAGGTTGGTTTTCCTGGCGCGACTGCTATGCTCCGGCGCCGGGGTTCAGGACTGCGATGAGCTGTGCGAGGGCCATCTGCTCGCTGCAGGCAGGCTGCCTTTGCGGTCTTTTTGTTTTTGGATAATAAATTAAGCACGGTAACAACTGATTTTAGTTATTACCGTGCACAAAAAGACTAAAATAAGAGTACCTAAAGCTCTTGTTTAAAGACTAAAATAAAGCCAATTTCCATTATAGCGAATCATATATTCCCATCTGCTGTCGTTGGATTTTTGAGCAAAATATCTTTCGGAGTCAGTAGTCTTTTCGCAAACATAAATACGCCCAGCGGAATTTTTATAAGCATACCATACATAGCAAGTAATTCCATTAGAATCACAAAGATTAATCGTCCCTAGATATTGAGTGTCTAATGTAGAGATTAGCTCTTGGCTATGTGATGTCGAAGGTGTATTTGAAGCATAAGCTGTAATGCCAGTAATGACTAATGACAGACTGATAATGATAGTTGTTAATAATTGTTTCATAATAAATCGTATGCCTTGTTGTCACATCAGGCCCGTCGGTTTTAAAGTTGATAAAGTAGGCTGAATGTTAAAGATGAGGAAATACCTCACTGTATGGCATCATTGCCATTCTTGTAATTACGCTTTACATTGTTGTAAGTTTTGTCTCGCCAAACTCCGGAAGCGAGGAATAATAAAAGGAAAGTGTGGAGCTTCTTCCGCCTATTACAGAAGAGGTTCTGACAAAACCCGGATGTAAACAGGCTGAAACAATCCCCACACCCGTATCGTTTGCGTAGAATACACAAGCCAATACAAGTGACGGTGCTGTCGGCATCCTTACATCCATTGAAACTGTCAGATTTCTTCTGTAGGATAGTGCGAAAACACTTTCACCAATATGTCTGTTATCCTTTTTCTGTGGATAACTGTACAAATGTAAGCATTATTTTGAAAAGACAGCACCAAAAGGGATTGTTTCAGGGATAAAATAGTTGGTTGAGTTTTAATATCATAAAAGAGAACAGCCGCAGGCTGCGGAAAGGAGGACGGCCACGGAGTGGAGTGCAGTCGTCAGTCTTGCGTTTTGTGGGGCTTGTGGAGTGAGGGTGGGCGCACCGCTGATACCGCTGAGTTGGGCGGTTGGAAACAAGCGATGAATAAAATTGAAAACGCCTCCCAAGTACGCGCCTTGCGGCTCGCCTGGGAGGGCTCATTAGCTTTGTTCTGCAAAGATACCCTGGAACAGTCCCCGATTTACCGATTCGTGGCGGACCCCATCCGACTAAAGCCGACGAGGATAGAAAAGCACACCTGCCCTCAGCTGTAACATGGCAATGTGTTTATACTCAGTGCTTTGACTGCTGGGCTTTGAGGATAGGGGTGGCGGATTCGGGGCATTTTGACGGTTCTAGGGTACCCCTATCCTCATGGCTTTTTGAATATTGTATTGATATACAGATAGTTGATGAGTGAAGGAGCAGGTAAGGTGTCTGACAATAAGTCATTCGCGACATCTACGAAGGGGAAAATGATTATCCGGTAAAGTACAATAGTGCCGGTTATCCAGATGTCAGAATTTGTCCATGAGACCGAATATTTTGCTCCTGACTTCATCTATGGTGCCAGTTCCGTCGATCTCGTGGTACTTGCCGTTTTCCTTGTAATAGCCTACGAGGGGTTCTGTTTTGTCGTGGTATGTCCTGATTCTGTTTGCAATAGTCTCGTCATTCGCATCGTCGGCCCTTCCTTCGATGGAGGCCCTGTGTTTGATGCGTTCCTTAATCATTTCGTCAGGTATCATGATGGAAACGACAGCAGTGACTTCCTCGGACTTTTTGGCGAGCATCCCGTCAAGTGCCGTTGCCTGTGCCGTGGTGCGTGGAAATCCGTCGAGAAGGAATCCTTCCACATCTTTTACGGTATTGAATTCCGATTCTATCATCCCTTCCACGATTTCGTCAGGGACGAGCGCCCCTGCATCTATCAGAGCCTTGGCTTTGAGCCCCAACTCGCTGCCGGCTGCTATTTCCTTGCGGAGAAGCTCTCCTGTGGATATGTGGCGGAGATTGTATTTTTCTACCATTGCCGTGGCCTGAGTGCCTTTGCCGGCCCCAGGAGGGCCGAATAAGATATAGTATCTCATGATGTTGATATGTTTGTAATACAGTTAGTTATTCGACGATGTAGATGTCCTGGAGCTGGCGTCCGAGCTGGTCGTAGTCCAGACCGTAACCGACTATGAACTCGTTGCCTATCTCCATGGCGTGGTAGTCTATCCTGACATTGCCCTTGTAGGAGCCGGGCTTGAGGAACAGGGTGCAGACCCTGATGTCGCTCACGCCCATATCCTGCAGCAGGGCATACATGTCCGTGATGGTCTTGCCGGTGTCCACTATGTCCTCTACGATGATGACACGTCTGCCTCTGAGGCTGTCAGACAGTCCTATGAGCTGCTTGACCTGACCGGTGGACGAGGTGCCGCAGTAAGAGGCCATCTTGACGAAAGACAGTTCGGAGAGGAAGTTGATGTACTTCATCAGGGAGGCCGTGAACATAAACGAGCCGTTGAGTACGCTCAGAAATACCGGCGTGTCTGAGCCCGCATAGTCCCGGTTCAACTGCTCCGCTGTCTTTCTGACAGCATCCTCTATCTTCTCATTGGAAATGAAAAGCTTGAAATACCTGTCGTGAAGTTTTATTCTGTCCATAACGCAAAAGTAAGGCAAAAAAAGCAGAAATAAAGTTTTTTTAGATTAAATTTGCCGTAAACAATGTAAATCAGTGTAAGATGAAACCGATAGTATCAATTATCATGGGAAGCACTTCGGACATGCCGGTGATGAAGCAGGCAGCGGAGTTTCTCGATTCGATGGAAATACCGTTTGAGATCAATGCCTTGTCGGCTCACAGGGTGCCCGTGCAGGTGATGCGGTTCGCCACTGCCGCAAAGGAAAGGGGCATCAAGGTGATAATCGCCGGTGCCGGCGGTGCCGCTCATCTGCCCGGTGTGATAGCGGCTTATACTCCGGTGCCTGTGATAGGAGTGCCCATCAAGTCATCCAACTCGATGGACGGCTGGGACTCGGTACTGTCTATCCTCCAGATGCCTTCCGGCATACCTGTGGCGACTGTCGCTCTCGACGGGGCCAAGAACGCGGCTATTCTTGCGGCTCAGATTATCGGAACAGGGGATCCGGCCGTGATGGAAAAAGTCGTGGCGTTCAAGACCGACCTGGCCTCGAAGATAGAGAAGGCCAACCGGGAGCTCAAGGAGATTAAGTACAGGTTCAAAGTTGACTGACAATGTAGCAACTCATAAAAGTCTGGTATGTGCGGGAGATGTGAAGGGAAGACGATGATATACGGGGCCGCCCTTCTTTGGGCGGCTTTTTTGTTGTGCAGTGTGCCGTTGAAGGCTCAGGAACTGCCGGATGCCATAGTACGTATGATCGAGGAGCAGTGCGAGGCCGGCGGGGGAGATCCGGAAGAGCTGGCGGAATACCTGGCGGGACTTATGGCCAGGCCGCTGGACCTCAATATGGCGGACAGGGAGGCATTGGAGGCCTTCCCGCTGATGACCCCGTTCATGGTGGCCAGTCTGCTCGAATACAGGGCGGAATATGGGGCAGTCTCCTCGGAGGCAGAGCTGTCGCTGGTGGATGGCTTCGATGCGGAGAAGGTGAGAGTCCTGAGGCCGTTTGTGACGTTCCTGCCCGGTGAGGTGATGGAAGACAGGCGGCTGGATGTGTCGGGCAAGCTGGTATTCCGGACAAAATGGGATCTGAAGCGGGAAAAGGAGGAGAATGACGGCCTGCCGGTACCGCTGTTGACCAAGTTCAGTGCGGAGTTGAACGGGCAGTATGGCGCGGGCTTTACCATGGAAAGCGATGCCAGTGAGCGCGGATTCCCGGATTTCTATTCGTTTTACGTCTCGGCCGGCAATATAAATCTCTCCAGGGACGGCCGTTACCGCCTGGTCAGTGCCGTGGCCGGGAATTACTCGCTGCGTCTTGGCCAGGGCCTGGTGCTCTGGAGCGGATTCTCGATGTCGTCCCTGGCCTCGCCCTCCACAGTCGTAAGGAGACAGGCCGGAGTCCGTCCCTACACATCCACGGACGAGAACAATTATTTTCACGGAGCCGGCTTGACCATCGCTTTTCCGGCAGGATTCGAGGCCACGGTATTTTACTCGGACAACGGACAGGATGCGAAGGTGGAGGGGGAGTATTTCGTTTCCAAACCGGATGACGGACTGCATGACAGCGATGCGGACCGTGCCGCAAGGGACGCTCTGCAGGAGCAGGTGACCGGGGCGAATGTTTCCTGGAGGAACGGGGACGGTTGGCTGAAGGCAGGAGCGACAGTCGCCGCCTATCGGTATGACAGACTGGACGGCAGGAGGACTTCCTATTACAATGCTCACCTGCGGTATGACGGCTGGTGGGGCAATGCCTCCGTGGATTTTCTGCTTTCATTCAGAGGTGCCAGAATCTTTGGTGAGGCGGCCCTGGACAAGGACTTTGACTTTGCCGGAATACTGGGCGCGGTATATCCGTTCTCTTCCTCGCTGGAAACATCCGTGGTGTACAGGTATTATTCCAAGGACTACATCGCGACTCACGCCGGAGCCTATTGCCGCAGCAACGTCAACAACGAGCATGGGGTCTCGGCTGCCTTGAGATGGACTCCGGTGCGGGATGTTACGCTATCCTCATCGGTGGAATATACGCATTTCCCCTATGCCCGCTTCGGTGTGAGAACGACCTCGGATGCCCTGAGGGCATCGGCGGACTGCGGCTGGAGCGTGACACAGGAACATTCGCTGTATGCCAAGGTCAGCGGGACATATGACAGCGGGCGTGGAACCCATCAGCTCAGACTGAGAACGGAATACAGTTACGTCGGAAACAGCGGGCTGGAGCTGTCCACGCGCTTTGAGGGCACTTATGCCGGCAGTATGGGCGGACTGCTGTTCCAGGAGGCGGGATACCGTACCCCGTCGGGACGTTTCAGATGCTCGGTACGTGCCACCATATTCTGGACTGAGGACTGGGACTCCAGACTGTACTGCTATGAGGGGGATGTCCCCGGTTCGTTCTCAGTCCCTGCGTATTACGGAAAAGGAGCGGGCCTGTATGCGCTTCTGACATACAAGCCCGTAAGGTGGTTCAACCTGAGTCTCAAATGTTCGGCCTCCAAGTATGCGGACTCGGAAAAAGACTGTCTGAGATTCAGGCTGCAGCTTAGTTGGCCTTTTTGATTTTGAGTTTCTTGCCTGGATATATCTTGCTGTTCTTGCTAAGCCCGTTGAGACGCTGGATGTCGCTTACGCTCACTCCGCTGAATTTCTTGGCGATGTTCCAGAGATTGTCTCCGGAGCGGACAGTGTACATCACATAGCCGTTGGATACGCTTGTGCTCACCTTTCCGCTTGAGGATGAGGATGATTTGGAGGACGGACCGCTGCCGTTGGTGTAGATGGCCAGTCTCTGGCCCTCCCGTATGCGGGTCCCTATGCCGTTCCATCTCTGGATATTCCTTACAGAGACTCCGTATCTGAGGGCGATGTGGCTCAGTGTCTCCCCGCGCTTTACCCGGTGGATTATCTTGGACGGCTCGGCGGACTGCTGTATCTGTTTCATCGCCGCTGGACTGAAATATACGGAGTCCTTGTAGGCGTATATCTCTTTTTCGTGGTCAATGAACGCACCTGTGTACTGGTATGGCAACTGGAGGATATACTCTTTCTCCGTACCGGGGATGATGTCATGCAGGTACTGCGGGTTGTGCGTGCGCAATTCCTCGATGCTGGCTCCGGTGAAGTGGGCTATCTGTTCGAAATGCAGCATTTTGTTGACCTTGATGGTGTCCGTGTGGGGCGGCATGGGAATGAATTCCGGTGTGAGATTGTGCTCTCTGTAGTATTTCATCGCATAGAGAGCGGCGAAGAACGAAGGCACATATCCTCTGGTCTCCCTGGGAAGGTACGGGTAGATTTCCCAGAAGTCCTTTGAGCCGCCGGAACGGCGGATGGCCTTGTTGACGTTGCCTGCTCCGCAGTTGTAGGAGGCAATGGCCAGAGACCAGTCTCCGAAGATAAGGTAGGAGTCACGCAGATATCTGGCCGCCGCATGAGCGGAAGCGATAGGGTCGAATCTCTCGTCCACATAGGAATTAATGGTCAGGCCATACCGCTTGGCTGTGGAATACATGAACTGCCACATGCCCTTGGCCCTGGCTCTGGATACGGCTTTTGTATTCAGTGCCGATTCTATGACGGCCATGGCGGTGAGCTCCAGCGGCATGTCGTATTGGTCAAAGATCTCTTCGAAGATGGGGATATAATAAGTGGCCAGTCCGAGTATCCTTTCCATCTTCTCGGGCATCTTCTGGGTGTAGTAGACTATGTGGTTGCGTATGATACGGTTGTACGGTACGGATATATATGGATTAAGCTTTTGGAGCCGGCTGATGTATACTGAGTCCGGTATGTCGGAGACCATCTCTATGGTATCTATGTCGGAAGGCTCTATCTCCATAAGGTTCAGGTCGCGCTGCTGATACCACAGGCTCAGCAGTGAGTCTCTGGAAATGACGGCGGTATCCGGTACCGACCCGATGACGTCCGTGCTAATGTCCATACTGAGCGAATCCGCCTCTGTCAGTTCTTCGTAGACTTCCAGGCCGGCGTATTCCCGGTAGAGGCTGTCAAGTTCCATTATCAGGGCCTCGTTTGCAAGACGCAGCGAGTCTCTTTCTCTTATCAGGGCCTTTCTGTCAGGAGAAGTGAATAAGGTGATTTTCTTTTTCTCTTTATCGTGTTTAGGCTTTGCCGAAGAAATAACTGGAATACAGAGCAGAACGGCAGTCGCCAGCAGTATGAAAGTACGTCTCATCGGTTAAAATCTGAAATTCATTCTTACACCCATCGCGCTGCCGGTAGGCATGGCAAGAGTGTAGTTGGTGGTGAAATCGTAGTTGATAGGCTCAATGATGGCCGGCTCTATGTCCATGCTGAGATTCTGGTTGACATCGAACTCGCTCATCGTCGCGAATACATCTGCGTCTATGATCTGGATAATGTATATCAGGACTGTCGCCACTATCGAATAGTCCCGGAAACGGCGGTAATAGTCTCTGTAGTACTGCAGATTGTCCACGGACAGGTTGCCTGTGTAATTACCTCCAGGCTGGGTAGCCATGTTGTAGTCGTGCTGAAACCGCTTGTACTGCAGGTCGTTGTAGTACCAGCAGTAGCCGGCTACTGCCAGACCTCCGTAGTATATGGGCAGTTTCCAGAATTCCCGGTTATAGATTTGTCCCAGGCCCGGCAGCAGTGCAGAATATATGGTGGCCCTGCCCGGCAGATGCGGACGGTAGGACTTATAGCTTGCAGCCCCGTCCAATAATTGTCCCCAGTAAAATGCCGCTGCACCTATAAAAAAGAGGTTCCTGGCCAGCTTGTCGGACTCGCTTCCGGTCTTCTTGAACTGTGAGTTGTAGTAGATTCCTCCGCCCAGCATTCCTCCGAGTCCGGCATAGATTATCGGCAGTTTCCAGTAATCCTCATTGTATATCTGAGCGGTTCCAGGAAGGATAAATGAGCCTGCGAATGCCCAGCCTATAGCCATTGAGTCTCTGTGGGCAAGAGAGTTGAAGTATCTTTTCAGCGTGTAAGACTCCTCTTTTGAGGACGAGTCGGAAGATGCGGCGGTACCGGACATGCTTCCACTCCCGCCGCTGTTGATAAACTGGGCAGAAGCCTGTAAAGGGAGCAGCAGTGATATAAGTATTATCAGAACTGTCTTGTGCACGTCTCTAGGCGTTTTATTGGTTGATGTTCTCAAGGGCTCTCAAAAATGATTCCACTTCTGCATCCGATGAGAACTGAATGGTGAAACTGCCTTTGCCCTGCTCTGACCGTTTGACGCTTATATTGTTGCCGAAATACCTTCCGACTATTTCCAATACCCTGTAGTAATTGTCAGGCAATTCGGACGAGACCTTCTTCTCTTCGGGTTCTTCACTCCTGTCACTTCTCTTCAATATGTTCTGGGCTTTTGTCTCAGCCTGCCTTACGGACAAGTTGCGTTTTACTATATCGTCGCAGAGACTCAGCTGGGCCATAGGGTCGGAGAGGGAGAGTATGGCCTTGGCGTGTCCCATGGATATCTTCTTGTCCCTGATGCAGACCTGAATCTCTGCAGGAAGCTTGAGCAGTCTGAGGTAGTTGGCCACGGTTGCCCTTTTCTTGCCGACCTTGTCGGCCATGGTCTCCTGGGTCAGGCTGCATTCGTCCATCAGTCTCTGAAAGCTCAGTGCTACTTCTATGGCGTCCAGGTCCTCCCGCTGTATGTTCTCGACTATGGCCATTTCCAGCATTCCCTGATCATCGGTCTCCTTTATATATGCGGGTATGGTCTGCAGGCCGGCTGCAGAGGCTGCCTTGAAACGTCTTTCTCCACTGATAATCTGATATCGCAGACCTATCTTGCGCACGGTTATGGGCTGGATGATACCCAGTTGCCGTATGGATTCAGTCAGCTCGGCGAGTGCCTCCTCGTCAAAATTGCTTCTGGGCTGATAGGGATTGGCAGATATCTTGTCTATGGGTATCTCGCAGATTGAGGCCGGATTGTGTACCGGAGCGGTGGCGGCGGGTGATGTCGCGAGATTGTCCACTCCAGGAATGAGGGCCCCCAGTCCCTTGCCCAATGCATCTCTTTTATTTGCCATAAGCTATGAGTTTTTAGAGATTATTTCCCTGGCCAGATTGAGATAATTGTTCGTTCCGGCCGATATGGCGTCGTACAGTATCACCGGCTTGCCGTGAGACGGAGCTTCGCTGAGACGGACATTGCGCTGTATGACGGTGTTGAACACCATGCTTCCGAAGTGATGGCGGACATCCTCCACCACCTGATTGGCCAGTCTCAGGCGGCCGTCGTACATGGTCAGCAGGAAACCTTCTATCTTGAGATCCGGGTTGAGACGTGTCTGTATGAGCTTGATGGTGTTGAGCAGCTTCCCGAGCCCTTCCAGGGCGAAGAACTCGGTCTGAACCGGAATTATCACGGAATTGGAAGCCGTCAGGCAGTTGACTGTAATCAGACCCAGGGAAGGCGGACAGTCGATGATGATGTACTCGAACCGGTCCAGCACTTTGCCAAGTGCCTTCCTCATCGCCAGTTCCTTGTCGCTCACGTTGATGAGCTCAATCTCCGCTCCTACCAGGTTGATGTGTGAAGGAACTATCTTGAGGTCCTTTATCTCGGTGTCCATTATCACGTCCTTCATCTCTTTCTCCCCGATGAGCACCTCGTATAGGGTGTTGCCCTGATCCGAGTCAGGGTCAAAATCCAGTCCTGATGTTGTATTGGCCTGCGGATCAGCGTCGATCAGCAGGGTCCTTTTTTCCAAAACAGCCAGCGATGCCGCCAGATTGATGGCGGTCGTGGTCTTCCCGACTCCTCCTTTCTGATTAGCTACAGCAATAATTTTACCCATATCTATACTTTAACCTAATCTGCAAAATTAGAAATTCTTTTCATCCAACCGATAATTAATATTAGTTTTGCGAAAATTTTTACGAAACAGATGAATGGCAGTACATGGATAGCGGTTGTGAATCCCAATGCAGGGGGAGGGCGGGTCGCCACGGAGTGGCCCGTGCTGTCCAATAAGTTGAAAGGCAGAGGCTTTGTGTTTGAGGAGGTGTTCACGACTCATCGGTATCATGCAGTGGAACTGGTAATCTACGCTCTAAAACGCGGGTTCAGGAAGATAATATCGGTGGGTGGGGACGGTACTCTCCATGAGATCGTGAACGGACTTTTTTACCAGCAGGAGGTGCCTGTCAGTGATGTGACTCTGGCCGTTCTTCCGGCCGGATCGGCCAATGACTGGACCAGGATGTACCGGATTCCCAGGGATTACGACAAGGCAATAGACACAATAATAGACGGAAGGACCGTGCTTCAGGATGTGGGAAGGGTGGAATATGTCCAGGCAGGGGTTAGGAATGTACGTTATATGGTCAATGTGGCGGGAGTAGGGCTTGACGCCAATATATGCTGGTACTGCAACGCCGCGAAGAACAAGGGGCGCAGTGGAGATATGGCCTATGTGAAGGCGGCTTTCAAGGCTTTGCTCGGCCGTCGTTCCAAAAGAGGGAAAGTGGTGGCTGACGGCAAGAATTTCTTCACAGGCAGGATCTTCTCGGTCGGATTCGGAATCGGAAAATACAGCGGAGGAGGTATGATGCAGGTGCCTGACGCAGTGGCCGATGACGGACTGATTAACCTGATGCTGGCCCGCAAGGTCTCCAAATTGAAGTTTCTGTTTCTGTTCAAGAGACTTTTCAAAGGTACGATATACAGTGTTAAAGAAGTGTCCCATAAGATGATACGGAAGGTGTCCGTTATAACCAGGCATCCGGACAGAGTCGAGATAGACGGAGAGGTGGTAGGCACTACACCCATGACCATGGATGTACTGCCGCAGGCACTCCGGGTGATAGTGGGCAGGGATTTTGAGCCATGTTCCAGGAACTGACCATATTCATTCTCGGATTGGTGACAGGTCTTTTCGGGCTTGTCGCGGTACTGTATCTGTTTGTCTTCGAACGCAGCCGAATAAGGCTGGTGCTGGGCGTGATTCTGGCCGTATACGCGCTGTATCTGCTTAAGGACCTGCTGTATCTTCAAGAGGGTGTGGCGGACAATCCGTTTATTTACAAGCTGTTGCTGTCTATAGATACCTGGGCGGTGCCATTGTACGTCATGTTTGCATTCGAATTTCTTTACCCTGGCAAGATGACACTTCGGAAGGATCTTCTGCTGTTCGGTTCCTTTCCTCTTTTTACGTTGCTTTATGTGCTGTATCCCTATGACTGGGTTTATAGCCTTATGACAGTTTATGCGGTTGTATTTTCCGGAGTATGTATATGCATAGTCTTGCGCAAGACGCTTTTATACCGCAGGATGCTCAAGGGCAGTCTTTCAGACATAACTCACATGGATGTGAAGTGGCTGTGGGTTGCCATTGCGCTGCTTCTGCCAAATCTGATACTCTGGGCATTTGTCTCCTCCAGGACTGACAATCTGCTGGATGCCGTATACTATCTCTCCCTGTCGGTGACATGGGGTATCATCGCTTATAAAACATATTATTACAAGTATCCGTCCGCTTCGGACCTGATGTCCGGGGACACTTATGCGGAGGCAGTGCATGCGCCGTCTCATTTCTCAGAGAAGTTGGTCCGGCTTGCCGCTGACGGATATTTTGTCAGGACCCCGCACCTTACCTTGGCGGAACTGGCCGCAGAACTGGGAACCAACAGGACGACACTTTCGTCCTACATCAACAGCAGTCTCGGCACTACATTCTACGATTATGTCAACAGCAGCCGTTTGGAGTACACTGAAAAGTTGCTTTCGGATCCGGATGCGAAGTATTCAGTGGAGCAGCTGGCCGAACTGTCCGGCTTCAATTCTCTTTCCACCTTCCGCCGTGCTTTCGGCAAGAAATACGGTATGTCTCCTCAGCAGTACCGTGAGAGGGTGCTGGAAAGGCGTTGATTGACGCTTTGAATCGATATTTACGCTTTGACATCATTGGTTACGGATAGTTTTGTGCGAATGATGCTCGGCAATTGACGTATTGACATAGTGTCTTCTGTCATCTTTTTTACCTTTGGCCATCGTTAACATTAAACTTGAATATATGACGGAACAACGGAGTCAGGACGCGCACAATGCGCCCAAGAACAAAAACAAGGCCAGAAAAGAGGGCTTGGTGGGTTTTGACATCCAGGAAGTGAAAAGACTGTCTGAAAGCGATGACCCCAATGCCGAGGCATACGGCTACCTGTATCAGGCTGTGAGCACGTCTCCTGGCACCAAGAGTGATATTGATGATGTCTATCCTGAGACGGAGGAGGAGATGACCCGGATGCGCGAGCTGGTGGATAAGGCGGACAAGGCCATCATAGATGAGAGTGATACCTATATAAAGTGCTGCCTGACAGATCTTGAAGATATACTTGACTGGTCAGGACGCAGGCATTGGACTATAATGTGGCCGGTTATCATAGGTGTGATTCTGACGGTGATCTTCCTTTCCTGGAGGGTGGACAAGAAGCAGGAAGATGTGGAAGACAGGCAGGCCGTGGTCGCAGCGGTAGAAAACTGGGAAGAAGCTGATACCGTACTTGTCTGGGAAAGTACACCGGATCAGGGAGATGCCGGATTTGAACTTGCAAAGTACGGGCATCAGGGTCCGGTGATGTACAAGTACCTGACACTCTGTGATAAGAAAATATCCTATACAAGATATATGAAGTCCTCCGAGGAGTATGCCGCAAAAGCTGATACGGCCCGGTCAAAGGAGACACGCAGGAGCTTGGAGAAGCAGTCTAAGGAGTATGCCTCTGCGGCTGAAGATTACCGAAAGGAGTTCGATGAGATCAACGCCATGGGTTTCAAGAAAATTCAGAAAATGGCTCTGGACGAGTACGGTTCATGGCTGAAGAGCTCCAAGGCAGATAAACGGGCTGTGAGGGCCTGGAATATCTTCTTCATCCTGCTTATACCTGTCTATATATTCTCTCAACGTCCTTATGGATATACGATTACCAGGACCAGGGCGGAGTCAAGCACACTCAAGGGTATAAGCAGGTGGACTTATGCGCTCTCGGCAATGTTGGCCGGAAGTGCCCTTTCCATTAAGTATATTGATACGATTAGAAAGTACGGGGACGGCAGAGTGGAGAGGACATCAGATGCCGGAACCAACGCTCCTGTAATAGCAATGAAAGTCGCTCTTTATATAGCCGCATTTGCTCTGGTCTGCATAGTGTCCTGCCTGCTAATGCTTTATATGACCATACAGGGTCTCAGACGCAATTACAATTGGGCTCCGCTGCTCAGTAAGGTACGCGGTACAGTATCGTCTGGGATTGACAAGATGAAAACAAACAGCAATAACAATAACGTATAGAACCCGGCTGCGAATCCTGGAATGTAAAACTATGAAAACTTCACGAAAAGGCCGTGCCCATTACCGGGTGCGGCCTTTTTCAACAATATCCGGCCAAACCGGCCTAAAAACACTGTCCGGAATAATTACAAAGGTTATTGTCTTTTAGCTGTAATCTTTGAACTTTTACACTGTTAAATCCTTTTTGTTGCAAGATGTTTTCAGCCTGAATTTTAGAGTCATTACTTAATGTAAGGATTCGCAGTAATGACTCTTTTGGTAAATAGAAATCCCTATAATAGCAAGTTGTATTATTAGCTCGTAATCTACTTTTCTCTTGTACGATTGTGTTTGCAATATCCTTTACGTCTAAATTTGACTGCAAATTCTTAAACATGTTTTGCAGTAATCCCAAGTTGCTATATATAAAATGCGCATACTCCTGGGGTGGAATAGATAATATTATTCTTGTTTCTTCTTCTTTGTGAAATTCCTTTCTTTTAATGCGTGGTGCAAAAAATGCAAGCATATATACCCCAATAAATTGTACAAATATTTGAGGATTGCTTTTTAATAGAGGTATTGCATTCTCCTTCCATCTTGATAAAAACATCCATGCCGTATCAATATAGAAGGAATCAACAAGTTTTTGAAGTATTTTATCTGTGGCAGATTCCACATAAATACATTTTTCCAAATCATATAAAATTGGTTCTCTAAATTCATGGTTCTTTTGTGGTATATCTATTTCCAGGACAACTCCATTATTATGATTGGCATAGTTTTCCCACATATATAAATTGTCATTTCTTGATGTAATAGAAACAACATAAGGAAATGGTAAGTTCTTTTTTCCAGCAATAAGGTCTCGCTTAAAATTTGCAGCAATCCTTCTATCTTTTTGTAGATTGTAATGTCCTTCTAAATCAGACAGACATTTCCCTAAACAATCTATGCCGAATAGATATTCTTCTTTATCTTCAAAACAATCATAGCGAGTTGCCCAAAAGCAAAGTCTTTTCTTACTTGCCTTATTATTTTGCAAAATTCCATTAAGGGCTTCCAATGACGTATAATGATAATATGACATATTATTAAGCATTTGTTAATTCCCAATAGCCGCCCTTATTAGGACCGATATGTCTGATTGTCCCCTTTTCTTGGAGTGAAGCCAACCGACGTTTTACACTGCTTTCATGTATGCCTAAGCGACTTATCATTTCTTTCCTTTGTATATAAGGATTCTCTTTTATTAGTTCAAGAATGGTGTTTTCTTGCCTCTTCTGGGGCGGTTCTGGGTCGTAGCTCTTTCCGGGTACTCGAACTTGAATGTAGTCCAGATACCCGAAGCATCATAACGGAACTCCGGCGTGGAGAATCCATCCTGTTTGCAGGCGGTAATGATACGATCACCTACATAAAGGACACCGCCTTGTGCATTGGCAAAGCCACAAATCCATTTCTGGTATTCGTCACGCCAGGATTCTTTGAATTCTATGTTTTGAAATTAGGTATTCGCATATTATCATCCATTATATTTCTTGAAATTCTCCGCCTGTTCCAATATCTCCTTAAACACCTCGTCATTCGTCACAGGAGGATAGCCATATTCGGCCAAAACCAAAATCAAATCCATTTTCAGTTCCGCCTTTATGTCATCACGGGTAGACCAGTCCGTGTATTTGGACTTATCAGCCACTATCTTCTTGATTTCTGCTGCAAGTTTCAAGAGTTTGTCTTCTGGATATTCAAACCCGAATTGCTTCGCTATGGCTTTCAGAATATCATAAAAGGCCTTTTCTTCGTAGCTGATGCCCAAATCGAGGAACGATTTCTTTTCCTTGTTCAACTCCTTCAACAAGTCTGCCATCTGATTGGCCACTTCCGTCAGCACTTCATCCGCAAATATGGCACTGTCCCGACGGTCATTGTATTTGTCCACCAACGCATTCAGACGTTTGGAGAAGTCCACGCCTTTCACTTTATTCACCTTTTTGAATTCCGTGATAACGGTTTTCAGCAGGCGTTCCATCAGTTTCACCTTGGTGTTAGGCAACTTCAGTCTACCCAGGCGTTCCATATATTCCTCACTCAACACGTCCAGATTTTCCTTGTCGTTGCCAATTTGGATGATTTCCTCTACGCCTTCGGATTGTATCGCTTCTTCAATCATTTCGCTGACACGCCGGTTCATCTGCGAAGCGTCCGGTGTGTCGCCAATGGTCAGTTTGTAGATAATGGAACGCACACCCGTGAAATAATGGATTTCCTCGCGTTCCGCGTTGCTGATTTCCTCATGGTTGCTACACAGGTTAAAAGCCGATTTCAGTTTCTTGGCGTGTCCCATGAACAAGTTTTCCTGTTCTTTGGTGCGCTGCATGAATTCGGCTCCTCTGTTCAAGCAATCCAGTTGTTCCAAGGGTGTCCCGGTTGTAAACACAGAGTAATCGAATCCACCGAACATCCGACGGATAATGTCTAATTCGTCTTTCACCATCGTAACAGACTGCTCAATGCTTTCCACCGAATCCTGATTGGCATCCCCTTGCGCATACCGCTTCAAAGCCACGTTCATGTTGCTTTTGATGCCGATATAGTCCACCACCAACCCTTTCTCCTTCCCCGGATAGACACGGTTCACACGTGAAATGGTCTGTACCAAGGTGTGTTGTTGCAAAGGTTTGTCGATATACATCGTGTCCAAGCAGTCCACATCAAAACCGGTTGTCCACATATCGACTACAATGGCAATCTTGAAGTTTGATTTCGGCTTTTTAAACTCCTCTGCCCAAGCACGGCGGTCTTCATCCGTTCCCAGCAAGTTGTAAAGTTCTGGTTCATCGTCCTTGCTTCGGGTCATTATCAGTTTTATTTTCTCGATAGGGAGTTCCTGATTGCCATACGGCACACGCGGTTCTGCTGCCATCATATAATGACCCTCATGTACTTCTTCACCGGGTATCTTTGCCCACTCGGGACGCAAGACGATAATCTTTATATAAAGGTCGAAAGCGATGGTACGGTTGGAGCAAACGAACATGGCCTTGCCCTCCACCGTGCTTCCTTCTTCCACCCGTTTCTCATAGTGGGCAATGAAGTCTTCAGCCACCGCTTGCAGGCGGTCGGAATCACCCAAGATGCGCTCCATCTTGGTAACGGCTTTCTTGCTTTCCTCTATCTGGTATTCATTCGCACCTTCTTCGGCGCATTGCTTGTAATACTGTTCTATCTCCTGCAATTTCTTGTTGTCAAGCAACACTTTGGCGGCCCGCCCTTCATACACAATACGCCGTGTGATACCATCCTCCACCGATTCGGTCATCGTGTAGGCATCTACCACCTCGCCAAACACATCTAGCGTGGCGTCAATCGGTGTTCCCGTAAAACCTACGTACGTGGCATTGGGCAATGAATCATGCAGGTATTTGGCAAAGCCGTAGTTGCGTTTCACTCCCTTGTCGGTCTGCTTGACTTGCAAAGCTAAGTTCGTTTGGGAGCGGTGTGCCTCGTCGGATATGCAGATG
>CASFSL010000013.1 GCA_949297365.1 uncultured Bacteroidales bacterium | reverse complement strand
TTGCGCCTCGGCAAAGCAAATCGAATAAATTCATTTGCTCTGCTCTCGGCTTCTGCGCAATTTGGACTTCGTCCACATATACTGTTGCGCCTCGGCAAAGCAAATCGAATAAATTCATTTGCTCTGCTCTCGGCTTCTGCGTATATTTGCCATTTGATATAGAATAAAAGGTATGAGTAGAAAGAAAAGACCGTCTTCCCGTCCCCGCAGCAGGCGTGACAGGGACCAGTCGCCTGAGAGCAAGGCGATAAAGAAAGAGATGAATCTGAAGAAGAAAGAGCATGGGGGCGGCAAGAGGAAATCCAAAGGCAAGAAGGAACGTTTTATCAAGGAGGAACTGACCGGTACGGTGAGCATGACCCGCGAGGGCTACGGTTTCGTGGAGGTGCCGGACAGGGACAATGATGTGTTCGTGCCTCAGCACAAGATGCGCGGGGCCCTCAACGGCGATATAGTCAAGGTGCTGACAACCAAGGCCAAGGGCATCGGTGCGGATGGCAAGCCCAAGCGTATCGAGGGCGAGATCATCACTGTGCTCGAGCGTTCTTCCAAGCCTCATATCGGAGTGCTGCAGATATCCCGTGGCGAAGTGTGGCTGATCATGGAGAGCCGCAATATGCCCTACGATATCAGCATACCTCTCAAGGAGATAGACCGCTGGTTCGGCAAAGGCGGAATACTCGACAGCATCAATTGTAAGGACGGTGACGGAGCAGAGCCCGAAAACGCGGAATCCAACAGCCGGGAAGTCCCTCAGCGGACCTGGAAACCCGGCGACGTGTCGGGCCTGAAGGCCGCCGTCATCGTGACCGACTGGCCGAGGAAGGCTCCGGCCCCGACAGGCCGCATCATAGACGTGCTGGGCGAACCGGGTGCCAATGACACCGAGATGCACGCCATCCTGGCCGAGTACGGTCTGCCCTACCGCTTCGAACCCGAGGTCGAGGCCGCAGCCGAGGCCGTGCCGGACAAGATAACCCCCAAGGACATAGCCGAGCGCAGGGATTTCCGCAAGGTGACTACCTTCACTATTGACCCTGCCGACGCCAAGGACTTCGACGATGCCCTCTCGTACCGAGAGCTCGAGGACGGCAACATAGAGGTCGGAGTGCATATCGCCGACGTGACCCACTATGTGACCCCCGGATCCATCATTGACAAGTGCGCCTACGAACGCGGTACCTCGGTCTACTTAGTGGACCGCACAGTGCCCATGCTCCCCGAGAAGCTCTCTAACAACCTGTGCTCCCTGAGACCGGGCGAGGAAAAGCTCTGTTTCTCGGCAGTATTTGACATCACACCTACAGGAGTTGTCAAGAAGAGCTGGTTCGGCCGCACCATCATCAAGTCCGACTACCGCTTTAACTACGACGAGGCCCAGGCCGTTATCGAGACCGGCAACGGCCCGCTCGCCAAGGAGATCACAGCCCTGCACAAGATAGCCTCTGTCCTGAGGAAGAAACGCTTCGCCGCCGGTGCCATTGCCTTCGAGCGGCCCGAGATGAAGGTCGAGGTCGATGAGACCGGCAAGCCGGTAAGGGTCTACGAGAAGATATCCAAGGAGGCCAACTGGCTCATCGAGGAGTTCATGCTGCTGGCCAACCGCTCTGTGGCCGAGTATGTGGGCAAGGTGCCCAAGAGCAAGAAGGCCAAGACTTTTGTGTACCGCGTACACGAGGATCCCAACGAGGAGAAGCTCGGAGTACTCCGCAAGTTCGTCCGCCTCTTCGGCTACGATTTCCCGGCTGAGCCCGGGGCAAAGGAGGACGGTCAGAAAGAAGAGCCGAAACAGTTCCCGCAGGGCGTCAAGGTCAAGGAAATCAAGGGCAAGAATGTGGCCCAGCGCATCAACAACCTCCTGGGTAGCGTCAAGGGACGCCCTGAGGAGGAGGCCGTAGTGATGATGGCCCTGCGCTCCATGGCCCGGGCCCATTATACCACCGACAATGTCGGCCATTACGGTCTCGCATTCAAGTATTACACGCACTTTACCTCTCCTATCAGACGTTATCCGGATATGATGGTCCACCGTCTGCTGGCCATGTACTTGGCCGGAGTCGAGTCCCAGAACAAGGAATACTACGAGACCTGCTGCCAGTACGCCTCCCAGCGCGAGCAGATAGCCACCGAGGCCGAGCGTTCCAGCATCAAGTACAAGCTCTGCGAGTACATGCAGGACAAGGTCGGCCAGATATTCCCCGGTACCGTCTCGGGCCTGACCGAGTGGGGTCTCTACGTGGAAACCGAGCCTGACAAGGTGGAGGGCATGGTGCCCGTCAGGGACATCCCCGGCGACTTCTATCAGTTCGACGAGGAGACCTACTCCATCGTGGGCCGTTCCCGCGGTCGTCGCTTCACTATGGGCGACAAGGTCTGGATCAGGGTGGTCCGCGCTTCCTTGGAGCAGAAGATCATCGATTATGAATTGGTTGAAATGGAAGACGATAAAAGTCTGAGTCAAAGCAATGAACCACAGTCAGCATCTCAGCCCGCTGCAGAGCCTGGACAGCCGGCTTCCGCAAAACCCGCAGCCCGCAGAACCCGCAAACGCAGCAAGTAAGACCGGCGGCATCATCCTCGCCGCCATCTCTTCCCTGACATTCGGCTTCGTGCCGTTTTTCTCAGTCACCCTCATGGACGCGGGCTTCTCGCCATTCGAGGTGCTCGCCTACCGCTGGGGTGTGGCTACCCTCGTGCTGCTGGCCGTGGGCCTGCTCATGCGCAAGTCTTTCCGCGTTCCGAAGGGTGCCTGGCTTCCGCTGCTGACCGTCAGCTTTTTCTGTGCCCTGACCGCCATCAGCCTGCTGATAGCCTACGAGAACATCGCCAGCGGAGTCGCCTCTACGATTCACTTTATGTACCCGCTCTTCGTGGCCGCCGTCATGATGACGGTCTTCCACGAACCCCGCTCCTGGGTCAAGATCGGTGCCATCATCCTCTCCCTGGTCGGAGCCGGCTTTCTGGCAGGAGGCGACATCCGGCTTGAGGACGGCAATGTCACCGCCGGCATTCTCTGGGCCGCACTCTCCGTCATTGCCTATGGCACTTATATCGTCGGCGTGCGCAAGACAGCCGTCCAGAACATGCCGACCCTCCCCCTGACCGTCTACGTCATGGGCTTCGGCGCCGTCAGCTTCACCCTCCTCGGCATGCTCTCCGGCGGAGTCCGCTGGGTGCCCCTCTCCGACGGCTTCCTTTGGGCCAATATCCTCGGCGTCGCCCTGCTCGGCACCGCCGTCTCCAACATCACCCTCGTAGCGGCCATCAAGCGCATCGGCCCCACCCTCAGCGCCATCCTAGGTGCCCTCGAACCCCTTACCGCCGTGGTCATAGGCGTCCTGGCCCTCTCCGAGGCCTTCACCCTCCGCACCGCCGCCGGCATCATCCTGATCATCATCGCAGTCACCGCCGTAGTCCTCTCCGAAGGCCGGCATGGAAAGAAAGAATAGGTAAAATCAAGATTAATCAATATCTTTGAGGTAAAATGTATATGTAGATTATGGATAATATCGGGGACAGCGGGATTGTCATATACCAGACAGAAGATGGAGTGACACAGATTGATGTTAGGCTGGAGCATGAAAATCTATGGCTTACTCAGCAGCAGATGGCGGATCTTTACCAGACTTCCAGGACGAATGTCGTGGAGCACATCAAGCACATATATGAAGAGCAGGAACTCGATGAGGCCTCAACCTGTCGGAATTTCCGACAGGTTCGGCAGGAGGGGATGAGGAGGGTTGAACGGGAGATGCCCTTCTATAATCTTGATATGATTATATCATTGGGATATAGAGTGAAATCGCGTATTGCAACGCATTTCCGCCGTTGGGCTTCGGAACGTCTGAAGGAGTATATGATTAAAGGTTTTACGATGGATGACGGGCGGTTGAAACAAATGGGAGGCAGAGGATATTGGCGTGAGTTGCTTACCCGTATCCGGGATATCCGCTCATCTGAAAAAGTGATGTATCGTCAGGTTCTGGATTTGTATGCTACCAGTGTTGATTACGATCCCAAGTCGGCAGAATCAATTCAATTTTTTAAGATTGTTCAGAATAAACTGCATTATGCTGCGCATGGACATACGGCAGCTGAAGTTATCTATGAGCGGGCTGATGCAGATAAACCTTTTATGGGATTGACTTCTTTTGCCGGCGGACAGCCTGTAAAGAGCGATGTCGTTAATGCCAAGAATTACTTGTATGAGGATGAGCTTAAAGTTCTTAATAACCTGGTGTCAGGATACTTTGACTTTGCCGAGATACAGGCTATACGGCATCAGCCGATGTATATGGCTGACTATATCAGACAATTGGATAATATCTTGGCATCTACCGGAGAAAAGTTGCTGTCAGGAGCCGGACGCGTATCTCATAAACAGGCAGAAGAGAAAGCTGTTGCTGAATTCAGAAAATATCAGGCGAAAACACTATCCCCGGTAGAAGAAGCTTATTTTGAGACTATCAAAACTTTAACGGCTAAAACTTCCAGGAAAAATAAAGAGGACGGGAACAGTGATAAATTTTGAAAATACAATGGAAATAGTTTTTGCAACGGGCAACCGCCACAAGGTCGAGGAGGCCGCACAGATTCTGGGTCCGGAGTTCCGGTTGAGGACTCCGGCGGAACTTGGTATTACTGAGGACATACCGGAGACTTCGGACACACTGGAGGGCAATGCGCTCCAGAAGGCGGAGTATGTCTATAATAAGACGGGGCTGCCCTGCTTCTCGGATGATACGGGGCTTTTCGTGGACGCTCTCGGCGGGGCTCCCGGGGTGCTCTCGGCCCGCTATGCCGGTCCGGGAAAGAAGGCGGAGGACAATGTCCGCAAGCTCCTCTCCGAGTTAAGGGATGTGCCCGTAGAGAAGGACGGCCGCAGGCAGCGTACTGCAAGGTTCCGTTGTGTGGTGGCGTATGTGAGCGACAAAGGCCATGAACTGTTCGAGGGCTGTGTAGAGGGCGAGATCGCCGGTGCTCCCTCCGGAAAGGACGGCTTCGGCTATGACCCGGTCTTCCTTCCGGAAAAATACGGCTTGACGAAGACTTTCGCCGAGCTTACCCATGAACAGAAAAATGCCATTTCCCACCGGGGGGAGGCCATGAGGCAGTTCGCGGAGTGGATGCGGAGGGAGCATCTGACCGGCGGCGGGAGATGATGATTGTCCTTCATACTCTCAAGTACGGAGACACTTCCCTGATAGTCCACGGTTATACTCAGGAGGAGGGCCGTGTCAGTTTTATTCTGCGCGGAGCATTCCGTCAGGCCAATGGGAAGAGAGGCTCCTCAAATCACGGGACGGTGCTGCTGCATCCTCTGAGTATTGTCAACTATGTGGCATCGAAAAGTCCGAAGGGCAGTATGTCCTATCTGAAGGAGTTCTCTCCCAAATACCGCCTGCATTCGATAAGGGAGGATTTCAGCAAGATATCCATAGCGATGTTCATCAGCGAGCTGCTCTACCGCACTCTGCTGCACTCCGAGCGGGACGAGGAACTGTATGCCTTTCTGGAGGATGCGGTCCTGAAGCTGGAGGCCGTCGAGGGCAGTCCGGCCAATTTCCACCTTTGGTTCCTGGACCGGTACGCCGCATTTCTCGGATTTCCTTTCGAGAGAGGGTTTAATCTGGATTTCAATCCGTTTACCCCGGAGCAGACCGACAGGCTCCGCTCTATTCACGAAGCGTCTTTCGGGGATGCGCTGTCCCTGCCTATGACAGGAGTTGAGCGGAAGGAACTGATCGAGGCCGTTATCCGCTGGTTGGAGTACCACACCGGCTCGCGCATCGAGCTCCGCTCCATATCCGTACTGCACCAGATATCGAAACTCCGCTGAATTCTTCTCCTTTTTCAGTAATTATCACTATCTTCGCCAGATAAATGCACGGCTATGTTGGATAGGATACAAATCAAGGGATATAAGTCAATACGCGATCTTAACCTGGCCCTTCGTCCGGTAAATATCCTTATAGGCTCCAATGGTGTCGGCAAGTCCAATTTTATCTCGTTTTTCAAGCTGGTCAATAATATTTATGAGCGGCGGCTTCAGAGTCACACTATGCGTAACAGAGCCGAAAGTCTGCTTTATTATGGAGTTAAGAGAACAGCGGAGATTTACGGCTGCCTGAGTTCGTCCGACAGTGTCTATATGTTTGAACTGAGCCCCAGGGATGACGGCAGTATGTTTTTGGCAGAGGAAAGGACAGAGTCAGAAGGCCGGGATTTATTTATTCTGTCGGAAGAAGAAAGTATTGTCCGTGATTCCAGGCTGTATGTGCATAAATGGATACAAGGAATTATGGAAAGTTGCAATGTGTATCATTTCCATGACACTTCCAAAGGATCTCCCTTGCGTTCCGCTGCAAGGGTCAACGACAACAGGATATTGAAAGAGGACGGCGGCAACTTGCCTGCATACCTTTATCTGATGCAGCAGAAATATCCCAAGACGCTCAAGCGGATAGAGACGGTTATCAGGTCGGTAATGCCGTATTTTGAAAGGTTTGATCTCGAGCCACAGGCTTTGGACGGAAGTATAGAACTTGTATGGAATGATGCGGATGCACCTGATAAGTACTTTTCCGCCAATGATTTGTCAGACGGCAGCATAAGATTTATCGCCTTAGCGGCATTGTTGCTTCAGCCGGAGCTTCCTAAGATAATCATTATTGACGAACCGGAACTCGGGCTTCATCCCGTTGCGGTTACGCAGCTTGCCGGGATGATACAGTCAGCGGCTGCACGCGGTTGTCAGATAATCGTATCCACTCAGTCTGTCAATCTTATCAATCATTTTGAGGCTGAGGATATCATCACTGTTGACAGGCAGGATGGCCAGTCAGTGTTCAACCGCTTGTCGCGCGATGATCTTAAAAATTGGATTGACGAATATACGCTGGGAGAATTGTGGATGAAGAACATTATTAACGGTCAGCCGGAGGAACTGCGATGAAAAGACTGGTGTTTATAGTGGAGGGAGACTCGGAACTGAGATTTGTGAAGGAGGTGCTTGAGCCGTATTTTCATTCCTCTGGTCTGTATAATGGCATCCAGTGTTTTAAACTCAAGCATTCGGGAGGGGGAATATCCAAGTATGCTCATGTCCGTGCTGATGTGGTCAACACTCTTTATGAGCAGGATGCGGTTGTGACCACAATGGTGGATTTTTATCGTCTTCCGTCTGATTTTCCTGGGTTTGCAGAGTCTTCTTCCGCTGCATCCCGCATTGAGCAGGTGGAGATGTTGGAGCAGGCTTTTAAAATAGATATTGAGAAAACACAGGCCCGGATATTTGACAATCTGATCCCTTATATCCAGTTGCACGAGTTTGAGGCATTGGTATTCTCTTCACTTAATGGTTTTGAAGAGGTTTTTGAAAGATCGGAGATGGATTATAAGGGGCTGAAGGAAGTGATATCCGGATATCCTAATCCTGAAGAGATAGACAATAGTCCTGATACTGCGCCGGCAGCGAGACTGCAAGCATTGATACCAGGATACAATAAGGTGCTGAATGGTGTCAGTATTATTAAGGAGACGGGCATTGGCACTGTATTGGAAAGATGTCCTCATTTCAGGGCTTGGGTAGAGAAATTGAAACAAGCTGTTAAATAGTGATATGTCGGTGATCAATAGGGTGGTGATGGCGGCGTTGAGTCCGCTGCTGCGGAGTTTCGACCTGGGGTGCGGGCATCCCGGGGCTGTGCAGGAAGGTGTGTTCCGGTCTCTGCTCAAGGCCGGTAGGGATACTGCTTTCGGTAATGAGCACGGATTCGGGGAGATAAGGGATTACAGGGATTTTGTGCGCAGGGTGCCGGTGAGGGAGTACAATCAGTTCGCACCGTACATCGAGCGTCTGCGCCGTGGCGAGGACTACGTGCTGTGGAACGAGAAGGTCAGCTGGTTCGCCAAGTCCAGCGGTACGAGTTCGGACAAGAGCAAGTATATCCCTGTGACTCCGGCCAATCTGTCAGGCTGTCACTACCGTGGCTTCAAGACCATGCTGGCCACGTATATCCGCCGTTATCCCGACTCGCGTCTGTTCAACGGCAAAGCACTTACCCTAGGAGGCAGCGTCAAGGTGGACGAGCTTTCAGGAAAGGGAGCCAGGAACGGAGACCTTTCGGCCATCCTGCTGAGCAACAGCCCGTCCGTGGCCGAGATCGTCCGCACCCCGTCGCGGGATATCGCCATGCTGCCGGATTTCAGGCAGAAGATAGAAGATATATGCCGGGTGTGCTCAAAGCAGAATGTCACCAATTTCTCCGGAGTACCTTCATGGAACCTCATCATGATAGAACGGCTTTTGGAGTACAACAACGCTCAGTATCTGACCGATGTCTGGCCCAATCTCGAACTGTTCATGCACGGAGGCATCAGCTTCGAGCCGTACAGGGAACGGTACCGCCGGCTGATTCCATCAGACAGGATGCATTATCTGGAGAATTACAACGCCTCGGAGGGGTATTTTGCCCTGCAGGATGACCCTGGGCAGAAGGGTATGGCACTTACGCTGGACAACGGGGTGTTCTTCGAGTTCATTCCGATGAAATCGCTGGAGAAGGTGCTGGCAGGGGAGTCTGAGGAGGTGTATACGGTGGAAGAGGTACGTACCGGAGTAAGATATGCGATGGTGATAACCACCAACAGCGGGCTGTGGCGGTATCTGATAGGGGACTGTGTGGAATTCACTTCTCTCTGTCCGCACAGAATCATTATAACGGGACGTACACAGCTCTACATCAATGCGTTTGGAGAGGAACTGATGATACATAACGCCGAGGAGGCCCTTTCGGAGGCCTGCCGGGAGTGCGGGGTTGAGGTGACGGACTATACCGTGGCTCCGGTCTTTATGGACGAGAGCCATGCCAAGGGGGCGCATCAGTGGGTGGTGGAGTTCTCTGCGGCAAGTCAGGAGGCTGTGCGCGATTGCCAGGCACTAGAGCGGTTCAGGGACGCTCTTGACGCGGCACTGTGCCGGCGCAACTCGGACTATGAGGCCAAGCGCAGCGGGGACGTGACGATGACCAAGCTGGAACTTACGCCGGTCCCTTCAGGAACATTCTACCGCTGGATGGATAGCCGCGGCAAGACCGGAGGACAGAACAAGGTACCGCGTCTGAGCAATGATCGGAGGTTTGTGGAACAGATATTGAATGCCGTAGACCGGTAAGATAAATTACAGAAGGAAATGAATGCAATGGATACGCCGGTGCTGCTCCTGACGGGATATCTGGGCAGCGGAAAGACCACGTTGGTGAACAGGATTCTCTCCAACGGGAAAGGGATAAGATTTGCGGTGATAGTCAATGACCTGGGAGAGGTCAACATAGATGCGGCCCTGATTCAGAAGGGCGGTGTGGTGGGCACGCAGGACGACAGCCTGGTGGCCCTGCAGAACGGATGTATATGCTGTACGCTCAAGACGGACCTGATGGAACAGCTCTTCGAACTGGTCCGGTCCCGGAAGTTCGACTATATAGTCATAGAGGCCAGCGGTATCTGCGAGCCGGAGCCCATAGCCAGGACGATATGCTCGATGCCGAGAGTGGATCCGAGACTCAAGGAGTACGGCTATCCCCGTCTGGACTGTATAGTGACGGTGGTGGATGCTCTGCGTATGCGGGATGAGTTTGCCTGCGGCGACAGTCTGACCGAAAAGGATCTCGGAGAGGAAGATATCGAGAATCTGCTGGTTCAGCAGATGGAATTCTGCAACATCGTCCTTATCAATAAAGTATCTGATGTCACTCCGGAGGAACAGGAACGTCTCCGCAGGATTGTCAGGGCGATACAGCCTTCGGCCAGGATCATGGAATGTGACTGGGCCGGGATAGATCTGGATTCAATTCTCAATACTCGGATGTTCAGCTACAATCAGGTGGCGGCATCAGCCGGCTGGATTCAGGGCATCGAGTCCACTCCGACTGAGGAAGAGGAGGCCGAGGCTCGTGGACATGAGGGTCATCATCACCATCATCATGACCACGATCATGATCACGAGGAAGGTGAGGCCGAGGAATACGGTGTGAGCACCTTTGTATATTACCGTCGTCCGGCCTTTGATATCAACAGATTTGACAGTTTCGTCACCCGGCACTGGCCGGAAGGGGTGATAAGGGCCAAGGGTATCTGTTACTTTACTCAGGACCCGGATATGTCCTATATGTTTGAGCAGGCAGGCCGTCAGAAGCAGCTCAAGGAGGCCGGTCAGTGGTACGCCACGGCCCCTGAGGACGAGTTGGAGCAACTCAAGGCCAGCGACCCCGGCTTCTCCCGTGACTGGGATGAATATTATGGCGACCGGATGCAGAAGATAGTCTTCATCGGCCGCCATATGGACGTAGAGCAGATAAAGAAGGATCTCGACTTCTGTATCGCTCTGGATGCGGATTTCTGATTATCTCGGAGACACACTCATTCGTGCGGTCGCAGAGACAGAAGCGGGAACAAGGGTGATTTCCATCTGATACCTGTAGCCGCTTACGAGGGTAATGTCCTCAGGTGTGATGTAGCTGTAACTGTCAACACCTGACACCATATTGCCGGTGGAGATTTTCAACAGCTCAGTTCCTGCAGGGATGGTCTGCGGTACAAGAACGGCTGACATAGGCGGCAACTCGCCGTTTACAATAGCCGGACTGTTGCCGTGCGGGGTGATATCCGATGACTGACCCCAGGGGTACTCTGATATTTCGCCTGTTACGATGTCGGCATAGCACTGGGTAGGCATGGATGGAATTGTGACTTTGGCGTATTCCAGATCTTCCAGTGTCAGTCCCTCTCCTGGTATCAACTTGATGTCTACAAGGCTCATGGCATGTTTGAAAACGAGATGAACCGGTCTTTCAGTGTCAGTTACATTAATCGCACTGGCTGTCATCAGGTCGCTGTATTCAAAGTCAAGCGCATTGCTCTGGTCTGCATATATGGTATGGAAGATCACCTGGGGATCATTGTACTCAGTACCCCAAGAATACCAGGGGTAGTAAGCCAGGATATCTATACTTCCGGATTCGGGCCAGTAGACACGCTGTATGTCAAAGGAGCCGTCGGACTGTTTGGTGCCTATAATGTTCTCGGCCAGAGTCTCCTCCTGGGAGAAGATATAGAGACCGATGTTGTCGCCTTCCTCAAAATCCACAACGGAGGCTTTGGCGTAATTGTCTATGGATGCTGTTACAGTTATCAACCCGGGAGTTTCCTGTGGAATCTCCCTGCTGCAGGAGACTGCCGTAAGTGCAATCACCGGCATAAACAGGCTAAATGTGTGTATGAGTTTCATTTTCAAAGTTTTAATTTAATTGTCCTTAATGCATCGTATTGCGTGTCCGAACTCTTTCCAATGGGCTATGTTCTTTACGTCAGTATACTTGGAGTAAAGATAGTAAACAGTACCTGAGTAAGAGTATGTAGGGTCCTGATCCTGGCTCCACCATTCACAATATTGGTCAATACGCTCAAACCCTTCACCATTGCCGCCGTTGCGGTTGCCGCATGGAATGGCGGTGAATCCGTAGTCATCTGTGCCCTGATAGGACGGATATGTGAATCCGTCAATGTCATACCATCCGGATGTGGCTTTGAGTTTGGTTCCTCCGTTCTCACCGAGGAACTGTACAAGGATGTTCCATTCCTCACGGGTGGGAACATGCCAGCCTTCCGGACAAATATTGCCATGAGCAGCTGCGAACCAGTTGTACAGTATGCCGTACTTTTCTTCTTTGGCCGGATCATTGTTGTAATAGCACCATGCGGGCTCCTCTGATGACTCACATGCATCCCAGTCTGCCTGGTCTGTGAAGTTGGATATTGCGGTGCCGTCATTGAAGCGGGTAGTCCTGAGGTTGGAGCCCAGCCATTTCTGTGTACCTATGGTGACTATGTTGTACTCGTTGCCGTCATAGTCTGTCACATAGGAGATATCATCGTCGGGGTCCTCTATCTCTATGACGTCACCGGTAAGAGTCCCGCCGTCAGTCCAGTCGTTAATCTCAGGCATGACAGATACCTCATCACCGTTAATGGCTCTGTTGAGAGTGACTGTGAAGGTATATGTCTTACCGGCCTCAAAGACTATGTCCTCGGGTATCGTGCCACGGAATTTTTTGTCTCCTAAAGATATAAAGAACATGTTGGTTCCCGCTTCCATTTTTTGGGGAGGGATGATGGCTTCAACTCCCGAGATAGTCCACGTCCAGTAATCATAGGAAAATGTGCCGTGGGGAATGATGTCCACAGGGGTTGATACAGACTCCATCTCCATAGTGAGAAGGTTGAGGGCGCATGAGTTCTTGATGTTCTTCAACAGGACTTCGGCTTTTTCCACACTCTCGTCAGTGTATCCTTCGCCTGCGGTCAGTTCAAATTCTATTTTGCTCATCAGTCTTTTAAACTGAAAGTGTATCGGGGCAGGTGATTTCTTTACGTCAAGTACTTTTGCGACCATTTTATCGGAGGCCAGAAATGCCGCGTCGCTGCTCTGGTCTTCGTAGGCCGGCATCCATTGGTATGTGCTGCCCTGCTCTACAGGAGTGTCGTTGTAGGGGTAGTACATATAGAAATCGGTGTTTTCCTCATACTTCGGGAAGTACAAAGGTGCATCGGTCTTGGGAACGCCGCCGGATATTGTAAGTGGGGTATTGTCGAACTGGCGTACACCCATCATGGCTTCTTCCTCGTCATCAAGGTGACGGAATGCGTACATGCCGATCATGTCACCTTCGTCAAAAGATGCTCCGGAAGCGCGGGTCTGCGTTTCAATGGAGGCGGTGATGTTGACGGGTATCAGTGATCCTGCAGTCTGGTTCTCCATCTCGCTTTTGCTGCAGGATACTGCCGCAATGGCACATACGGTGGTGATTGCTATTATAGGTCTATTGTAAGTCATAACTTCAAAATTTTAAAAATCGTGAACACATCGTACTGCGTAACCGTTGTCGTTGTTGGCCAGGTATCTGAGCAGGTCATCGTAGTAGGTGCTGAGGCTCCTTACGAAGGAAGTCGCACCGGATACGGCTGTCATGCTCCAGAAATATGCAGCCTCGTCCCTGTAGATGTATCGGGTGCTTTGGGTTCCGCTCTCATCAGTGTAGACGTAGACATATCCGGAAGGCCAGGCGTTGAATCCGCTTGAATTTGTGGCTTTGCCGTTCCATGCTTCTGCGTCCGTAGATTTCATGGCCGGACCGATGCCTAGCCAGGAGTTGTAATCATCCATTGTGCCGCCGAGGGCTTTCCCCAATTCGTCCCAATCGGTTGAGGACGGTACGTGCCATCCTTCCGGGCAGAGACGTCCGCTTTCCACGGCTGTCCTGTTGTAGAGAAGGCCGTAGGTTTCTGCATCGCTGTCATCATTGTTGTAGGCGGCATAAGAGGCTTTGTCCAGATTGGATATCCAGTCTGTGTCAGTGCAGCCTGTCATGGGTGTCCCGTCATTGAGGCTGGTTGTTCTCAGGCTGGAACCCATCCAGAACTGTTTTCCTATCCTGATGATATCGTAGATGTTGCCGTCGGCATCACTTACGGTTTTTCCGGAAGGAGGCAGTATCTCTTCTTCGTCAAATTCAGTCTGTCCCCCTTCTGTCCAGTCATCGATGTCCACGTTCACATTGAGGATAGTGCCTGAAAAATCGGCGTTGAGGGTGATGGTAAGAGTATTTTCTGTGCCCGCTGCAAAGACAAGGTCTTCGGGTGCATTGAGCCTGAAAATATCTCCACCCATGTCAAACACCAGAAATTCGTTACCGGCAGCGACGGTCTGGGGAGGAATGATGAAATACATGCCTTTGAGAGAAGAGCCGCTGGCCGCGAGCACTCCGGCGGGGGTGATGTCCTCCGTGCCGGTGCCGGGCGTGGTCTGTTCAGTCTCAAAGTTGAAGTTCCCGGAGATAATCATATTCCTGGCGGTCACTGTCCGTTCGGAGGGGATGTCCTCAAGGTTGTCATAATATCCGCCAGGTTTGATCTCGATGTTGACCTTTGCGAATGCGTGTCTGAACTCCAGGGCGGTAATGTCTTCTGTCGGCTGATAGTTGCGGAGTATGGCGTAACGGAAGTCATCAGAGCCGTCAGAGACCGACTGATCGGCTGCTACGCTGACTTCAGTGACAGAAGTGCCTGCAGGGACACAATTCTCCCGATAGGGGAAATAGGCGTATATGTTGTTGAAGACCCGGGTATCTTCCGGATAATAAACTGCCGGAGACGATGTGAACTGATCTCCTGTCTTGATGAACAGGATATTGTCCAGATAACGCTCATCGGAAAGTGTAGAACCGTTTTCAGCAGCTGAGTAAGTCAGATACAGTCCTATGCCGTCACCGTCAGAGAAGCCGGATTGTTCCATTGCCGGAATATTCAGGGCTTTGGTGTCGGAAAGACCGGGCCGGTTGTCTGTTTTTGTGCAGGAGCATACCGAAAGGATGGCTGCAGCTGCAAATAATATTCTTGGTTTCATGATTATTCCTGATATTTAATACATCTTACGTTATAGCCTAGTCTGTTGCTTTCAGTAATGGTGCTTGCCGCCGCTCCTCCGTAATAGAGATATATTCCAAATGATTCAAAATCATTCTCAGCGGTTGATGTCCACCAGTAGCCGTAGCGGCCTTCATTGGCAAATGAGCCGTCGGCATATCTTACTCCGCCAGGCGTTCCGTTGAATCCGCTGGAATTGGATCCTTGTATGTCAGAGGGTTCCTCGTTTTGGTAGTTTCTCCAGCCGGAAGTGCTTTTCATTGCCTCACCGGCAAATTCAATACCTCCTGCGAAGTCAAACAGCATCTCGTATTCGGCCATTGTGGGTACGTGCCATCCTTCGGGACACAGCTTTTCTGTTTTCAAGGCGTGCCAATTGTACAGCAGGCCGTATTTCTCACGCATAGCCTCATCCTCATTATAAAACGAGTAAGCTCCTTCATCAGTGACAACTGCCCACTGGTCTGCGTCTGAGATATGGGTTATCGGTGTGCCGTCGTTGTAGTGGGTGGTTCTGAGGTTGGAGGCCATCCACAGTTGAGGACCGGCTTTGACAACTTCATAGCGGTTCCCATCGTAGTCGGACAGTGAGTCGATCTTCTCAATCTCTTCATCTATGGAGAAGTCAATATTCAGACCTGAGATCCAAGGACTCTCTGAGACTTCAATGCTCACGATGAGTTTCTCGGCCGTTCGGGTGATGCTTATTTCCATATCGTATTCCTGGCCGGAAGCGATACTCAGATCCTGTCCCAGGGAGTAAGTCCCGCTCTCACCGCCCATGGTAAGAGTGATGAACTCTGCATCACCCTTAATGTCTTGAGGGACGGTTATTACGGATACTCCAGTCCAGTCCCCATCCTTATTGACATTGAAGGAACCTCTGGGGATTATCTGAGCCGGCGTAGAAGAACTTTCCACCTCGCAGGCGGTGAAATTGACGTCAGCGGTACTGTTGAGTGTGAGGCGTGCAACAGCGTCGCTTAAGTCAGTCCCGGGACCGACAGGTTTTAGGATGAGATTGACCTTGGCGAACAGCCGGTTTACTGTCAGGCTTATCGGAGATCTGGAGTCAGGAGCCATGACGGCGGTACCGGCCAGGAAATCCGAGTTGAGGTATTCACCGATGTTGGACTGGTCAGTGGCTGTTTTTACCTGGGCAATATCGCTGCCCGGAGGCAGGATGTTCTGAGTATAAGGATAATATGCTGTGACCAAAAGGCCGTTGTCGCTCAAAACAGCACCGGGATCGGTGGAGGAGAAGAGGCCGTTGTCCTTGGAAAACCGTGCATTGTCCAGATATCTGGTTCCGGAGAATGTGTTTCCCTCAGTGGCATAGACTCCGATTTCATTGATGTCGTCTCCGCCGTTTATGTTTAGAGTGAGTTCCTGCAGCTCTTGCGGAGTATTATTGTTGTCCTTGCATGATCCGGCGGCCAGTGTGGCTGCGGCAGCGAGCAGCAGGATGTATTGATGTTTTCTCATAATACGTGTCATTGATGATTATTCGATTGTTTCTTTAACACATCTGATTCCCATTCCGACACTGGCCATGTGCCAGTCTGTCCAGGGATACGAACTCAGGTACAGGTATCCGTACATCATTCCGTCTGTCCCTTGTTCATTGATGGAGGAGGACCACAGATAGCAGTCGGACATCCAGTATGAGCCGTCCATGGCCATACCGCTGGGCAGAGCTGTGAAACCTGTTTCATTTGTTCCCTTGCTGACTCCGTCATCCCATGCCGTTGACATCAGTGTCGTAGGGTCAAAGTCGTAGTTGCCTTCGTCTATGAGCATGGACAGTTCGTCCTTTGTCGGAAGTCTCCATCCTTCCGGACAGATATTTCCGTCAAGCACAGAATAATAATTGTAAAGCAGGCCTAAAGTTTCCTTGTTTTCGGGCAGATTCTCAAAATAGCAGTATGCCGGGGTAGTCAGGGCCATCCAGTCATCCGTTCCGACGGAGTGATACGGTATGTCGCGGCCGTCGGTGTATTTAGTGGTGCGCATATTGGATGCGGTCCAGTACAGTCCGCCTATCTCCACATAGTCGTAGACGTTCCCGTCAATGTCCTCTACGGTGCCTTTTACCGGGGTGTCCTGGACGGCATCACCGATAATCTTGTCTCCTTCCTGCCAGTCGGTAATCTCGGAGGATACGGCGATGGAGGGACCGAGATCAGTGACAGTCACCGTGATGTCGAAATTGTACTGCCTGCCGCTTTCAAAGAGGATGTCGGACGAGGGCTTATATGCAAGTATCTTGTTGTTGATGGTGCAGTATAGCATGGATTCCCCTGCGCGGAACTTCTGAGGTATAACTATGGCGCATGAACCCGTTATGCGGTCGGAGGATTCGGCCCAGTTCGTAGAAGGGATGATGTCTGACCTGCTGGATATGGCGGAGAAAGTCTGCTCAACGATGTCGTATTCAGCTTCTGTGCTGAAAGACTTGAGCGTGAGGTCAGATGTCAGAAGGTCAGCGGTAGTGCATCCGTCTCCTGCGATAAGATTCAGGACTATCTTGGCAAGGATATGGTCAAACACCAGAGGTATGCTTTCTGCCGTAGGATAAACTGTGTCCTTGACAGCGACCATATAGTCGGAGCCGGAGATTCCATAACCCTGATTTGTGGCTACCTGGACAGGCAGAATATTGGTTCCGCGTCGGAAGCCGGTCTCATTATAAGGGTAATAGGCATAAAAGGAACACGGAGTACTCCTGTCCGGATAGTATGCGGCGGGCCAGGCATACGGTTCACTGCCTTCTTCGACAGTGAACATCACGTTGTCCTCGTAGCGGATGAGGGAAAGGTCGCAGGGTTCTGAATCAAGCCACTGGACGACTGTCAGACCGAATTCATCTCCGTCTTCAAATGCCGTATCAGAGGCTTTGGTCATCTGGACTGTTGTCGGCCGGACAGATATTTCCAGCCTCCCTGCCGTTTCTTCAGACTGCCCTGTGTTCTCTTTTGAACACGAAACAGAAGCCAGAGCAGTTGATAGGAGTACGAGTCCCATACGGTAGCTCCGGCGGAATAATGTCAGAGGTTGTTGGTTAGGTAACAGCATAATGTTGAGAGTTAATGAATGTTAGTGTTTTGTTGCAGCAGTGTCCGGATCAATCCGGTTTAAACATTTGCAAAAATACACTTAAAATCATCTTACTCTACCTTATACCTCAAGAATTTAAGTGGTTGTATTTCAGTGTGATACGAAAAAATTTTCTAATACCTTCCTAATCACTGATATTTTTCCCGGATAAGCTCCTTAAAATACGTGTCGAGATTCTTGTTGCTGTTGGATATGCCCAGTTTGGCCCGGATCCGGGCTCTGAGAGAGTATATGCTGTTGATGTTGGTGTGGTCATACAGGACACGGATGGACTGCTGTGAAAAGCCCAGACATATCAGACCGCAATAACAAAGCTCGTGAAGGGACAGGTCCGGATGCATGGCCTTGAGATCATCCAGAATGTTGTGATAGGAGAGGTTGGTGGTGGATATGATCTCCTGCTCCAGTTCTGTGTTGTTGAACTGACTTACTTTAATGAGATCCTTGAATTTAGAGTAGAATACTGCCGGTCTGCTCTCGTACAGGGATGCCAATTCCAGTAGTTGTTGTATGCTTTCCATCCTGGTAGACAGCATACTGAGCATTTTTGACGAGGTCTCGTTGAGGTTCTGGTTGTCCTCTTGCAGGACCTTGTACCGGTTCTGCAGTTCCGCATAGCCAGAGCTGACAGTGTCTATGTAAGAGATAGCCTCATCGATTTTCCTGCGGGAGTCTTTAAGCCGCTTACGGTAGAAGATGACGACTGAGACAGTCAAGGTGATAAGAACCACGGCTGCGGCGAAAAACATGAACATCTGGTATTTATGTTTGAGAGCCAGCATTTTATATGATTCCTGTATATGCTCGTTGCGGTATTTTTTTTCGGCTACCTGAACCATGGAGTCTTTTGTTTCCCTGAAGAGGGTGTCCTGCAGGGCTGTTACATGCCTTTCATATTTCAGGGCTTCCCGGTATTTGCCCTCGTTCTCGGCGATCATTGACAGAGTGTAGTAGCAGCCCAGACGGGTTGCCATGGGGGGAAGGTGATCCAGTGCCTTGAGCATTAGTCTTCTGGCTTCCTGCATGTTGCCTTGATAGTAATATAGAAGGCCAAGTACATTGTATTGGGATACGGGTATTGAGTCATTATTGTATCTTTTCCAGGTATCTTTCATTCTGCGTATGGCTTCATCTGCGGCTTCAGGGGACGGGGAGTAACTGGCTGTGGCTATTGCCATAAGGCTGTTGAACCTAAGAATCATAGCGGTGTCATTTACTTCAGCCGCGGTAGCTGCTGCTTCCCGGCACATCTCTATCACCTGCCCGTATTCCTCAAGTTGACCCAGTAATGCTGCTTTCTGATATTTCGGGATCAACGCCTGCTGCTTTTCCCCAATATTTTCCAGTATGGAGGTGGCTTTGGAGAAATGCTCAATGGCCTCGTCATAGTCCATTTGGAAGCGGAATGAGTAACCAAGGGCGCAGTTGATGGCCGCTATAGTATAGTTGTCACCGCTTTCCATTGCGTAGATTTCCGCCTTGGAATAGTATTCTGAAGCCAGGGGAAAACTGTCCTTGACTGTCAGACTGTTTCCAATGCAGTACAGAAGCATGGCTTTTTCGTTGCTGGTGCCGTGTCTCATATACCAGTGTTCGGCAACTTTCATGAGTGAGTCTCCGTAGGTAAGGCAATTGCAGTTGTGCTTGGCGCGGGTGTAGACCATTGCGTAATAGGCTTTGTCCTTGCGACTGGTAAGCTTTTCTGCATCAAATGACCGGATAAGGGAGAGAGCACTGTCCGGGTAGGATTTGACTATGGAACTTATGTGCTCAAGTTCAGGATTATAACTTCTGTCCGAGCATCCTGAGATAGAAAGAAGCACGGATACTGTTATCAGAAATGTGAAAAAAAATCGAGTCATAGGTGTCAACAAAGATAATAAATAATATATTTGCGGTGCAGCAGATGTCCGGTATTTTAGTGATAATTTACTGGAATATGACTAATAGAGTTACTTTTATCTCCTTGGCGCTATTTCTATTAGCGCTGTTTTCTCCATATTCTCCTGCTTATGCCGTCCGGGCGTTTCCCGGAGCAGTCACTGTGACACAGGCTGACGGAACAACCCTGACTATACGGATTCATGGAGATGAGAATTTTCATTATACCACAACCTCTGACGGTTATCTGATAACCCAGAGAGACGGTATTTATTATTATGCCACAGTCGGTGCTGACAAGATTGAGAACAGCGGAGTCCGTGTCGGGCAACCATGTGCGGTCAGAACCAGGAGTGTCCCTGTTTCACTTGTATTAAAAGCCCGTCAGTCCAGGGCAATTAAGCAGCACGGCAAAATGATGGCCCGTATAGGTCTGGACACCGGCTTCCCTACTACCGGCAATATCCGTTCCCTGGTTATTCTTGCGGGTTTCAGCGACAAGAATTTCTCCAGTTCTTCCGCCCAGGCGGATTTCGACCGTTTGCTCAATCAGGAGGGATATTCGGAGAATGGGGCCACAGGCAGCGCCAGAGATTATTATATTCAGAATTCCGGAGGACGCTTTATCCCTCAGTTTGATGTAGTAGGTCCTGTTGTCCTGCCCAATACAGTCGGCTATTATGGGGAGAACGGCAATTATGGTCTGGATACAAGAGCGGAGGAGATGATAATTGATGCATGTCGGCTGGCAGATGAGCAGTACGGTGTCAATTTCGCAGATTATGACCTCAACAATGACGGTCTGGTGGATAATGTGTTTGTTTTTTATGCCGGAGTCAACGAGGCCGAGGGAGGCGGAGATAACACCATATGGCCGCATCGTTCCGAGTTGACAGAAGTGCTGGTTCTGGACGGAAAGACGGTCTCGGTGTATGCCTGTACATCTGAAATCAATATGGCGGGATGGTCTCCTCAGATGGCAGGCATAGGCACTTTCTGCCACGAGTTCGGACATGTGCTCGGCTGGCCTGACTTTTATGATACCGATGGAAGTGAAAACGGCGAGACAGAGGGAGTATGGGACTGGTCTCTTATGTGTACCGGCTCCTACAATAACGAAGGCCGTACTCCGCCGTCCCTGAGTGCTGTGGAGAGGATGTTGGTCGGTTGGTGCGAACCGGAGGAACTTGTCTATACAGGAAACTATACTCTCCAGGACATTCAGTCATCCAATAAGGCATATTTTATACCGACGGACACTGACGGTGAATATTTTATTCTTGAGAACAGACAGAATACTTCCGGGTGGGATATGTATCTTGGTGGGCACGGTCTGCTTATATGGCACGTGGACCGTTCCGGACGTTATGTGGCCGGCCAGGGAGCTTTGGACAGGTGGCTCTTCAACTCGCCCAACAACGTTAAGTCTCACCAGTGCTGCCGTATCATTACAGCCCGTCCGGGCTCTACTGACGGTTATCAGCCGTACATGCCCTTCCCTGGTCAGAGCGGCAAGACAGAGTTTTCCTCCGTCTCCAATCCGGAGAATGTTTCCTGGTCCGGAGCTCATATTGATGCTGAGCTGACCAATATCCGTGAGGAAGACGGTGTGATAACATTCCGGGCAGAGACATCGGCACCGGAGCGTTATCCGGTAACCGGAGTTCATATTGAAGGCCGCGGCAGTGTGGTGGTCAATGATACGGTGCAGCTCAAGGCAGTGCTTGTCCCGGCTAATGCCGATAACCGGAATGTCTTCTGGACCAGTTCAGATACTGCCGTGATACGGATAGATGAGGGAGGCGTGGCCAAAGCTGTCAGGACGGGCGAGGCGACAATCACGGTAACTACTGAGGACGGTGGCTTTACTGATACTCATGTATTGAAGGTAGAGAATCGTCAGATATTCCGGGCCAAGGTCATCAATTCATCCCGGCAGCCTCTTGCGGAGGCAAGGCTGGCTGTTCCGGCTGAAGACGGAAGCTGTTCTGCAGTTGCAGATATAAACGGTATAGTATATATGGAGGGGATACCCAAAGGCTCCCATGTCGCCGTATTGACCCATCCGGACTATCCTGAGCAAAGGAAAGCTCTGTCCATAATCGAAGGAGCTTCCGTATGCGAACTGGTAATGTATACGGAGGAAGAGATGGAGTCAGGAGTAGCTCCGTTCAATGTCAATGTCGCTGAATACGAGACATCCGCCTATATTTCATGGCCTGGTTCCGATGCGTCTGCATGGAGGGTGGAGTGGTATGAGACTGAGTCCCCGGAGACTTGGAAGGCAGCGGAACTGGAAGTAAAGAAACTGGATATAGCAGGTCTTGAACGCAATACTTCTTATACTGTCAAGGTTTCCGAAATGGACGGCGTGGCGGAGGGTAGTTTCCGTTCAGTTACTTTTACTACCTTGGAGCGCACTTCCATTTATCCGGTCATTCTTCTGCATTCTCTCTACGAGAAGGGAGAAACATTGCTGTTGAAAGCGGCAAATCTTCCTGACGGGGCTGTTGTCGGGTGGTTTGTAGACGGAGTTCCGGTAGAGACAGTTGAGTTTGTTGCTGAGGCTCCTGAGCATGAGATAAAGTTGACAATAGATGACGGGAACAGAATAGAAACTATAGTAAAATACATTAGAACAGTGGAATAATATGAAAAATACAGCATACATTCTTTTTTCGCTTGTTTTTGCAGCAGTGGTTGCGGGATGTGCCAGAGAGGAGGACCGTCTTGGTACGGAGCAGGTACTTTTTCTGAGCATGAGCACTCCGGGTATGTATTGTGACGGCTCTCCGGTGGTTGTTTACGATAAGTATGAACACCAGCTGTCAACGATGAGTGACGGCTCTTCGTTCAGGATTCAGACTGACAATCTGAGCCAGGTGGTGTCTTTCGGTATTTCCTCCGTGCCGGCAGAAGGTACTGAGGTGGAGGTCAGCATCGTCTCAGAGGGATTCCCGACCATTTCCCAGGGTACTTCCATATATGAGTGCGTCAAGTCTGAGAATGGCAGCAGCTGGCTTTGGCACGATGAGACCAGGACGGGAATAATCGTGCCTATGTAAAGTTTGGTATTGAATTTGTCTGTGAACAGAGATTTCGTATTTTTGTCAGGATAATTGAATATAGAAGATAATGTTTACAGGCATTTTTAAGAGGACGTTGATGTCCGTGGCGGTAACAGTTGCGGCTGTTTTCTCCGTATCCGCGCAGTCGGAGGAGTTCAATACCGGGAAATATCTGGAGATACAGTCCATGGTGCTGAGGACTTTGGAGTCCCAATACGTGGATTCGGTGAAGCTGGACGAGCTTATCCACAATGGTATTGATGCGATGTTGTCCACTTTGGATCCCTATACGGTCTTTATCCCTGAGGAGAATGAGGAGGATCTGGACATACTGACCACTGCCAGTTACGGCGGAGTGGGAGCCTTGATACAAAAGACCCCTCAGGGGTATATTATCATCGCGGAGCCGTATGAGGGTTCGGCTGCCATAAAGGCAGGACTCAATCCGGGGGACACCATCGTTGCCATTGAAGGAGTGAGTACCAAGGACCTGCCTGTAGACCAGTGCAGCGGTAAGATGAGGGGGCGTCCGGGTACGGTGCTCAACATGACTGTGGTCAGGGGGCGCGGCGGGGACACCGTGGATGTGGCCCTGACCCGTGAGAGGATACATATTCCGGACGTGGTGTATTATGGATTCCTCAATGACTCGACCGGCTATATCCAGATAGGCGGATTTACTAAGGACGGGTCCAAGGATGTCCGCAAGGCTCTTGAGGCCCTTAAGGCTGACGGCAGGATGAAGCGGCTGGTACTTGACCTTCGCGGCAACGGGGGCGGACTCATGGACGAGGCGGTAAACATTGTCTCCATGTTCGTTCCGAAAGGCTCGCTTGTGGTCTCGGCCAGAGGCAAGCATCCCGAGACTCATTTTGAGTACAGGACCGAGACTGCTCCGGTGGACACCATGTTGCCTTTGATGGTGATGGTCAATTCAGGTTCGGCGTCGTCCTCCGAGATAGTCGCCGGTGCCCTGCAGGACATGGACAGGGCTGCTGTCGCCGGTATCCGTACCTACGGAAAGGGACTGGTGCAGACTATCAGGCCTGTGGGATACAATACCTCTCTAAAGGTGACAACTGCAAAGTATTATACGCCCAGCGGCCGTTGCGTTCAGGCCATAGACTACAGCCACCGCAATGAGGACGGCAGCGTGGGTACCGTCCCCGACTCCCTTAAAAAGGAGTTCAGGACGAAGGGCGGGCGTCCGGTCTATGACGGAGGCGGTATCACTCCCGATATCATAGTAGAGCCGGATACGTACAGCCGTCCTATCCTCTCTATGATTTACAGCAATGTTCTCAGTGATTACGCAATCAGGTATTTCAACGCTCATGACAGCATCGCTCCGGCCGGAGAGTTCCGCCTGACGGACAGTGAGTATGATGACTTTGTCAGGTTTGCCTCGCAGAAGGACTTCGATGCCAGGACGGAGGCGCAGATAGAGATGGAGAGCGTACTGGAGGCGGCAGAGCGCGAGGGCCTGGGAGACAACCTCGAGGGTCTGGACGAGGAGATGGAGGAACTGCTGGACCGCATATCCCTGACTAAGGAAGAATTCCTGCTGGCTAACAAATCCCGCATCAAGCCGCTGCTGGAGGATGAGATAGCCTTGAAGTTCTACCTGCGTCGCGGCGGGGTCGAGTCTGCCCTCCGTCAGGACACCCAGCTGGCCAAGGCCCTGGAACTCTGGGACGGCACTGTCCCTGTGGCGATTGAAGAATAATTTGAATGACTGTCCGCAAAGAGCCCCCGTACTGCAGTCACCTCCAGGCTTAAGGCTCTGCGACACCAAAATCCAAATAACCATCCGGTCAGGCCACGACTTTCATCCAAGTCCATTGCTATGTCCACGACACCTATCCTGTGCCACATGATATTGCCATCTCCCCTGGTTGTCACTATGCAATTCAATTAAAAAGTAAAGTGAGGGCTTTAGGGGTATCTTTGCGGATAATCATAATAATTTGTATATTTGAAGTTCATTCAATAACCATTTAAACTTAAAATTATGAGACATTTTGTATTCAAGGCCGTTGTCGTTGCGGCCGCCATGTTTTTACTTTCCATCGGAGCATCTGCCCAGAACGTACTTGAGACGGATAACCAGGACATGCAGTATACCGTGATTCGTGTTTTGGCTTATGGAGAAGAGGTCAATGTGGTCGGTTCTTTGGAATGGAAAGGTGACGCTGTCATCAGGAATCTCATGTTTGATACCGACAACTTCAAAATCGTGGATGACCTGGGTGCTGTCTATTCCGGAGATGCTGTGCAGATTATGACTGGGGCGATCCCCTCTGCCGTGGTGGAACAGCTGAATCCCGGAAGCAGAACAGCGCTGATGATTAAGATTAAAGGTGTGGGAAGTGATGCAACTGCCTTCACTTCTATAGATCTGCCTTATAAGTGCAGCTCGGATTCCGGGACTTTGACAGGAAAGTTCTCCTGGTCCAATGAATTGAAATTCAAGTAGTCTTCTCCTGGTGGATTCTGGAGAAGACCTGACGGCGTGCGGTGACGGTCATGTAGATGTCGCGGGCGATGAGGTGGGCGAAGTAGGCCATGTAGAGGGCCTGGATGCCCATCAGGCCGCGGAAGGCGAAGTAACAGGCGTAGAATGACACGCAGGCCCAGATCATGCCGTTGCGGATGGCCCGTGCGGCGGTGGCTCCGATGAAGATACCGTCCCACATGAAGGCCATGCAGCTGAACGCCGGCATGATTACCAGCCATATCATATAAGGTCTGGATGCATCGATTACAGCTGTCTCGGTGGTCATCATGCTGACCATCCACTGTCCGCCGATGCCGTAGGCCACGGTTGAGATGACGGCCAGCCCTGCGGTCCAGATGAAGAGCAGGCGGACGGCCTTGCGCAGTGACGGCTTGTCCTGAGCCCCGATGTAGCGTCCCGTAAGGGCTTCTCCGGCGTAGGCGAATCCGTCCAGGATGTAGGAGTAGAGCATCAGCAGCTTCATGATGATGGTGCTGACGGCCAGCTGTACGTCACCGTAATGGGCGGCCAGAGATGTGAATCCACAGTAGATAAGCATAAAACACAGCGAGCGGAGGAAGAGGTTGGCGTTGAGCACGTAGAACGACTTCATGTACTTGAACCGCACGTCCCGCCTTATGTTGACGTATCCGAACAGCTTGCGGTAGTGTACTGCCATCAGTACCGAGGCCAGGATAAGGCCGGTGTACTGGGCGATGACCGTGCCGAGCGCGACGCCTGCGAAGCCGAGCGGAGTGTGCAGGCCCAGCCAGATACTGGCCGACAGGTTTACTATGTTGACAGTCATGTCCACTATCATCGGGAATACAGTGTTCTGCATACCGATGAACCAGCCCTTGAAGACCATCAGCGAGAGTGTGGCCGGAGCGTCCCATATCCTTATGAAGAAATATTTGCGGGCCAGTTCCTGCACTTCTCCGGAGCAGTCTATGAACAGAAACGCCGTCTCGACGAACAGCCACTGAATGGCTATCAGAAAAGTAGCCGAGAGCAGGGCTGTCGATTCTCCCTGGACGAAATACCTTATGGCTCCGGCCATGTCCTTGCGGCCGTAGGCCTGGGCGGTCAGGCCTCCCGTGCCGACCCGCAGGAAACCGAAGTTCCAGTACAGCAGGTCGAAGAGCATGGAGCCTACTGCGATGGCGCCGATAGCGGCCACGTTGCCTAGACGGCCTGATACGGCGATGTCCACCATTCCGACCAGAGGAACAGTGATGTTGGCCAGGATGCTTGGGACAGCGAGCTTGAGTATCCGTCTGTTCATCGTTCTACCTGTATTTGCCCTCCTCGTCCAGCATTCCGAGATAGGATGTATAGCGTTCCGGGGATATTGTGCCTTCTTCCACTGCCTCCAGTACCGCACAGCCCGGTTCGTGGGTGTGGGTGCAGGGCTTGTAGCGGCAGTTGTCGGCTACCCGCAGCATCTCGGGAAAGTAGGTGGAGATCTCCTCCGGCTCGATGTCCACGAGGCCGAAGCCCCTGATGCCCGGGGTGTCGATGATGAAGCCGCCTCCGTGAACGGGATATATCTCGTAGAAAGTGGTGGTGTGCTTTCCCTGCCGGTATTTGTCCGATATCTCCGATGTCTTGGGGTCGAGAGCGGGATCTATGGCCTTGATAAGCGAGGACTTGCCGACACCAGATACTCCTGAGAACATTGAGACGCCGCCCTCATTGCATTTTTTACGAAGTTCGTCAATGCCCTCGCCGGTAAGCACTGAGATGTCCATTATTGGATAGCCGGCATCGCCGTAGATGCTGTGGAACAGCCCGCTTCTGGCAGTCAGCTCCTCATTGTCCCTGTAGAGGTCGCATTTGTTGAGGATGATTGTCACCGGCACTTTATATGCCTCGCAGGTGACCAGGAAGCGGTCGATGAAGGGCCACTTGGTCTCGGGACAGTCAAGGGTGACTATCAGATAAGCCGTATCGATGTTGGATGCGAGTATGTGGCACTGCCTGGATAGATTTGTGGACTTGCGGATGATGTAGTTCTTTCTAGGCAGCACCTTGGTGATGGTGGCCTCGTCCGCCGGGCTGCCGTCGCTGCCCACCGGTACGGAATACTCCACGCGGTCGCCTACGGCCACGGGGTTGGTGGCCGTCGAGCCGCTCAGCCGCAGTTTGCCTCTTACGACGGCGTTGAAGGGTTTCCACAGCGGCAGTTCGGACAGCAGATAGTGGCTGCCCGTGTTCTTGACCACGGTCGCGGTCCCGGTATGTACTTTGTTCTCGCCCATGAACTTTGTTTCGCGCCGCGAAGATACAAAATTTGGAGACTTTGCGTATCTTTGCCCCGCAACGCAATGCAAAGAAATATCAAGATGTATACATTGGCAGAGATAGACAAGATAGTCTCCAACGGGATATGCGCCCTGGATCTGAAAGGGGAGCCTGAGGAACTTTACAGACCTATAGAATACACTATGTCCATCGGGGGCAAGCGGATCCGTCCGCGTCTGGCCCTGCTGGCCTGCTCGCTGTTCTCGGACGAGATAGATGCCTCGCAGGTGTATCCCGCCCTCGGTCTGGAGATATTTCATTCATTTACTCTGATACACGACGATATCATGGACAGGGCGGATCTCAGGCGAGGGCAGCTCACCGTGTATAAAAAGTGGAACGAGAATATCGCAATCCTTTCCGGAGACGTGATGTCTATCCAGGCCTACGAGTATGTAAGCAAGGCACCTTCGGACAAGCTGCGGGCCGTGCTGGAGATATTCAGTGATACAGCCAGAAAGGTCTGCGAGGGGCAGCAGTACGATATGAATTATGAGACGATGCCGGTGGTGACGATGGATGACTACATCATGATGATAGGTCTGAAGACCTCGGCCCTGATAGCCGGTGCGGCCAGGATGGGCGCGGTGCTCGGCGGAGCTGACGCGAAGTCGGCCGAGGCTCTGTATCAGTACGGCTATGACCTGGGTCTGGCGTTTCAGATAACGGATGATTATCTGGATACGTTCGGAGACCCGGCCGTGTTCGGCAAGAATATCGGAGGCGATATCATGAACAATAAGAAGACGTGGCTCTACATCGAGGCGGCCCGTCTGGCTGTAGGAGAGCAGAAGGCACGTTTTGAGCAGATATTCCGGATGGGTGAGGACCGTGCGGCAGAGAAGATCGCTGCGGCTCAGCAGCTGTTTACGGAGCTTGGAGTCAAGGACAATGCCGAGAAGGCCATAGAGCACTATTTCCATAGGGCAATGGAGACTGTCGAGGGACTGTCCCTCGGAACGCAAAAGCTCTCCCTGCTCGAGGAGTTCGCAACTCAGATAACCTACCGCCGCAAATGAGCAAGGGACACAGACTTGAGATAATGGCCCCGGCCGGATGCTTCGAGGCCCTTACCGCTGCCGTGCAGGCTGGGGCTGATTCGGTGTATTTCGGGGTCGAGGACCTGAACATGCGCTCGCACAGCGCGAACAATTTTACTCTCTCCGACCTTCCGGAGATAGTCCGCTACTGTTCGGAGAATGACGTAAAGACCTATCTGGCTCTCAATATCATCCTGTATGACGAGGATGTCCCCAAGGCATACAGCACTCTCGATGCAGCGAAGGAGGCGGGAGTTACGGCCGTCATAGCTTCGGATATCACGACTATAGAGTACGCCCGCCGTATCGGTATGGAAGTGCATATCTCCACTCAGCTCAATATTTCCAATACGGAGGCAGTCCGCTTCTACTCCCGGTATGCCGATGTGATGGTCCTGGCCCGGGAACTCAATCTGGATCAGGTCAAGGCCATCACCGACCGCATAGCCTCCGAGCATATCATGGGGCCTTCGGGCCGTCCGGTGCAGATAGAGATGTTCTGCCACGGTGCTCTCTGCATGGCGGTTTCGGGTAAGTGTTACTTGAGCCTGCACGAGAACAATCATTCTGCCAACCGGGGCTCCTGTCTCCAGCTCTGCCGCCGGGGCTATCGCGTCACGGACCTCGAGACGGGTTACGAACTGGAGATTGACAATAAGTATATCATGTCTCCCAAAGACCTGTGTACCATAGAGTTCCTGGATAAAATGGCGGCAGCCGGCGTCTCGGTCTTCAAGATAGAGGGCCGCGCCCGTCCGGCGGAATACGTGCAGAAGGTGGTCAGTGCCTACCGTGTTGCGGCGGATGCGGTGGAGGCCGGCACTTTCACTCCGGAGTTCGGAGCCTCGTTCAAGGCTCAGCTCTCCGAGGTCTTCAACCGCGGCTTCTGGGACGGCTACTATCAGGGTGCCCGCTTGGGCGAGTGGAGCAGCGTCTACGGCAGCAGCGCGACCATGAAGAAGACCTACGCCGGTAAGGTCAACAATTATTTCTCCAACCTCGGAGTGGCCGAGATCATCGTTGAGGCGGCTCCGCTGAAAGTCGGCCAGCACATTCTCATCATCGGCCCTACCACAGGTGTCGTGGAGATGGACATCCCGGAGATCCGCGTAGACCTCATACCGGCTCAGAGCGCGGCCCAGGGAGTGGCCTGCTCCATCCCCGTCCCCACCCGTGTCCGCCGTGCCGACAAAGTCTACATCTTCGAGCACAAATAATTGCTCGGGCGGAGGAAATAGTGTTATCTTTGTGGGGAAGAAATCAAGGATAATATATGTCATTCGCCCACCTGCACGTACACACCCAGTATTCGATACTTGACGGTCAGTCCAAGATAGGGGACCTGATCGATACTGCCGTGGCCAACGGTCAGCCGGCCCTGGCGATTACCGATCACGGCAATATGTTCGGTGTAAAGGAGTTCCTGGATACGGTGGCTAAGAAAGAGGCTCCGTTGAAGCCTATCGTGGGTTGCGAGATGTATGTGGCGGGGAACAGCCGCTTTGACCGCAAGGGCCGCGAGGACCAGAGTTCCTACCATCTGATCATGCTGGCCAAGAACATGGATGGCTACCACAACCTCATCAAGCTCTCGTCGAAGGCTTACATTGAGGGCTTCTACTACAAGCCGCGCATTGACCACGAGCTTATAGAGCAGTACCACGAGGGTATAGTCTGCTGCTCGGCCTGTCTGGGCGGAGAGGTGCCTCAGGCCATCATGGAGGGAAAGCTGGAGGAGGCGGAGCGCATAGCGGCGTGGTACAAGTCCATCTTCGGTGACGACTATTATCTGGAGGTGCAGCGGCACGAGACCGACGTACCCGGAGCGGAGAAGAGCACCTTCGAGCATCAGCAGCAGGTCAACGAGGTGATATTCAAGATAGCGGAGAAGCTGGGCATCAAGGTGGTGGCCACCAATGACGTGCATTTCGTGCGCAAGGAGGACGGCCCGGCACACGACCGTCTGATCTGCATCAGCACCAACTCCGACTTTGACGACCCCAAGCGTCTGCGCTACACCCAGCAGGAATACCTCAAGTCCACCGAGGAGATGTCGGCCATCTTCGCCGACCATCCCGAGGTGATATCCAATACCCTGGAGATCGTGGACAAATGCGAGGTGCTGAACCTCAATCACGACCCGATTCTCCCGATATTTCCTCTGCCGGAGGGATTCACAGATTCCAACGATTATCTGCACTTCCTTACCTATGAGGGAGCGCACCGCCGTTACGGGGAGGACATACCCGAGGCCACACGGGAGCGTATCGACTTCGAGCTGGCGACTATCAAGAAGATGGGATTTCCCGATTATTTTCTTATAGTTCAGGATTTTATCAAGGCTGCCCGCAATATGGGCGTGTGGGTGGGGCCGGGACGAGGCTCCGCTGCCGGCTCGGTGGTGGCCTACTGTCTTACGATTACCAATATCGACCCGATAAAGTACGACCTGCTGTTCGAGCGTTTCCTGAACCCCGACCGTATATCCATGCCCGATATCGACATTGACTTCGATGATGAGGGCCGCTACCGGGTGTTCAAGTACGTGGAGGACAAGTACGGCAAGGACCACGTATCGCACGTGATTACCTTCGGTACGATGGCCACCAAGAGCGTTATCCGCGACGTGGGCCGTATCCAGAAGTTGAGTCTGGACACCACGGACAGGCTGGCCAAGTTGGTGCCGCGAAAGATTACCGTTCAGAAAGATAAGGAGATAGATGACCCTGACCATCCCGGACAGAAGAAAAAGGTGACTGAGTCCAAGGATGAGGACCCTACTATAAAGCTCTGTCTGGAGAAGGTGCCAGAGTTCAAGGAAGCCTTCAACAGTGGCGACCAGCTGGTCCACGACACCCTCCTGTACGCCGAGCGGCTGGAGGGTACGGTCCGCAACACCGGTGTACATGCCTGCGCCACCATCATCGGCCGCGACGACCTTACAAACTTTATCCCCCTGAGCACGGCCAAGGATAAGGAGACCGGCAAGGACATCCTCGTCTCGCAGTTCGAGGGCAGCCTGATCGAGTCGGCCGGTATGCTCAAGATGGACTTTCTGGGCCTTAAGACCCTGACAATACTTAAGGATGCCGTGGAGAATATCCGGCAGTCGCGGGGCGAGGAACTGGACATCAACTCCATTCCTATTGATGACAAGGAAACATATGAGCTTTTTTCCCGGGGCGACACTGTGGGTGTGTTCCAGTTTGAGTCCGACGGTATGCAGAAGTGGCTCATGGAGCTTCAGCCCTCCAGGTTCGAGGACCTTATCGCGATGAACGCTCTCTACCGTCCGGGTCCTATGGACTATATCCCCGACTTCGTGGCCCGCAAGCACGGTCGGAGCAAGATCGAGTACGACCTGCCCGACATGGAGGAGTACCTGCACGACACTTACGGAGTGACGGTCTATCAGGAGCAGGTCATGCTGCTGTCCCAGAAGCTGGCCGGCTTCACCAAGGGAAAGGCCGACAAGCTGCGTAAGGCGATGGGAAAGAAGCAGATCAAGGTTATGGCCGAGCTAAAGGACGAGTTTTTCGCCGGAGGTCTGGAGCACGGACATCCCGAAGCCATACTCAATAAGATATGGAACGACTGGGAGGCATTTGCGTCCTACGCCTTCAACAAGTCACATGCCACCTGCTACGCATGGGTAGGCTACCAGACCGGCTACCTCAAGGCTCACTACCGCGCTGAGTACATGGCCGCCGTCCTGAGCAACAACCTCAACAATATCGACGAGATCACCAAGTTCATGGATGACTGCCGGCGCAACGGCATGAAGATTCTCGGGCCGGATGTCAATGAGAGTTACACCAAGTTCACCGTCAACAAGAACGGCAACATCCGTTTCGGCATGGCCGGTATCAAGGGTATCGGCATCGGAGCGGTGAACAGCATCATAGAGGTGCGCAAGACCGGCGGCCCGTTCAAAGACATCTTCAATTTCATGGAGAGGATTCCGTATACTTCGGTCAATAAGAAGGGGGTGGAGGCTCTGGCGTACAGCGGGGCTTTTGATTCGTTCCCGGAGATCAACAGGGGCTCGTTTGCCATGGATGCCGGCAAGGGGGAGACCTGTCTGGATCTGCTGCTGCGTTACGGTTCTCTGTATCAGAAGACAGCCGAGTCCATGAAAAACAGTCTCTTCGGAGGTGCGGACGAGGTGGAGACGGTGCGGCCTCAGCTGCCCGTACTGCACGAACTGGACCAGATAGAGATGCTCAAGAAGGAGAAGGAGCTGGTGGGTATGTACATCTCGGCGCACCCGCTGGACAGGTTCCGTTTCGAGGTGGAGAATTTCACAACCATGAGTATTCCGGAGTGGAGTGCCTATGTGGACGAGGTGTCGTCCAGCAAGGAGCGCGAGGCTTTCGAGAAGGACCAGTATATAGCCGGTCTGGTGAGTGGTGTGGACATAAGGCCCAAATCCAATGGCGTGGGGACTATCTGCAAGGTGACTGTAGAGGATTTCAAGGGATCTGTGACATTTACGCTCTTTGACAAGGACTATGAGGCGTTCAGCGGATTCCTCAGGGTTCATGAGTTCCTGCTGCTCCGGGTCTATGTGGCCCCGCGCTTCAACAAGGTCGAGGACAAGAACGCCAGGGGAGGCAAGCGGTTTGAGATTTCGGGCGGTTTCCCGAAGATCAGGGCTATGTCCCTGCTGGCCAATGTCAGGGAGTCCATGATAAAGGAGATAGTGATAGACGTGCCGCTGGAGATCGTCAACAGCGAGTTTATCAGATCCCTGAAGAAATCAGTGCGTCACAACAAGGGCAAGTCCATGCTGACGCTCAATGTGCATGATGACAAGGTCAACGCCGAGTTCTTCTCGCGCAAGTACAGCGTGACGGCGGCGGACGACTTCCTGTCTTTCCTCAGACTCAACGGACTGCATTACAGAATAAACAAATCATAAAAACATCAACACTCTGAAAAACTGTCGGTATGGCGAAAGATCTCAAATATCTCGAGCTTTTATCCAAAAGCTTTCCTACAGTGCAGGCTGCCAGCACTGAAATAATCAATCTGGAGGCGATTCTCAATCTCCCGAAAGGCACCGAGCATTTCGTGACGGACCTGCACGGGGAGTACGATGCGTTTCAGCACGTGCTCCGCAACGCTTCAGGTGTCATAAGACGCAAGGTGGACGAACTCTTCGGTTTCCAGCTCAAGGAGAACGAGAAGAAAGAGCTGTGTACGCTCATCTATTATCCCGAGCAGAAACTCAAACTGGTCAAGGCCAAGGAGAAGAACATGTCGGACTGGTACAAGATCAATCTGGTCAATATGGTCAGGGTGCTGGAGGTGGCGGCTTCCAAGTACACCCGTTCCAAGGTCCGCAAGGCTCTGCCGCCCGAGTATTCCTACATCATAGAGGAGCTCATACACGAGTCGCTCAACGACAACAACAAGCATGAGTATATCTACTCGATACTCAACACCATAATAGAGACCGGCTCGGCGGACAGCTTCATCTGCGCCATCGCGTATGTGATACAGCGTCTGACCATCGACACTCTGCACGTGCTCGGTGACATCTACGACCGCGGTCCCGGAGCGCACAAGATCATGGATATGCTCTGCGGTTACCACAATGTGGACTTCCAGTGGGGCAATCACGACATCATCTGGATGGGTGCCGCCGCCGGAAGTGCCGCATGTATGGCCAACGTGGTGCGCATATGCCTCAGATACGCCAATCTGGAGACTCTGGAGGACGGTTACGGAGTCAATCTGCTGCCGCTGGCCACATTTGCCATGGACGTCTATGCCGACGATCCCTGTGCCTGCTTCAAGCCCAAGGTGGATGCCGGCTCAAAGTATGATGACAAGACGCTGACTCTCATATCCAGGATGCACAAGGCGATGACCGTCATACAGTTCAAGCTGGAAGGAGATGTGATACACCGCCGCAGGGAGTTCGGTATGTCTGACCGCAACCTGCTGGACAAGATAGACTTCGAGCACGGTACAGTCCGGGTGGGGGACAAGGACTATGCGATGAAGGATATGAATTTTCCCACCATAGACCGGGAGCATCCGTACAGGCTGACAGCCGAGGAGAAGAGCGTGGTGACCAAGCTGCTGGGCAACTTTACCAACAATGCCCAGCTGGACAAGCATATCCGCTGTCTCTACTCTAAGGGCTCGCTGTATCTGGTGCGGAACTCCAACCTGCTGTTCCACGCCTCCATGCCCCTGAACGCGGACGGCTCGTTCAAGGAACTTGTGATACTGGGCAAGCCGTATAAGGGGAAGGCCCTGTTCGATATGGTGGACAAGGTGGCCCGGGCGGCTTATTATGAGGAGAAGGACATGAAGCTCAAGGCCTATGCCCAGGATTTCATGTGGTATCTGTGGTGCGGCCCCTACGCTCCTCCGTTTGACAAGGACAAGATGGCCACTTTCGAGAGGTATTTCATAGCCGAGAAGGAGACTCACAAGGAGACGCTGGGCTACTACTCGCAGTACAAGGACCGTAAGGACATCTGTGAGATGATTCTCGACGAGTTCGGCCTGCACGGAGAGCATACCCACATCATCAACGGCCATGTGCCGGTCAAGACCAAGAAAGGCGAGTCTCCCATCAAGGCGGGAGGCCGTCTGCTGGTAATCGACGGAGGATATTCCAAGCCGTATCAGTCCGAGACCGGTATCGCAGGCTATACGCTGATTTACAACTCATACGGTCTGATGCTGGCCCAGCACGAGCCGTTCAAGTCCATAGACAGAGCCGTGCGGGACGGGGTGGACATCAAGTCCCTGACCCGCGTCGTGGAGTCCGTGGACAAGCGCACCCTGGTGGGCGATACCGATGTGGGAAAAGAGCTGAAAGAGCAGATAAAGGACCTCAAGCGTCTGCTGGCGGCCTATCGTGCGGGACTTATTTTTGAAAAAAATATTCCGTCCTCTCGTAAATAAGTGCTACATTTGCGCGCTTATTTGCGTATGATATGGAATGGTTGAACCAACTTTTATTCTCAGACAGCGTAGCACACGCGATTCTGATTATAGCCATTGTAATCGCGCTCGGGATAATGCTCGGCAAGATAAAGGTCTTCGGCGTATCCCTGGGAGTGACGTGGATACTCTTCGTGGGTATTCTCCTGTCGCATTTCGGCTTTACAATCAACGAATCAGTCCGAAGTTTCGTCAGTGACTTCGGACTCATACTTTTTGTCTTCTCTCTCGGTCTGCAGGTCGGTCCGGGTTTCTTCGCCTCGTTCAAGAAAGGCGGAATGCGGATGAACATGCTCGCGGTCATGATTGTCGTTCTGGGAGTCGTGATAACGGTGGCCATACATCTGATAACCGGTACTCCCATGCCTACGATGGTGGGAGTCATGTCCGGAGCGGTGACCAATACGCCCGGTCTCGGTGCGGCCCAGCAGACTGTCGCTGAGATTACCGGAGCTGCGGACAATACTATCGCGACCGGTTATGCGGTGGCCTATCCTCTGGGAGTCGTGGGTGTCATACTCACGCTGCTCGGGGCCAGGGCGATATTCCGGGTCGATCTTAAAAAGGAGAAGGAGATAGTCGAGAAGCAGGAGACGAGCAAGGACAGTGCCTGCAAGATAGCCGTAGAAGTGCGCAACGAGGCTATATTCGGCAGGACGATATCGGAAGTGGACCATCTCCTGAACCGTCATTTTGTGGTCTCGCGTCAGTATCATCCCGACGGACATATGGAGATTCCTACGTCCAACTCAGTTGTCAAGCAGGGAGACAAGCTTCTGGTCATCACGTCGGCGGCCAATGCGGATGTGGTAGTTGCCTTTATCGGCAAGAAACTGGAGATGGATCAGAGCGCGTGGGAGAAACTGGATACCAATCTGGTCTCCAGACGTTTGGTGGTCACCAACAGCAGTGTCAACGGCAAGAGCCTGGGCGAGCTTAACATAAGGGCCCAGTTCGGTCTCAATATCACAAGAGTCAACCGTGCCGGTATCGACCTTACTGCCGGCCCGGGACTGCATCTGCAGTTGGGTGACCGTATAATGGTGGTTGGAGCCCAGAGTGCCATAGACAAAGTGGCGAATCTTGTCGGCAATCAGGTCCGGAAACTGAGGGAACCCAAGCTGATCCCTATATTCATAGGTATATTCTTCGGTATCATAGTCGGCTCCATCCCCATCATGCTGCCCGGACTGTCCCAGCCGCTCAAGCTCGGGCTTGCCGGTGGTTCTCTGGTGGTGGCGATACTCATAGCCCGTTTCGGCCCCAATTTCGGTATGGTCACATACACGACGGCCAGCTCCAACATGATGCTCCGCGAGGTGGGCATAACGCTTTTCCTGGCGGCAGTCGGTCTGGGGGCAGGTCAGGGATTCGTGGAGGCGCTCGTCGGCGGCGGATATATGTGGATTCTCTACGGTTTCCTGATAACGGTGATTCCGCTGATTATAGTCTGCACCCTGGCAAGACTGGTCTTCAAACTGGACTATTATTCCATTTCCGGTCTGGTGTGCGGCTCGCATACCAATCCTACGGCCCTGGCCTTCATGAACAGTACGTTTGACGAGTCCAGGATAGCAGTGGCTTATGCGACGGTATATCCTCTGTCCATGTTCCTGAGGGTGATAGTGGCCCAGCTGATGGTTTTGTAAATGAAAAATATTTAAGATATGTCTCTGAAATGCGGAATAGTCGGACTTCCCAATGTGGGGAAATCCACCCTCTTCAACTGTATCAGTTCCGGAAAGGCCCAGGCGGCCAATTTCCCTTTCTGTACCATCGAACCCAATATCGGCTCGACTACCGTGCCGGATCCCCGGCTTCAGGTGCTGGAGTCGCTGGTGCATCCCAAACGGGTCGTGCCTGCTACGGTGGAGATAGTGGATATCGCCGGTCTGGTCAAGGGCGCGAGCAAAGGCGAGGGGCTGGGCAATCAGTTTCTGGCAAATATCCGCGAGACAGATGCGATTCTTCATGTACTTCGTTGTTTTGACGATCCCAATGTCACCCATGTGGACGGCAGCGTGGACCCGGTAAGGGACAAGGAGATAATCGACATGGAGCTTCAGATAAAGGATCTGGAGACAGTGGAAAACCGTCTGTCCAAACTCCAGAAGCAGGCTCTGACCGGAGGAGACAAGCACGCCAGAAAGGCCTGCGAGATACTTCTGCGCTACAAGGCTGCGCTGGAGGCCGGCAAGTCTGCCCGTACAGTGGTGCTGGACAATCCTGAGGACGAGAAGATCGCCCGGGAGTTCTTCCTGCTCACAGCCAAGCCGGTGCTCTATGTCTGCAATGTGGACGAGGCTTCGGCCGCAAACGGCAACGCCTATGTTGATAAAGTGAAGGAGGCTGTCAAGGACGAGGATGCCGGAGTCCTGGTCATTGCGGCCAAGATAGAGTCCGAGATTGCCGAACTGGACAGCTATGAGGAGCGTCAGATGTTCCTTGAGGAACTGGGACTGGAGCATTCCGGTATTGAGAGACTGATCCGCGCTGCCTATGACCTGCTCGGCCTGCGCACATATTTTACGGCGGGAGAGCCTGAGGTCCGCGCCTGGACCATACATAAAGGGGACAAGGCACCGCGTGCAGCGGGAGTAATACATACCGATTTTGAAAAAGGCTTTATCCGGGCCGAGGTCATCAAGTACGATGATTTCGTCAAGTACGGCTCCGAGGCGGAGTGCCGTGCAGCCGGCCGTCTGGCAGTCCAGGGCAAGGATTACACCGTGGAGGACGGCGACATCATGCACTTCCTTTTCAATGTCTAGAATAACCCTTGATAATCCAATAAATGGCAATTCGGCAAATTTGTCAAATTGCCATTTTTTATATTTGCAGAGTATCATATGCTGACGTACATTTGTGACAGACAAACAAATCATCAACTAAAATTTTAGCATATGAGAAAAGCAGCATTTTTCTTACTCGCAGCCGCAGCGGCTGTCCTGTCTGTATCCTGCCACAAGGACGATAAGACCTCTACACAGTTCACCCCTTTAAGCGAGACTACCTTCAATGTAGACATGGCCGGAGGCAGTTTCGAATTCCTTTATGATATAAAGAATCCTACGAACGACGCGGTGACAGCGGAAGTTCAGGAAGGCGTGGACTGGATAACGGAGCTTGACGCGCACTCCGCATTCGGCAAAGTGACATTCGATGTCCTGGCCAACGAGGAGGAGAAGACCAGAGAGGCTTCGATTAATCTCTCGTACGGCACACTCAGTATTGAACTTAAGGTGATCCAGGGCGAAGGCGGGGAGATACCTGCATATCGGATAACCATGAAGGAAGTCGACTATATGTCGGCTACATGGGATATCATTGCCAAGGATCAGGAGATGCCTTATATCAATATGCTTGTGGACAAGACTACCTGGGACTCCTTCGATTCATTTGATGAGTATTTCAATTACAGCCTTCTTACCATAGAGGAGAGGGCGAACTCAGCCGGGCTTACGTTGGCCGACTATATCGAGCAAAGTCTGCTTATCTATGGAGATACCCTGAATGTGAGTGCAAAAGGCATGCTTCCGGCAACTGACTATGTTGTGTATGCCATAGGTTTGACACCTGAGTTGGAGAAGCTCTCCGAGGTTGCTTATGAGGCATTTACGACCAAAGATATGCCGATGGTGGATGTTGACTTTACCATTGAGTACACGGATGTGACCAGCACTACGGTTATGATGTCTGTTACCCCTGACGACAACGAGGTTTACTACATGTTCTCCACTGCGGAGGGCTCCGATTATACACCTGATCAGATCAGGGAAAGCTATCAGGTATATATCAATGGCCTCATAGACGAGATGCTTGCACTTGGCGGTATAAACCTGCCGATAGAAGATATAATCAAGCCTCTCTCATCCATCGGACCGGACTCTTATCTGGTTGATGAGCTTGCTCCGTCCACAGTATATACCGGTTTTGCTATGGCAGTGGACCTGTATACAGGCATATTCAATTCTGTTCCGGTGCTCAAGACGTTCACTACGGAAGAGCTGGTAGGAGAATGGAAGTCTACCCTGACCGAAGACAGGGAACTTGACCTTGACGGTGCGGTAATGACTGCCGAGTTCCATCCCAACTATTTCGGTAACGGGTATAACAACTGGGAGCTGGACATCAAGCCGTCGGACGGAGTCTCCGGAGATGAGATAAAGATAGATATTATAGTAGATACTGAAGGTGTTGAGGACGGGATACCGTCTGGAAAATATTCAGTCGCTGCTGACAGTCCGGACAACAGGGATCCTCTGCCTGGAGAGTTTATTGCCGGCGAGTATTACTTTGGCTATATTTACACTTGGTTCAAAGGGGACTTCGGTGCTGACGGCAAACCTCAGTCAGTTGCGCCGGCTACAGGAGGAACCTTGGAGATTACTAATAACGGAAACGGTAACTATACTATAGAGTTCCGGTTTATTGACGACTCGCCTCTTGCCAATGAGTTCTATGGCACATGGACAGGCGATATGGTTCTCTCAGAATAGTATTGTCGGATTGATAATCAGATGTGTATGAAAAAATTGCTTTATACGGTCATTATATTGGCCATCGGTCTTTCCGTCTTCTCCTGCAACCATGCAGGAGAGGACGAAAGTCCTGTGGTCCTGTTGGGGCAGTCTATACAGGTGCCCAATGCCGAGGGGCAGGTAGGGGTGGCTCTTGAGTTTGACGACAGCTGGAAGGTGACGGGGACCGAGGGAGACTGGTTCTATGTCTCGCCTCTCAGCGGAGCGGCCGGTACCGCTACGCTGCAGATCAATGTCCAGTCGCTTAATCCAGAGCATAGCGAGAGGGTGTCGTCTTTCATTGTGGAGGCAGGAGGGGTTGCGACCAAATACATGGTTATTCAGGATGTGACCCCCGGTATCGATGTCTCGTCCATGGCTATGGTGGGCATAAAAGGCGGAGAGTACACATTTTCCCTGCAGGGTAACGTGAAATACGAGGCCGTGCCCGTAGAAGACTGGATAGAGGTGAGCAGCATTGAGTATGACTCGACGCTGCTGTCGGATGGCAGTACTTACTCCAAGTATATGACATCCAGAATACACATGACTGTGGCTTCCAATGAGGGCAATGTCCGCGAGGGCAGTATCTCTCTCAATGGTGTTGACGGTGTCACCAATGCGGTCGTCAATGTGACACAGATGGGCAATCTTGAGGCTGACTATGGCAGAGAGTTCCTGCGCCGTTCGGTTATGATGAGATTTACGGCAACCTGGTGCGGCAACTGTCCGAGAATGAATGTCGGTCTTATGGACGCTATCGAGAAGGATCCCAGACATATTCTGCCTCTTACCATGCACGTGTGGCAGTCGGAAGGGGGCCTTAATTATGATGCGGGAGAGGATTATGCGGACTATTTCAGAATAGACGGTCTGCCTGCCGGATTTATGAACAATTATGCGGAGATAGGCGGCTCCTATCCGAGCGCGATAGTGCAGGAAATCATAAATGATCTGGCAGTCGAGGCAGTTGAGGATCTTCCTGCAAATACTATGGTGGCCGGTACTGCGCGTCTGGAGGACGGTAATGTCGTGGTGGACCTGAGCATTGCATCCAAAGAAGCCGGTGAGTATCTGGTGAGCGTCTTTGTATTGGAGGACGGCATCGTGTATGAGCAGTCAGGTGGTTCATCGGATTATGTTCACAACAATGTGGCCAGGGCCGAGATGACCCAGATGTGGGGCGATCCTGTCTCTCTGCAGGCGGACGGACTCCTGGAGAAATCATTCTCCGCTCCTGTCCCTCAGTCGGTCCTGGATCCGAATAACCTGCATATACTTGTGATGATGAACAGGAAGGGGACATTTACCGGAGATGTCACCTACGCCGGATATTATGACTACGGATATGTGATAGACAATGCAGTAAGTATTCCCATAAACGGTTTCGCCGTGTTTGAGTACGAGTAAGATCAAAGATAAATGAATAAGATACTTAAGAAAATCGACGAAATGACAATTTAGTTGATGTGTTTTAAGTTGTCCGGGAGGTTGGGTCAGATTTGGCTCAACCTCTCTTTATTTTGTGTATATTTGTAATTTACTTGCTAAAAGGATATCTATGATGAAGCTGGTATATATTGTTCTGTATGCTGTGTTATGTGTTTCGGCAGTATCCTGTTCCGAGCCCTCTCATGTAGGCGGCCGGTACGACAGCGTACAGCTTGAGGAGCATAAGGATGCGTGGAGGCGTTTCAACAGTGTCGGTAATGATGATTCGCTTATAATATATACCCGCCCGGTTCTCGACAATGCCCTGTCGGCCGGAGACACTCTGTGCGCATTGTACTGCGGGGTCTATATGGCTCAGGCATGGCTCTTTATGGAACAGACCGACTCTGCGCTCTATTATCTGGACAATATGCGCCCTTATGTGGAGCGGCAGCAGGATGATGTTCTCAAGTATCTGTATTACAGTATAAGCGGAGGATGCGCTATAAAGGCTGAACTTAATTATTCGAAAGCGATGGAGTGTTACCAGAAGGCGTATGGGTATGCATCGTCAACTCTGAGCCCAGGAAACCGCCTGAGTGTTCTGATGGACATCATCTATATCTTCTATATAAGATCTGACAGGCAGGGAATGGAATATGCCAGGAATGCTTATGCTCTTGTTCAGGCGTCTCCCTCTGTTGACAACAGATGTTCTGCCAATCTCATGATGGCCATGATGCTGCATATCTGCGATGAGGACTCCGAGGCATCTGAATATATTGAGACTGCATGGCGGCTGGCCCGCAGTGGGAAGGTGGTCACCCTCTATGCGCTGATCTGCAAGGTGTATGCTGATATCTGTTCGTCGTCAGACAATTATGCCGAGGCGGAGAAATACTATAGATCAGCTTTGGAGTATACCTGCTACGCTGATGCCGGTACTGAGACCTTCGTATACTTGGATTATGGAAGGATGCTTATGTCCTCAGGGCAATATGCCGCAGCGGAGGATATGTTTGAACGGGGACTGGAAGTATCATACCGCTATGACAATCACGAGTGCCGCAAGGAACTTCTTTCATGTCTCATTGACAATGCGCTTCTGTTGAATCACAATGATGAGGCCGTTGCATGGCTGGAGAATTACAGGTCATATCTGGACAGTGTCTCCAACAGGAAGAGGGAGCTTGAATTCAATTCCATGCTTATGTCCATCCAGAGAATGGAATATGAGAACGAGGCACAGGCAGCCGAACTTAACCACCTCCGGGCCAGACAGCGAATGCTGATTTATATCGCTGTTCTTTTCGTGGTCATCATAGTGATGTCTTTCCTGCTGTTCTTTTATCGGCATCAGCGCAATACCTACAGGCTGCTGGTCGAGAAGCATCAGCGGTATGTGGAGGAGTTCAAGAGGAAGCAGGAACTGGAGGTTGCTGCCAAGCAGAATGGGGAGAAGCGCCAGGACTCCGTTGTTACAGAGACAGACCGCGAGCTGTTTGCAAAAGTGGAGAACCTTATGCGGGAGCAGAAGGTGTATAGGATGAAGTCTTTGACGAGAGACAGTCTGGCGGATATGCTGGGAACAAACAGAACTTATCTTTCAAGGGCTATAAACAGTATGTCGGGAAAGTCTTTCAGCGACTACCTCAATTCATGGCGTATAGTAGAGGCTACTTTGGTTATGTCAGACAAGTCGGCGGACGTACCTCTCAAGCAGCTTGCCGATGATCTGGGCTATAGCTCGATATCTGTGTTCTACCGGTCATTCCAGAAAGAGACCGGAGTTACTGCCGGAAGGTATATGAAAGAGGTGAGGGCCGTATAACGCACTTTATGACAAAATGGCAAATTTGCCGTTTTGCCATTATTAATATTTGACAATCAGATACATGTCGGATAATTTTGCATACAGCAAATCAAAAACACATCCGATATGAAAAAACAAATTGTCTTTATTCTCACCTCTGCATTGGCAGCAATATCGTTCATCTCATGCACCAAGGACAACGGTGGATTTACTGCAGTGTCCGACAGACAGATTACTGTCGGTCCTGAGGCGGCTACTCATACGATCTACTATGACATAGCCAATCCGACCGGGGCTTCCGTGTCTGCAGAAGTCAGACCGAAGGTAGACTGGATTGAGGAGGTCAATACGACAAGCGCGTACGGAGAGGTGTATTTTACCGTATCCGTCAACAGCGGGAATGAATCCAGAACGGCGGATATAGTACTTGCATATGAGGGGCAGATTCTTGAGTTTACAGTGATGCAGGAACCGTATGCGTCATTTACTCTCACCGTTCAGGAAAGTGAGTGTACCAGTGGAAAGATAGTCTGGACAGTAGTTCCTCCGGATCAGGAGATTACCTATGTGAGTATGGCCGTGGATAAGGCCAGCTGGGATTCATACGCTTCCTACGAGGAATATATCGCCTATGACATAGAGTATTTTCAGGCTGAGGCGGCAGAGCGCAATCTTTCTTATGAGGAATTCCTTGCCAAATATGTCCTCAAGCAGGGTGAGGGAACCTACTCGGCGAATGATTTGGCTGCGGATTCTGATTATGTCGTATATGCTTACGGTATGGACGGCGCAGGGAATATCCTGACCGGGATATATTCTGCTGATGCCAGGACTCTTCCTGTGGCACAGGAGGACGTGACTTTTGAACTTTCAGTCGTTCAAGAGTTCCCGTATCTGACAATCACCGCGGATCCAAGTGATGATGAGGTGCGTTATCTTATGGATACGTATAGTGGAACCAATACTCCAGAAGCGATAACTGAATCATATCAGGATAATCTCAATGAAAGTCTGCAACTCCTCGCGGCTATGAGCGGTGGCTCAGTGTATGATTTCCTTATGGAGGTGTCATATCAGGGGAAGGCAGAAAGCGAGCCGTTTATGATTCCGGAGGCATACGAATTCACTGTCTTTGCAGTGGCTGTGGATGTCTATACGGGACAGTTGACATCTGTCGCTTCGACATTGGTCTGCGAGATAGAATTCTGATAGGATAAAGCTCATCAGAAGAGCTCGGCCAGCATACAGCGGGCCGAGCCTCCTCCGTGAGTCTCGATATAGTCCAACTGGGGGGAGAGCAGCTTGTAATGGGCGCTCAACTCCCGGTTTTGTTCTGTGGTCAGGCTTTTCCGGGCAGAAGCTGACATTACCAGGATGGGCCGTCCCTCGGCATTGCGCAGCTCCAGCATATTGCCGGCGAAGTGCTCCAGCTGGTCAAACGATATGTCCAGTACCTTCTTCCCGCTGTCCCTGATGGAGCCCAGCACTCTGTCCCTGTCCTCAGGCTTGATGGATTCGGTGCAGATGATGCAGTAGGCGGTACCGAGGCTCATCATCACATTGGTGTGGTAGACATCTATGCCGTTGCGGTCGTAAGCCTCGAAAAATACCGGGCTGTAATCCATTTGTTTGCAGAAATCCGCGAGTACCTGCTCCGACGTGCGGTAGGATTTGCAGGCGTAAGCGATTTTATTCTCCCGGTCAAGGATCATGCTGCCTGTCCCTTCGAGGAAGAGATTGTCATTTTCCCACCATGTCAGGTCGATAAGGCGGCGCACCTCAAAGTTCTTCCTTATCACCTCCAGAACTTCCGGCTTGCGCTCGTTCCTCCGGTTGACGGCGGACATAGGGTAGAGGACGAGGGTGCCGTCCTCATGAGTGCTGAACCAGTTGTTGGGGAAGATGGAGTCGGGAGTGTGCGGATGGGGGGTGTCCTCCGCGATGACCACGTCTATCTTATTGGCCCTCAGCAGGGCAACGTAAGAGGTGAACTCGCGCAGAGCGTTCTCCTGGGTTGAGGACTCGCGTCCCGGACGGGAGAATGCGTTGTTGCCGCCTGTCTCAGGATTGAAGGCGAAGCGGGCGGGTTTGACCATCAGTACTCTGGATGTCGTCTGCATAATGTCTTTAGATATGTTCAAATACGTCTTTGATGATGCTTACAGCTTCGCGTAGCTGCTCCTCGTTGATTACCAGAGGCGGGGCGAAGCGGATTATGTGAGTGTGGGTCGGCTTTGCCAGCAGGCCCTTCTCGGCCATGGCCAGGCATATATCCCATGCCTCTAGGCCTTTCTGCGGCTCTGTGATGACTGCGTTGAGCAGACCCTTTCCGCGTACGGACTTGAAGAAAGGCGACTGTATCGCGGATATCTCCTCGCGGAATATTCTGCCCAGCTTGTCAGCGTTCTCGGTCAGATGCTCGTCCCGTATCACTTCGAGGGCGGCTACTGCCACTTTTGCCGCCAAAGGGAAGCCTCCGAATGTGGAGCCGTGCTCTCCGGGTTTTATGGTGAGCATAATCTCGTCATCCGCAAGGACGGCCGAGATGGGCAGCACTCCTCCTGACAGCGCCTTGCCTATTGTGATCATGTCAGGACGTATGCCCTCGTGGTCGCATGCGAACATGCGTCCGGTGCGTCCTATGCCGGTCTGTACCTCATCAGCCACGAAGAGTACATTGTGCTTCTTACAGAGGTCGTAGCACTCTTTCAGATAGCCGTCGTGCGGCACGTATACGCCTGCCTCGCCCTGGATCGGCTCGGCCAGGAAGGCCGCTACCCTGTCGCCTTTTTCCTCCAGCACCTTGCGTAGGGCCTCGCTGTCATCGTATGGAATGGAGATGAAGCCAGGAGTAAAGGGACCGTATTGTGAGTAGCTGTCGGGGTCAGTGGATATGGATACGATAGTGATGGTCCTGCCGTGGAAATTACCCTCGCAGGTGATTATAAGAGCCTCGTTCTCAGGGATGCCCTTTTTTATGTAGCCCCATCTGCGGGCCAGTTTCAGTGCCGTCTCGACAGCCTCGGCTCCTGAGTTCATGGGAAGCAGCTTGTCATAGCCGAAGAATTTCGTGGCCATTTCCTCGTATGGCCCAAGGCAGTCGTTGTAGAATGCCCTTGAGGTCAGGCACAGTCTCTGGGCCTGGTCGCACAGGGCCTTTACTATTTTAGGATGGCAGTGCCCTTGGTTGACAGCCGAATAAGCAGAAAGGAAATCATAGTAGCGTTTTCCGTCCACGTCCCATACGTATACGCCTTCTCCTTTCGAGAGGACTACAGGCAGTGGATGGTAGTTGTGTGCCCCGTATCTTTCTTCGAGGTCAATGTAGTGCCGGGCTTTCTGTGATATGTTCATATGCATGAATATTAGAAGTATCGCAAAATTAGCAAACTTTACCGTTTTTGCAAGTCTGTACAGGGTGTTCTGTGTAAAAAAAAGGACGCACTGTGTACGTCCTTTCTGTTTATCTTAGACTGTGTATTTCTTTATGCGGTTCAAGGCATGGGCCTCTCAACTTTCCTGTCGGTATTCGACGCTCTCAGGAAGGATACTCCCGGGGCATCAAGTACGGTAGTTGTGTTTCCGTCAAACTCCAGGGTCTTGATGTATATCTCACCGTCAAGAGTACCGTCATCATTCATAAAATAGGCAAATACATAGTATGTGCCTGCGCTGGTGAACAGTCCTGATGTAGTGGCGGGCCCTTTGTGAACATTTCCCCACTCAGTGGGCGGATAGAAAGAGGCCTGCATATAATTGAGCTCGAACTGATAGCATCTTTCTGCCGCAGTACCGTCTGTGAATCCATTATTTGTAAGAATATCCTCACTGTTCCAGTTCAGGTTGTAGTATTTGTCGTTGGTGTACGGCGTTGCGACAGCTGATAAAGTATTGCCTGTCACCTCTACTTCTAGGGTTATGCCGTTGTCGGTGACTTCGGGAACATCTGTAATGAATGTCTTTCTGGCTATGCTCGTAGTCCTTTCAGGATAGCTGCCTGAATTGTCTATTCCATAGCACCATACGGCATATTCGGTGCCGGGATTCAATTTGCCTTGCTTGCGGTTCTGCTCTCCGTGCTTGATAATCCGATTGATATACCCCTGCAGACTTTGTCCCATCACGGCCGCAGTACTTTCCATAATAGTGAGGTCCTCAGTGAAAAGCGCGTCGTCGTCAAGACCATTTATCTCGCTGGCTTCGTCAACCCAAACTATGAAAGGCATGGACAGGTCGTCCGGAACAATAGTTATGTCGGCTGTCGAATAGGTAATGTCGGTAACCGTTATTGTGAAAGGGGCGTCTGACGGATTGTCGGGATCATCCGGGTTATCCGGATTATCAGGGTCATCAGGATCATCAGTGCCGTCAGCCGCTTCCTGAACTATGCGCACCGAGAACGACTGGGGCTCTCCTCCGGTATAGATATATGTGACTTTCATGGAAGCCTCACGTATCTCCTCGCTTTCATTTGCGGAGGCATTGAATGAGACTATTCCGGGCGTTTCCGTGTTGATGCCGTCAATCCATCCCTCTGGAGAGACAGATGCCTCTATCCTGCCGTCGTCTGCCGGATGGTCAATGTAGTATGTCAGGTTGTATTGTCCTCCCTCCTTTAATACGTTGATGTCTTCGGTAGTCGTAGGTGTCAGGACCGGAACTTCCGTTTCCTGTTTCTGCTGTGTGTCACATGACAGTATTGCCATAGCGCAGATAGCTGTCCATAAGAATTTTTGATAATGCATGACAGTTAGTTTTATTAAGTTGATAAATAGGTGATGTGTCTGTCTCAGAAGGCCAGTATGAATCTGGTGGAATACAGGGAGGAGTTGTCCTTTGAGTTGGTCGCCACCATCTTGTAGCAGAAAGAGATGGCATATGCCTTGTCTATGGCGTTTACCTCCTCGGTGCTGGAAGAATAGAATCCGTATCCGTCTGTACCTATGGGTTGTGCGTCAGGCAGTGTCTCCAACTTGGCATTAAGCATGTCATAGTTGTCGGAGCCGGGAAGAGTACCGGCATACGCATCTGTCTCCTTATAGCACATGATTATGTATTCCTTTATTGACGGAAGATACCAGTCACTGGTGCCTGCGGGTGCCGGATTGGTCTCCCTGTACTGCAGTACGGCCTGGACTGCCTCCACTGGCCACTGGCTGTTTGCCGGGTCGGCGTTGAAGGCCTCTATGGCGCAGGTGTTATTGTATCCGAGCATTTTGTTGATATTGTCGTCGGAATTGGAGGACGTGGCAATGGATGTGAACTCGGTGTTGGCTCTTACCCATTCGTCTACAGTCCTGCCGTATTGGAAGTATGCGGACTGCCATGGGACGTATTCGTCTCCGGATATTGCGACTGCCAGTCCATGGGTGCATTCCGGATGGTCGGCCTGGAGGGTCGGATCGTCCTTTGCCGGATTGCCTGTATAGAATACTATTCCTATGACTTCTTTGTCTGCGTCAAGGTCTGAGGACCATGTGCCGTCAGAATAAAAGTAGTCACCGACTTCCGGCTCATCTGCGGGAGGCTCTGTCTTCCCGGCTGTTACGGTGATTGTGGACGAACCGTGAACTTCGCCCGAGGAGGCTGTCACCGTGGCTGTGCCCTCGCTTACTGCCGTCACGGTCCCTGAGGCGGAGACTGTTGCGACGGTGTTGTCGGAGGATGTCCATTCAAGGACGACAGTTCCGGACTGCTTTGGCAGTATTATCGGTGTCAGTGTGGCGGAGTCCCCCGCTTCCAGTTCCAGGGAAGAAGGGTTGATGAGGATGCTTTCAATTAATAAGGAGTCCGATGGCGGGTTTTCAGGAGTGCCGGTCCCGGTGCTGTCCTTATCGCAGGATGCAAGGACAAATACTGTGGCTGTGACGATACAGGATATGATCAGTTTCTTCATTAAGCATGTATTAATAATCTGTTACAAAGTAAAGGAAAATTTATGACAATTGGAACAAAAGGTGAAGAAAAATTAGTGTTTCAATGAAAATTGTGTATCTTTGCAGCCCGTTTAATTTGACGGGAATAATGTAAAGTTAAGATTAACAAACATTTATGCCAACAATTCAACAGTTAGTTCGCAAAGGACGCGAGGTTATCGTCGAGAAGAGCAAATCTCGCGCGTTGGATGCGTGCCCTCAGAAGAGAGGTGTGTGCGTGCGTGTCTACACCACCACTCCCAAGAAGCCTAACTCGGCTATGCGTAAGGTAGCCCGTGTGAGACTTACCAATCAGAAAGAGGTCAACGCATACATCCCCGGCGAGGGCCACAACCTTCAGGAGCACTCCATCGTGCTTGTGCGCGGCGGTCGTGTTAAGGACCTTCCCGGTGTACGTTACCACATCCTTAGGGGCGCTTTGGATACAGCTGGCGTGGAGGGACGTACTCAGAGCCGTTCACTCTACGGAGCCAAGAGACCGAAGAAGTCAGCCGCTAAGAAGTAAACATTTTATTAATTTTTCCTAAAGTATCAAAAAATGAGAAAATCGAAGCCTAAAAAGAGGATTCTACTTCCTGATCCCAAGTATCATGAAGTTCTGGTCACACAGTTTGTGAACAACCTCATGCTCCAGGGTAAGAAGAGTATCGCGTATTCTATTTTTTACGACGCCATCG
>CASFSL010000012.1 GCA_949297365.1 uncultured Bacteroidales bacterium | reverse complement strand
TTGACGCTGCACCAGTCGAATTCCACGGAGCTGCCGATGCGGTAGGCCCCTGAACCGAGCACGACAATCGACTTGCCGTCATGCTCATAGGCTATGTCAGATGCAGTACCGTTGTAGGTGAGATAGAGGTAGTTGGTCTGGGCCGGGAATTCGGCTGCGAGGGTGTCGATCTGCTTGACGACGGGCAGCACTCCGAGTTTCTTGCGGTACTCGCGCACCTTGATCACCATCTCCTCGGAGTCGATGCGGTCCTTGAGGATATGGCGTCCGATCTGGAAGTCGGAGAAGCCCTGGCGCTTGGCCTGACGCATCAGCGACTCGCCCAGTTCCTCGAGGGAGCTAAGGGCGGAAAGCTCTGCCGCTGTGTTGATGATGTTCATCAGCTTGTCGATGAACCAGCGGTCTATCTTGGTGAGCTCGTGTATCTTCTCGGGGGTGTAGCCGTGGGTCAGGGCCTTGGATATGACAAAGATGCGGTTGTCGGTGGGCTCGCGGAGAGCCTTGTCGATGTTCTCGATGGGAATCTCCTTGTTGCCGGTGAAGCCGTGGGCTCCCTGTCCGATCATTCTCAGACCCTTCTGCAGGGCTTCCTCGAAGGTGCGGCCGATAGCCATCACCTCGCCGACGCTCTTCATGCTGCTGCCGATCTCACGGGACACGCCGTGGAACTTGGAGAGGTCCCAGCGGGGAATCTTGCAGACCACGTAGTCCAGTGCGGGCTCGAAGAAGGCCGGAGTGGTCTTGGTAATGGAGTTTTTCAGTTCGAACAGGCCGTAGCCCAGACCGAGCTTGGCGGCCACGAAGGCGAGGGGATAACCCGTAGCCTTGGAGGCCAGGGCCGAGGAGCGGCTCAGACGGGCATTGACCTCGATGACGCGGTAATCCTCGGAGTTGGGGTCGAAGGCGAACTGCACGTTGCACTCGCCGACGATGCCCACGTGACGGACGATGCGTATCGAGAGCTCGCGGAGCAGATTGTACTCATGGTTGGTCAGGGTCTGGGACGGAGCGACCACGATACTCTCGCCGGTATGGATTCCGAGCGGGTCGAAGTTCTCCATGTTGCAGACCGTGATGCAGTTGTCGTAGCGGTCGCGCACCACCTCGTATTCTATCTCCTTCCAGCCCTTGAGGGACTTCTCCACCAGTACTTGAGGTGAGTAGGAGAAGGCTTTCTCTCCCAGCCGGATAAGTTCGTCCGGATTGTCGCAGAATCCGCTGCCGAGACCGCCGAGGGCGTAGGCTGCGCGGAGGATTACCGGATAGCCGAGCTCGGAGGCTGCGGCGAGGGCGTCCTCGATATTGTTGACCGCATGGCTCTTGATGGACTTGACATTGATCTCATCGAGCCTCTTGACGAAGAGCTCGCGGTCCTCGGTGTCCATGATCGCCTGCACGGGGGTGCCGAGCACCTTCAGATTGTATTTTTCCAGGATTCCCTCTCTGTACAGGGCCACTCCGCAGTTCAGCGCGGTCTGACCTCCGAATGCGAGAAGAATGCCCTGGGGCTGCTCCTTCTTGATGACCGCCTCCACGAAGAAGGGTGTCACGGGGAGGAAATATATCTTGTCGGCTATACCCTCCGATGTCTGGACAGTAGCGATGTTTGGATTGATCAGGATAGTCTCTATACCTTCCTCGCGCATGGCCTTGAGAGCCTGGGAGCCGGAATAGTCGAACTCGCCGGCCTCGCCGATTTTGAGTGCTCCCGAACCCAGGAGCAGGACTTTCTTTATAGTGGTGTCGATCATGGTCTACAGCATTTTAATGAATTTGTCAAAGAGGAATTCGGTGTCGGTCGGACCGCTGGACGCCTCGGGGTGGAACTGCACGGAGAAAAAGCGGCCGCTCTTGTGCCGCAGGCCCTCGTTGGTGCCGTCGTTCATATTGACGAAGAGGGGCTCCCAGTCAGCGCCGAGGGTGTCTCCGTCCACAGCGTAACCGTGGTTCTGGGAAGTGACGTAGCAGCGTTCGGTGCCTACGAGGCGGACGGGCTGGTTGTGGCTGCGGTGACCGTATTTGAGCTTGAAGGTCGAAGCGCCTCCGGCCTTGGCCAGCAGCTGGTTGCCCATGCAGATACCGAATATCGGCTTCTCAGCTGCCATGGCTTTCTGAATGTTACGGACGGCCTCGCCGCAGTACTCCGGGTTGCCGGGACCGTTGGAGATGAACAGGCCGTCGTAGTCCATGGTATTGAAATCGTAGTCCCAGGGTACGCGGATGACCTCGATGTCACCGGAGCGGAGGAGGCAGCGGAGGATGTTGTTCTTGACTCCGCAGTCGAGCAGCACTACTTTCTTGCCGGAGGGGTTGCCGTAGCGGATCACCTCCTTGCAGCTGACGATGGCCACCTGGTTCTCGGAACCCGGATCGTAGAGCGTCTCCGGTACCTCGAAGCCCTCGGGCACGATGCAGCCGGGCATGGAGCCCTGCTCACGGAGAATCTTGGTGATCTCCCTGGTGTCCACTCCGAAGATGCCGGGGATGCGGTACTCCTTGAGCCACTCATCCAGGCTCTTGACCGCGCTCCAGTGGCTGTACTTGAAGGAGTAGTCGGAGATGATCAGGCCCCGGACGTGGATACGCTCGGACTCGAAGTTGACGGAAATACCGTCGGCCGTCTTCTCTTCAGGAACTCCGTAGTTGCCTACAAGAGGGTAGGTTACACATAATATCTGACCCGAGTAGGAAGGGTCGGTGAGGGATTCGGGATAGCCGACCATGGCGGTGTTGAAGACCACCTCTCCGTCGGCACGGCCCTCATAGCCGAAGGAAAATCCTTTGACCGCAAAGTCTTTTCCGAGATGTAATAGTGCTTCTTTCATATCTAAGAATGCAAAATTAGAAAAAAATGCGATTTCTGCCTTATATTTGTGGAGTCAAAAGCAATAAAACTCACCAAGATGAAAACAATATCAGCCAGCATTGCGGTCATCGCATGTATTATCCTCTCTTTTTCAGTCTTTTCGGCAAAGGCGGCGGAAAAGGACACGGTATTCGTCATCGAGATACGGCAGGACATTGACAAGTCTTCCATGCGGAAGCTGGGCCTGGGGCTCAGGGAGGCGGAAAGGGCAGGAGCTGACTATATAATCCTGCATCTGGACACTTACGGAGGGGCTGTGGACGCGGCGGACAGTATGCGGACGGCCATTCTACATGCACCGGTGCCGGTAATCGCATTTATCGACATGCAGGCCGCCTCCGCCGGAGCCCTGATATCCATAGCATGCGATTCCATATACATGCGTAGCGGCTCATCGATAGGAGCCGCAACTGTGGTCAATCAGAACGGGGAGGTGATGCCGGACAAATACCAGTCCTTCATGCGCGGGATGATGCGCTCCACCGCCGAGGCTCACGGCCGCCGCTCCGACGGCAGCTGGTTCAGGGACCCGGCCATAGCGGAGAAAATGGTGGATACTGCCGGAGTACTGAGCTTTACTCCGGACGAGGCGATAGAGGCTGGCTACTGCGAGGGCAAGGCCGAATCCATAGATGAGGTAATATCAATTATGGAGCTGGATGACTGCGAGATAGTACATCAGCAGTTATCGTGGATAGAAAGGTTCATTCTCATGATGCTGTCTCCGGTGCTGCAGGGAATTTTCCTGATGATGATCGTCGGGGGCATATACTTCGAGGTGCAGTCGCCCGGTCTGGGTCTGCCGTCCGTAATAGCGCTCCTGGGGGCCGTACTGTATTTTTCCCCGCTGTATATCTCCGGTCTGGCTCTCAACTGGGAGATAACACTCTTCGTTCTGGGTCTCATACTGCTTGCCGTGGAGATATTCGTCACACCCGGTTTCGGAGTGGCCGGAGTAATAGGAGCGATACTGACCCTCACCTCGCTTATTTTCGCCATGATTGACAATGACACCTTGTATTTTGAGGGGAAACTGAATCTGAGAGCGTTTTTGGAGCCGTGCGCCATAGTGCTGGTATCTACCGTCACCGCTCTGATACTGTCAATCTGGGGCGCGGCCAGGCTGTATCCCAGAAAGTCGTTCGCATATATCGCCCAGAAGACCGAACTCAAAGGAGACGAAGGCTGGGTAGGAGTGGACACCGAGTCCATAGCCGGTCTGAAAGGAAAAGAAGTGACGGCTGCTACGGAGATGTGTCCGTCAGGTAAGGTGGAACTGGACGGACGTCAGTATGAGGCGGTTATGGAATACGGCTCTGCCAATGCCGGAGACCGCCTGAGGGTCATTCGGTCAGAGGGCGGACGTCTGTACTGCGTCCATCTTTCCTAATGATGTCCAGCAGCACGTCTATGGCCTTTTCCTGAGGCACTGAGCGCACTACGGCCTCCTTGCCCCGGTAGATGGAAACCTTGCCTCGTCCCTCGCCGATATAGCCGTAATCGGCGTCGGCCATCTCGCCCGGGCCATTGACGATGCAGCCCATGACCGCGATGGTCAGGCCACGCAGATGCGATGTCCGGCGTTTTACCTCATTGAATACCGGCTCAATGTCGTACAACGTCCTTCCGCAACTGGGGCATGCGATGTACTCACACTGGGTCATGCGACGGCGTGTCGCCTGCATTATGTCTGACTTAAACTGTTCTATCTCAGCGTTGTCGGCCTCTTTATCTCCATAGATGCAGCGGATGTTGAAATCGTCTATTTCCTTATTGACCAGCATCGGCCCGAGTATGCACGAAGCCTTGACGATGAACTCCTCGTGGGAGGCGCAGCGGAGCTCGAAGGAAGGAACTCCGTCCACTGTTCCGGTCTGATAGTCCGAGGGCTTCCGAGCCGTGTCAAAGAACTCTGCTATGAGCCTTGCAGGCATAATCTCGTTTACCGGAGGCTCGGTCAGGGATACTCTGATAGTGTCTCCTATGCCGCGGGAGAGCAGGGTAGCCAGACCGGCCGCCGACTTGATGCGGCCCATGTCCCCGTTACCGGCCTCGGTGACTCCGAGATGCAGGGGGAAGATGACGCCGCTCTCCTCCATCCACTGCTGAAGGAGGATATAGGCCTGAGTCATGACCGGGACGTTGCTGGCCTTGAGTGAGAGCACCACATTGTAGAAATCCTCGTCGATACACATCTGCACCCACTCTGACATGGCTTCCTGCATTCCTTTAGGTGTGTTGCCGTAAATCTCTGTGATACGCTGACCTAACGAACCGTGATTAATGCCTATGCGGACGGCTGTCCCGTGCCTTCGGCATTCTTCCAGAAACTTGCGGAACTGGCTGCGGGCCACCTCGTGGTCCTTGGCGAAATTGCCGGGATTGATGCGGACCTTATCGGCTACGGAAGCTGCAGCAATTGCCACGTCAGATGAGAAATGCACGTCGGCCACCAGCGGTACGTCGATACCTTCCTTCGTCAGCCTGTCTTTTATGACTGCAAGGGATTCCACCTCACGCTTGCCCTGGTTGGTCAGCCTTACAAGCCGGGCTCCGGCCCGGTACATTTCCCTACACTGGGTCACTGCCGACTCTATGTCATTTGTGTCGCAGTTGCACATGCTCTGAACGACTATGGGATGTGCCTCATGTCCTATGGACAGATTTCTCACTTTTGCTGTTATGTAGCGCATGATTGGCTATTTTATCTTGAAATGTACTCCGAAGCAGATGCTGGCCTGCCACGGATAGCTGTATATCCAGGATGCACTGCTCATTTTCTCGGGATGATACAGCATGGAAAGGGAGTAGTGGAAGGCTCCTTCCAGATGGAACTCTATTCTCTTGCCAAGGATGTAAGCCAGTCCCGCCCCTCCGACTATACCGTAGTCGAAACGGATGTCAAAGCAGTCAAAGCCGTTGTCCTTAGTAGTGGCGAAACGGTATCCAACAAAGGGTCCGAGGCTGAGCAGGATCCTGAAGTGTTCTCCGAGATCTACGTGAAATGCAGACAGAAACGGCAGTTCCACAAAGGTGACTGTCTGCTCGAAATGCTCAAAGTTGTATTCATCGTTGACAAATCCGTATTTACTGTATCTGAGTCCCGTCTGGAGTCCGAAGAAGTCGTAGGCACCCCACAGTGGATGATAGTAGGTATACAGCACGGCGATGTTTAAAGGGGAGTTGATGGACTTAATGCCCATATCCGGAGTCATGGACACTCCGGTAAAGGAATAGTCATACCTGACACCAATGAGATGCTCCGGGTACTTGACTGGCAGTACCTTTACGGTGGTGTCCCATTGAATGCCGGGCTGTATCTTCTGCACTGTGTCCTTTTGGGACTTACGATCCTGCCCTGAGACAGACAATGGTGTGATGATCAGTATAATAAATGCTATTATTGAAAACAGTGGTCTCATTTGAACATCTCTCCGATATCTATGGTTTGTATCAATTCTGTCCGTTCAGGGAGTTCCAGAATATATGCGTTGTTTCCCATGGACTCGTTGAACCTGAACATCATGACTTTCTCCGGCTGTTTCTTGTCAAGTAGGGAACCTGTATCAACCTGTCCGTTGCCGTTCTTGTCCTCGGTGATCCTGATAGAATATTTCCCGGCTTTGAGGTAAGGAAATTCGAGAACGGAAACTGTGTCTATCTGATAGCTTCGGAATACCTTCGTCCTTTTCTCGTCCACCAGTTCCACGAGGTATTTCTCATGGACATTGGATGCCTCCACTGTCAGGGAACTCAGGCTCTCATCCTGGGGCAGGGTTATCTTCTTGACCAGACTGTCGCAGTAGATGCCGTCTATATCCATGAACACGCTGTCAGGGATTCGGAGGGTGTACTCGAAGCCGGGAGTAAGTTTCTCCGCCAGCCTGAGAGTGAATTTCTTGATATTGGCCGTATCCTGTTCGACAGTGAACTGAGCCGGGGAGACCTGCTCCCTGGTATTCTTCGCCATGATGGTGATGGAGTCGAACGGAGTGACTATCATCGGGGACTCAAAGGTGATGATGATGCCGTTCTGGTCTATGTTCTCAGGAGTGGCATCCACCTCGTAGGCCGCAAGGGTGTCCACTTCCTCCACCATCTCTCCCCAGCGGTTTTCCACCATCTTGGCCTTGGGACGGACCATTCTGATGGTATCGGTCTGCGGAACCAATATATTGAGGGAATCATCTGTCTTCATGTATGTCAGGCGCATCCGCAGGGTGTCGGCCACAGGCCCCTGATCATTGATCCAGATTACGATACTGTCTTTGTAATAGTTATATTCCTTTATGAGTTTCTCATCGGGAATGCCGTCAATGATGATGGAGTCTATCTGTGGATATGGAGCGGAGAACTTAAGGTACATCTGTCTTCTGGATACCCTTTCCTTTGCCCGGAGAATCTGTCTTTGCGAGACTTCCTTGAACATTGACAGGGACAGCTGGGCGGGTCTTGACAGACAGGCGGCGGTATCGGTCATATTGAATGACAAAAGTTCCGGAAGACTGTCCCTCATCACACTGGAGGGCAGCACCAGAGTGTCCAGAAACGCCACTCTCTCCTGATCGGGGTCATAGAGGCAGTTGTTGTTAAGGTCCTCGATGGCAAACACTCTGTATACGGTGTCCGCAGGAAGGTTGCGTACTGTGAAATAACCCCATAGGTCGCTTTTTGCAGCTGCTTTGGGCAGTACTTTGAATATGGCCGAATCCGAAGGGTCGGTATGGAAAAGTACTGTAATGTTGGACATGGGAAGCATGGTAGATGCTTCAACTATATTGCCGGATACGAATAGCGAGTCAATATGGCTTCCGGTAGAGAAACTGTGAGTATAGGGCGGAAACGGATTGCCCTCGTTGTTGTCCTTTATGGCCTCTCCCAGGGAAAGGGAATAAGTCTTGTTGGAGTCAAGAGGCTCCTCGAACGAGACGACTACGCGCTTGCCCTTGATCTTGGCTGTAGGCGGCTTGGTCTGAGGCGGGGACAGGAAAAGGTATGAGTTCGGATTGTTCAGAGCCACATACTCGTTGAATTCAAAAGATACCGAACTGTGCCGCTTGTCTCTCGGATGATTCAGCGCATTGTTGGCCGGTACCACCTCTACGATTACCGGAGGTATGGTGTCTTTCGGACCTCCTTCCGGAGGAGTGGATGTATTCGCACAGGATTTGGAAAAGATGACCGATGCGAATATTCCGACAACTATGACAGTGTTCAGCAGATTCTTATGTCTCATCTCTAGTATTTGTCTTCTTTGATATCAATTCTGTTGACACTCTCGACACCCTTGATCTTCCTGATATGGGCCATCAGATTGTCCAGGTCGGCTGTACTGCGGACGTAGCAGTCGATATAACCCTCGAAGATGCTGTCATGAGTGGCGATATAGACTTTCCGGATGTTGATGTTCAGCACAAGTGTCGTGACTTTGGTAAGCTCGTTGAGTATGCCGAGCCGGTCAGTACCGAACATCTTGATACGGGCAAGGAAGGATGCAACGGTGTTCTTGCTCCATTTGGCGTTTACTATCCTGTCTCCGTGAATGGAGGCCAGATTGACGGCCTCCGGGCAGGTCTTCTTATGTACGACGACCTCTCCGCTGTCATTGATGAAACCCACTATAGTGTCACCGGGAATAGGGTAGCAGCAGTCAGCTATGCGGTATGTGACAGGTGAGCCGGGGTTCTTCCCTTCGCCCTTGCCTTCCTCGGCCAGAATCAGATCCCTGTTCTTGTCCAGCTGATTCTTGATGATGCGGTCCCTTATCTCGGCGTTGGTCATCTCGTCGCTCTCTCCGTCCTCATCGTCCCCGCTGTCCTCGGAACTGCTCTTCTTGTTGCTTCCGAACAGTTTCAGGGTCCAGTATATGACGTTCTTGTTCTCGGTATTCTTGCGCAGGACCTTGTCCAGATCTTTCAGCGAGATGACTCCTGTGGATATCTTGTTGTACAGCTCCTCCTTCGTGCTCACAGAATATTCGCGCAGGAGTTTCTTGAGCACGTTGCTCTGCAGCTTGACTCCATAGCCCGCCAGTTCTTTCTCAAGCATCTGGCGGCCGCTTTTGATGCTGTCATCCACGTCATCCTTAAGAGCTTCGTAAACATAGTTCCTGGCTCTGGATGTCCTGAGGAATTCAAGCCATTCCGGCTGGGGCTTCTGGGATTCGGCGGTGATGATCTCCACCTGATCTCCATTGCGAAGCACCTTGGACAGAGGCGAGAGCTTGAAGTTGATCTTGGCCGCAATGGCCCTGTTGCCTATCTGGGAATGGATGCTGTATGCGAAATCCAGGGCGGTGGAGCCTTTAGGCAGGGATTTCGACTCACCTTTCGGAGTAAAGACGTATATCTCCTGGTCCAGCAGGGTGTCGTGGAACTTGTCCAGGAATTTCAAGGCGTTGGAATCCGGATTCTCCAGCACTTCCCGAACCATGTCCAGCCAGCGGTCCATCTCCTTCTCAGAGTTGGTCTCCTCGCCTTTCTGCTTGTAGCTCCAGTGTGCGGCGATACCCTTCTCGGCTATCTCGTTCATCCTCTCGCTGCGGATCTGGACCTCCACCCATCCGCCGCCGTTGCTCATGACCGTACAGTGCAGGGCCTCGTAGCCGTTGCTCTTGGGTCTGGTCACCCAGTCGCGGATGCGGTCTGTCTTGGAAGTATATATGCCGGATACGAGCGAATAGATGTACCAGCACTGGGTGCGCTCGTCCTCATCTGGCTTTGGAGTGAATATGATGCGGATACCGTAGATATCGTATATGTCCTCGAACTCCACGTGCTTTTCCTGCATCTTGTGCCAGACAGAGTAGGGGGTCTTGGTCCTCTTGGTGATGTCGAATGTATAGCCGGCATTCTGCAGGGCATCCGCTACCGGCTGGATGAACTTGTCCATGGCCTCCCCCTTTTCCTTTATCACTCCGTCTATCCTGGCTACGATGTCGTTGTACATCTTGGGATTTCTGGTCTTGAGCCAGATGTTCTCCATCTCGGACTTTATGTTGTACAGACCCAGCCGGTGAGCCAGGGGCACGAAGAGGTACATAGTCTCGCTGAGTATCTTGTCCTTCTTGTAGTCCGGCATGGAGCCGATGGTGCGGATATTGTGCAGACGGTCGGCCAGCTTGATCAGCACTACACGCACGTCATCGTTGAGAGTCAGGATGATCCGCTTGAAATTCTCGGCTTGAAGATTGCCGCCGCCGTCGGTGTCCATGGCGGCCTTGATCTTTGTCAGGCCGTCTACCAGCGAGGCTATCTTCTCTCCGAAAAGACGCTTGATGTCGTCCACGGTGTATTCCGTGTCCTCCACCACATCATGCAGAAGGGCGGCTACGATAGACTTGTATCCGAGCCCGATCTCGTTGACAACGATTTTGGCCACGGATATCGGATGGATGATATACGGTTCTCCAGACCTTCTCCGGACACCTTTGTGGGCTTCATTTGCGAAGTCAAAGGCCTTCAGGACACCGTCATATTCCTCCTGCGAGGAGCACCGCTTGAGCGCGGCCAGCCGAAGCTCCTCGAATTCTTTATTTATCAGATCGTAATCGCTTTGTGTGAAATCCATTCTGCAAAAATAATCAAAAAACTAATAGAGAATGTCCCGGATACCCTGTTCGCGGATTTTTTTCAGTCTCTCTTTCAGACTTTCTTTCTCGTCCCCGTCGGGCATTTTCGCCAGTTCCCGCTCTGTCAGCTTATATCCTTCCTCTTTCGTAAGGTCCGACGAATAGTCCTCAAGATATTCGGCCAGGGTAAGCAAGGCATTCCTGGTGCAGAATCTCTTGATGAAGCCGGGGATGGCAAACTCCATGAAGTGCTCTCCTGTGCGGCCTACGCGGTAGCAGGCGGTGCAGAAGCTGGGGATATAATCGCGGGTAAGCAGCCAGCGGATGACCTCGTCCAGATTGCGGGTATCTCCGATCTGGAACTGTTCCTCGTCCAGGGCCTGCTCATCTCCCTTGCGTTCCTTATTGTAGCCTCCGATCTCCAGTTTGGTGCCGGCGTCAATCTGCGAAACTCCGAACTCCATCACCTCATCGCGGATGGCACGGGACTCTCTGGCGGTCATTATAAGGCCGGTATAAGGTACTGCAAGCCTGAGAATCGCCACCAGTTTCTTAAAGTCCTGGTCGGAGACCCTGTAAGGCAGGTCCAGTTCCATGCCGTTGGCCGGCTGTATCCTCGGGAAACTGATGGTGTGAGGACCGACTCCGTAAGTAGTCTGGAGGTGGATTGCATGGGATACCAGTCCGAGTACCTCGAACCGCCAGTCATAGAGTCCGAACAGGGCACCGATGCCCATGTCGTCTATGCCGCCCTCGAAGGCGCGGTCCATGGCGTTGAGTCTCCACAGGTAATTGCTCTTCTGGGTATTGCCGGGATGATATTTGGCGTATGTCTCTTTGTGATATGTCTCCTGGAATACCTGGAACGTGCCTATGCCGGCCTCCTTGACCGTCCTGTAGCCCTCGATGTCCAGAGGAGCGGCGTTGATGTTGACCCTGCGGATCTCGCCTTTGCCGGATTTGGTGGCGTAGGTCATCCTGACTGTGTGCGCGATGAACTCGGGAGTGTACTTGGGATGCTCACCGTAGACGAGGATCAGCCTCTTGTGCCCCTCGTCCTCCAGGGAACGCACTTCGTTGACCAGCTCCTGGTCGCTGAGACTGTGACGGACTGTGCTGCGCAGCGAGCGGCGGAAACCGCAGTACTGACAGTCATTGATGCAGTAGTTGCCGATATAAAGGGGAGCGAAGAGCACTATACGGTTGCCGTACACCGAGCGTTTGAGCTCCCGGGCTGTCTCGAATATCTCGTGCAGGCCCTCGGGGGACTGCACAGCGATGAGAGCAGCCGTCTCCTCGACCGTCAGCGGTTGTTTGGAAAGGGATTTTTTTAAAATGGCCCTGTAGACCACCGGGTCCTCCCTGGTGTTGTTGATCAGGGAATGCAGTTTGGCGTCGTCAATAAAATCCACGAAGCCTTTTGTTAATTCCATATTCATTTTAACTCAATATTTTAAACATTCTCAATTCAAGTCTTCCAGCGGATAATTGTCCACGTTCTGGAAGACGTAGGAAAGTTCAGAGCCCAGCAGGATGATGAACCATCCGATGTTGAGCCATACCATAAAAAGAGGAATGGCAGCGAACACTCCGTAGACGGCATTCATCCTCGACACGAACATCTGGGTCTCCATATAGAGATACTGCACGACCGTAAATGCCAGTGAGGATATAAGCGCGGCCGAAAGCGCCGGCAGCAGCCTCACCCGGGCGTTGGGTATCAGTATGTACATTGCAGTCAGGACAACCGTCATGAAAGCAAAGAACGAGAGCCACACCAGAAAAGTGCTGATGGAGCTCAGAAAAGGTATCTCGAGTCCGATGGCCTCGATACCGTCGGAAATGGAAAGGGCCACCGAAAGGAAGACCATTATGACGAACGGGGAAGCGGTCATGGTGACTATGTATGCCAGCACCCTCTTCCACAGTATGCGGTTGCGCTCCACCTTCCAGATCCGGTTGAAAGACCATTCAACCCTGGACATCAGCCATATCACCATCCATAGGAAGATCAGAAACGAGAGGATTCCGTAGATGCCCTGCTGGGAGGCGGCTATGATGTTGTCCGCGAAGGTAAGTATATGGTTTACTATCGTGTCGCGGCCGAAGTTCTCGTATATCAGCTCCCGAAGATAGTCGCCAAGTCCCGCGTAATTGGAGATAGCGAACGCTACGGCCAGGAAGGGCACAAGGGCCATGGTGGAGAAAAAACTCAGGGCCACGGCTTGCTGTCCTACGTTCTGGTGACTGAAATTCTTGGCGGTCAGTATGATGACCCTGATATACCTGACGACCTTGGCCTTTGCCCGGCCAAGGTCGGAGGTGTTGATGTTCCAGATGCCGTCGCGGAAGAACTCCTTGAACCGTCTTATGTTATCCGCGCATCGCATCCACCAGTTTCTTGGCGAAGTCGCCTATCTTGTCGAAATCGGACTCATAGGGCCGTCCGAGGAATTCCACGGGATCTCCGGTAACGGGCATTTTGGCCTTCTCCGCAAACTCTCTGAGGGCCTTTGCTCCGGCTCCGTTCCAGCTTGAGCCTCCGAAGATACCCAGAATCTTGTTCTGAGGAGCCGATACGCTTATCTCATGGGTAAGCAGGGCCATCATGGGGTGCATACCGGTGTTGTAGGCGCAGCTTCCGAGTACGAGGCCCCTGTATTTCCAGATGGCTGTCAGCAGATAGGAGACATGGGTCTTGGACACGTCGTATACGCGGATATCCCTGACACCGAGGGCCGATATCTGACGGGCTATCTCATCGGCGAACTTCTCGGTGTTGCCGTACATCGAGGCGTATGCGATTACGAAGCCGTCCTCAGCCTCGTATTTGCTCCACCTGTCGTAAAGCGAGAGCACCTTGCCCGGGTCCTTGCGCCAGATGAGTCCGTGAGACGGGCAGATAATCTTCACCGGCACACCCTCCAGCTTCTTGAAAGCCTTCTGCACCATGCCGCTCCACTTGCCCACGATGTTTGAGTAGTAACGCAGCATGTCCTCCTCATAGAAGTCAAAGTTGGCTGTGTCGTCGAAGATGCCTCCGTCCAGGGTTCCGAAAGAGCCGAATGCATCGCACGAGAAGAGTATCTGATCCACAGTGTCGTATGTCACCATCGTCTCGGGCCAGTGTACCCAGGGAACCATGACGAATGTCAGCTTGTGATGGCCGAGGTCAAGGACGTCCCCTTCCTTAATCTCATGGATATTGTCCTGAGGGAGAGGATAGTAGCTTTCCATTATCTTATAGGTCTTGCAGTTGGCCACGACCTTGACCCTGGGATAGCGGCGCAGGATCTCGCCGATCATGCTGGAGTGGTCGGGCTCCATGTGGTTGACGATCATATATTCCAGATCCCGTCCACCCAGCGCGCTGTCTATATGTGCCAGATAGTCGGGGTCAGAACCGTACTCAATCGTGTCTATCAGGGCCGGATGCTCGTCGGCTATGATGTATGAATTGTAGGCCACTCCGTTGGGCAGAGGCCAGTTGTTCTCGAAAAGATGCTTCTTGCGGTCATTGGTTCCGATATAGAACACTTTGTTGCTGATCTGTATCATATCAATAGGTTTATGAGTTTATAATACTGTAAAATTCTTCTTCTGTTATGACTTTGACACCCAGTTTCTCCGCTTTTGCGAGTTTTTCCGGCCCGGCTTTCTCTCCGGCCAGCAGGTATGTGGTCTTTCCGCTCACCGAACCGGTGTTCTTGCCTCCGTGCGCGGCTATCAGGGCCTTCATCTCGTCCCTGGGACGGGTGAAATTACCCGAAACCACAACTGTACAGCCGCTCAGCCTGTCCGACAGCCTGGATGCCGCAGAGTTGTCTGCAAATTGCAAGCCGAAATCCCGCAGTTCCTGTATGATTCTCCTATGGCCTTCATTACCAAAATATTCCACCAGAGAGTCCGCTATCACTTCTCCGATGTCCTCTATCTCCAGAAACTCCTCCCGGGATGCTTTTTCCATGGCTTCGATATTGCCGAAACGGGCAGCCAGCGTCTTCGCTGTCGTCTCGCCTATATGCCTTATACCCAAGGCAAACAGCACTCTTCCGAAAGGAACCTTGACAGATGCGGACACGCTTTCAAGAAAGTTGCCGGCGGATTTTTCCTTCCACCCGTCCAGTGTCAGCAGCTGTTCCATATTCAGGCGGTAGAGGTCCGGCAGCTCGCGGATATAGCCCTTGTCGTAGAGTTGGTCGATGGTAGCCTCTCCGGCATTGATATTCATGGCCTTGCGGGAGATAAAATGCAGGAAGGCGCCCTTGACCCTCGTCGGACAGGCCTCGTTAAGACAGTAATGCCTGGCCTCGCTCTCGTCCTTGACCAGCGGGGCTCCGCAGTCAGGGCAAATGGTAGGGAAGTGAGGCACTTCGGCTTCGGCAGGACGCTTGGACAGTTCCACTCCTGTAATCTTCGGTATAATCTCTCCGCCTTTTTCCACGTAGACATAATCACCTATGCGGATATCCAGCAGCTCCATCTGGTCGGCATTGTGCAGGGATGCCCTCTTGACAGTCGTGCCGGAAAGAGGTACCGGGTCGAGATTGGCGACGGGAGTCACCGCTCCGGTGCGGCCCACCTGATAGTCTATGGACAGCAGCCGGGTTAGGGCCTGCTCGGGCTTGAACTTGTATGCCGTGGCCCAGCGCGGGGATTTGGCGGTATAGCCCAGTCTGGTCTGGAGCGCAAGGTCGTCTACCTTTATGACTATGCCGTCAGTGGCAAAGGGAAGAGTCTTGCGCCTGGTGTCCCATTCCGAGATATAGGCTCTGACTTCATCCATATCATGGCACAGCCTGGAGTACTTGGATACGGGCAGATTGTGTCCGGCGGCCCACTCCAGGGCCTCGGAATGGTATTTGAACGGCAGGTCGTCTCCTATTATATGATAAAGGACACATTCCAGACCGCGCCTGTGGACCTCCTTCGGATCCAAGGTCTTGAGTGAGCCGGCGGCTGCGTTGCGCGGGTTGGCGAAGGGTTGGTCGCCTATGTCCAGACGTTCCTCGTTCAGGGCATTGAATGAGGCGAACGGCATGTAGATCTCGCCTCTTATCTCAAAATCCCAGGGAACATCCCCGATATGAACCGGTATGGAGGATATGGTGCGGACATTGTCGGTGACATCGTCTCCGACCGTTCCGTCACCTCGGGTAAGGGCCCGTACCAGCCGCCCTTTAGAGTAGGTGAGGCAGATGGCAGTTCCGTCAAACTTGAGCTCGCAGCTGTAGTTGAAGCTGCTGCCGGCGCCTTCACGCGCCCTGCGGTCAAAGTCCTGAAGTTCCTCGATATTGTAGGTGTTGCCCAATGACAGCATGGGATATCTGTGCCGGTACTGCCTGAATTCCCTCGTTCCGGGAGCTTTTCCGGCTATGTCGCTGCCGACCTTCACCGTAGGGGAATCCGGGGAGGCGAACTCCGGATACATCTTCTCCAGCGACGCCAGATCGCTCATCATCCCGTCGTATTCGAAATCCGATATCTGGGGGTCGTTCAGCACATAATACCTGTAGTTGTGCTTTTCAAGCTCCTGCCGGAGGAACTCTATCCGCTTCTGAACCTCTTTTTTGTCTTTAAAATCCATATCAAATGCAAAAATATAAAAAATAATCCGTCAAAAATTACTAAATTTGTAATGAATTAGCACAATGACTTATGAAGCCGTCAATTGTAATCTTAGCGGGAGGAGGACCGGCTCCCGGCATCAACACCGTTATAGGCACTATAGCGAAGACTTTCATATCCAAAGGATACAGGGTTATCGGTCTGCATGAGGGATATAAGGGCCTTTTCAACGGAAAACCGTCCTATATCGACATTGATTTCTTCCTGGCTGACGACATATTCAACCGGGGCGGTTCGCATCTGATGATGAGCCGTTACAAACCTTCGGATGAGGATTTTGAGAAACGGTTTGACCTGAAGTTCTTCAAGGACAACAATGTCAAGCTGCTGGTTACTATAGGCGGAGACGACACTGCCTCCACTGCCAACCGGGTGACCAAATATCTGGGCGCACACAGTGTCTCCATACAGAACATACATGTGCCCAAGACCATAGACAACGACCTGCCGCTGCCCAACAATCAGCCGACATTCGGCTATCAGTCCGCGAAATCCGAGGGCACCAGGGTCGCCACCATAGTCTACGAGGATGCCCGCACCAGCGGCACATGGTTTCTGGTCTCAGCCATGGGACGGAGTGCCGGACACCTGGCGATAGGTATCGGAGCCTCCTGTCATTACCCCATGATAGTGATTCCGGAGATGTTCAACAAGACCGAGCTGACCATCGACAAGATAGTGCGCCTGGCCGTATCGTCCATCATAAAGAGAAAGCTCATGGGCATCTCATACGGAGGTATAATAGTCTCGGAGGGCGTGTTCTATCAGCTCAGCAACGAGGAACTGATGTCCACAGGGGTGCAGTTCTCCTATGACGAGCACGGCCACCCTGAACTCGGCAAGATATCCAAGGCCCAACTGTTCAGCACAGTGCTGGATGCCAAGCTGGAGTCTCTGGGACTGAAGGTCAAGACCCGTCCCATCGAGATAGGCTATGACGTGCGCTGCCATACTCCCGTATCGTTCGACATCACTTACTGCTCGCAGATGGCCTTCGGTGTATGGAAGCTCTTCAAGGCCGGAGAGACCGGCTGCATGGTGTATATCAACTCTCTGGGCATCGTGACCCCCTTGTACCTGAAGGACCTGCAGGATCCGGAGACAGGAAAGATTTCTCCGCGTCCGGTGGACATATCCAGGGAAAAAGTGCAGAATGTACTCAGGTATATGCTTCATTATCTGACACCTGACGACTATGAAGCCGCCAAAAAGTACGTCACTTACCCTTCTGACTACGATTTTTACAAGATACTCAACTGGGAAAGACCTGAAGACTAATGAAAGGAAAACTCATCATCTATCAGCTGCTGCCGAGGGTGTTCGGCAATACGCGCATGGACAATGTCCCCGGAGGAACTCTGGAACAGAACGGTACCGGTAAGTTCAAGGACATCACAGCTCCTGTGCTGGACGAGATCAAGAAGCTCAATGTGACTCATATATGGTACACGGGCGTCATACGTCACGCCGTCCAGGGTGATTACGGAGTAAAAGGAGGCGCCGGTTCTCCGTTTGCAATAACGGATTACTACGACGTCAATCCGTATCTGGCTTCCCGGGAAGGCAGCCGGATGAAGGAGTTCGAGGCTCTGGTCTCCAGGACCAAGGAGGCCGGTATGGAGGTTATCCTGGACTTTGTGCCCAACCATGTGTCTCCTTCATATAAAGGTACTGTAAGGCCTTTCGAGGACCGTAATTTCTATCCTGGCCGCATCCATGACGGAGACTGGAGCGACACTGTCAAGCTCAATTACAACGACCGGGACACATGGGAGAAGATGCGTGACATCCTGCTCTTCTGGGCGGCAAAGGGAGTAGGGGGCTTCCGCTGCGATATGGTAGAGCTTGTGCCCGTGGATTTCTGGCACTGGTGCATTCACGAGGTGAAAAAGGCATATCCGGGACTTATCTTCATCGGCGAGGCCTATCAGCCTGACAACTACCGCAGTTACTTTGATCACGGACATTTTGACTACCTCTATGACAAGAGCGGTTTCTATGACACTCTTAAGAAAATCGTAAGGGGAGAGGCTCCGGCCAGCAGTCTCACTGCCCAGTGGCAGAAGATCGGGCCTTATCAGGACCGTATGCTCAACTTCCTGGAGAATCATGACGAGGACCGCATATCATCGCCTTACTTTGCCGGCAGTCCGTTCGGAGGGCTGGCCGCCCTGTTCGTGTCGCTGTTTTTCAACAGGGCCCCGTTCATGCTGTACTTCGGACAGGAGCTGGGAGAAGGCCCGGAAAAGACCTCGATATTCGATTTCTGTTCGCTGCCCAAGGTCCGCAACTGGCTCCGTGGCGTCAAGGCCGGAGATCCGATGAAGTATTTGGGTTACGAGGAGCAGGCTCTTTATGTGGTTTACCGCGAGTTCATGAAAAAGACTGCGGATCCGGCAATATTCAAGGGAGATACCTTTGATCTGGAATATGTCAATCCCGCTTCCGAATACTTCAATCCGGACAGGCATTTCGTCTTTATGAGACGCTCCGGAAGCAGGCTGTACCTGTGCGCAGCCAATTTCTCCAACGAGAGGGTACAGATTAAGGTTAATATTCCAAAGCACGCATTCGATTATTTCGGAATTGCGGAGACGGACGAGCTGAACTCCCGGACTCCCGTGGATGTTCGGATCGCCTCGGATGCAGGAACATTGTTGAGACTTAAGTAATATGTTGAATAATAACCGATTGGTAGAAATTGCCGGACAGTTCTGCCTGGAAGGTAGGCCATCTGAAGTCAAGGCCCTTGGGGACGGCTTCATCAACGATACTTATACTGTCTTGCTTGCCGACAGTCCGGTGAAATATATCCTGCAACGTAAGAACACGGTAATATTCAAGGATATACCGGGTATGATGAGCAACATCAAGGCGGTGACGGAGCATCTGAAGAGGAAGATAGCCGCTGCTGGCGGAGATCCGATGCGGGAGTCTCTGACTGTCGTGCCGGCCAAGGACGGCAGGCTCTACTATGAATCTGACGGGGAATACTGGTGCATAACGGTATTTATCGACAATTCAGTGAGTTATGATAAGGCGGATTCAGAACTTCTCGCCGAGTGCGGAGGACGCGGCATAGGCCGTTTCCAGGCAATGCTGGCGGATTTCGACGGCGAACTGGTGGACACATTGCCCGGATTCCACAATATCAGATATCGTTTCGGACAGTGGGACAAGACCTTGGCCGAGGATCCGGCAGGCCGTGCGGCTGATGTACGCGACCTGATCGGCGAGATAGAGTCACGTCGCTCCGAGATGCTGGATTTTTTCAAACTTATAGAAGACGGTCATATACCGTTGAGAGTCACTCACAACGATACCAAGATAGCCAATATGCTCTTTGACTGTAGCGGCAACGTCCTGTGTGTCCTGGATCTGGACACAGTGCTCAGAGCTCCGTGTCTGTACGATTTCGGTGATTCGATACGCTCGTATGCCAATACCGGAGCCGAGGATGATCCGAATCCGGACAGGGTGTCCATGAGCCGTGGAATGTACGAGGCATTTCTGCGCGGATATCTGTCCGAGGCCGGAGATTTCCTTACGGATACCGAGCGCGAGTGGCTGCCGTTCTCGGCCCGTTACATCACGTACGAGCAGGTCCTGAGGTTCCTGATGGACTACATTGACGGTGACAGATATTATAAGGTGAAATACCCTGAGCACAATCTGGTAAGAACCCGTGCCCAGCTGCGTCTGCTCCAGTCCATCGAGCACCAGTTGTTCCCATACAATCGCCATTATGTTAAATAGGATATGACGGACCTCTTCTCCATGCCTTCCATGCCGCTGCCGGAGCGGATGCGCCCCAACTCCCTCGCGGAGTTCGTCGGCCAGGAACATCTGGTCGGTCAGGGCGCGGTACTCCGGAAGATGATTGAGTCCGGAAACATATCCTCGTTCATCCTCTGGGGACCTCCGGGTGTCGGCAAGACCACGCTCGCACACATCGTCTCCAAGGAACTCAAACGGGACTTCTACACACTCTCGGCCATAAGTTCCGGGGTCAAGGAACTGCGTGACGTATTTGCCCGCGCCAAGGACAACTCCATATTTGCCAAGGGCTCGCCGATACTGTTCATAGACGAGATTCACCGTTTCTCCAAGTCGCAGCAGGACGCGCTGCTCGGAGCCGTCGAGACCGGCACTGTAACCCTGATCGGAGCCACAACGGAGAATCCGTCCTTCGAGGTGATTACCCCGCTGCTGTCAAGGTGTCAGGTATTCGTCATGAAACCTCTTGAAATCAAGGATTTGGACACTCTGCTTGAACGAGCCTTGTCAAAAGACCCGTACCTGCACACCCGCAATATATCTGTCAGACAAAAGGAAGCACTGTTCAGATTCTCCGGGGGAGATGCCCGTAAGCTGCTGAATATACTGGAGATAGTCGTTAACTCATTCCCGCCTGAGGAGCAGGTGGTGATAGACGATGCAGTAGTGGCCGACCGGCTTCAGGAGAACATCTCGATATACGACAAGAACGGCGAGATGCACTACGACATCATCTCCGCCTTTATAAAGAGTATGCGGGGCTCGGACCCCAACGGAGCCGTCTACTGGATGGCCCGTATGCTGGCCGGAGGTGAGGATCCACTGTTCATAGCCCGCAGGATGCTGATTCTGGCTTCGGAGGACATCGGACTGGCCAACCCCAACGCGCTGCTGCTGGCTCAGGCCACATTTGACGCAGTCCACAAGATAGGAATGCCCGAGGCCCGCATAATCCTCTCCGAATGTGCCATCTACCTGGCTACCTGTGCCAAGAGCAACTCGGCCTACATGGCCATTGACGCAGCCATGTCCCTGGCGGAAAAGGGCGACAACTCCCCTGTCCCGCTGCATCTGCGCAATGCACCTACACAGCTCATGAAAGATCTCGGATATTCCAAGGACTACAAGTACGCCCATGACTTCGAGGGCAATTTCACCGACCAGGAATTCCTGCCGGACGGACTTTCGGGGACCGTATTCTATGAACCCGGCAACAATCCGAGGGAGAACGAGATCCGCGCCCGTATGGAGCGGCTTTGGCCGAAATACAAAAAATAACCCCCTGAGCCCTAGAACGGATAGCCGATTCCGAACTGGAAGGCATATCCTCCGCGCCTGAGCCAGTTGCGGGCATTCTGCCACTGCTGGACGGACGGATCATACAGCTTGATACCCAGGTCAAAACGCACGACTACGAAATTGAGATCCAGCCTGATGCCGGCACCCCAGCTAAGAGCGGATGTCGTGAGCATATTTCTGAAAGAAAAATACGAGGACTGCTCGGCGGCCTCATCCTCCGTACTGCCCTCCATGGACTGATGATTGCGGCCTGTGCGGTCTATGTTCCAGACATTGCCCCAGTCTACGAACAGGGCCCCGCGGAAGATGGAGAAGAGCGGGAAGCGGTATTCAATATTGGCTTCCAGCCGCATATCACCTGTCTGATTGGGGATAGAGAATGTCTTGTCCATCTGGGACGAGCCTGGTCCGACGCTTCTTGCCGTCCAGCCGCGCAGACTGTTGGAACCTCCGGCCCAGAACAGACGCTCGAAAGGCATCTTGGTCGAGTTACCGTAGGCGTAACCGGCACCTCCGAGGGCTCTTACGGCCAGGGCCTGCTTGTTATTCTTTCCGAATTTCCAGGTATAGGCCAGCGACAGCTCCGCCCTTACAAACTGCGAGTACGGGGAACTCCAGATGGTATGGAAACCCGAACTGTTCACAGGCATGAACTTGTTGAAGGCCGAAAGCAGATTGCCCGCAAGGTCAAACTGGAAATCGGCCTTGAAGAATGACCTGAGCGGATTGAGACTGGGATCGCTGCTGTACTGCATGTCAAATCCCAGACCGAACTCAAAGTGGTTCTTGTAGGCCTCGCGCACGAACGGGTTGGTAAGCGACTCCATGAAAGACTCACTGTAGACAGGCAGGTTCACTATGTTGAACTGCACCGGAACCACTTTGAAAAAGTATTTGTTGGACTGGCTGCTCCAGCTCCAGCCGAAGCTGGCTCCTATCATATTGCGGGTGTATTCCGGCCGTTTCTGATAATTGTACGTAAGATCCAGGTCCGTACGCGGAATGATATTCTTGAACATCCTGTCAGGCAGCAGGACAAATGTAGGAAAGCTCAGACCTGCACTGGCACCGAATTCGGTGGCTCTGGTCGAATTGTCCACCGAGAACTGGAAGTTGCCGGAGACAGACAGGGACAGCCACTCCCCTCCCTTGAATATGTTGCGGTTGTAATAGGACAGAGTCGGAGAGATACCTATCAGGCCGGTGGAATTGGTGGATGCCTCCAGGTTGATCTTGTATCCGTGGGCCTTCGAGGGTATCAGGCGTATCATGCAGTCCACCACATTGGTGTCGGTCTTGTTGAGCTCGACACTTACATTGTTGTAGATACGCATGTTGGCAAACCGCTGATATGTATTGTTGACAATGAACTCACTGTATACGTCTCCGGGCTCTATGCGGTTCATCTTGTAGAGGATGGACGGACGCACTTTCCGCTTGGAGTCATAAAGTATCGTGAGATTCTCATACTGCAGGGTATCCAGTATCTGAGGAATCTTCTTGGCCACCGAGGCGCGGTACTTGATGTTGTCGGATACAGGCCTTATGAAGACATCTCCGAAGTAGAACCTTCTGTGCGGACGGGCATCCTGGGGTGACTCATTGCGGGTATAATTGCGCACAAACACCTTCAGCAACGCCGAGTCCCTTACCGACACAGTGTCCGCCGCAAAGAAATAATAATTCTTCGTGAACTCATAGTAGCCCCGGTCCTTTATATATGCGGCCGACCGCTCGGTCTCACTGTCCAGCAGATCCTCCGACAGCGGTGCCCCGCGCTTTATCAGGGAGTTCGCCGTATCCCGGTATATCTCCTCCGCCAGAGCAGGATCATCAACCTGATACTGGATGTCCTTTATCGGGTACTGCTTGCCGAGAGTGACCATATAGTCCACGACGGTCTGCTTGTCCTTGATCTCCGCCCTGGCCTCCACCGTGGAGTTGTAGTAGCCGATATTCTTCAGGTGCGTGGTGATGTTCTCCCGGCTGTCCTCCATCAGGGCCGGGTCAAACACCACCGGAGCCTGCCCCAGCCTCGTCACGAACCTATCCCATCCCTTGCCCTTGCCGTTGGTCCAGTTGTAGACATAGATGAACGGGTTCCATCCTCCCCTCTTGGTCTTTATAATATAGGTATTGGCCTGCTGGCGGATATAATTGTCCAGCTGGGAGTCCTGGTATTCAGGATGCTCCTTCTTGTTGACTACCGTTATGACGTTGCTTTTCAGGCGGGTCTGGTCTTCGGTCAGAACCTTGGTAGTACTGCATGAGCCCAATAGAAACACCATCGACATGAAAGTCAATATCAGATAGATATATGCCGGGCTCTTTTGACGCATTTACATTTTTCTGCAAATTTATAATTTTTAATGCTTTTATAAAAAATAGTTGGATATATTTGCAGTGTGAAAAATCCGGGTGAGCCGGATGGTAAAAAAAAAGTAAAAGTAACTAAGTTGCATTAAGCGTCATGAAGAACAAGTACATCGATCTGGTTGAGCAGTCCTTCGAGTTCCCACAGGACGAATTCCGTGTAGAAGACGGAGCACTTTATTTTCACGATATCCCGATGATGGATGTCATCGGACAGTACGGCACACCGCTGAAGATATCGTATCTGCCGAAGATCTCCTCTCAGATACAGAGAGCGAAGAGAATGTTCAATGTCGCCATGGCAAAGGTTGACTATCAGGGCGATTACCACTACTGCTACTGCACCAAGAGTTCGCATTTCTCCTTCGTACTCGAGGAGGCCCTGAAGAACGATATCCACATCGAGACCTCGTCCGCCTTTGACTTCAACCTGATAGAGTCGCTGTATGACAGTAAGATTGTGGACAAGGACCTTTACATCATCTGCAACGGTTACAAGAAAGACACCTACATCGCCAACATCGCCCAGTTCATCAACGACGGCTGGCACAACACCATACCCATTCTGGACAATATGCCCGAGCTCGACCAGCTAGATGCGGCTGTCAATGTGCCTACCCGCATAGGCATCCGTATCGCAGCTGAGGAGGAGCCCAAGTTCGAGTTCTACACCTCCCGTCTCGGCATCCGCTACAAGGACATCATGCCCTTCTACCAGGAAAAGCTCAGCCAGAACAAGAAGTTCAGCCTCAAGATGCTGCACTTCTTCATCAACACCGGCATCAAGGACAACGCCTACTACTGGAACGAGCTGGGCAAGTGTGTCAACGTCTACTGCAACCTCAAGGCCGTCTGCCCTACCCTCGATTCCCTGAACATCGGTGGAGGACTGCCTATCAAGAATTCCCTCGGCATGGACTACGACTACGAATACATGATCGAGGAGGTAGTGGCCCAGATCAAGAGCATCTGCAACTCCCGGGGAGTCGAGGAACCCAACATCTTCACCGAGTTCGGTTCCTATACCGTCGGCGAGAGCGGAGCCACCATATTCTCCATCCTCGGAGTCAAGCAGCAGAATGACCGCGAGAAATGGTACATGGTAGACAGCTCCTTCATGACCACCCTCCCCGATATCTGGGGCATCAAGCAGAAATTCATCCTCCTGCCGATAAACAAGTGGGACCAGCCCTACGAGAGAGTCTTCCTCGGAGGCCTCACCTGCGACAGTCAGGACTACTACAACGCCGAGGAGCACGCCAACGCCATCTTCCTTCCCAAGGTCTCTCCTGACGACCCGGAGCCCCTGTACATCGGCTTCTTCCACACCGGAGCCTACCAGGAGTCAATAGCCGGCTATGGCGGCATCCAGCACTGCCTCCAGCCCGCTCCCAAGCATATCATCATCGACAAGACACCGGACGGGGACTATACCACCAAGCTCTTCAGCAAAGAGCAGACCTACAAGTCGATGCTCAAGATATTGGGATATTAACGGAAGTTCTGCGGGACAATGCTGACCGACCGTATACCCTCCAAGGCCGACATCCGGCTCATCCGCTCCCTCGGACAGAAGAAGTTCCGGCAGGAGCACGGGCTTTTCGTCGTCGAAGGGGAGAAAATGGTCGGGGAGGCCCTGACTCAGAAGCGGTACCAGGTTGAAGCGGTATACCGTACCTCCGATATCGGGGAGGAGACAATGGGGAGGATGAGCCATCTCTCCTCCCCCTCCCCTGCCCTTGCCGTCCTGCGTATCCCTACAGACGGAATTCCGGACCGCGCCTCCGCATTGCCCTCAGGCCTGTGTCTCGGGCTGGACTCTGTCCGCGACCCGGGAAATGTCGGGACCATCCTGCGTCTGGCCGACTGGTTCGGGATAGAGACAGTCTATCTGTCGCCGGACTGCGCGGATCTGTACAATCCCAAGACCATACAGGCCACGATGGGTTCCGTCTTCCGCCAGAAAACCGCTACTTGCGACCTGGTGCATCTTGCCCGGAACTGCCGTACAGCAGGCATACCGGTCTATTCCACAGCCCTTGAAGGAGGAGAAGACATCCGCACAGTGCCATTGAAGACAGACCGCGCACTTGTCATAATGGGCAGCGAGCGTGACGGAGTGTCTCCCGTCCTGCTTGACGAATCCGTCCGCAGGATCTATATACCGTCTGCGGCCGAGGGCACTTCCGACAGGGCAGAGTCCCTCAATGTGGCCATAGCGACTGCCATAACCTGCTACGAGATGCGTCTCAGGCGGATCCCAACAATCTGATCAATCAATTGCCCGGACCGTTCAAGCGGGAACTGATGCCGCACCGGAGTGTTCGCCGCAAGTAGACAAAGGACTGCACCCCAAGCAGTATCACGTACAGGTATTCGGCTGTCCAAAAAACAGATAGTGATGTGCTGAGGCTGCTTATGCTCCACAGGTATATCTGGTAGGCCGCAATGGTTGTCAGCTGGAAGATGAAGGTCATCCGGGTCGCTCCGGTGCCTGTGACGGTGTTCATGAGGACGTAACCGGGCAGTGCGAATATATAGTCAAGCAGCATTACTGCAAAGGGCCAGCGGGCAATCTGTATCAGGCCGGCATTGTCGGTGTAGATGCCCATAATCGGGCGGTACAGGCACAGGACTAAGACAATGAGCGGAAACCCGATGGCGTACCCTAAACGGATAACCCTGCCGCAGAGCCGGAATATCCCGTCACCGTGCCCTGAGCCGATCAGGTTGCTTGTCAGGGAGCCTGTCGTGGCGGCGAGCGAGTTGACAATGACAAAGAACAGGGTGGAAACGCTGCGGAGGATGTTAGTGGCGGCCAGCTCCAATCCGCCCAAATGCTCGATGGCGACGAAGAAAGCCAGCCACGAGGCCACGCCTATGAACGAATGGAACATGCTCCACTGGGACACCTTTATGACCTGCCGGAGTATCCCGGTATCAGGGCGGCAGTTGAGTCCGTAATGCTGTCTGTCCATTTTCCTCAGTACGTGTACCGACAATACCGCCAACGAGCACAGTTCCGCGAAGGACGATGCCGCGGCGGCTCCCGCGATACCCATGTCCATCCTGAAGATAAGCAGCCAGTTGCAGGGGATGTTCACCAACACGGCTGTGAGGGCCGCCACGTTCAGGGCTTTGGTCTTGGTGATACCGACTAAAAATGCCCGCAGGGCCAGGAACGGGAAGGAGAACAGCAGCCCCCAGATGCGCCAGTCCAGGTAATCGACAACGGCCCGGCAGATTTCTTCCGAAGCGGTCATCCTGCCCAGCAGTATCGGGGAGAAAAGTCTGGAGAGGAAGCACAGGACAGCGGCGAGGGCTGTCATGAACAGCAGGCCCTGAAACATTGTCCGACCCGTCTCGGAATAATTCCCCTCTCCGTTGCGCCTTGCGACTACGACCTGCAGGCCAAGGCTGAATCCGAAGCCGAGCATGTAGAGGGCCAAGTACCATATTCCGGCGATGGCCGACGCCCCTAACTCCACTTCTCCTACGTGTTCGAGGAATATTGCGTCGGTGATGTTGATAAGTTGCTCTATGAGGATGCTCATCATGACGGGAAAGTTGATGAGCCAGATATTCTTGTATGTGTATTCCATTCTGATTGTTCTTTATGATATGACATGAGCCGCCCTGTACGGACAGCCTCCGTTGGTTTTGAATATTGTCCCGCAGGACAACAGCCTCAGACCTGACGTTGTCTGTAAACGCCGTCAGGATACCACAGCTATATGCATATCTGCCATTTCATATTGGTTGAACAATCGGTATCCCTCATCATCCGGAATCCGGAACAAGAGATGCTGCGCAAAAATAATAAATCTGAATTGCAGGTGCAATAGCAAACAGATACTGATTGGTCATCAGATACTTATTTTCCGACACTGCACATTTGACCCTTTTAAAACCGGCCAAAGGTGCAGTGCGTTTTGTAATTTATTGATAATCAGATACTATCTCAAAGCCGCCGCCCCATTGCCTGCAAAATCATGCATCTAACACATTTGACAACAGCCTCCATGGCAAGTTTATGCTTGTTTGAATCAGCCATATCAATTTTGATCTGTCCTTGCGACAGTGTTATTCGGAAAATGCAGCACATTTCTGGGCATCTTGATAACCAGGTATTTACAAAACAAGGTGCATTTTTCAGGCCACTGTAAGACCGCGAAAATTGCGCATTGTTTTATAAATTATTGATAATCAGATATCTATAAAATGCCCTGCATTTTCCAATATCCCAGTTTTTGTAGATTGATGATGTCGTCTTTAATACTGTTCATGCCTTGGCAATGCAATTCGAACAAGTTCATTTGCGTTGCTCTCGACTTCTTTTTATTTTTGCGCCCATGAGTAGAAAGAAAGAAAAGGAAATAGTCCGCGGCGTGACGGTGGAGTCCGTCGGTGCCGAGGGAAAGGCGGTGGCCCGTATTGACGGGAAAGTGGCATTCATGTCCAATGCCGTGCCGGGGGATGTCGTGGCCGTGCGGATCGACAAGCGCCGGGAGAAGTACTTCGAGGGTACGCTGGTCGAAATCGAGCGGCCCTCGCCGGATCGGGTGGAGCCATTCTGCGAACATTACAAGGACTGCGGGGGCTGCGCCTGGCAGGAACTCCCCTATCACCTGCAGCTCAAGTACAAGCAGCAGCAGGTCGTGGACCAGTTCTCCCGCATCGGGCATCTGCCCATGGATCAGGTGGAGGTGCTGCCCATCCTGCCCTCGGAGCGCACCACGGAATACCGCAACAAGCTGGAATTCACCTTCTCCGACCGGAGGTGGCTGCTCAGCGGCGAGGACCCCTCGACGGTGTTCGATCCCCCTGTCCCTCTCGACCCCTCGGAGTTCGAGGGAGGAGTATTCCCCCGGCACCTGCGCGGAGGGTACTCGTCCGTCAACGGCAATCCCGCCGGATTCGCCCTCGGATTCCACATTTCCAAGGCATTTGACAAAATACTGGATATCAGGCACTGCTGGCTGCAGCCGGAGCCTTCCAACGAGATACGCAACTTCATCCGGCAGTACGCCATCGTGCACGGGCTGCCTTTCTTCAACATCCGGGAGCAGACCGGATTCCTGCGCAATATCATCATCCGTACCAATCTGCGCGGGGAGGTCATGCTGACCGTCATGTTCGGGGCCCGTCCGCCGAAGCTCGGCAAGCTGCGCTGCGGGTTCCGCCCGGAGGACTGCGACGCCGAGGCGGAGAAGCTCTTCGACGTGCTGATGGAGCGTTTTCCCCAGATCAAGTCGCTGAACTATCTGTACAACGGGAGGATGAACGACGCCATCAACGACCAGGAGATTCTGAATGCGCGGGGCGAGGACGCCATCTACGAGGAAATGGAGGGGCTGCGGTTCAAGATCGGGCCGAAATCCTTCTACCAGACCAATCCGCTGCAGGCCTACAGGCTCTATTCGACAGTGCGCGAATTTGCGGATTTCCAGGGCGGGGAGCACGTCTACGACCTCTACACCGGGACCGGGACGATAGCCCTGTTCGTGGCCCGGAGCGTGGCTTCGGTGGTGGGCGTGGAATACGTACCCGAGGCCATAGCCGACGCGAAGGTCAATGCGCGGATCAACGGGATAGACAATTGCCGGTTCTACGCCGGGGACATGAAGGACATCCTCACTCCGGAGTTCGTGGCCGCCCAGGGAGCCTCGCCGGACGTGGTGATACTCGACCCGCCCAGGGCCGGGGTACATCCTTCTGTCATCGAAGTACTTTTGGGCACCGGAGCCAGACGAATCGTGTACGTGAGCTGCAATCCCGCCACACAGGCCCGCGACCTGGCCCTGCTCACCGCCGGCGGCTACCGCCTCGTGCGCATCCGGCCGGTGGACATGTTCCCCCACACCACTCATGTGGAGAATGTTGCGCTTTTAGAGAAAATATAGGATGGACAGCGGAAAAATATACGAGCAGACGACAATCTGCGCCAGGGCGACGGCTCCCGGACAGGGGGCAATCGCGGTGGTACGCATCAGCGGCCCGGAGGCGGTGACCGTGCTGGAGAGGGTGTACCGGCCGATGAAGGAGGAAGGCGGCGTTCGGGCGGCGGAATTCCGGGCGAGGGAAATGCACTACGGACGGATCGTTTTCCCGGAGGGGAATGCTGCGGAGACCGTCATCGACGAGGTCATGGCCGTGGTCTTCCGGGCTCCCCACTCCTACACCGGGGAGGACTCCGCCGAGATATATTGTCATGGGTCCCAATACATTGTCTCCGAGATACTGCGGGCGCTGATAGCCGCAGGGGCCGAGATGGCCTCCGCCGGTGAATTTACCAAACGGGCCTTCCTGAACGGCCGGATGGACCTGGCCCAGGCCGAGGCTGTCGCCGACCTGATTGCCTCCGAGAACAAGGCCGCCCACGACATTGCCCTGCAGCAGCTGCGCGGCGGCTATTCCTCTGAGCTCCAGGAGATGCGCTCCGAGATGCTGGACATCGTCTCCCTCATGGAGCTGGAGCTGGACTTCAGCGAGGAGGACGTCGAGTTCGCCGACCGCACCCGGGTCCTCGACCTTATCGACCGGGTATCCGCGCACATCTTCCGGCTGGCCGACTCATTTGCCCTCGGCAATGCGATCAAGAACGGCATCCCCGTCGCCATCGTCGGAGCCGTCAACACCGGCAAGAGCACCCTGCTCAACGCCCTGCTCGGCGAGGACCGCGCCATCGTCTCCGACATCGCCGGCACCACCCGCGACACCATCGAGGACACCGTCAACATCGCCGGAGTCACCTTCCGCTTCATCGACACCGCCGGCATCCGCGAAACCAGCGACTCCATCGAGACCATCGGCATCAACCGCACCTACACCACCCTCTCGAAAGCCGCCCTCATCCTCCTGATGCTCGACGCCACCCGGCCCGGGACCTTCGGGGATTCCCTCGCCGCCGTCGCTTCCCGCAT
>CASFSL010000011.1 GCA_949297365.1 uncultured Bacteroidales bacterium | reverse complement strand
TTCCGGCATATACAGCGGGGTTAACGGAGTGCTTTACTTCCGCATCACTGCCGGCAGCAATGCGTTCCAGGCCGCGTCCGATATAGAGTCCCTCATACGCGAGGCCGACCCCTACTGGCCCTCACAGGTAGAGTTCTACGACACCATACAGAACAATCTGTACCAAAATGAGATCCGCACATCCCGCCTCGTAGTGGCGTTCAGCGTCATCGCCGCCATCCTGGCTCTATGCGGAGTCATCGGCCTGGTGCTCTTCGACACCGAGTACCGCAGGAAGGAGACAGCCGTCCGCAAGATTTTCGGAGCCAGCGTCGCCTCCATTCTCGAGCGGGCCAATATCGGTTACGGTACCATTGTCCTCATCTGCTTCGCGCTTTCCTGCCCCATAGCGGCCGTCATCACCTCGCGCTGGCTGCAGAACTTCGTCGACCGCGTCCACATCACCCCCTGGGTCTTCGCTCTTGCCCTCGTGGCCGTATCAGCCGTCACTGCACTGATCGTCACCGCCGTCTTCTACCGCCGGGCCACCGCAAATCCCCGCGACGGACTGCAGTAATTTGAAAATGAGGTTTTGATTTGCATTGCTCTCGGCTTATTTTTATCTTTGCATGACAGGAGTGAACACTCTCTGTGACCACACAATTATAACTCCAAGCATTATGAAGATCAGAACTGTTCTAACATTGGCCGCAGCTGCGCTTATGCTGTACAGCTGCGGAAACAACAGCGGAAAAGCCGGGGCCGGAAAAAGCACAGCCACGGCGACTGAGACCGCCAAGTCCGCCGGAGCCGAAAGCGACAAGCGAGGCTACATCGTAAAGGTGGGCGACCAGGTACCCGATTTCGACCTGCTCATGACGGACGGCAGCAAGGTCAACATCAAAGAGCTTCAGGGCAAGGTGGTAATGCTCCAGTTCACAGCCAGCTGGTGCGGTGTATGCCGCCAGGAGATGCCCCACATCGAGAGCGAGATCTGGCAGAAGCTCAAGGACAATCCTGAATTTGCCCTCTACGGCATAGACCTCAAGGAGACGCCCGAGGTGACAGAAGAGTTCGCCAAGTCCATACCGGTGACCTACCCCCTCACCCTCGACCCTGAAGGTGAGCGCTTCGCCCTCTTCTGCGACAAGGGAGCCGGCGTGACCCGCAACATCATCCTCGACCGTACCGGCAAGATCATCATGCTGACCCGGCTCTACGACGAGGCCGAGTTCGCCTCAATGGTCAAGCTCATCAATGAGGAACTGGCAAAATAAACAGTCATCAATATAAAACCTGTTGTTATGAAACGATTTATGGCAATGAGTGCAGCAGCTGTGATGACAGCGGCCGCCATGGCGGCTCCTGCAGACGGAAGTGCCGGAAAGTCCGACGGTGGACGGCTGAGCCTGCTCTCTCCCGACAAGAGACTGGAACTGACCTTTCAGCTGAGCGGATTCGGTGAGCCGGTCTACACCCTGTCCTTTGACGGACAGCGGGTACTGGACGAGAGCCGCATGGGCTTCGACATCCGTCATGAAGGCGGAGTGAACGACATCCAGCCGTTCATGCACGACTGGACTATAGCACAGAGCAATACGGTACTGCATCCGACACAGATGCACGAGGGCTTCCGCATAGACAGCGTCAGGCGGACTTCCGTAGACTACACATGGGAGCCGGTCTGGGGCGAGGAGAAGGAGATCCGCGACCGTCACAACGAGATGGCCGTCTACCTGTGGCAGCAGACCGGGGCGGATTCTACCGACGGACGCACCATCGTAGTGCGTTTCCGCCTGTTCAACGACGGACTCGGATTCCGCTACGAGTTCCCCAGGCAGAAGACATTGGGATACTTCATCATCGGCAACGAACTGACCGAATTCAACCTGCACGAGGATCTGACCGCATTCTGGATAGCCGGAGACTACGATGCCAACGAGTTCCTGTACGAGACATCGCACCTGAGCGAGATAGCCGGCCTCTATCCCACATTTGACCGAAGCGGAAACTCCTGTATCTGCCCGATGCCCGTACCAGGCGTACAGACACCGGTGATGATGAAGCGGGACTCAGGCGGCCTTTACGTCAACATACACGAAGCGGCATTAGTCAACTACTCCGCCATGCAGCTTGAAGTACACGACATCGGAGGCGGACGCACTGGCTTCAAAGCTCACCTGGTACCCGACGCACTGGGCAACCGGGGCTATATACAGACTCCCCAGAGTACTCCGTGGAGGACGGTCATCGTCACCGACAATGCCCCCGCCGTACTGGAGAGCCGCCTGATTCTCAACCTCAACGAACCGTGCGCCATTGAGGACACCGACTGGATCCGTCCCCAGAAATTCGTAGGCGTGTGGTGGCAGATGTTCGCACCGGGCCAGGGCACATGGAGCTACACCAACGAGCCCAATGTCCAGCTCGGCGTGACCGACTACACCAGGACAGCACCCAACGGAACCCACGCCGCCAACACTGAGAATGTCAAGAGATACATCGACTTCGCAGCGGCCAACAACATCCAGGGAGTCCTGGTCGAGGGCTGGAACCAGGGCTGGGAAGACTGGTTCGGCCAGTTCAAGGACTTCGTCTTTGACTTCACGACACCCTACCCCGACTTCGATGTAGCCGAATTGCGGGACTACGCGGCAAGCAAGGGCGTACAGCTCGTCATGCACCACGAGACCTCCGGATCCACCCTCAACTACGAACGCTATCTGGACCGTGCCTACCAGTTCATGAAGGACAACAACTACTCCGTAGTCAAAAGCGGCTACGTAGGGGCCATCATTCCCAGAGGCAGCCACCACTACGACCAGAACACCGTGAACCACTTCCTGCACTGCATCCGCAGGGCCGCCGACTATGAGATAATGATCGACGCACACGAACCGGTGCGGCCTACCGGACTGCACCGCACATGGCCCAACTATCTTGCAGCCGAGTCCGGCCGAGGTACTGAGTTCGAGTCCATGGGCGAGACAGGCAATCCTCCCGAGCACACCACCATCATGCCCTTCACCCGATTCATAGGCGGGCCGATGGACTACACGCCCGGCATCTTCCAGACCGACATGTCCTACTACGACTCCACGTCCGTAGCCAGGATTCACACCACTCTGGTAAAGCAGCTGGCCCTCTACGTCGTGCTCTACTCGCCCCTGCAGATGGTGGCCGACCTGCCCGAGAACTACGAACGGTTCCAGGATGCGTTCACATTCATACGCAATGTGCCCACCGACTGGGACTACACCAAGGTACTCGAGGCCGAGCCTGGCGACTACATCACCACAGCCCGTAAGGCCAAGGGTGAGGATAAATGGTATATAGGGGCCATCACTGACGAGAATGCCCGCACGGCAGTCATCGACTTCTCCAAACTGCCTCTGACAAAGGGAAAGAAGTATACCGCAACCATCTACGCCGACGGCGAGGACGCCTCCTGGGACGAGAATCCCCAGAGCTACAGGATAACCGAGACCACAGTCACCGGCAGCTCGCTTTTGGAGATACCCCTGGCCCGCAGCGGCGGCGTCGCTATCGAACTCCGCTAGCAAACAAAACAGGGTGCCAGCATTGAACCGACACCCTGTTTTTATTTTGACTCTAAAGAAGTTACAGAACCACTTCTATTTTCAATTTTCCACCAAGTCCTCGTTCCACTATATCATACAGTGTTTTCAGCGTAATATTCTCCCCGTCATTCTCTACTTTGGATATAAACGTACGCTTTTTGTCTATCCTGCTGGCCAGTTCTGCCTGGGTCATCATCTTTTTCTCTCTCGCACTACGTATTTTAAGTCCAATGTGAAGAGCCTCCAGTTCACGCTCTATCCTATCACGTTCAGGTGTCCCTGGCAAACCGTAATACTCGTCTTTAATTTGGTCCAGTGTCTTTATATTCATGTCTTCAGTCATTTCTTTTCTCTTCGAAATATTCATTCATAAGCCTTACGGCACGGTTTATCTCCTCCTTCGGAGTCCTCTGCGTCTTCTTCTGAAAACCAGTCAATAATATAATCAACCTACCTCCATCAAAGAAACAAAAGACACGGAATATGTTTCCGCCCAACTGCACACGTATCTCAAAAAGGCCATTTGTTCCCTCAATATGCTTCAGATACGTTAAAGGTATCCGTTCCACCTGCTCAATGATATCGAGAATCTTGATTATCTTATCCCTGACCTTTTGCGGCTGCGCGATAAAGAACTCCTCAAAATACCCCTTATATGCTACTACCTCCCTTACCTTCATTTTGCAAATGTAATTTATAAATTACATTCATGCAAATTTTTCTTACCTAACCTCCGCTGCCCACCAGGCGGCGGTTAGGGGTTCGCCGGTGGCGCGGGTGATCATCTCGTTCCAGGGGTAGAGCTTGCCGGGGGCGAAGACTTTCTCGGTCAGCCAGCGGCCGACTTCCGCACAGCCGGTGTAGGAATCGAAGGCCATATCTCCGCTCCGGGTGATGTGCTCCACGATGTAATGGTGCATCTGCGAGGCGAAGAGCTCGCCCAACTGGTAGTTGTGATAATAGCAGGGATAGAGGGCGATATGTATCTTCGCGGCCCAATCCGGTTCGTCGCGTCCCTCTGGGTATGTCAGCAGCTGATACTTCTCCACCAGACCGCGCCACAGGGCATTGAGGTCCTGCTCCGGGTCGGCGTACATGGCCTTCTCAAAACGGTATACCACCTGCATGAAGCGGGACTGCACCAGCTGGCTCAGGCGGGCTGAGCGGCGGCAGTCCGGGGCAATGCGTTCCGCTTCCTCAGCCGGTATTCCGAGGTTGAGCCGCATCCACTCAGGGTTGCGCGACAGGCGGCCGAACATCATGGCCACACCCTCGGTGGTGAAAATACCGGCAGCCTCCCTGAGCAGGAACGGTAGCTCCGGGTTAGCGTCGTGCCCCGCACTGTAGGCCGCATGACCGAACTCGTGCAGCATGGTCTCCATCCACCGCTCGTTGTCGGTGAGGTTGCACAGCACCCGCACGTCCCCCATGCAGTCCATGTCGATGCAGAAAGCGTGCTGATTCTTGCCCTCGCGGGGATAGAGGTCGCTGCGGCGCAGCATAGGCTCCACGTCCAAGCCGATGCTGCGGTAATAATCAATGGTCAGCCGCTCCAGGTCCCTGCCCTTGTAGTAACTGTCGAAGTCCACGGGATACAGGTCCGGTGCCTCCTGGAAGAAGCGGCCCTGATAGTGCCAGGGCCGCAGATCCGACACTGATATGCCGCAACGCAAGGCCATGGCCTCGTCTATCTCCGCCTTTATCTGTACGAAACTGTCGCGGGAAAGCTCATCCACCTCATTCATCAGCAGTTCCACATCGCGCGGTTTCTCCCCGCTGAGGATCAGGCTCATGCTGTGATAGTTGGTAAATCCAAGACAGTCGGCCAGCTGATTGCGCAACCGGACCACCTCCAGAATATCCGAAGCGACTTCCCGGCCTACCGCCTTGTGAGCCACCCAGACATCCTGCAGCTCGGAGCAATCAGCTGAAGTCCGCAACAGCCGCTCCACCTCGTTGTCGTTGATCCTCCGTCCTCTGAAATCCGCTCTGAATGCAGCGTACCTGCGCTCCAGAACTGTCTCCTTCTCAATGATGGCATCCAGCAACGCCTTGTCCGCCTGACGCGACATAAAACTGTTGTACAGCTCGGCCAGCTGCCTGCGCAGCAACGGGTCCGTCACACTGCCCGACTCCTTGATCCCGCAGAGGGCATCAAACGTCCTCACATCCGAGAAAAGCCCGGCTATCTTCTTACTGACTTCCGCATAACGGTCAAATGCCGCGGCACTTCCCGTCGTCGTACCCTCCCAGTAAGCCTCGGAGGATGCCTTGACCAGCGGCGCATACTCCGCCACCGTCCTGTCTATGATTTCCTGTAATTCCATATCCATAAAACAAAACAGGGTGTCGTCACCGGCACCCCGTCTATCATTATTACCAATAAATCTTACTTCTTCGCGAAGAAATCCTTTGCATGGTCGGTAGCCACGAAATCCTCCTTGAAGATATAGGCTCCGGTACGCTCGGACTTTTCCATACGGATACATTTGACAAATGTCCTCTTGGAGGCCTTGTCGCCGCTGAAGGTTGCAACCGCTTTCTTTGCCATATGCTATAAATTATTTGATTTCCTTGTGAACTGTTACCCTGCGGAGGTAAGGATTGTATTTCTTACGCTCCAGACGGTCAGGAGTGTTCTTCTTGTTCTTGGTGGTGATGTAACGGGAGATTCCGGGAACTCCGCTGTCCTTCTGCTCTGTGCACTCGAGGATCACCTGTACTCTATTGCCTTTTGCTTTCTTTGCCATGATAAGTACCCTCCGTCTATTAATAAATGTCGATTAAACCTTTTTCCTGAGCGGCCTTCAGAGTAGCTGCGAGACCGTTCTTGTTGATAGTCCTCATGCCGGCAGCAGAGACTTTAAGAGTGACGAACCTGTTCTCCTCCTCGAGCCAGAAGCGCTTTACCTTCAGGTTGGGAGCGAACTCGCGTTTTGTGCGACGCTTGGAGTGGGAAACATTGTTTCCGATCACCCGCTTCTTTCCAGTTACTTGACAAACACGTGCCATATATTTATCCTATTTTATTTCAAATTTTAAAGGGCTGCAAATATCCCCTTTTTTTCTTAAAATTCCAAATTTTTTACACAAACTTCAATAAACGGTTCCATCTGATATTCCGAGGGAAAGGTTTATTGACGTCCTTGGAGAACCATACCACCCTGGGCTTTCCCACGATGTGGTTCTCGGGAACGAATCCCCAATAGCGCGAGTCGAGAGAGTTGTGCCTGTTGTCCCCCATCATGAAGTAGTAGTCCATGGCGAAGGTGTAGTGAGTCGCCGGAACTCCGTCTATCAGGATAGTACCGTCCTGCACCTTAAGATCGTGTCCCTCGTATACGCTGATGATACGGCTGTAGAGGGGCAGATTTCCGAGGGTCAGGGCCACGCTGTCTCCCTTTGCCGGAATGTACAGGGGACCGTAGTTGTCCCTGGTCCACCTGAAGTCCTCAGCAAACGGGAAGAGCATCAGGTACGAATCCGGATAATCGGGAGGATAGACATCCACGTTGCGGCGGCATTCCTGTACATTGGCGACAGAGGCCAGCTTGTCCGCAGCCTCAGCGGTCATGGACATGGCCGGATATCCGGGCAGGGTCGCGTCGAACCATATTCCGGATGTCTGAATGCCGGCATCCTCGAGTATCTTGGCATTGACAGGCGTGCCGTTGGTTATCACCGTATAGGAATTCTGGATACCAGGATACACATCCAGTGAGTCACCGTTGACAAATACCCGTCCGTCGCGCACCTCAAGGGTGTCTCCGGCTACGGCCACACACCTCTTCACATAGTTGTCCTCCTTGTCCACCGGCCTGGTAATCAAGGGACCGTACATCCTCTCGGTGTACTCCCTGCCGTTGAAACGCACATGGGTGTAATAGTCATCCACCGGTCTCTTGGAGAGAACCGTATCTCCGTGAGGAAAATTAAAGACGACTATGTCTCCGCGCTCAACGTGTCCGAAACCAGCCAGACGCCTATAGTCGCGCTTGATAAGGTCCGAATATGACTTCTTACCGAAGATGGTGTTGTGGACAAAGGGTATGGAGAGAGGTCTCTCCGGCAGCTTGGGTCCGTAGGCCAGTTTTCCCACAAACAAGTAGTCTCCTGTCATCAGAGTGCTCTCCATAGACGAGGACGGTATCCGGAATGCCTGGAGGATGAAGATATTGAGAGGTATCACGACTATGACGGCGAAGATGATGGCGTCGAGCCAGTCCAGCCACACATTGCGCTTCTCCCCCTCCTTGTAGTTCTTCTTCCAGAATGCCCACTTTACCTTCCTGGTGATGAATATGTCGAAAATCACTGCGAGGCCCAGAAGCCACCAGTAATTGCCGAGCCATATCACCCAGAGGAGATAGAGCAGACCCCAGAGTCCGAATTTGAACCACTTATTTTGCAGGAACTCTCTCACTTACGGTTACTGAGCCTTTACAGAGTTGATGACTGCCTCGAATGCCTGGGGATTATTGAGAGCCAGGTCTGCCAGTACCTTGCGGTTCAGCCCTACGTTCTGCTTTGCGAGAGCTCCGATGAACTGAGAGTAGTTCATACCGTGCTCACGGGCAGCAGCGTTGATACGCTGAATCCAAAGCGAGCGGAAATTGCGTTTCTTTTGTTTACGGTCGCGGTATGCGTAGCCCAAACCTTTCTCGTAGGTGTTCTTGGCTACAGTCCAGACATTCTTCCTTGCAAGGAAGTTACCGCGGGTCTGTTTGAGAATTTTCTTACGGCGTGCTCTTGAGGCCACCGAATTCACTGATCTTGGCATACTACACTTTTTGATTTTAAGAATGTCAGCGCTCCCCCCTTTCGGGAGACTTTTTCTGCTGAGGCATTCAGTTAAACAATAATTTTAAACTTAGGCGACAATCATTTCCTTGATCCTCCTGGTGTCGCAGGCATCAGCTACAACGACCTTGTTGAGGTTCCTTTTCTGCTTTGTCGTCTTCTTGGTGAGAATGTGGCTGTGGTAAGCGTGTCTTCTCTTCACTTTTCCAGTTCCGGTAAGCACGAAGCGCTTTTTGGCACCGGAGTTGGTCTTCATTTTGGGCATT
>CASFSL010000010.1 GCA_949297365.1 uncultured Bacteroidales bacterium | reverse complement strand
TGTCTGCCAGACACAATCCTCAAAGCCGGGCACTCACGGTGCGGAGTAAAAGTCCCGCGACGTATCACGACACAGTGCCAAATGCCACTATACATTTTCGTTAGGTCAGAAATACCTGTAAATCCCGATGTTGGCAAAATCACAAAATGTAAGGAGCATCCCAAAATGCCGTATTTTGAGGAAAATCGGAGCATCTAACATTCTTGCAAGAGCAGAACATCTTGACAATCAGCAAAATGCAATATAACGAAAATGTATAGTGACAAGTTATCCCGGTGCGGGATAAAGACTGGTGCTGCGAGAGGGGTTTGTAGAGGCTGCTGCATGGAAGACCGCAGGGGAAAGTGTACCGAAAACGAGGCAGACTGGTTCACTTTCCCGGGGATCCGATGCTGCCCCATAGGGGAAGGACACGCTGGAGAGACGGGTGCCTAGGACACAAAAGTCAAACGTGGAAATAGAGAGAATGGAAATAATAAAGGCCGGCGGAGAACCCGTCAGCCTTTATTACTTAACCTAATACTTAACCTATGAAAAAACTATCCGTAATGAGAACTTGCAAACTGCGTGCCACAAATCCGGGATGAAGTTACGGAACGGTTTTATCTTAGTGACAATCAGGTTACAATGGATAGCGGGCAGGGCCCGGCGAGACAGCAGGCAACCACAACGCGATAGCGGACCGGCTATAGTGTCGTAGCGGGATCTACCAACTTGTCCTGATAGTAGACCTCGTAATGGAGGTGGTTGCCGGTGCTGGAGCCGGTGGTCCCGACGTAGCCGATAAGGTCGCCCTTGTGGACATCCGCACCTTTCTTGACCGCTATCTTGTGCATGTGGGCATAAGCGGTCTTGTAGCCATTGCGGTGATTGATCTTGACGAAGTTGCCGTAGCCGCCGTTGCGTCCGGAGAAAGTCACCTCTCCGTCAGCCGTGGCGTATATCGGAGTCATCTTCGGTGCGGCCAGGTCTATACCCTTGTGGGTATGCTTCTTACGGGTAATGGGATGAACACGGGTGCCGAAAGGAGAAGATATGCGCACATACTCCGTAGGCTTTCCACTGGGAACAGAGGAACTCAGTCCGGCTGAACTTTCGGAGGCAGTCGCAGAAGATGTCCCGACGGGAGTCCCGGCTTCAGAGGAGCCGGAAGCATCGTTGCCGGAGAGTTCCTCCAGCGAAGGCAAATTGGAGAAATACTCAGGGTCATACGGCTCCAGCACGACCTTAGTCGTAACATTCACCGGCTCATCATTCTCCTCTACAGCCACGGTCGCCATATCCTTGACTATCTCCTCCAGAGTCTCGGCGGCCTCCTGCATCCGCTCCACAGTGTCCTGCTTGTCTGACAGCACCGGTATCAGGTCCTCCGGCCTGAGATGCCGGATATTCTTCATACTCTCTGCCAGTATCTGCTTCTGGTCGGCCGCAGTAGTCACTGCCTTCGGCTGCACGGCCAGCATTGCCGGCTCCACCTTGATGCCGTCATCGGAGGACATCAGGTCTATCACAGCCTCATCATCTTCAAGATACTGCTGATACAGTTTCAAGAACTGTTCGAAGGCCCCATAATACGCAGCTTTGAAATGAGCGTATTCCTCGGCCCGTCTGGACTGATAATCGGACATCTCGCGTTCACGTGCAGCCTTGAACAGATCGAAATCATCCACATCCTGAGCCACAGCCGTCACCGCCAGCGCAGACAGCGCAGCCAATGTCAAAACAACTTTTTTCATAATTCAAATCTATTTAGTTCAGTATTATCAAACAATCTGATATAAATGGCCTGACTCCGGCGTTGTGACATCTGTCCCCGCATTACTGCACAGGAGCCGGAGCGGCAGACCGGTCTCTGTGGCGTTTCCAACGCTTGTGCGACCACAGCCAGTAGGCCGGCTCCCGATAAATAGTCTTCTCCAGCATCTTCATGAACTCTCTCGTGTACGGGAACTGACCGTCATCCGACGGGTCCGGAACGACAGGGACAAAAGTCAGACGGTAGTGTCCGCGGGAAGTCTTCTCGACATCAAGGTAGACATATTCGGCACCCACATGGTCACCGATAGTCTCTCCTCCGACCGAATAAGGAGTGTCCTGACCCAGGAAATCCGTCCAGTGATGCAGCACCTTCCCAGCAGGCCGCTGGTCGGAGATAAAGCCTATGACGAATTTCCCGCCACTGCGCTCAATGCCCAGAAGCCGGCGCACAGCCTTGTCCTGCGGAATACATTCCAGGCCGAACCTGGACCTGACCCTCAGCATCACCTTGTTCATGACTTTGTTGCGCAACGGCATGTATATCTGGCCTCCTGTCAGGGGTTCATGGAAATGATGGATAATGGCCTGTACCCATTCCCAGTTGCCGTAATGTCCCAGAAACAGCACCACAGAACGGCCGGACCTGATGATTCCGTCAATAAGCTCCCCGTTGGTCACATCCACCCTGCGGTCCACTTCCTCGTCCGAGATGTGCAGCAACTTTACAGTCTCCACTATACAGTCACACAGGTGACGGTAGAACTTTTTCTCTATACGTATGATCCGTTTTCTGTCAGATGTCCCGAAAACAAGCTCAAGGTTGTGTCTGACCGTCTTTCTGCGGTACCTGGCTATATAATAAACTACAAGGTACGCCAGATCTCCGAACAGATACAGCACGCCCAGCGGAAGACAGGCAAATCCGGTAAAGATGCAGGTAAGTATTTTGTATTTTCTTTCTACTGTCATGATGGAACGAAGTACACGAAAACGTATATGAAGACAAAATTATCGAAATTTTCCCGTAATACACACAAAAAACTTAACTTTGCGGATTTAAAATAAGAACTTACTCGCTTAACATAAGAATGGACATCGATTTTGTAATCACGTGGGTGGACATGAACGACCCGAAGTGGCAGGCGGATTTCGCGAAATATTCCGGAAACCGGGGAAACACCAAAAACGGGGTCTCGGAAGCCCGTTTCCGCGATTACGGCCTTTTGAGATACTGGTTCCGCGGAGTAGAGAAATTTGCCCCCTGGGTACGCAAAATACACTTTGTGACATGCGGGCAGAAACCGGAATGGCTCGACGAGAGCAATCCGAAGATTCATCTGGTGGAACACAAGGACTATATCCCGGAGCAGTTTCTACCCACTTTCAATTCAGTAGTCATCGAATACTATCTGCACAGAATTCCGGACCTTGCAGAGCATTTTGTCTACTTCAATGACGATGTTCATATCATAGACACGGTCGGCACAGAGCGTTTTTTCAAAAACGGCCTGCCATGCGACATTGCCGCATTTCTATACAACCCATCCTGGTCACAGTGGTACAGGACACTCAGAAACAGTATCGGGATCATCAACCGCAACTTTGACAAGAAAGAGGTACTGGCCCGGGACCATGACAAATGGTTTGACAAGAGCTACGGCTCAAGAGCCCGCTGGAACTACATCCTGAAGCCTTACGGAAAGTTCATCACCCTGCGGACTCCGCACAACGCGCAGCCCTATCTGAAGACCACTTTTGAGGAGGTGTGGCATGTCGCCGGGAAGGAACTGACTGCGGCATCCGTCAACAAGTTCCGGTCTCCAAGCGACTACACCCCCGAGCTTTTCCGCACATGGCAGATATGCAGGGGCAATTTCGAGCCGTACAACACCTATCGGGACACCAAGATGTTTCCCCTCATGATACGCCCGAAACAGGCGGCCCGGGCGATATACAGCCAGTCCTATTCCCTGGTATGCCTGAACGACAACGTGCATATACGCAATTACGGACAGGTGATGGAGAACATCAGGAACGCATTTGAGCACATCCTGCCCGAGAAATCCAGTTTTGAGCTTTAGCAGATGGAAAAAGTCAACGGAATTCTTGATGCCGGAGTGCAGGATGAATTGAGACGCAGGTTCAACCCGGACGGGTCGCTGTTGAGGAGACACCAGCTGCGCGCACTGGAAATATTGAAAGAAGTGCATGACCTTTGTACCCGGCACGGCATACGGTATTATCTATGTTCAGGCACCCTGCTCGGTGCTGTAAGGCATGGAGGCTTCATCCCCTGGGACGATGACGTGGATATAGAGATGAGATGGACGGATTACCTTAAGTTCCTGAAGTATGCCAAGAAGGAACTGAAGGGTAAATACAGGCTGCAGACTCACGCCACGGACAGCAACTATTTCATGACGTTTGCGAAAGTAAGGGACGAAAGTACCTTCATGGCGGAATATACGGGTAAGGACCGGCGCTTCAAGTACAGGGGAATCTTTATCGACGTATTCTATACCGAGAGGATACTGAAAATGTTCGCCACCATTACATGGAGACTGAAAGTATGGAATGTCAGTCTTTCCAGTAAAAATCCTTATTCGGTCTTAAAGCCCGTATGTACCCTTTTTTATTATTTGAACCACTATGTCCTGCACATGGCGTTCCGGTTGCTGAACCTGCCCTTTCTGCCCTTCTGCCACAGTTATCTGGCGATGGGACACGGCTTTTTGGGGAAAAGGGACAACAAGGATATTTTTCCGCTGACTACCATCAGTTTTGAAGGGATGGAGTTCAATTGCCCCAGGGACTGGGACAGTTATCTGAGGAAAATTTACGGGGACTATGAGAAGTTGCCGGATCTGGACAAACTTCATATTCATTCGGTTGAGACAGTAATACCTTAAACTCATATTTATGCAAGCAATCATATTGGCGGCAGGAATGGGCAGACGGCTCGGGAAGTTGACGGCCAATGACACCAAGTGCATGGTCCGCCTGGGCGGCGTGCCGATAATAGACAGGATGATCAGCCAGATTATAAGCAATGGGATCAATAAGATCACGCTTGTCGTAGGATATAAGGCGGATCATCTTATAGAGCACCTTTCCGGGAGATTTCCGGGCGTGGAGATCGGTTTCATCCGGAATACGATATATGACAAGACGAACAACATCTACTCCCTCTCGTTGGCAAAGGACCTGCTGATGGAAGACGACACGATACTTCTGGAATCGGATCTGGTATTTGAAGACGGTATTCTGGAGAGAATCCTCGACAATGATTATCCCGATCTGGCTCTGGTGGACAAGTACGAGAGCTGGATGGACGGCACGGTGGTGAAGCTGGGCGAGGACAATACGATAGTGAATTTTATCTCCAAAAAGGCTTTCGACTTCGGGGAGGCCGACAAATATTACAAGACAGTGAACATCTATAAGTTCAGCAAGTCATTTTCCCGTGGCAAATATGTGCCTTTCCTGGAGGCCTACTGCAAGTCGTTGGGCAATAACGAATATTACGAGCAGGTGCTGAAGGTCATATCCCTGCTGGACAATCCGCAGCTCAAGGCTTTGATGCTCGACGGAGAGAAGTGGTACGAGATAGACGACATACAGGATCTGGACATTGCGGAAGCCCTGTTTGCGGAAGACCGGACCAGGCTGTCCAAGTACTATGGCAGGTACGGAGGCTATTGGAGGTTTCCGGACATGCTGGACTTCTGTTATCTGGTGAATCCTTATTTCCCGACGCAGAGGATGGAGAATGAGATGGCTGCAAATTTCGGCACTCTTCTCAGAGAATATCCGTCCGGGATGAAGGTCAATTCCATGCTGGCAGAAAGGTTTTTCGGTCTGGACAGCGGATATGTCTGCGTAGGAAACGGAGCCGCCGAACTTATCAAGGCTGTTATGGAATGCTCTGACTGCAGAATCGGAGTGAGCTTGCCCACTTTTGAGGAATACCCCAATCGGACGCATTCCGACCCGGTGCTTTTCCATCCCGGGAACAGGGATTTCAGCTATTCGGCAGATGATCTGATGAATTATTTTGAGGATAAGGGGATAGGATGTCTGCTGGTCATCAATCCGGACAATCCTTCCGGCAATTTTATTCCGGTAAAGGATATTCTGAGACTGTGTAAATGGGCAGAGGACAAGGCTATCCGCCTGATTGTGGATGAGTCTTTCGTGGATTTCAGTGAAGGTGGCAGAAGCAATTCGCTGCTGAACGATGAGACACTCTCAGCCTATCCGTCCCTGATGGTGGTCAAAAGCATTTCCAAGTCCTACGGAGTGCCTGGTTTGAGACTGGGAGTGCTGGCTTCCGGAGACAGGGAGTTCGTGGCAACCCTGAAGACAGCGGTATCTATCTGGAACATCAATTCATTTGCCGAGTTCTTCATGCAGATTTTCAGCAAATACGAGAATGATTATGACAGGGCGTGCGGGCAATTCGTCTCCGAAAGGAAAAGATTTGCGGAATGTCTGGAAAAGATTCCTTTTTTAAGGGTTGTGCCTTCACAGGCCAACTATTTTCTATGCGAGGTTCTGGATATGGGGGCCATGGAATTGACTGAACGGCTGCTCAATTCCTATGATATACTGATTAAGGACTGCAGTACCAAAAAGGGTGTCGAAGGAAAGAACTATGTGCGTATTGCGATAAGGAATTCTGCGGATAATGACAGACTGGTCAAGGCTCTGGAGGATATCTCAGGAAAAACGAAGTAAAGTCATGGAACATATATCAACGCAGGATATAATGGCCCTGGGCATCAGCCCTGAACAATGTGTCGGTTGGGTGACAGAGTCGTTCAGGCTCAAATATGAGAGCACCCTGCCTCCGAAAATCAGCATTCACCTCAGGGAGATAGATTTCTTCAACACCATGCCCTGTCTTCTGCCGGAGACCTACGACCGGTTCAGTGTGAAAGTAGTATCCAGGATCAAGGGCAACAATCCTTCATTGAAAAGCGACCTGTGGCTTTACCGCTCATCCACAGGAGAGCTGCTGGCCCATATAGATGCCGATTGGATTACCGCCATGCGGACGGGAGCGGTGGCAGCACTGGCCGCGAAGACATTTGAATGCAGCACTGCCAGGGTTTATGCGCTTATGGGGTTGGGAAGCACCGGACATGCGACGATGGAATGTCTGGCCCCCTGTCTAGACGGAAGCAAGTGTGTGATAAGGCTGTTGCGTTACAAGGATCAGGCGGAACGTTTCATGGAGGAGTTCAGACACAGAGGGTTGTCATTTGAAATCTGCGACAATGCAGAAGACCTGATTGACGGTGCGGACGTGGTAATATCCTGCATCACTCATGCAGACGGACCGATCTGCCCAAGAAACGGATTGTTCAAGCCGGGGGTTACAGTAATACCGGTGCATACCAGAGGCTTCCAGAACTGCGATCTGTTTTTTGACAAGGTGTTTGCGGATGACCGCGGGCATGTGGAGGGCTTCAGATATTTTTCAGAGTTCAGGCAGTTCGATGAGTTCAGCAGAGTGCTGCTGCATCAGAACCCCGGCCGGGAAAATGACTGCGAGCGGATTCTGTCCTATAACATAGGTCTGGGACTTCACGATGCCTTTTTTGCCGCAAAGATTTACGGGCTACTCCATCAGCAGCATTGACAGATTCTTATACCGGCACCGCGAATATGCCGAATCTGACTGTACTCGAAAGACCGGACCTTACTTTTCAAACTGTGACTTCTCCGGAAAAAGTTTCGCCAGAAACGCTTTCATCCTCTGCCTGTCGCTGTCACTCGCATGTTCCGAATCATTCATGCAGAAAAACACAGGATCATATCTTCTCATCTTGCCGTAATGACTCTTGTTATATATCAGGAATCTGAACGAGGTCCTCTGAGTGACATATACCAGATGACCGCGCTTCTCAGCCAAGGCCGTATAGGCATAAATGCTTCTGTGAACATCTTTTGCACTGCGAACACGATTGTGCAGCATCGCCTGTATTTCCTGCCCGAATATTTTTCCAGTACGCAGGTAGTCGCTTTTAAGATAAGAGTCTATATTATGATGCGCTCTCCCATTGTAATAAATACCGTATCGTTTTTTCACCAGTTCAGCGGAATTTCTTACAATTTGAATATAATTTCCTAATGGTATTCCCAGTACTTTTTTTCTAAATGATAGATACAAATCTCTAAACGGGCTGCGGATAAAGCGTATCACAGGGAATCCGTCCTCAGCGAAAAAGATATCTGGAGTGACAGGTTTATTGATAAAGGTATCGTCATTGGCATAAAGAAAATGCTCTGACAACCCTGGGATCCTGCAAATAAAATGCTCAATCAGAGTTGAATTGAAACAAGGCAGACTTTCAGCCGGCATTATTTCAGTATGATCGACAATTCTAATACCTGGGTTAGATGTATCAAGCCACTCAGGTACCTGGTTATCTGTAACTATAAAGATTCTATGTATCCATGGCGCATACTTCTCCACCGAACGTAGACTGTATTTCAACTCATCATTATCCGCATACCGTCCTTCACAATTCACATCAGATTTTCTTTCCGGAACTCCTATGCGAGCACTACGTTTTGCCCTCCACTGCGGGTCATTGCCGTTCACCCAAAGATATACTAAATCAATTTCCATATTATCAGTTTGGACACAAAAATACAATAAATCCGGCAATCTCCTACAATTTCCGTCCTCTGAGGCGGAGACTGTTGGTCACGACGCTCACGCTGCTGAGGGCCATAGCGGCCCCGCCGATCATCGGATTGAGCAGGAAGCCGTTTATCGGATAGAGCACTCCGGCGGCCACCGGCACTGCTATGATATTGTAGATAAAGGCCCAGAAGAGGTTCTGACGGATGGTACGGACCGTCAGGTGGGAAAGACGTATCGCATCGGGCACCTTCATAAGGTCAGAGGAGAGGATGGTGATCATGGCCGCATCCATGGCGATGTCGCTGCCTCCGCCCATGGCTATGCTCAGGTCGGCCCGGGCCAGGGCCGCGCTGTCATTGATGCCGTCGCCTATCATGGCCACCTTGTGCCCCTCGTCCTGCAGTTTTTTGACAAATGCCGCCTTGTCCTGCGGCAGAACACCGGCGCGGAACTCATCTATGCCTGTCTGACGGGCCACAGCAGCTGCCGATGCCTCATTGTCCCCGGTAAGCATTACGGTGCGGATGCCCATGTGATGCAGCTTCGCCACGGCCTCCGCCGAGGTAGGCTTTATCCTGTCTGTAACCGCAACCGCCGCCAGAGCCCTGGTACTGTCTGCGAACCATATCACCGTCCTGGCCTGGGCCAGCCATTCCCCGGCACGGGCCAGAAGTTCATCCGAAGGCTCGATGTTATTGGAACGCAGCAGATCCAGATTTCCGGCAAAATATGTCATACCTCCGTATACTCCGCATACCCCCTTGCCGGGGATGTTCTCAAAGGAGACTATCTCGGGAACAGGCTGAGACTCCTTATCCGGTTCCGGGCGGAGAGCTGCCACAACCGCCTCGGCCAGCGGATGTTCCGAGAGAGACTCCAGGGCGGAAAGGACGGAGCGCAGAGCACCGGAGTCCGGCACCCAGCACTGGTCCACCACCTCGGGACGGCCTTCGGTGAGAGTTCCAGTCTTGTCCAGCACCACCGTATCCACCTTACGGGCCACCTCCAGACTGGCAGCGTCCTTGATCAGGATACCGTTGGACGCACCTTTCCCGATGCCTACTATCAGAGCGGTCGGAGTCGCCAGACCGAGGGCGCAGGGGCAGGCGATAATCAGCACGGTTATCATGGATAGCAGACCGTGGATGAACCCGTCCGAAGGGGCGAATATCCACCAGGCTGCAAATGTCACCAGCGCAATGCCCATGATGACCGGCACGAAGACCGAGGCCACCTTGTCCACCATATTCTGCACAGGAGCCTTGCTGCCCTGAGCGTCCTGCACCATACGGATAATCTGCGAGAGCACTGTGTCCCGACCCGTCCTGTCGGCCCGGAAGCGGAACGCCCCTTTCTGGTTGATCGTGCCGGCGAAGACCTTGGCATCCGGCTGCTTGTGTACCGGTACCGGCTCACCGCTGAGCATACTCTCGTCCACATACGACTCGCCGCTGAGCACCGTACCGTCCACAGCCACACGCTCTCCCGGTCTGACCGCTATGACATCTCCGGGCTGAGCCCACTGTACGGGCACTTCTTTCTCTGTGCCGTCAGCGGCAACTACGGTCACGGTCTTGGGCTGAAGGCCCATCAGGGCACGGATAGCCCCGGAAGTCTTGCGCTTTGCCCTGGCCTCCAGCAGACGGCCTATGAGGATAAAGGCCACTATCACGCTGGCCGCCTCAAAATACAGATGCGGCTCGATGCCTCGGGAAAGCCAGAAGTCCGGGAAGAACAGATTGAAGACGCTGAACAGCCAGGCCACTCCCGTACTGCCGGCCACCAGAGTGTCCATATTGACCGCACCGTGCCGCAGCTGTCTCCAGGCATTGATGAAAAACCGGCGGCCGAAGACGAAAAGCACTACGGTGGACAGGACGAATGTCACCCACTGTCCCCAGTGCAGGTCCATGAAGAACATACTGAGCACGAACACCGGTACCGCACCGATGACAGCCCCGGCTGTCTGCCGCCTGAGGGCGCGGTACTGCTTGAGACGCTCGGCCTCGGCAGCCTCCTCCTCGTTCTCCACGTCCGTTATCAGACCGTAGCCGGCCTCCTCGACGGCTTTCCGGAGGGACTCGGGCGAGCACCTGTCCGTATCATATTCTACCAAAGCCGTGGCAGACGCATAGTTGACATTGGCCTCAACGACACCTTTCTGGGCATTGAGCACCTTCCCTACCCGGGCTGCACAGGCTGCGCAGCCCAGACCGGTCACAGGAAATATCTCTTTCTTCTGCATAATACTTTTTGATTAGTTTATGCAAAGATACGGCCGGAGAGACCCCCGGCCGTTACATTATTATGGATAAAGTTTATATCTTACGTCTCTACCTGACCTCGTAATCCAGACAGAAAGTAGGGTAGGAATAATCACCGGTTATCACATCGTAATCGTAGAATATGAACTTTACCGTTATGCCTCTGGAGGGATCCAGCCAGATATTGTCACCCCTGTCGGACCAGCCGGCGTCATTCATGCTCTCCACCAAGTCTGCCCTGAGCGTAGAGTTGTCCTCGTTGAAGAACTGATACGGTTCCTTGCCGAAAAGCTGAATCCAGTACAGTTTTTCGGTCGGCCCGTCGAACACATAGTTGGCAAAATAAGTACCGAATTGATCTACCGGAATGTCATAGGCCAGATTGGTCGAAGAATAGCACCATGCCTCGTTAAGCACTCCACCGTTTCCGGACTCAAACTTCCTCACATCCTCCATTAATGCCCCGAAATCCATGAATCTCTCAGGCAGTTCCGGCTTATCAGCCGGTTCTTCCCCAGAGCCGTCATTGAGAGGATCATCCTCAAGCACACGGTACTCTATCACTCCGTACATACGGTCCGGATCATCGTTATATGGCTGCACATATATCAGTGCCGACCTGTCCGCAGGCCCGTTGGCATACCAGGCCGCATAACTGCCGTCTTCCATATCGATTTTCTTCTTCCATACATAGCCCTGCTCGGCCATAAGCTCCACCATCACTCCGTCAACCATATCCTGACTGGAGATTCCGAGACAGTACCCCCAGGCAAAACGCTCTCCTTCCCGTGCATTCAGGTCGTAGAAAGTATTGTTGAACATAGGAGAAGCCGGACCGTGGTCGAAATAATCCCTTATTTCGTAGGTAAGGATACCGCCGCTCTCGCTTGTAAGCTTGCGGAGCAGAAGCTCATCCTCGGTCGAGGCATTCTCGGCAGCCTTTATCCTGTCGGCCGTAGTCGGCCATTCCAGATACGGATACGGAACACTCAGCCATGCGGGATCGTATTCCACAGGCTGGGACGCATCCTCCACTATCACCATGCAGTAAGCGTACAGGTCTCCGACAGAAGCCATCACGCATACGGAGCCGAAAGCCCTGGCCGTAACCTCGCCGTCGGAAGACACAGTCACTGCCTCCTCGTCCGAAGAGCTCCACAGCAGGTCGGGATGAGTCCAGTTGTCCGAGCCGGCTGCAATCACATTGATATCCGCCGTCTCACCCACCGAAAGACGCACCAGTTCCTCCGACAGGGCGATGGCATCCGGCATCGGCTCATCTTCCGGAAGCACAGTCACAGTACATTCTGCGGACAGGGTATCCCCTATGCTGTACACTATCACCGTACTGCCTTCGGCTACAGCCGTAACCATGCCGTCATTGTCCACAGACGCCACATCGGGGTCATCGGAGCTCCACACTCCGGACACTGTATCCGCATCTACCCCAGACGGTGTCAGGCTCACCTTAAGCAAGAACTTCTCACCTGCGCTGACCGTAGTGTCCGAAGGGGACAGGCTCACACTCTCTATCCCCGTCTCTTCATCCACTGCCGGAGGAGTATCAGGCTCAGGCTTGCTGCAGGAAAGCAGCATGAAAGACATCAATGACACAGCCGTCAGAACCGAGGCCAGTGTGCTGAAAAAGGAATTTCTCATCATAAGTCAAAGTATTAAGAATTTGTACGAATGTAGAAAACACACCCGCTTCCGGCAACACAATCAAGGCCAACCGGGATATCAGATGCCTGAACCGGGATATGCACCGCGCGAATCCGACTTGCCTCCGAGCCAGGCAAGGAAATCATCCCTGCGTCCTGAACTGACTATGACTTCGGACTTATCGGTCAGGACAACCTTCAGCCGGCCTTTGAAATATTTCCTCACGGACACTATGCCGTGTATGCTCACGATGATGCCTCTCGATATCCTGAAAAACTTCTCCGGAGAAATAGACTGCTCCAGAACATTGAGGTTGGCATATTCCGTAATATGCTTCTTCCCGGAGAATGTATGGATGAACACATAATGTTCCTCACTCCGAGCCATGGAAATATCCTCACATGGAATGTAAAAATAGTTGTCCCCCTCGCTGATAAGTATCCTGCTCTTACAGGCAGGATGCGGAGATGCTGCGGGAGAACAGACTGTCTCCGGCAGTCTGAAACGCTCGAACTTATCAATGGCTTTCTCAACCGCCTCCTGTGTAAGGGGCTTCAGCAGGTAATCCACGCTGTTTAGCTGAAAGGCCTTGATGGCGAAATCACTGTATGCAGTGGTAAAGATGACCGGAACATCTATTCTGACCTGTTTCAGTATATCAAAACAGTTACCGTCCACCAGCTCCACATCCATGAATATAAGATCTATATCCGGCCCTGTACGGAGCAGTTCCACCGCATCCTCCACGGATTCCACACAGAAAGCCGGCCTGTATCCGCTTCTCACTGCAGCTACCAGCTTTATCAGCTTCATCCTGGCAAAATACTCGTTTTCTATGACCAGATATTTTATCATCCGCACAAATTTAACTATAAATACGGTATTCTGACTGTAAAAACATCACTGCCGCGCTCTATTATCACCTCCTTGCCGTTGGCCCTGTACTGCTCGGATATGTACTTAAGACCTACCCCCGTACTGCCGGTTCCCTCTCCGCTGACATTTCTCGACCTGACTGGATTGCTTACCGAGACATAATCGGATGACATGTCCACCGAGACCGACATCGGATACTTTGTCGAGACTATATTATGCTTTGTAACATTCTCTATCAGCAACTGCAGGGTCATGGGAACTATCTTCTTTCCTACAGCATTGTCCGTCCCTGATATCCTGACCTCAAACTGATTGCAGTAGCGCATCTTCAATATCGACACATAGCATTCAAGACTCTCCAGTTCCTCCTCCATGGGAACCACCGCCTTGTCCTGCGAGTCTATCACATACCTGTACATCCGGGACAGAGAAGCTATGAACTCCTCCGACTTGCGCACGTCTATGGACACCAGAGAGGAAAGAATGTTGAGGGAATTGAACAGGAAATGAGGATTGACCTGTGTCTTAAGCACATTGTATTTATACTGAAGAGCCTCGCTCCTGGCCTCCTCGGCCTGCTTGACGGTTACGCGGTAATTGTATGAAAAGTAAATGGTCTCCACTATGAACAGGATAAGAATCACATTGGCGAACGCCTCATCCCAGTTGATACGCAGAGCCGGATTGAAAACATGAAACACGACCAGAAAAAGCCTGTACACAGCAAAGGCCACCGCCATAGAAAGGAGAATATCCGCTATCACCTTATAGAAATTTCTGGAGTACAGCCACTTCTGTCTGGTAACATAAAACACGGTCAGAAATATTATAAAGGTGATGATTATCTCGGGAATCACTGTATATGCGAATATGGAGACAATCTCCCAGAATCCCTTGTCATTCAGCTGGGGTTCCGAACGCAACACTATCCCCAACAGAATCACCAGCACATTGTAGAGCTCCACCAGAAAGGTGTAGGCGACTATTCTCCTCAGCGTAATCATCCTTACGGGAGGTGCGGTCCGACTGCCTGCTTCTGCGCTCATATCCGGTCAATTGAGGTGAGACTGCGGTTCTTCATGTTGCGGAACTGAGTAGGCGACAAGCCTGTCACGGACTTGAACTGAGCGCTCAGGTGCGCCGTGCTGGAATAATGCAGACGGTCAGCAATCTCACTCACCGTCATTTCTCCGTAAAAAAGCAGTTCCTTGGCAAGTTCCACTTTCTGCAGGATACCGAAACGCTCTACTGTCATTCCGCGGACCTCCGTAAACAGCTTGCTCAGAAAACTGTATTCCCTATGACATTTTTCCTGAAGATATCCGGACATATTCATCCTCTCCTGAAGTTCAGGACTGCGGACATATTCGATAACCCCTACCCTTATCTGCTCGACACAACGCATCCGACTGTCATCCAGCAACTCAAAACCGTATTCCTCCAGCATACTGCGGATTCTTTCCCTTACTTCATCTGCGGGAGGAGCCTCCAAAGACACTACGCCAAGTTCCACATTGAGCGGCGCGACTCCACAGCGGTCAAGTATGTTCCTTACGGTCATTATACACCGCGGACACACCATGTTCTTAATATACAGCCTGCTGTCATCCATACCTACTATAATAACAAATCAGCCGCCGGAACGTTCCGACGGCTGCGGGCGGGTGGAAGATGGGATTCGAACCCACGACCCTTGGTGCCACAAACCAATGCTCTAACCAACTGAGCTACATCCACCATATACCCTTTTTCTCTCAAAAGGGACTGCAAATATAAGAATACTTTTCTTATTCACACAAAATTTCTATATTTGGAGAAAATTTTTAACGATTTCAATAAACACTAACTAACCATTCATGGCACGTGAAATAAAATTCTCCCTTGTATACAGGGATATGTGGCAGTCCTCGGGCAAATACGTCCCCAGGGTAGACCAGTTGGTGCAGATTGCGCCGGTGATAATAGAGATGGGATGCTTCGACAGAGTGGAGACCAACGGAGGAGCATTCGAGCAGGTGAACCTCCTCTTCGGAGAGAACCCCAACAAGGCCGTAAGGGCCTGGACCGCGCCTTTCAACAAGGTCGGCATCCAGACACACATGCTTGAGAGAGGCCTCAACGCTCTCCGCATGAATCCGGTACCCAGGGATGTCAGGGCCCTTATGTATAGGGTGAAGGCAAAGCAGGGCACCAATATCTCCCGCTCTTTCTGCGGCCTCAATGACCACCGCAACCTGAAAGACTCTGTAATACTGGCCAAGGAAGGCGGCATGATATCCCAGGTCGCGCTCAGTATCACATATTCGCCCGTACACACCGTCGAATACTACATGGACATCGTGGACAAGGTGGTGGAATACGGCTGCGACGAGATCTGCCTCAAGGACATGGCAGGTATCGGCCGTCCCGCTTTTCTGGGCCGTCTGACAAAATGCATCAAGGACAAATATCCCCATATCGTCGTACAGTACCACGGCCATTCTGGCCCTGGCTTCTCGGTAGCCTCCATGCTGGAGGTAGCCCGTGCCGGTGCCGACTATCTGGACGTGGCCATGGAACCGCTCTCATGGGGCAAGATTCATCCGGACGTTATCACGATCCAAGCCATGCTGAAGGATGCAGGATTCCTCGTGAAGGACATCAATATGGACGCCTACATGGAGGCCAGAAGACTCACCCAGACATTCATTGATGACTTCCTCGGCATGTTCATCGAGCCGAACAACTACATCAGTTCCTCCCTCCTCGTAGGCTGTGGCCTGCCCGGCGGCATGATGGGCTCCATGATGGCCGACCTTAAAGGATTCCAGAGCGCCATCAACATGTCACTGCGCAATCAGGGCAAGAAGGAAGTCTCCCTCAACGAGCTGATGGTGATGCTCTTCCAGGAAGTCGAGTACGTATGGCCCAAGCTCGGTTATCCCCCGCTCGTAACTCCTTTCAGCCAGTACGTGAAGAACACCGCGCTGATGAACCTGATGCACACCCTCAAGGGCGAGCCCAGATGGAAGACGATAGACAAGGACACCATGAACATGATTCTCGGCAAGACCGGCAAGCTGCCCGGCGAACTGGCTCCGGAGATTCTGGACATCGTCAAGGAGAAGGGACTGGAGTTCTACACCGGCAATCCCCAGGACGCTTTCCCGGACGAACTGCCCAGGTTCATCGAGGAGATGAAGAAGGAAGGCTGGGACCGCGGACAGGACGACGAGGAACTCTTCGAGTTCGCAATGCACGAGCGTCAGTACCGCGACTACAAGAGCGGCGTGGCCAAGGACCGTTTCAACAAAGAGCTTGAGGCAGCCCGCGAGAAAGCCGGAGCACCCAAGGTAGTCACCCGCAAGGTGGTAGAGGTACCCGCCTTCGACATCGAGAAAGTCATGGCAGAGCATCCCAAGGCCATGCCCATCCAGGCTGTCGCAAAAGGCAAGCTGATATGGAGATACAATGTCGCTGACGACAGCACCGCTCCCGCCATCGGCACCAAGTTCGAGGAGTGTACACCTGTCTGCTACATCCAGACCTATTATGGAATAGAGCCTGTATACTCACCCGTAACCGGCAAGCTCATCCAGGTCGAGGTAAAGCACAACGATAACGTGGAAATCAACCAGGTACTCTGCTTCATCGAGTAACGTGCCGTCACTAAACACAGAAAACCGGCAGGAAACAATATCCCCGCCGGTTTTCTTTTTTAACAACAGAAACTATACTGCTCAATAGCCCGCCTCAGCCAGGGCGGCCTCCATCTTCTGCCGGCCCAGGGCGACTATCTCGTCGTATTTGTAGAATTCCATGGTGCCGTAGGCGTTCTTGGCGATGCGTACCAGCACGTCCGGCGGATACAGCTGGAGAGTCAGGTCCGCATTGGTCTGTATCATCATGCTGGAGGACTGGTTCAGGATAGATACGATGCCCATATCACTGTCATCATCTTCCTTTTCTTCGTCCTCACCGGCCTTCAGTTCCCTGTCCACCTCCTCTTTCCGGACCTTGTCCATGACCGTATCCACTATCTGCTCCAGCCTCTGACGCATACGGCCTTTCCTGCGCTCCGGCTCATCGTCCTCCTCCTTTTCCTCAAAAGGCCCGTTCAAATCGACGGTGACCAGAATATCCCCTGGAGTTCTCGGCACTCTGTTGACCGGCACCGGGTTGACCACGCCTCCGTCTATCAGGAGCATGTCCCCTATCCTGTTGGGCGTGAACACCGACGGCAGGGATATGGAGGAACGGATGGCATCATAAAGACTGCCGCTGTCAAAGACCACCTCCCTACGGTGCAGGATATCCGTCGCAACCGCCGTAAACCTTATCGGCAACTCCTCTATCTTCCGGTCAGGTATGATGGACTTAAGCTCGTCTATCACACGCTCACCCTTGACGAAACCTCCGTTGCCTATGGTAAAGTCCATCAGATTGAAGACCTTCATCCTGTCAACTGTCTTCATCCATTCCTTGAAGGCATCCAGGCCTCCGGCCGCATAGACACCGCCCACCAAAGCACCCATAGAGGCTCCGGAGACGGAGGTTATCTCAAATCCCCGTTCCTCCAGAACCTCTATCGCACCTATATGGGCCAGGCCTCTCGATCCGCCGCTGGCAAGCACCAGAGCGACTTTCCCGGCTTTTTTCATAAGTCTTACTTTATTTCACGGATAAGCATTCCCGGAAGGATTCCCACACCTCCGGTAATCTTGAATGTAGTGGCGTTCAGATCAGAACCCACAGCCTGCTCGTCATTGGCCATGTAACGGTTGTCCCATATCTTCTTGGGATCCGGTTTCAGAGTTCCCTTACGGTTGTACTTGAACTTCCCGGTAGCCTCATCGAAGACAGGCACAAGTATCTCGTATTTCGACTTGGCGGTAACACCCTCCTTCATACCGATCTTCGCTGTAACGGTCTTGGCCTCGGCATCCACACTGCTGATAGGCACCTTTACCTTGAACTGGTCGAAGTTCTTCTGAAGGTTCATCACGTTCTTGTCTATCGCACGGGCGCAGACTTTGCGGAACACATCCTCGGGATTGTACAGTCCCCTGAGCACAGGATTGTCACTGCGTGCCTTATAACTGCCCACATATTTAAGTCTGAATGTAGAGTCATCCGCCTCAAAAGCGGCTTTACGGGCGGCAATCTCAGCATCGGCGAGGAACGCGGCCTGCGACGCGGAGTCCAGTGCCGGCTTGTCGTAATAGTAATTGTCGTAGAAATAATTGGCCACGCTGTCGTTCCAGTCCAGCTGATACAGATAAGACGTGGTATTCACGGCAAAGCCGGAAATCATGCTGGAGACCATGGACCCCAGGGTGGTCAGACTGGTAACGATGTTGTTCTCGTCACCTGTAACGGCCGTAGCGATACCTCCGATAAAAGTCATGATGTTCGTAGCCGCATCAGCATTGGCCTCATGATCCACGTAGGTAATGTCATTGACTATGACAAAGGTATTGTTTATCAACTCGTAACCTCCGTCTGCAAGAGCATCCACACCCCTCTTGGTCTGAGATGCGGCCTCCACGTCCAGGGCCGAAGCGTCGTACAGACCGCGGTCAAGCACGAGAGAAGGCTCGAAACCGCCTGTTTCCTTGTTCCTCAGGAACCATTTTGACACCAGTCTCTTGGCCACGTCATTGCGGACAAAGAACTCCTCGACCTCAAGCTGAAGGTCCTCTTTCTTGCTGTCGCTGGTGATACACTTGACGCTCAGGTCATGATTGTTGTATTTGTCCGGAGTCTCAAGAGCCATGAACGCGCCCACTATCTCGCTGTCCATCTTCTTGTCCGGATGACTGATCATAAACGAATACAGGGAACTCCTCCTGTAGCTCATCGCGGAATCCACATCCTGAGCATACATTGACTGAGGCAGAACGGCGGCCAGCGCCAGAATCGACAATATATAAATTCTCTTCATAGCTTAAATTTTAATAATCCCACATATTTTCGTCCACTGTGTCAAACACGGATACCCTGCCGTCAGAGTCTATAAAGTCTATCACCACCTCGCCCTTCTCATTGAGCCAGGCTATCTGACCGGCCTCGTTCATGACCCATCTCACGGCACCGGTCTCCGGATTAAGCAACAGTGCCGCAGGATGAGAGCCGGGCGCATCCTGCACCGTCACGTACTTGACGGGGATGACCTCCTCCCCGCTCGTGTTGATAAAGCCGAACAGACCGCCGCGCTTTACCCAGGCCAGACCGTTCTCGAACATCCCGACAGCCTGATAAGGAGAGGACGCATCCGTAACCGCAGTGCCATTGCGGTCTATCAGCACCCACTCTGCATCCTCCAGAACGACATTGCCCGAGTCATCCGGCATGATCATATCCTCCAGCATAAATGAGGCTGAGACTCCGAATATGATATTCTCTTCACCGGTGGGTTTGCCTTTCTTGTCAAGTATAGGCATGACCCTCATCTGACGCTTCATGGAAGTCGGCTTGCTGTTGACCCAGGCCAGACCGTCCACATAGGGGCCCACCAGATTATAGGATCCGGCAGACTCCGAAAGATCCGCAAGACTGACGAACCTCCACTGGCCCCCGGTCATATACAGGCTGTCTGCATCCACCGGCCCGGTGTACACGGCCACCATGCCGTCATTGCACATATCCACATAGTCATACTCCACTGGAAGCACCTCGCGTCCGTCCGAGCTCACTACTCCCCACTTGTAACCGGAACCGTCATAAAGGCTCACAAGGCCGAAACCGTCCACGGCCTGGCTTGCATCCGCATACCTGGCCTCGACGATTACTTTCCCCTGAGCATCCTTATACCCCCATGTCTTGCCGGACTGGAAAGGTATCATCGTCTGGGCCGCGGCCGTCGCCGAGCACAACACCGCTCCCAGACACGAGATCAATACAGTTTTTCTCATAAAAAATAGTTTAAAATTATGTTAAAGATAGTCTAGAATCCCGATGAGAGGCCCTTTATCACGCCCTGATCCTCAAGATATTTTCTGAGATTGTCTTTGGCCACGGACACCACATAACCGACTTTATACTCCCTGGCCCGCAGCTTGATGATCCGAAGACTGCTGTTCGCCACTGAGTTGATATAGTTCTGATAGTCAGCCATGAAGAAATTGTCGAAAAACGCCGTATCGGAAGCGCTCAGCTGCCCCGTGACCATCGGAGGCTGCGACGCGGCTCCGTTGCCTGCCGGCACACCCTTGAATATCACGGCGTGTACGGCATTGCGCTTGGCCACCTCCAGCGGCATCTTGGCATTCTTGTAATAACTCCACACTCTGATGGCGTAAGTTCCGTCCGCGCCCACACCCACACTCTCGATTTCATAGGTCCAGGGAGTATCGGCCTTGCTCAGTTTAGACGCACTTCCGCACGACGTGAACATAACTGAAAATGCACAAAGAATTAAAAATAGAGAGATTTTCCTCATAGTTTTGCCTTATTTGCTTACAAAGGTATATTGTTTTGATGAGTTTTCAAAATCGTTTTGTATCTTTGTAAATTAAATCAAAGACCGTAATAGACATGAACGGAGAGAAGCAGACAAATGTCTTTTTTGACAGATCTTACGGATACGCGAGGGCCATCGTAGCCCTGATAGGAGGCCTGGTACTGGTTATCTGGCCCGAGCAGGTCAAGAACTACTGCATGTACATTCTGGGTGCGCTGATCCTGCTCATCGGGATCGTGAACATCATACTGTACTACACGGGCAGATGGAAAAAGGAGAAGATATCACTTCTGATGCTCAACTCCATAGTGGACATCGCCTTCGGACTGGTGCTGCTGGTATTCCCGTCGTTCTTCATCAACTTCATCATGTTCGTATTCGGACTGGTGCTGCTGATTTTCGGTCTGGGCGACATAGTGAACCTGGTCAGGACAGCAAAAGTGGTGCGGATACCGTGGACTGTCTTTCTGGGGCCGGCACTCACTGTCATTATAGGCGTGATAATGTTCTTCTTCCCCAGCAAGGCCAGCAACTGGCTGTTCATACTGTTCGGTGCCGGACTGCTGCTTTACTCACTGTCGGAGTTCGCATCGACTTACATCGTAAGAAAAAGAATGAAGGAAATTATAATAGAAGAATAGTACCTCCGTGGGGAATCGAACCCCAACCAAGAGAACCGGAATCTCTCATTCTATCCATTAAACTACGGAGGCGAAAAGGAATGCAAATGTACAAATAAAATTTGAAAAAGAATATGACTGCTTATGTTTTTCCCGGACAGGGAGCACAATTTACAGGGATGGGCAAGGATCTGTACGATGCAAGCCCCAAGGCCAAGGAGCTCATTGACAGCGCATGCGACATCCTCGGATTCGACATCCGCAGCATAATGTTCACCGGCTCGGCCGATGACCTCAAACAGACCAGAGTAACCCAGCCGGCAGTGTTCATCCACTCTGTCGCCGCTGCAGCCACTATAGATAATTTCAGACCGGACATGACCGCCGGACACTCCCTCGGAGAGTTCTCGGCCCTGGTCGCCGCCGGAGCCATGTCCTTCGAGGACGGACTCCGCCTGGTATACGCCAGGGCGATGGCCATGCAGAAAGCCTGCGAGGCCAGGCCCTCGACCATGGCCGCCATCATCGGCCTGCCAGACGACCTGGTGGAAAAGGTATGCGCCGAGACTGACGGCATCGTCGTCCCGGCCAACTACAACTGTCCCGGCCAGCTCGTCATATCAGGCGAGATAGAAGCCGTGGACAAGGCCTGCGAGACGCTGAAAGAGGCCGGTGCCAAAAGAGCTCTCAGACTAGCCGTAGGAGGAGCGTTCCACTCGCCGCTGATGGAGCCTGCCAGACTGGAACTGGCCGAGGCCATAAGCAGGACCGAGATAAAGGCTCCCGTCTGCCCCGTATACCAGAACGTGGACGCACAGCCATCCACAGACCCGGCCGAGATAAAGGACAAGCTGCTGCGCCAGCTCACCTCCCCCGTAAGATGGACCCAGACGGTGCTCAACATGCACCGCGACGGAGCAACTGAGTTCGTGGAGCTCGGTCCGGGCGCCGTCCTGCAGGGACTTATCAAGAAATGCCTTCCGAATAAATAAAACTACAACAAATAACAATAACTACTAAAATCGTCCTAATAATGGCAAAAGAGAAAACATTTATCACATGTGACGGCAACTACGCCGCAGCGCATGTAGCGTATATGTTCAGTGAACATGCCGCTATCTACCCTATCACACCTTCTTCGACCATGGCCGAATACGTAGACGAATGGGCCGCCTTCGGCAAGAAGAATCTGTTCGGGGAGACAGTAAAAGTAACGGAAATGCAGAGTGAGGGAGGAGCGGCAGGTGCTGTTCACGGCTCACTTCAGGCCGGAGCCCTGACCACCACATTCACTGCGTCACAGGGATTGCTGCTGATGATTCCCAATATGTACAAGATCGCCGGCGAGCTGCTGCCTACGGTATTCCATGTATCGGCCCGCGCCCTCGCCACCCAGGCCTTGTCCATCTTCGGAGACCATCAGGACGTGATGGCCTGCCGTCAGACCGGTTTCGCCATGCTGGCCTCGTCCAGCGTACAGGAAGCCATGGACCTCGGAGCCGTAGCCCATCTCTCCACCATCAAGTCCAGCGTGCCCTTCATCCACTTCTTCGACGGATTCCGCACATCACACGAGATCCAGAAGATAGAGGTGCTCGACCCCGATGCCCTCAAGAGCATGATCAGCGAGAAAGCCCTGGAGGCATTCCGCAAGAGAGCCCTCAACCCCAACAAGCCCGTGACCAGAGGCACCGCCCAGAATCCCGACGTATATTTCCAGGCCCGCGAGGCAAGCAACACCTACTATGACGCCGTTCCCGACATCGTAGCCCGCTACATGGGTGAGATCAGCGAGCTGACAGGCCGCCATTACCTGCCGTTCGACTACTACGGTGATCCCAACGCCAAGGACATCATCATCGCCATGGGCTCCGTATGCGAGACTATCCGCGAAGTCGTTGACGCCCTCATGGCCAAGGGCGAGAAAGTCGGTGTCATCACTGTCCGCCTCTACAGGCCTTTCTCTGCCAAATATTTCCTCAGAGTCCTGCCCAAGAGCGTCAAGCGCATCGCAGTACTCGACCGCTGCAAGGAGCCCGGCAGCGTAGGCGAGCCCCTCTATCTTGATGTCAAGTCCACACTTGCCGAGATGGGCGGTGACGCTCCCTACATCATCGGCGGACGCTACGGTCTGTCCTCCAAGGACACCAGCCCCGCCCAGATATTCGCCGTCTTCAAGAACCTCAAGCAGAAACAGCCCAAAGCCGACTTCACCATCGGCATCACTGATGACGTGACCTTCAAGTCCCTCCCTGTAGGCGAGGAAGTCTCCCTGGCCAAGAAAGGCACCTACGAGTGCAAGTTCTACGGCCTCGGCTCCGACGGTACGGTGGGTGCCAACAAGAACACCATCAAGATCATCGGCGACCATACATCCAAATACTGCCAGGGCTACTTCGACTACGATTCCAAGAAGTCCGGCGGATACACCTGCTCTCACCTGCGTTTCGGAGACAGCCCCATCACATCTCCCTACCTGGTGTCCACTCCCGACTTCGTGGCCTGCCACGTACCTTCATACCTTTATAAATACGATGTGCTCAAAGGCATCAAGAGAGGCGGTACATTCCTGCTCAACAGCCTCTGGTCGATGGAAGAGACTCTCAAGAGGATTCCAGACCACGTAAAGCAGATCATCGCCGAGAAAGGTCTGAAAGTCTACATCATCAACGCCACCAAGATAGCCGAGGAGATCGGCCTGGGCAACCGCACCAACACCATACTCCAGTCCGCATTCTTCAAGATTACCGGCATCATCCCCTATGAGCAGGCCGTGGCCTTCATGAAGAAAGCCATCGACAAGAGCTACGGCAAGAAGGGCGAGAAAGTGGTCAGCATGAACTACGCCGCAGTGGACCGCGGAGCCGAGTACGAGGAACTCACCGTTCCCGCTGAGTGGAGCAACGTAGTGGCCCGCTTCCGTCCGGCCAACTTCGACCGCCTCGCACCCGAGTGGGTACGCAGCGTAGCCGACGTGGTCAACGCCCAGAACGGATACGAGATTCCCGTCAGCGCCTTCACCGGCGAACATGCCGACGGCACCATTCCCGCCGGCACTGCGGCATTTGAGAAACGCGGCATAGCCGTCAATGTTCCCGAATGGAATCCCGAGAGATGTATCCAGTGCAACCAGTGCGCCTACGTATGTCCTCACGCCGCCATCCGTCCTTTCCTCGCCACTGAGGAGGAGCTGGCCAAGGCTCCCAAAGGTGTAAGAAGCGCGGAGGGCAAGGCCGCATTCAAGGCCTACCGCTTCACCATGCAGGTATCACCTATGGACTGCACCGGCTGCGGCAACTGCGTAGACGTATGTCCCGCAAAGGAGAAAGCCCTCGAGCTCAGGCCTATCGACACACAGATGGACCAGCAGGCAATATTCGACTACATGCACACCAACGTCGGCTACAAGGACACTGTCGCCCCCAAGACACAGAACTTCAAGAACTCCCAGTTCTCGCAGCCTCTGTTCGAGTTCTCAGGTGCCTGCGCCGGATGCGGTGAGACACCTTACATTAAGGCCATCACACAGCTTTTCGGAGACCGCATGATGGTTGCAAACGCCACCGGATGCTCTTCGATCTACAGTGCCTCATTCCCGTCCTCACCTTACTGCACCGACAAGAACGGACGCGGACCGGCATGGGACAACTCCCTGTTCGAGGATAACGCTGAGTTCGGTCTCGGAATGAGACTCGGCTCTGAAAGACTGCGCAATACTGTCGCCGAGCTCATGAAACAGGGTCTGGAGTGCAACAAGTGCTCCGCCGACATCAAGGCACTCTTCGAGCAGTGGCTGGCCGACAGAGGCAACGCCGCCGCGACCCGCGAGATATGCGACAAGCTCGTTCCGATGCTGGAGGAAAGCGAGTGCGAGGCCTGCAGGAAACTGTACGACTACCGCGACTGGATTCCCGCACGCAGCCAGTGGATCTTCGGCGGTGACGGTTGGGCATACGACATCGGATACGGCGGACTGGACCATGTCCTGGCTTCCGGCGAGAATGTCAACGTCCTCGTGCTTGACACCGAGGTGTACTCCAACACCGGCGGACAGTCATCCAAGTCCACACCTGCCGGCGCAGTCGCCAAGTTCGCGACATCCGGAAAGAAGGTACGCAAGAAAGACCTGGGCATGATGGCCATGAGCTACGGTTACGTGTACGTGGCACAGGTGGCCATGGGAGCCAACCCCACACAGTACTTCAACGTGCTCAAGGAAGCCGAGGCCTACAACGGACCGTCACTGATCATCGCCTACGCGCCCTGCATCAACCACGGTCTGCGCAACGGCATGGGCAAGAGCCAGAGAGAGGAGAAGCTCGCCGTAGAGTGCGGTTACTGGCATCTGTACCGCTTCAACCCCGCTCTCGCCGAGGAAGGCAAGAATCCCTTCACCCTCGACAGCAAGGAGCCTGACTGGAGCAAGTTCCAGGAGTTCATCAAAGGTGAGGTCCGCTACAGTTCGCTGATGAAGAGCTTCCCCGACACCGCTCAGGAACTCTTCGACAAGACCGAGCAGTACGCCAAGATCCGCTACGAGTCCTACAAGCGTCTGGCCCTGTAACACAGGCAAGCTAAAATCAGTAAAAATCCCGGCAGAAACTGATGTCCTGCCGGGATTTTTACTAAATATTGCCTAAGCGACAAACTCTACAGTCTGCTTCGCTTTTATACTTCGACTACTCCTCAGACATGAAGTATATCGTCGTATAGAATGCGGTATCACTGGTGTAGTTGCCGACAACCACAGTCCCGTCATCACTCGTTGCCAGAACAGAACCTTGAATAGTCACGCCCTCGGGAGCATATCCGTACTGCTGAGATGCATAGTCCGCGAAAGTCGAAACCTGATCTGTACTGAAATCCCATACATAGGGCTGGCTGGACACTCCGAAAGGAACATCCGCCAAGAAGAGCAGACCAGTTGAAGTCACAGCGCAAGGTCTAAACTCATTGTATGCGACATCACTGATTTCGTACATCCTGTCCTCCTCGGAATCATAAACGTAAGCCAGCGTAGGCATATGCTCCCAAGACTCGGAAATCTGCAGTTTCCCAGCCAGATACCTTCCGCTGGGAGAGATGACAATCTCAAGATCCCCATATCTCTTCGTATATGTATACAACTCTTCATTCCATTCTCCCGTATACTCATCCGCGAAAAGGTCAAACTCGTGAGAAGTTCCCCTCCACATACAGCCGAATTCCTGACCGTGCTCAGAATCCAGCAGATACCCTGCGATATTGCCGTTGGCACCGATTCCCTTTGCCACAATACCATCCGGAGTCTGTCCGTTAATATCCGTACCTGTGATGTTAGCGATAGTTCCGTTCTCATAGACGATGGCGGCATTATCGTGTGTTTCTGTCATACAATAGCCTACAGCGACCGATCCATCCGGTGACACCCCGTAGAATCCACTCTCCATAGAGCCAGCCGGTGCCGCTACTGTCTTAATCTGACCGTCCTCATAATACACGGGACCGGCAAAATCCTTTCCGTAAGCCACTCCTGCATCGGTTATATCATACAACATAACACCGTCAACTATAGTCAGCGAATCACGACGCACATCATAAATATACGAAGCCATCGTCTCTCCCTGATAGTTGCCGACTACCCAACGCCCATTGTCTGAAACCGCATAAGGAGCTATTATCGTTCCTTCCGGAGCGAACTCTACATAGGGCCTGTAGGTCTTGACGCTCTCCACAACGGGTTCTCCGTACACAGAACCGTCATTAATCTGGGCTACAAACGCATAATAGTGTGTCTGCCAGAGCAGATCCTGATAGACCTCGGTAGAAGGACCAGTCTTAAGCTCCGCACTGGCTACCTGGTCATTGATATAAGAGACGAGACCGTCTTCTCCCAAGGCCGCATAATCATCCTCCATAATAAGACCCGTACAATAACTTACAGACTCATCAGACGGTACCACAGATACTCTGACAGTATTTCCGTCATTTGCCATATCTACAGTAAACTCACTTACAGCGATATCACGCCCCTGATCACATGAGGCAAAAATCACAGATGCAGCCGCCATGACTGCCATTACAATTTTTCTCATATTCCTTAACATTTTAATTATTTAAAAACCGGGCGCGAAGAAAATAATAATCTTGATTTCAGCCAAATTTTTTTTCTTTCCTGAACATAGCATACTCACTCCTGACATCATGACAACCCGTTTACCCCACAAGTGTCATTACTGCCGCCGTGCAGACAACTATGCTTTAAGGCTAGGCTTTTCCTCTGGAGCAAGGCCAGTAATCTCGGCTATGTAGCTCATCGGCAAGCCCTTGAGTCTCAAACTGCTGGCTATCTTGAGCTTTTCTTGCCTCACTCCCTGTTCAATGTCTTGCTGGATGCCCATGCGTATCACGGGCTCCGACATCAGGTCCTTGGGAGCCTCGCGGGTCTTGGCGTTGATCTCCGTCAGGTAACGCAGCCACAGAACCTGCATCTTCTTATCGCTGTATGACATCGGGTCGAATTTAGGCAGCTCTATGAACACGAACCTCAGTCCGTCTATCACCTCGTCCGTCTCCTCTATCGCCACTATGCGGTACTCATGATAGTAACTCGGACTGTCGCTGTACACGTCGTCCACGATATTGAGCGAGTACACCGGCTGGAGAAGCTCGTACTCGTCGCCTGTCTCCAACTGGCTCACATACGCCTTCGAGGCATTGAACAGCACTCTCTGCTTGAACGCCGAGGTCCACATCATCTGCATCTCCACCACGAACTGCCTGCCGCGCGCGTCATGGCAACGAAGGTCCACCACGCTGTACTTCTTCAGCGGATTGCGAGGCATCAACTCCGGGTCTAAGTACTCCTACACTTCCTTTATCTCCTCCTCCGGTGAATCGAAGGGTAACAGAGCATTCAGGAAACTCACAACCAGGTCCCGATGCTCACCGAACACTTTCTTGAATGTAAGGTCGGCCTTTGGATCCAAATACTTACTCATCTTTAGAAAATTTATTGGCTAACGGAGGCAAATGTAATCAAGTCACTCAACATTGCCACTATATTTTACGTCTTGACTATCATTATTTTACAGAAATGGTAAAAAATGAAATTCGTCATGTTCTGAATCATTGCGACCGGGCCCGATTCCAATCCATAATCGCTTCATTATCCAGCTATTACAATTTTACAAGGTGCCGTATCCCGTTTTGAAAAGCTTATGCGGCACCTCCCAAAATCAAGACTAGCTGATTTACAGGCAATTGAAAATCATAGCCTTGCCCGTAATACTTCGTAACAAGATTCATAGGAGATACTCCAACACCCTTCCTTTAGTTTTGATTATGATTTTGTCACTGGAATTCACACAGCATGGTGGAAGTTGCATGAGAACTTGACGGTCTGGAATAAAACCCGTAACTTTTGCTAACACATTAAAAACACACGAACTCATAAATGAGATTCAGAATTTCTGTATTGTCATGGCACCATCTGTCGGACAGACACGCCTTGTCCCCGAGCCTTGACAGGGTGTCCTCAAGAAAAACGATATAGTTAGTACTCGAAGAGGTGTTTCCCGGTAAGCATCTCTACAAAATTAAAAAAGCTCCGGGATGTCCGAAGCTTTTCATTATCTGCAAGCCCTACGCCTAGAGGGCGACGATAAGGGAGAGGTTGACACCGGTGTAGGCGGGAGTCATGCGGCATACTCCTCCCGAGCACTGATAACCTTCCTTGAAACGTCCGAAGTTCAACTGAGCGCGGACTTTGGAGTAAGAATAGCTCACACTTCCGTTGATGTAGTGGGTCTTGGTATCTCCGTAGTTCCACATATCCTGCACAGAAACGCTCCAACGGGGTGCGAAACTGTACTCCAGCAGTGCTGCGGCCCAGTTCTTATGATCCTGTTTGGTAGCAAGATGCTGGAGTTCAAGTCTGAGCGAGTTCTTGCGGTCAAACTTATAAGTCAAGTCCGCTACTACTGTATGTGACTTCCACATAGACTCGTCATTTCCAGCACCTGGAGCATGGTTGTATGTCTGCCAGCTGTAGAAGAGTATCATCTTGAAATCACTACCGAACCAACGCTCCACATCTACAGTCAAATCTCTGAATAACAACTCATTATGCATATCACCAGATACCATATTCGTAACATTACCGTAATATGTGGAGAAATTGGCGTGAATCTTCATTCCCTTTTTCCCTCCAATCACAGTACCTCTGCGGAAATTATAATATAGGTCGGCCTGACCACCTATCTCGTCCCTTTGAGATGTATATGGATTCAGCGTTGCTAGGGAATACGTATGTTGCTGGGTCAAAGCCGGCACGTAATTGATGTAGGTATACATTCCATCAAACGAGCGGGATCCCTGGAGGAATGGATTATGCAGCTTACGGAAGGAGAGCAATGCTCCGAAACCATATCCAGTATAACCGAAATCTACCTGAATGGCCTCGCTTCTGGTTGTATCCATCATATTATACATACCAGGGTCGCTCTGTCTGTTCATGTACTCTCCGCTCAAACGGAAACCGGCATAACCCAAAGCCATCCTCGCGGAATAACCGAGGGTATGTGGCTTGACTCCCGGAATGTTTGTAGTCTCTACCACCTCATATTTGTCCAAAACACTTCCTTCCACAGTCCAATCAAAAGCATCCCACTTGGCTGCGCGAGAGATGGACAAGGAAAGATCCGCTCCTGAGACAAATACTCCGGTATAGTCCTGTATGTCCCTCACCCGACCATACAGAGCCTTGATGGTCAAGAAATCACCGAATGTATAACCTACACGGATACCCTGGAGGGCATTGTTGATACCCAGGGTGCGGTCCTCGTAGGTACGGAAGAGCAGGCCGCTGCCGAACTGCTCGTACAGACTTCCCAGACGGATATCCCAACCGTGACCGCTGTATCCGGCATAGAAGTCATAACGGCCGAACATATTGTACTGTGAACTTCCCGAAGAGAAGTATCCGAGCAGGGGCGGCAAGTAACCTTCCACCTGTACACCGGCCGAAAAACCTTTCCAGGTGTAGTCCATCTTAAGATAGTTATTGGACCCCATACGCCCCTCGGGAGCCATTGCTCCTGTTTTCTCATCATTGAAGTAATATGTAGTGTTGGTCTCCAACCCTGCAGAAAAGTTGCCTCTGTCCTCATCCTGGGCAAAGGCAACCGCTGTCAGAGTCAAAAGACCTACTGCTAGGGTAAATCTTTTGAACGTCATAAGTTTACTGTAATTTTAAGATTTGGTCAAAGAGTTCCTCCTCGCTGCCGGGGGTATAGCCGGTGTGGGTGTAGACCACGTTGCCGTCCTTGTCCAGTACAAAGACCGTCGGCTGAGTCTGAACGTTCATGGCGCGCTTGAGGTCACTGTTCTCATCCAGCAGGATGGTGAAGTCTGTCCAGCCTCGGCCGTTTACCATTGGCTTTACTTTGGCACTGGAACGGGAGTCATCGGTGGACACGGCCACGACCTTGAAGTCAGCCTCCTCGCTCCAGTCCACATAAGCATCATTGATGGCTCCGAGCTCCTGCAGGCAGGGCTTGCAGGTAGTATACCAGAACGAGAGGATTACGGGTACTCCGTCGTCCAGAATAGACTGCACATTGACGGTATTGCCGTCAATATCCTTAACTTCTACACTGGGAAGACCCTTCTGTGCCCATACAGCAAACGGCACGAAAAAGAAGATTACAAATAATAGAAAACGTCTCATATCCAATCACTAGTTTTCATATTCAAAAATAGCAAAACCGCCAACAGGAATGTCCACGACATTGTCTACAACGTAGCCGAAATCACTGTAGTCTGCGTTAGAAACACTACCGCTGAACGTACCTTCCTTAGCAACAAACACTACGACATGCAAGTTGTCTTCATTCTGAACAGAGGACGGAACCTCAACACTAAAAGTCAATACCTGATTCCCCTCCGCAGAAAACTCGTAAGCATCTCCAAACGGTTCTGTCATAAGAGCACGCGCAATGTCGTTGTGTTCATAGTTACGAGTATCTGACACAATTCCAGCATAATCGGCCTGCTGCCCGATTACTCCGTCTTCCAATAGGAATGCAGAAACATAATACGAACCTGCCTCCTTTGTGGCAACATTCACCTTTGCTGTCACTGTATTTCCATCCAATGAAGCTATTCCACCCAGAACTGAATTCGACTTCAATTCTTCTGTACTTGAGGCTTCATTAGCCACCCGCACAAACGCCTGACTAGTCACAGAAATCGAACTATAATTGGGCACCTCTGCATAGTAATTCACACATGAGTATGGCGCACCGCCACGTGTTCCAAAAAGTCTCTCAAAAGTAGTAATATCACTGAATGTCAGCCCCTGAGAACCAGTATACATATTTATCAACTCAATGTGATTTGGATATTGTTCCATTGCATCATGTACTGCCTGACTCATGCTGGGGCACCAACCGCACCAGTTTCCTGTAATTTTCAGAACCACTGAACGGCGAAGGAACTCACGGCTGAAATCTGCAACGAGCTCGCCCATCTGGGAAACCTCAATGGTTTCGGTGGTGATACCGTCAACACCGTTGAGAGTTATCTCGGCAGTACGCACCTCTCCGTCATTGGCATCTACAGACATATTGATGTTGTAAGTACGGTAAGCCGACCACGTGGTGTTGTCATCCAACTTGGTAGAGTCAGACTCGGTAATGCTGTCGATTGTCAGCCAGTCAACTCCCTCAGCCACTACGGCCTCAAAGTCCAGGTTACCCTGTACTGAGAAGGTGTAGGACTGAGCCTCACCGCTTACAGAAGCTGTCGATGTTTCCAAGTTCCAACCGGGAATCGGGTCCTGGAAAACATAGTACTGAGTGTTTGTCTCATTTTCTCCAACACCGACAGTGATGATGAAATCGGCTTCCTTCTCGCGCAATTCGGTATTTGCCTCCATCACGGAAACAGAAAGTTCAACAGTGCCAGGATCTCCGCTAAGAGGATAAACGGAAAACCACGTATTCGAGTTTCTCACCTTCCAGACATCGTCTAATTCCATTGTCACTGTAATAACGGTATCCGCAGCATTGGGCAGGAATATGGAATTGCCGACCATATCAATAGGTGGTAATGGATTATCACCGCCTTGATTCTCTTCGCAGGAAGAGACTATCACAGCTGTACCCAACGCGGCACAGCAAAGGAACATTTTTGTTAAACTTTTCATGATTAAAACATTAAGTATTGATTAATTATTGCTTGCTGTAATTTTCCAGTCCTTTCTTCAGGAACTGTACAAATGCATCTACATCCAGATCATAACTTCTGGGCTCGGCCAGCAGCTCTCCGTTACGGCCCTCAAGCACGTAGCAAGGCTGCGCGTTGACTCCATATTGAGTAGTTGCTATATGTGAATTGATCTTTCCTATATCCTTCAGCGTCCTGTTGCCTACTGTGATCCAATCGCTCTCGTCCGCCCTCTTCTTATCGTCGCAGTACATGGCCAGCACCACGAAGTCATTGCGGAGCATGTCGAGCACCTGAGGGTCCGACCATACGCGGGCCTCCATCTCGCGGCAGTTGACGCAGCCGTGGCCGGTGAAGTCTATGAAAAGAGGCTTGCCTACTTTCTCAGCGTACTCCCTGGCCTCATTGATCTCGAAGAAGCCCTTCAGTCCGTGGGGAAGATGCAGGAAGTCACTGTACTTGGGTGTACCCATATCAAGTGTTTCGGTCTGAGCGGATGACTCAGTGCCCGAAGACTGAATCACGACCGGAGCCTGCTCCTGACCCAGCACGAAGTCCTGAGTGGTAAGAGGAGGCAGGTAGCCGGAAAGGGCCTTCAGAGGCGCACCCCACATACCGGGGATAAGGTAAACCACGAACGAGAATACTATGATCACCAGAGTCAGACGGCCCACGCCTATGTGCTTCACCTCGTCATCATGAGCAAACTTGATCTTGCCCAGCAGGTAGAAACCCAGCAGGGTGAAGACCACAATCCAGATAGCCAGGTAAACCTCCCTGTCGAGCAGACCCCAGTGATAGGTCTGGTCGGCTGTGGAGAGGAACTTGAAGCCGAGGGCCACCTCTATGAACGCAATCACGACCTTGACGGTATTGAGCCATCCTCCGCTCTTAGGCAGCTTCTTGAGCATCGAGGGGAAGAGAGCGAATATCGTAAACGGCAGAGCGAAAGCTATAGAGAACGCCAGCATGGTAAGGATAGGTGCCCAGAACTCGCCCTGAGTGGACTTGATAAGCACCATACCTACGATAGGGCCGGTGCAGGAGAATGACACGAGCACAAGGGTAAGCGCAAGGAAGAAGATGCCGCCGAATCCCTTGGTGTCGGCCTTCGAGTCGGACTTGTTGACCAGCTTGGAGGGCATGGTAAGTTCGAACGCTCCGAAGAAGGAAGCGGCGAACACCATGAACACCAGGAAGAATATGATGTTGGGCAGCCAGTGCGTAGCCAGCCAGTTGAAGATGTCGGCCGTCACTGCATCTCCTCCGACAATCCTGGTCACCAGGATGATGATTGCAATCGGCAAGGTATAGAGAGCTACGATGAAGATACCGTACATGGCCGCTCTCATACGTCCTTTGGAAGGACCTCCCTCACCTTTGAGGAAGTAAGATACGGTCATGGGCACCATAGGGAACACGCACGGAGTAAGCAACGCGACAAAGCCCCACATAATGGCCTCCAGAATCATGCCCCAGAGTCCCTTGCTCTCAGTGCCGGTCTCCACAGGAGCCGATATAGTATCCTCGGCATACAGATCCACCTCGGTCACGGTCATGTCGGGAAGGCTCACCGTCCAGGCCAGTTCCTGAGGAGTCGTACAGTTGTTCTCGTCGCAGGTCATCCACTCCACGTAGAGTTCCACCTCTGCGTTTTTCTTTTTCAGGCGGATGTCCTGTGAGAATGTCACGCTCTCCTCGAAATACCCGATCTCCATCATATAGATGTCATCGTAGTATTTATAAGGTTCCTTGGAGATGGTCACGCCTCCTACTTTCTCAGCCCGGCGGCCGTCAGCGATATTGAACTCCGCCACCGTAGCCGTAGGTCCGAAATCCGTACGGAGAGTGTCGTAAATATGCCAGCTGGAGTCTATATCCGCTGTCATGGACACGCGGTACAGATCCTTCTCCAACTGCTCTACCTCAGCCTTCCACTGCGCATGGGTCTCCTGCGCGGCTACTGAGACTATTGATGCCCCCATCAGAAGGAGCAGCAACATTAACCTTTTTCTCATTTCCTTAATAATAAACGATTTAATATCTAAACTACAGTTTATAACTCACACTAAACTGCAAAAGTAAAAAAGCATTTTAAAAAAACAAAAAAAAGCCGGCTGATAATCAATGATTCAGCCGACTTTTATGTTCTGTCCGGAATAATATACGGGCCTAAAGCATACCGCCGTCGCAGATGATGACCTGACCGGTCACGTATGAGGAGAGGTCTGATGCGAGGAAGAGAGCCACGTTGGCTATGTCCTCGGGAGTACCGCCGCGGCGGAGGGGAATCTTCTTGTTCCACTCCTGACGCACCTCCTCGGGAAGGGCATTGGTCATGTCAGTGATGATGAAGCCCGGAGCGATGGCGTTGGCGCGGATGCCGCGGGAGCCCATCTCCTTGGCTATGGACTTGGCCAGACCGATCAGACCTGCCTTCGAGGCGGAGTAGTTGCACTGTCCGGCATTGCCGTTGACTCCTACGACAGACGAGATGTTGATGATGCTGCCTCCTCTCTGACGGGCCATTATGGGTGTCAGGGCATGGGTGAAGTTGAACGCGCTCTTGAGGTTGACCGTGATGACGCTGTCCCACTGCTGCTCCGACATCCTCATCATCAGACCGTCGCGGGTGATACCGGCGTTGTTGACCAGCACGTCGATATGGCCGAAATCCTTGACTATCTGGTCCACCGTAGTGTGAGCCTGCTCGAAGTCAGCGGCGTTGGAGGCATAACCCCGGCACTCCACTCCGAGAGCCTTGATCTCCTCTACCGTATTCTTGAAATTGTCGTCTTCCTTGAGGTCGGTGAATGCGATGTCCGCTCCGGCCGAGGCCAGTTTCATGGCTATGGCCTTGCCTATGCCGCGTGCGGCACCTGTAATAAGGGCGACCTTACCCTTTAATAATCCTTCTAACATAATACTATCCATTTACTTTATCATTAGGTACAACGGCAAACGATAGGCTGGCCTCCACGCAGAGGTTGCCGTCTACGTATGCCTTGGCATCTATCCAGAAGAGCATGGCCCTGTGATTGGTGATACGGGCATGAACCTCTATGGTGTCGCCCGGCACGACCTGATGTTTGAATCGGGTCTTGTCGATGCCGGTGAACAGCGTGGTGTGCCCTACCAGATAGTCCCTGATGAGCAGCGAGCTGCACTGCCCCATAATCTCACACAGGATGACTCCGGGCACTATGGGCTGTCCGGGGAAGTGTCCCTGGAGGAAGAACTCATCGCCTCTGACATGATACTTTCCGATGACAGTTCCGTCTTCCTGAAGCTCCATCTCGTCCACGAGCAGCATGGGCTCGCGGTGGCGTAAAAATTTCTTAATCTCTTCTCTATCCATATTGAGTTTGGTTTTAGTTGTTTGTCTTTACTACAGACGTCTGAAGGCCAGCACTGCATTGTGTCCGCCGAATCCGAGGGACGAGGACAGGGCCATGGTCAGCTCAGCCTTGCGGGCAGTGTTGGGATTGACATCCAGGTCGCACTCGGGATCGGGCTCCTTATAATTAATGGTAGGAGGCACGATGCCGTCGTGCAGGGCCATGACTGCGGCCACGGCCTCGATACCGCCGGCGGCTCCGAGAGCATGTCCGGTCATGGACTTGGTGGAGCACAGGATGGCGCGGCGGGCCTCGGTCTCACCGAGAGCCAGCTTGATGGCCGCGGTCTCCGACTTGTCGTTCAACGGAGTTCCGGTACCGTGGGTATTGATGTGCAGCAGGTCGGAAGGACTGTAATGCGCCTCGGTCAGGGCCTGCCTGAAAGCCTTGGCCGGGGTCGAACCGTCCGGACAGGGTGCCGTATAATGGTAAGCGTCGCAGGTGTTGCCGTATCCGCAGATCTCGGCATATATCTTCGCCCCGCGGGCCACGGCGTGCTCATACTCCTCCAGTATCACTACTCCTGCGCCCTCGGCTATCACGAAACCCTGACGGCGGGCGTCAAACGGCAGGGAAGCCGCCATGGGATCCTCCGCCGGAGAAAGGGCCTTGCTGTTGGAGAAGCCTCCGATAGCCAGAGGTGTGACGGCAGCCTCGGTACCGCCGGCGATGATGGCGTCGGCATAGCCGAACTTAATCGCCCTGTAAGCCTCGCCTATCGAGTGTGTACCTGTCGCACAGGCCGTCACGATAGGCAGACAGGGGCCCTTCGCATGATGGGCTATGGCCACGTTACCGGCCGCGATGTTGGCTATCATCGTAGGGATGAAGAGAGGGGATATCCACTGCGGGCCGTCCTTTATCAGCTTGGCCGTCTCGTTGACGAAGGAGTGCATACCTCCGATACCTGAGCCGATATAGACTCCGAAACGGTCCGAATGAACAGTTCCGGGAGTATCGTCCTCCCCGTTATCGGTAGACTTGAGTCCGCTCATGGCCACGGCCTGGTTGGCTGCGGCGAGAGCGAAGAGGCTGAAACGGTCGAACTTCCTGGCCGCCTTGGGCTCGATGCCGTAGTCGGCCGGCTTGAAGTCCTTGACCTCGCCTGCGATCTTCACTGAGAGACCGTCCGTGGGGAACTGGGTGATATAGTCTATGCCGCAGACACCGTTCACGATGTTCTTCCAGAAAGTCTCTACATTATTTCCGACAGGAGTCACAACTCCCATTCCTGTCACTACTACTCTTTTTTCCATATTCTATTCGTTTTTATTTTGACCAGCGGAGAACACACGCACCTGTGGTGAATCCTGCTCCGAACGCGCTGAGCAGCAGCAGTTCTCCTGTTCTTAATTGATTACCTCTGCTGAGGTCGTCCAGCAAAGCCGGAATCGAAGCGGAAGATGTGTTCCCGTACTTGTCCAGGTTGAATGGGAACTTGCTCTTGTCCTGATTGACGAAATGCCGTATGGACTCGATGATACGTACATTGGCCTGATGCAGCACATACAGGTCTATGTCATCGGCGGTGATACCGGCCATGGTCAGCACCTTGTCTATGTCCTTGATAGAAGACGAGACCGCCAGCTTGAAGACATCCTGGCCGTTCATCGACACTCCGTCAGTATCCGTCTCCTCCTTGGTGACAAAGGGAGTCGGCTGGAGCCTGCGCCTCTGGTACAGGGCCTCCACCTTACAGTGAGTGGACAGACGGATGGCCTTGAGGTCATCGCCCTTGGTCACGACCACGGCTCCGGCCGCATCTCCGAAGAGGATGCAGCTGGAACGGTCCTTCCAGTTCATCATCCTGGACGGTTCCTCTGCGCAGACTATCAGGATATTCTTCATATCCTTGGTAGCCAGATAAGCCTCGGCGATATCCAGAGCGTAAAGAAATCCGGTGCAGGCGCAGTTGATGTCCATCGTGGGACACGTGGCTCCTATCTTGCCCTGGATGATGCAGCCCAGACCGGGAGTAACATATTCGTTCACCACATTGGAGCAGATGATGAAGTCTATCTGCTCGGAAGTGACTCCGGCATCCTCCATCGCCTTGGTGGCGGCTGTGGAAGCCAGATCCTCCAGATTCTCGGACGATATCACACGCCTCTCGTGGATACCGGTCCTGGTGACAATCCACTCGTCACTCGTATCCAGGAAGTTCTCCAGCATGGCATTAGTCACTGTCAGAGAGGGACGGGCGCTTCCTGTTCCAATGATCTTCATATCAGTTTATCTTTGAATTGACGATTTCCAGCACTTTCTTCTCCTGCTTCTCAGCCTCGGCTGCTATCTCAGCGGCCTCTGCTACAAGAGCGTCGGCTTTTTCGCGGTCCTTCAGTCCGGAAGCGTTGATCTTGACGTTGAGGAATGCACCGAGCACGGCCGAACGGGCTGCCAGTGCACCTACACCGGCATCGGAGACTGAGTTGGGATTACCCTCGGAAGCCATGGCCTCCACCAGCCCGAATACCTTGAATGAGGCCTTCATCGTCCTCAACGGCACCTCGGTGGCATAGAGAGTGGCCTCCTGCATGGCTACGGCACGGGCTGCCTTCTCCTCGTCGGTCTTCTTGGGAAGCGACATGGCATCCATGATACGGTTGAATGCGGCCGTATCCTCGTCCACCAGGTGCAGCAGCTCGTACATCAGGTCCTGACCCTTCTCAGCCCACTGGGAGAACTTGGGGCACTGGTCGTCCCAGCCCCTCTTGTGCGAGGACAGGTTGGCCACCATAGCACCGAGAGCGGCGCCGAGAGAACCCATATATGCGGATATCGATCCGCCGCCGGGAGCCGGAGACTCGCGGGAAGTCTCCTCAGCGAAGCCGCGGACAGTCAGGTCCACCAGCTTGGGCGTCTTGTCGCTGTCCTCGAGGATGTACTCGATGACCTTCTCGCGGGGATTGAATGGCTTGAGGTCGTCCAGTCCCATGGACTTGACGGCTATCTTCACGATATCGTCCTCGGGAATACCGCAGGAGCGGTTCTGCTTTGCCAGATAATGCTTGCCGGCGTCGATGAGCACCTTCTTGGGAATAAGTCCCACTATCTCGGAGCCGGTCACCCTGATGCCGCGTGCATGGGCCTTCTCGCAGACCTCGTCAAAGGCCACGTGTACAGGAGTGACGTTGATGTTGGTCACGTTCATGGACACCTGCGCGATGCCGTATTCCTCGATATACCAGCCTATGGCCTTGCAGCCCTTGAGCGTTCCGGGAATCCATACCACGTTGCCGTCCGCATCCTTGACCACCTTGCCGGTAATGGGATCGCCCTCCCTCTTCTTGCGGCCTTTCTCACGCACGTCAAAGGCAATGGAATTGGCCCTGCGGGTAGAAGTGGTGTTGAGGTTGTAGTTGATGGCTACGAGGAAATCCCTGGCACCCACTGCAGTAGCACCGGTACGGGCGGTGTAGTCGTCTATCACTGCGGGACCGAAATCCGGCTTCACACCGTCGGCGAATCTCTTGGCCAGACCCTCGTACTCTCCGCTGCGGCATACAGCCAGGTTCCTGCGCTCGGGAGTATAGGCCGCGCTCTCATAGCAGAATACCGGTATGCCGAGTTCCTCGCCAATCCTCTTGGCCAGGCTGCGGGCATACTCCACGCACTCCTCCATGGTCACGCCGGCGATAGGAACGAGAGGGCACACGTCAGTGGCGCCCATACGGGGATGCTCTCCGTGATGATGCCTCATGTCGATGACTTCCGAAGCCTTCTTGACTGCGCGGAAAGCCGCCTCCATCACCTTCTCGGGCTCGCCCACGAAAGTGACTACGGTACGGTTGGTGGCCGCACCCGGATCCACGTCGAGAAGCCTTACGCCCTCAACGCTCTCGGCAGCGTCTGTAATCTGCTTGATAATCTGCATGTCACGTCCCTCGCTGAAGTTGGGGACACATTCGATCAATTTTCTTGTCATGATTTATCTATTAATTATTTTTCCATTCAATACTATCTCTTCTATAAGCTGCGAGGTAAATGAATACGGCACGAACTCATAGGAAGGTATCTCCTTGGTAATGAAGAACGAGGCCTTCTTGCCGGGGGTTATCGAACCGTACTCGGCGGCTGTCCCCATGGCGAACGAGCCGTTGACCGTGGCGGCGTTGAGCACCGTCTCGGGCGTCAGGCGCATCTTGATCATGGCCAGGGCCATCATGAACTTCATGTCCCCGGAAGGGCATGAGCCCGGGTTGTAGTTGGAGGCTATGGCGAGCGGAAGGTCGTACTCCAGCATCTGCTTGGCCTTGGGATAATCCATGTCCAGGAAGAATGTCGCGCCCGGAAGGAGGGTCGCTATGGTGCCGCTGTCCTGCAGGACCCTGAACTCCTCGGGGCCGGTGAACTCCAGATGGTCCACAGAGGCCGCACCGTACTTGACTCCGACCTGTACTCCGCCGGAAAAACTCATCTGGTTGGCGTGTACCTTCGGCTGCATACCGTACCTGGCGGCCGCATCGAATATACGGCTGGCATCCTCCACTGTGAAAAAGCCCTCCTCCACGAAGATGTCCACATAGTCGGCCAGTCCTTCGGCCGCCACGGCGGGCATGATGTCGCGGATGATCTCATCCACATAGCCCTCGCGGTTGCCCTTATACCTGGCGGGCACGGCGTGGGCACCCAGGAATGTAGTGCGCACCCTGAGAGGGGTCTCCTCGCCCACCCTGCGGGCCACGCGGAGCATCTTGACCTCGTCCTCCACGGTCAGGCCGTAGCCGCTCTTGATCTCCACGGCCCCGGTACCGAGGGAGATGATCTCCCATGCCCTGACCAGCGTCTGACGCAGAAGGTCGTCCTCCGGGGTATTGTGCAGCAGCTCCACCGAGTTCAGGATACCGCCTCCCCGGCGGGCTATCTCCTGGTACGACAGACCGCGGAGCTTGTCCATGAACTCCATCTCGCGGCTGCCGGCATATACCAGATGCGTGTGCGAGTCGCAGTAAGAGGGGAACACCATCCGGCCTGCGGCGTCGATTACTCCGTCCGCACCGTCCTCCATAGCCCCGATAGTCTCCGGGGCAGTGCCGCTCATCTCTCCGAAAGCCTTTATCCGGTCTCCTTCGGTCAGCAGCCAGGCATTGTCGAGGCAGGGCAGAGTCTCCATCTCCTTGCCTTTCAGGGGAGACTGCGGAGCTTCCTGCCTTACGCCGACGAGCCTTTTTATATTTTTAACAAAAAGCGACATCGTTAAAATTCTGCCTTTCTGATAAAATCAATTGAGTCCTTGATCCTGGTGTACATCACCGTATCCTCCTCGATGAAAGGAACCTCCTTGCGGTAATCCTCGAAGAACTTCTCGATCACGGGTGATGACTTGCCGGCACCGGCGCGGTGACGGAACTCCAGGGCCTGGGCGGCGTTGAGCATCTCGATACCGAGGATCTTCTCCACGTTCTCGACCACGCGCACACACTTGGTGGCGGCGTTGGCACCCATGCTGACATGATCCTCCTGACCCTGTGAGGAGTCGATGGTATCCACCACGCAGGGAGTGCAGAGCTGCTTGTTCTGGCTTACTACTGAAGCGGCGGCATACTGCGGAATCATGAAGCCGGAGTTAAGACCGGACTTGGCCACCAGGAACGAAGGCAGGCCTCTCTTGCCTGATATGAGCTGATAGGTACGGCGTTCTGAGATAGAGCCTAGCTCGGCCAGGGCTATAGCCAGGAAATCCAGGGTTATGGACAGAGGCTGACCGTGGAAGTTGCCGGCGGAGATGACCTGATCCTCGTCAGGCAGAACGGTCGGGTTGTCGGTCGCGCTGTTGACCTCGGTCATGAACACGCTCTCCACGTATGCGATGGCATCCTTCGACGCTCCGTGTACCTGAGGCACGCAGCGGAACGAATAGGGATCCTGAACTTCCTTGCCGGGGCCGTCGATCAGCTGGCTGCCCTGCAGGTAGCCGAGGATGACGCGGGCCGTCTCCATCTGACCCTTGTGGGGACGTACAGCATGTACGCCGGGAGTGAACGGCTCCTTGCGGCCGTTGAAGGCCTCAAGGGATACAGTGGCTATCTTGTCGGCGGCTGCGGATATGTGCTCTGCCCTGATGATGCACCATACGGCGTGGGCCAGCATGAACTGGGTGCCGTTCAGCAGAGCCAGACCCTCCTTGGACGCCAGGGTCAGAGGCTTCCAGCCGAACATCTTCTCAAGCTCGCTGCCGGGATACCTTTTGCCCTTGTAGTCGAACTCACCCAGGCCCAGCAGAGGCAGACACATATTGGCCAGAGGAGCCAGGTCGCCGGATGCTCCGAGAGAGCCCTGCTGATATACGACGGGAGTGATGCCCTCGTTGAAGAAGTCCACCAGCCTCTCTACCGTCTCGACTCTCACTCCGGAGTAGCCGTATGAGAGCGACTTCACTTTCAGGGCGATCATCAGACGCACAATCTCGGGCCTTACCTCCTCGCCAACGCCGCAGGAGTGGGACATCACCAGGTTCTTCTGGAGCTGTGAGAGCTGGTCCTTGTCCACGGACACATTGCACAGCGAGCCGAAGCCGGTGGTCACGCCGTAGATGGGCGCTTTCTGGTTCTTCATGCGCTCATCCAGATAGTTGCGGCATTTTGCGATTCTCTTTTTGGATTCTTCTCCGAGATGTAACCTGCACTGGGGATCAAGCAGAGCCCTGACCTCGTCCAGCGAGTGGTTCAGCTTATCTATATCAAACTGTATCATACTTTTGTAATTTAAATTGCATTTAAACTACAAAGGTAGCAAAATATCTGAAAAATCCACCCTTTCCACAGAGTCTGTCACCATGAATCAGCATCAAAACGGAGAAAGAGAAAGGGGCGGAATATCCGATGACATCAATGCCGCCATTTGATATCCTGCCCTTCCCAGACCACGTGGGAAAGTGTCGTTCCGCAAAAAACAGGCTTAATAAGTACTTTTACAATGTCCAGCACGCTGTTCAAATGTATCACATTGATTGTTAGTCGTATATATTTTGGCGATTTGCTGGACTGCCCGTTTTTCACCATAAAACTGCCATTTCACCCCAGGTCCAGCAGATGCTCTTTTTCAAAGCACCTGTATATTAAGCACTTCCTCAAGCATACCCTGCTGGACCTCCCCAGAAGTCTCATGCCGTGGGGGAAAGTGAACCGTTTTCGCGGGAAAGCCCGGCACTTTTCCCCGCACCCCATTCACCCTCTTTAAGAACCTGACAGCATAGACTCTATGAAAATTCCAGCAACGAGAAAAGACTAGCCGCCCTCGGCTCTAGAGGGAGGGGCCCGCCGCGAAGCGGTGGGAGGGCCTGGTCTTTTCGACTGCTGGATTTTCATAAGAACACCACACAGGGGAAAGTGAACCATTTTCGCGGGAAAGCACGGCACTTTCCCCGAGGGATATACGCAGTTGGCCTTCCTTTATAGGTCATTCAATCCAAATTAGTGGCTTGCGGGCAGTTATCTCAGCCATAACCTGATCCATGTAACCGGTGAAATACTTTTCCGCATATTTGAAACGCGGGAAATCCGGCGACGGCACTGTGTATTTTCTACCGGACGGATGTATGTATCTGTCCGTCACGCTGAACCTTGTGGCCGGCCGCTTGTCCGGCATCCAGTTGAAGTTTCTGAGCGTCATCATCTCAGGGGTCAGGTCCTTCACGGGATATACATCACTGGTGATATTCTCGGTATAAAGTATCCGCTGCACCTGACCGTCCTTCATCCTGCCGGTCATTATACGGCATTCCTTCTGATTCATAGTCGTCACCACAGAGTCTTCCGCCACATAGAACATGGCCGTCACACCGCCGAGGGCATCAAAGCGGGCTATCTGACCGTCCTTGAAATAGCCTGTCATCTCCGGGGACTTTATCTGATGATAGTACTGCCCCGGCTCCTCTTCCGAGATTACAAAACAGTTCGCGAAAAGCAGTCCCTTGTCCAATGTCCCGTTACGCATAAGAAACTGCATACTGTCCGCCGTTATCTGGCTCTCTATCTCATACCAGAGCACAGGGTCAGTGAAGAGCCTGGCTATAGAGTCTATCGAGCAGAAGAGCAGGGAATCACAAAGCACCTGCACATCGCTCTTGTATATCCTGACATGATGATAGGCCTCCACAAAGTCCACCTGCGTCGTATCAGGAGGTGCCACCGTCAATGAATCAGCGACAGCAAGAGAATCCGTCACAGCCAACGAATCTGTCTCAGCAAGAGAGTCCGTTACTGCAAGAGAGTCTGTTATTGCCTGAGAATCAGCGGCAGCAACAGAATCTGCCGCAGTAAGTGAATCTGTCACCGTCTGTGAGTCACTTGTCATCGTCGCTCCGGGTGTGCCGGATGACTGAGACCCTGATGCCTGTTCCGTTCCACCTGATGCACCGTTGCCGGATGTCTTCGGAGCCAGAGGATCCACCAGAGCGGACTCCCGTCTTTCCTTGGCGGACGCGACCACCGCACTGTCCACATCACACATCCGCTTGGTATAATAAATCAAGGTATCGGATGCAAGGAAGATAGAGTCCCTGACTCCACCCTCCTCCTCGTTTATCATGACCACTGCCGGATCCCGGTAAAGTTCCGCCCTGCGCGGCTCGTTCCAGTACCGCAGCTCGCCTGCGAGGGTTATGGCATTGTCCACCGTATCCAGCAGCTGAACATTGCCCAGCAGCAGGGCATACTCCGCATACCTGTCATAATTCAGCGAGTCACACCAAAGTTCGTAATCCTCCGTAAGTCCGTATACATCCCGCGTAAAGAAAAACTTTTCCGAAGACCTGTCGTACCAGCCCGCGCCGGAGGATATATGATTGAGGTCATACCAGCCCCCCGTATGTCCGTAGAACTCGGCCAGGTCCCTGTCCGCATAATAATAAAGCGTATCGCATACGAAGAACAGTGAGTCCGAGAACATCTCCACCTGACCGATGAAATCAAACTGCTCTATCCTGGACTGATAGCGTCCCGTAAGACTCTCTATCACATTGCCGTCCCCGTCCTTCATCGCTCCGCCACGGTAAAAGAAAGCGATACTGTCTTTCGTATTGTAATCCAGATAATTGGTTCTTAGAACGTTGCTGTCTCTGTCCACCAGTTCCACCAGATGACCTCGGAACTTGGCCGTGTTCTCCGCTATCACATAACGGATACTGTCCCCGGTAAGAACTGTGTTCTCCTGTTCTATCCGGACAGAGCCTATGGCATCTATGTACTCGTCGTCCACATTCCAGTACGCGCTGTCACACTTCAGATACGTGTTGTTGTGGAAAAACACCGCATCACCCACCACCTTGCGGTAAGCCTTGCCGTTCATCTCCACCAGACGGGCCTTGTCCGCCGATAGCAGACGTACCAGGCTGTCCCGGCTTTCCTGGCCGTACGACACTGCGAACCACAGTGTCAGAAAAAACGCCAAACTCAGAATCCGCCTCATTTCACCCATCCGTCCCGCTGAAATACACATTTCTGGAAAAGAGGATCTATCACGATATATATTGTACCTATCTTATCGTTGACAAACGCCTCCACAGCTTCTTCGGCCTTCTGGTTGGTGGCCATATTGAGCAGGATGTCGAAATCCTGATTGAAAGTAGGCGTATGAGCCTCCCTTATCTCATCCAGACGGATTATCTTATAAGCCGTATTGCCCGCAGCCATTCCCGCCCTGCTCTCATTGTCCGTAGACTCGATCGGACGGGATATCTCTCCCGGCTTCATATTCTTAAGAACATTGTATTCCTCCGGCTTGAGCTTGTCAATGTCTATAAACGGTGCTCCGGTCTCCACATCCGGGACAAGTCCGCCATTGGTCCTGGTCAGCGGATCCTGGGAGAATTTCTTGGCGGCCTGCTCAAAAGTTATACTGTCCGCCAGGACCGCATTGCGTATGGAATCCAGACGGATAAATGCCGAATCCCTGTCCTCCGCCGTATATCTCGGTTTCAGAAGGATATGTCTTGCGTTGAACATATCTCCATCCCTGGCTATCAGCTGGATGAGGTGGTAGCCGTTAGGGGTCTTGACTATTGAAGAGACCTGCCCCGGCTTCAAGGACATAGCCGCATCACTGAATTCGGGCCAGAATAAGGACTTGGATGACATGCCCAGCTCTCCGCCGCGCATGGCACTTCCGGGATCCTCGGAATAAAGCGTAGCCAGCAGGGAGAATTTCTCCCCGTCCATAACTCTCTGGCGGAACTCCAGCAATCTCTCCCGCGCCGCCAGCTCAGCCCGTTCCACATTGGGATACAACGTAATCTCACTGATCTTATACTGGGTAGGAATGACAGGCAGACTGTCCTTGGATGTACGCTTGTAAAAACGCTCCACTTCCTTCGGTGTCACATCACCGACCTTGCCGGCAATAGTCCTCCTCATCTCGCTTGCAAGATTCTGTTCCAGTATCTGTTCTCTCCACTCTTCCCGCAGCACATGAAGAGGTTTTTTGAAATATTCCTCGGCCGCCTTTTCTCCGCCCAGTTTTGTAAGAACCTCATCCACCCTCTGGTTGAGCATGGCGTCCACCATATCAGGATTGACCGCCAGACTGTCCAGCACCGCCTGCGTATAGAACAGTTTGGTCACCATGATGTTCTCCAGCACCTCGCACCGCAGGTTCCGGTCAGTGACATAGCCCATGGTCTGCATATATATGGCCTCCGACTCAACCTGAGAAAGCAGGATCACACTGTTGCCGACCAAAGCGACGGTCTTGTCAATAAGTCCACCCTCGTATTTCTGGGCAGACACTGCCTTTCCCGACATCATCAGGACTGCCGCCGACAACAGGGCCGCTGTCAATATCTCCTTTATCTTCATATACTATCTGGTATAAATAACAAACTTTTCGGAAACTATAGCGTCATTAAGCAGATTTCGTTCCAAACTGGTCACGAGTGCCTGCTTTCTTCTGTTGAGAATGTGGTTTCTTATCCTCTCCCTGCAGTATTCATATGGGGCCAGACTCCCCGCAGGGACATAGTCATCCACTAATATCAGGTAAGTATAGCCAAGAAAATCCTTCTCCAGGTAAGATCTGTTTTCCAACACTCTGGCCAGTTCCTGCACATCCAGGCCCGTTCCTTCCACGACTGCGTCAAGCCCCACCCAGTCTTCGAAAAAATAATATTTCTCCGCTGATGTATAGCACAATTGCTCCAGTCTGTCCATGTCTTCCTCAATCCTGGAACGGTAAAGAGACTTGACCGGATTGAGATTGGGGGAATTGTCGCTCATCTTGATGTACCGGCCCTTCATAAGCGGGACATGAGTCGTGAAACTGGCCGGATTGGCCTCATAGAAATCCAGATACTCCTGCTCGGAGACCACCGTATCCAGACGCTGTTCCACATATTTCTGCTCATACCTGTAAACCAGAAGCTGCTGACGGTATTCCTCCAGCTGCGCCTCCACATCCCTGTCGGCTTTCGAAAGCTGGCTCTCGGCCATGTCCAGCAACAGCCTGTTCTTGGCCCAGGACATGATGTAACGCTCCACTATCCGGGCACTGTCCTCAGCAGAGAAGCCGGTGATGTTCAAGGCCTCCACATCGCTCTCATACAAAACGTCCCTGCCGGCCCTCGCAACGACATCCCCTTTGAATAGTCTGTCATAGAGCCGGCAGGACGATATTGCCGCAAGAAACGTTATGATCAGGAGAGCCTTTCTCATCGTTTCCAGTAATCCTTATCTGCTGTAGTTGGGAGCCTCGCGTGTGATGGTAACGTCGTGAGGATGGCTCTCGGCCATACCTGCCGCCGTGATGCGCACGAAGCGGGCTTTCTTGAGCTCCGCAAGATTGTGCGCTCCGCAGTAACCCATACCTGCGCGGAGACCGCCTATGAGCTGGTACACCACCTCGGACAGAGTACCCTTGTAAGGAACCTGGGCCACGATACCCTCCGGTACGAGTTTCTTGATGTCCTCTTCCATATCCTGGAAATAACGGTCCTTGGAACCGAGCTGCATGGCTTCAAGAGAACCCATACCGCGGTAGGACTTGAACTTACGGCCGTTGAGGATGATGGTCTCTCCGGGCGACTCCTCGACTCCGGCGAAAAGCGAGCCGGCCATGATGGTGTCCGCGCCGGCGGCCAGAGCCTTGACGATATCACCCGAATAGCGGATACCTCCGTCGGCGATAATCGGAATGCCTGAACCCTTGAGGGCCTCGGCGGCCATCATGACAGCCGAAAGCTGGGGCACACCCACTCCGGCGATGATGCGGGTCGTACAGATGGAGCCCGGGCCGATACCTACCTTGACGGCATCCACTCCGCACTCTTTCAACGCTGCGGCAGCCTCGCCGGTAGCGATATTTCCGGCTATAATCTGCAGGTCGGGGAATTTCTGACGGACAGTCCTCAGCACCCTCAGCACACCCTCCGAATGACCGTGAGCCGTATCGAACACCAGTGCGTCCGGCTCCACGCTCATCAGCATCTCCACCTTGTCTATCGTCTCCGAGTTGATGCCTACGGCTGCCGCCACGAGCAGACGGCCCTTGGAGTCCTTGCTGGCGATAGGATTGTCCTTGATCTTCATGATGTCCTTGTAGGTGATCAGGCCGGCCAGCTTGCCGTTCTTGTCCACCACAAGCAGCTTCTCGATCTTGTATCTTCTCAAAAGGTCGGTGGCCTCCTTAAGATTGCTGCCGTCAGTAGTGGTGATCAGGTTCTCCTTGGTCATCACTTCACTGATGGGGGTCTTGGGATTGTCCTGGAAACGGAGATCCCTGTTGGTGACGATACCGCAGAGCATTCCCTGGGCATCCACTACCGGTATGCCGCCGATATGGTTCTCGCTCATTATCTTAAGAGCGTCTCCCACGGTGGCGTTGTCGCGGATGGTCACGGGATCGTAGATCATGCCGTTCTCGGCCCTCTTGACCTTGCGCACCTGCTCCATCTGCACATTGATGGGCATATTTTTGTGTATTACTCCGATACCGCCCTCACGGGCAATGGCTATGGCCAGGTCGGCCTCAGTCACCGTATCCATGGCGGCGGACACGATAGGCGTGTGCAGGGTTATCTCCCTGGTCAGTTTAGTGGTAACATCCACTTCACGCGGAAGGACATCGGAGTGTGCGGGTATAAGAAGCACGTCATCGAACGTCAGTCCCTCGATGATCGGCGAATTGGTATAAATCTGCATATCCCTGTCTCCTTATTTGTCTGACTTCTTGGAGACAGCCTCGCTCAACTTGTCGTACATGACATCCAGAGAACTCAGAAGACCGTCCATAAGATTGCGGTAATATGTTTTCTTGTCCCCCTCGGGATGGCTTATCTTTGTAAGAGTCTCATCGCGGAGATCCAGGGCGTCATTGGCAAGACCCACTATTTTCCCTGACTTTTCCTTGTCATCTGTAAAGCTCATGCTGATAAATGCGTCTGAAAGAAATTCATCTATCAGATAATTGACATCCTTCTTAATAACTCTTAAATTCATAGCACTATTATTTTATTTGTTGTTGATTCTGATTGAAATACCATGGATGCCGGATAAGCGTGACTATCCCTGGCTCTGTGTCCTTACAGCCAAGAATCCTCACTGCCCCTACAATCCGCTTGCTCGTATAGGAGTCAGACCGGCCCGGCAACAGGCTGTTGGTCCTCACACGCAAGGACGAGTGTATCATCATGCCGTCTCCCATATAAATACCGACATGGGTTACACTGCGGGGCCTCTGTCCGTCGGCCGGTCTTCCGAAAAATACCAGATCCCCGGCCTTGAGATTGCCTTTTATGTCATTGCAGTCCAGCGCAACCCCCGTATCTATCTGCTGACGAGCGTCCCTGAGCAGTATCAGGCCGTTCATGAAGTAACTCAGTTTTACGAGTCCGCTACAGTCCAGCCCTTTGGGAGACAGACCGCCCCAGAGATACGGGAAACCTGTGAACATCCTGGCTGTCCGGACGATATCCTCACCGGAAGAGTGCTCCACCGACTTCAGCCACAGTTCCAGCATCTCCAGACTGTCCTTATGAATATAACCGGTCCTGCCGTCCGGCAGCCTTACCGGCACATACGTGCCCTCATCCGAGCCGTGCTCACCGAGTTCCACGATGTTGCCCATCACACAGTCCGAAATAACCTGGGCTGAGTCATGCGGGACTTCCCTGACCACCGCGAAATAATCCGTAACGATGAATCTGACCGTCGATTTCCATTGATTAAAACGTTCCTCTGACACAAGAGCCAGATTGAGCTCGGTCGTCCAGCCCCTGTAGCCTTCTGGCGTGACTATCGAATACCAGTAGCCTTCTTTTCCAGTCACCTCGACAGGAGTCCCCATAAGGGCCTGTGAAATCGTCTCTGACTGATAATCAGGGGCCGATTTCATGTCCGTCACAGATACGGAGATCAGGGCCATGCTCTTCTCCGACGCAACGCAGGACACGGCGCACAGGACCAGAAGCATGATTGTGAACAAAAGTTTATTCATTCCTGCAAATATAAACGAGATTTTTATATTTTTGAAATTAATTATGATGAAACAGCTTATACTGACGATTCTGACAGTCATGATGACTGCCTGCATGCAGGCACGGGACTCCCTTTCAGTCTCGTTGCTGACCTGCTCTCCGGGCAATGACCCCGCCTCCGCATTCGGACATTCCGCCATCCGCATCAAGGATCACTCATCCGGACGTGACCTGGTATTCAACTACGGAACCTACAGTTTCGAGGAACCGCATTTTCTCCTGAAATTTCTCCGCGGAGACCTCAACTACTGTCTATCAATCAACTATTTCCAGAACTTCCAACAATCCTACGAGAAAGCCGGCCGAGGCATCATCGAGCAGCCGATGAATCTCACTCAGGAACAAAAAAACCGATTGTGGATATTTCTGATGGACAATGCCCGGGAGGAGAACCGTTACTACCGCTACGACTTCCTGCAGGACAATTGCGCCACCCGTATCCGGGATATATTTGAAAAAGGGGAATTTTCTTTCCGTGACACCCTGACCGGAGAGACCTACCGGGACGAGCTGACCCGAATGGTCGGGGACAAACGCTGGATGATGTTCGGCATAGACCTGCTGCTCGGAGCCAGAGTGGACCGGGAAATCACCGCCAGAGAAGCAGAGTTCCTGCCTGACCGGCTTTCCGAAAACCTGGCACTCTACGCCAACAAGTCACTGGAAGACATACCGCTAATGACAGAGTGCCTCTCCATTGTGGAACCGGCGCCTGGTCCGGGTAAGTTCATGACGATACTATCCAAAGCCACCAGCCCGTTCACAGTATTCACACTGTTGTTTCTGTTCTACCTGATATTTTTCCTCAAGACCTCACATAAATGGAAATTTATAAATATCTTCTCGAACACACTGTACGCAATACTTGGCGCAGGTGGAGTCATCCTTACCCTCATGTGGCTGGCTACAAATCACATATGGACAGCAAACAACTGGAATCTCATCTGGATGAATCCGCTTTTCCTCATTCCTGCAGTACTGCCTGACGGAGTCACCAAGAATCTGAGCGTGGACCTGCTCACAGCAATAGCTGTCCTCGGTCTGGTATTCTCCTGGATTATCCCCCAGACATTCCACCCGGCAGTGGCCGTCATCATCCTGCTGCTCGCGCTTATCGCGTTCAGCCGCAGATCCATCTATAGAAAATATTGAAACTCACGATATATGATACTCGATTCGCTTAAGAGCTTTGAAAGATACATCACCCTGCACGAGAGATTCGGCAAGGTATACGAATTCATAAAGAGCCATGACCTGCATACTCTGGAGGAAGGCAGACACATTATAGAAGATGACAACATATGGTGCTCCGTCTCGATGTCGGAAGCACGGGAAGAGGCTCCGCTGGAAGCGCACGACTCGTTCATTGACATCCATGTCATCCTTGATGGAACCGAGATCATGGGTTTCCGGGACAGGGCAAAATGTCTCGGCGTCGGAGTCAACTATGACGAAGCCACCGACACCGCCATCATGAAAGAGAGTCCCGAAGCCTTCATCAGCTATTCAGACGACAACTTAGTCATCTGCTTCCCCCAAGACTGCCATGCACCGCTCATGGGCACCGGTACTGTACGTAAGGCTGTCTTCAAAGTCCGTCTGTAAGGGAGAGCCGTGGGCAGATACAACTCGTACATAGGATATTTCAAGAAGACTTACGGTGAGCGGCTGCAGAAAGTCGTGGTGGACGCCGGCTTCACCTGCCCCAACCGCGACGGTAGGGCCGGTACGGGCGGTTGCACCTACTGCGACAATGCCGCCTTCCATCCCGGCTACAGCACTGCCGGCATCCCTATCCACGAGCAGATAGACGAGGGTATAAAGTTCCACCGGGTCCGCTACCGGAAAGCGGAGAAGTTCCTCGCTTACTTCCAGCCCTACTCCAACACCTATGCCCCGTTGGACAGACTGCGCTCCGTCTACGAGGAGGCCCTGTCCCATCCCCAGGTGGCAGGTATCGTCATCGGCACGCGGCCGGACTGCGTGGATGCTGAGAAACTGGACTACCTCGCCTCACTGGCCGGCAGGGGACATATCGTCATAATCGAATACGGCATCGAATCGTGCTATGACCAGACTCTACGGCGTATCAACCGAGGCCACACCTTCGCTGACGCGGTCCGGGCCGTTGAGATGACCGCTGCACGCGGACTGACTCAGGGTGCGCACTTCATCTTCGGCCTGCCCGGAGAATCCATAGAGGACATGCTGGCCTACGCACCTATTATTAATAAGCTGCCGCTGCACTCGGTCAAGTTCCACCAGCTCCAGATAGTACGCGGCACGGCCATGGAGCGTGAGTTCGCCTCGTGCCCGTCGGACTTCGTCACATTCACCCTAGACGGGTACCTGGACTTCATGACCGACCTGCTGGAACGTCTGCGCCCGGACCTGTACATCGAGCGATTTGCCGGCGAGGTCCCGCCACGCTTCGTCAATTCCACTCCCTGGGGCCTGCTCCGCAACACCGAGCTTATCCGCCTGCTGGAGCAACACCTCGAAGAGCGCGACACCTTCCAAGGCCGCCTCTACCGCCCATCCTCTCCAGCCACTCCGGAAAAGTGACCCGGTTTCCTACAAACCCAGAGCACTTTTCCGTCACGCACCCATTTTGCGCCAATCACGAAGCACACGCCCTGCCTTGTGGTTCACGTTCCCAAAGGTCCACAAGAACGTTTTAGGAGAACCGAGACCAAAATCTTACGGTCATCGGTCATGAGCCGAATCTTACCGCAGAAATTTGGAACGGTGCTCTTTCTGACCTGAAAAACAAGGAGCCTCCCTACAAACGGCTGCAAGCTGAACACATATCCGGATGCCCGATTGCAGCTTCTGAAACCGGGACATCACTCATGGAACACGCATACGTATTCTAACTGACTTACAGTAAGCGTCATATATCGGCGTATAAAGCCCCGCGACATGAAAATGCCAGACTATCAGAGCCAGTATTCCATCACTTCCCCTCGACAGGCTGCTCCGTGGCAGATTCTTCATCCGGCCCCACACCACCATCCGGCCACCACCGCAACGGCAGCATTTCCCGCGATTCAGTGCCGGTGCGGCAGACGGACCGTGAGGAGGAGATCGCGTCCCGGGCACTTGCGTCTCATGCGCAGCCATTTTGCAATGTCCAGCATATCACCAAAATTCATCTCACTTATTATCAAGGACATACGTTTTGGCAACTTGCTGGACCCGGCATATTTCGCCACCAAACGGCCTTCCAGCCCCATATCTTCACAAGTCCAGCAGATGCCTTTTTTAATAGTATCTGATTATCAGGTATTTCTGCAAGCCCACTTTGTTGGACGTGAGGTACACATCACGCATAAAGTCTGGCTCGCTTGAAATCAACAGGCTTTTCCCTATTGGTCCGTAATTTTACAGTAACAGTATGCATACCTCACTGAAAATCTACTGACACGAGATAAGGATGGAGGGGGACTGTCCGGAAGCATGGAATCAAAAAAGCGTGTGTCTCCAAAAGGGGAAACACACGCTGATTATTGTGTCAACAGTAAAAACTGCTACGGTGCCAAATCATGTCCGGATTAGCGGCGGGGGCCCTTGTCTCCGTCGCGGCGGGGACCTCTTCCGCGATCTCCTCGGTCGCGGTCACGGCCTCCGCGGCCGCCGCCATTGCCGCCATTGCCGCCATTGAGACGGGGTTTACGCTCATGCTCTACCCATCCCTCCGGAGCGGGCAGCAAGGCCCTGCGGGAAAGACGCATCTTGCCGGTCTTCTCGTCTATCTCAAGGAGCTTGACATCCACCTCGTCTCCGACATGAAGCACATCCTCCACCTTGTCCACCTTCTTGTAATCCAACTCGGAAATGTGCAGCAGACCCTCCTTGCCGGGCAATATCTCCACAAATGCACCGAATTCCAGGATAGACACCACCTTACCGTGGTAAACCTCACCTACCTCGGGAACGGTTGTGATGGCTTTGATGCGGGCCAGTGCGGCGTCCATGGCATCCTTGTTTTCGCCGAAGATGTCCACGATACCCTTGTCTCCCTCCTCAGTGATAGTAATAGTGGTGCCGGTTGTCTTCTGAATATCCTGAATAACCTTTCCACCAGTACCGATAACAGCTCCGATAAACTCTCCGGGGATGATAATCTGAACGATACGGGGTACATTGGGGCGATACTCGGCACGGGGCTCGGAGATGGTCTTCATCATCTCACCCATGATATGCGCGCGTCCCTCCTTAGCCTGGGCCAGAGCCTGCTCCAGCACCTCGTAGGGAAGTCCGTCCACCTTGATATCCATCTGGGTAGCAGTAATGCCGTCCTTGGTTCCCGTCACCTTGAAGTCCATGTCGCCGAGGTGGTCCTCATCTCCGAGGATATCGGAGAGCACCACGAACTTGCCGGTCTTCTCGTCGGAGATAAGACCCATTGCAATACCGGACACCGGCTTCTTAATCTTGACACCGCAGTCCATAAGGGCGAGGGTACCCGCGCAGACTGTAGCCATGGATGACGAACCGTTGGACTCGAGGATATCGGACACCACGCGGACAGCGTAGGGATTCTCGTCTCCTACAGGCACTACAGGCTTCAAAGCCCTCCAGGCCAGGTTGCCGTGACCAATCTCGCGGCGGCCCACACCTCTCTGAGGCTTGGCCTCTCCCGTTGCGAAAGGAGGGAAGTTATAGTGAAGGACAAACTGCTGCGTACCCTGTACCAGTACCTCGTCCAGTTCTTTCATGTCCATTTTGGTTCCGAGGGTGACAGTCGACAGGGACTGAGTCTCGCCTCGGGTGAAAATGGCCGAGCCGTGCGCTCCGGGCAGATAGCCCACCTCGCACCATATCGGGCGGATCTGAGTAGTGCTGCGGCCGTCCAGACGAACACCCTCATCGATAATCATGCGACGCATGGCCTCTTTCTCCACCGCACCGTAATATCTGTTGACCATCATGGTCTTGTCCTCCCTCTCCTCCTCGGGAATGGTCTCCATGAACTCCTCTTTCAGAGCATCGAAAGCATCCTCACGCTCGTGCTTTGCCAGACCGCTCTTGGCGATGGCGTAGCATTTGTCGTAGCAGTAGTCGTGAACCGCCTTGCGGAGATCCTCGTCGTTCTCCTCGTGGCAGTAAGCCTTCTTCTCCACCTTTCCGGTCTCCACCATCATCTCCTTCTGCACACGGCACTGCTCCTTGATAGCCTCGTGGGCAAACTTGATAGCGTCGAGCATCTCCTTCTCGCTCACCTCCTTCATCTCTCCCTCGACCATCATTATATTTTCCTCTGTAGCTGCGACTATAAGCTCCATGTCGGCCTTGTCCACCACGTCAAACGTAGGGTTTATCACGAACTGTCCGTCGATACGGGCAACCCTCACCTCGGAGATAGGCCCGTGCCAGGGAATATCGCTTACGGCCAGAGCCGCAGAGGCAGCAAGACCCGCATAGCTGTCAGGCATATTGACCTTATCTGCCGATATCATAATCACATTGACGAATACCTCAGCGTGAAAATCATCGGGAAACAACGGACGCAGCGCCCTGTCCACCAGACGGGCCACCAGAATCTCCGAATCCGAGGCACGGCCCTCTCTCTTGAGGAATCCGCCAGGATAACGGCCTGCGGCGGCGTATTTTTCCTTATACTCCACTGACAGAGGCATGAAATCCACATCCTCCTTCGCGTCCTTGGCACATGTGACTGTGGCCAGCAGCATCATGCCGCCGACCTTAACGACTACAGAACCGGCGGCCTGCTTGGCCAACTTACCGGTCTCGATCTCAACGATCGTTCCATCACCCATTGTGATGGTCTTCTTAACTATATTCATAATTCCTTCTAAATGATGTCTGCCGTTATGAGAGCTGTCTGCATCTAAGAAAAAAGGGGCTGCCGTATCTTAAAAGACAACCCCGTTTCTTCCGAACGCCAAAACTTACTTACGCAAGTTGAGAGCTTTGACAATCTCCCTGTATCTCTCAATATCCTTTTCCTTCAGGTAATCCAGGAGGCGGCGCCTCTTACCTACAAGACGGAGCAGGGCGCGCTGGGTGCCGAAGTCCTTCTTGTTGTTGCGAAGGTGTTCTGTCAGGTGAGCGATACGGTAGGAAAATAGAGCAATCTGACTCTCTGCCGAGCCGGTGTCCGTATTAGACTTCCCGTATTTAGCGAAAATCTCCTGCTTCTTGTCTGCTGCAAGATACTCTGCCATAAACCTTTAAATTAAAAAATCAGTTAAACTTATAATTCTTTCCCAAAATCGGGGTTGCAAAGATATGCAATTAAAATCAAATTCCGCTACTTTTGCAGACAATTTTCTTCCAATATCTTATCAAATATGTCCGACATGCATACGGGGAAAACAGTAAGGATTCCTGAAATAGGGGAAGTCATCATGATCAGGCGCAAAGGCACGGCACGGCTGCGGATAAGCGTGTCGCCGCGACGGGGAGTCGTGGTCTCGGTGCCGTGGCTGATGCCTTATGCTGTCGCAGAGAGATTCCTGATGTCCAAGCGGCAATGGGTCACTGACACCATGAAAAGACAGGCGCTAAGGCAGCAGGAAGCAGTACAGACCGGAAAGACAGCCGCTGTACCGGGTGATCCCGCAGAACTCGAAAGAATGAGGGAGAAGGCACGGGCTCTGCTCGAGCCGAAACTCAGAGAGGCAGCCGCACGTCACGGCTTCGGTTTCAAAGGCCGGGTGGCTATCAAGAACAACGTCACCAACTGGGGCTCCTGCTCTTCCAAAGGCAACATCAACCTCAACATGCGCCTGATCCTCCTGCCCGGACACCTGCAGGACTACGTCATCCTCCACGAACTCTGCCACCTCCGCCACCAGAACCACGGCCCTCAGTTCCACGCCCTGCTGGACTCCCT